>NZ_JBFTLA010000008.1:0-354516 GCF_056396205.1 Paenibacillus sp. 05T425
CTATCCACAGGCCATTGGTTAACCAATAAGTTCCAGTCGAATAGGAGCTAAGCCCTACCGACTATTTTTTCAGAATATTCAAACACAACTCACACCCGTCTCCCCAATGGATATTCCTACCTTCTTACACAAACTTCTTGACGCTACCCAATCATTGAAATCAAAACAAAAAAGCCGCGATAATCGCGGACTTTAATGAGACTACGGTGAACTAGAGTTTGGAAAAAGAGTCTGCTATCTAACACAAGTATTGATTAACTTATGGGTTTGGTGCAATAACCTCTCCGCTAAGATGTATCTCAGTGATAACCGGATTAGTAAAATTCGTTATAGGTACAGGCGGGGCATCAAAGCCGACGCCAAAGCCTGATGGTGGTCCAGCTGCCGCAGTTAAGAAGTAGTTCGTTGTTGGCCCTGCCGCTCCCGTATCGGTGACGTTAAATGTCGATGTGAAAAATCCTTGTATCTGGGTTGTACCCGTGCCCACCAAATTAATTTCCGTTACGGTACCGCCATCTACGATTGTACCGACTAACGTACCTGTAATTGCCGCATCGCGGTAAAAGCTGAAGCGCATCACTTGGCTTGCAACCGCTAATTGGGGAGCAGACCCGCTTTCGAACATATAACTCCATCCGATGGTCGCGTTAAGCGCGATCCGGCTGTCTCCATTAACCCCGCTTACCGTTAAAAATTCGGCCGACACTTGTACTTCAGGCCCAATCGTAGCAGGCGCTACCGGCAGTCCGACAGTCGTGATGACCGGTCCGCCGGCTACCATTGGATTCGGAATTTCGACAAAGTTGTAGGAGGTCAGCAGCCCGCTCCCTGCTGGACCGGGAACTCCTTGTGGACCTACCGGTCCAGCGGGGCCGCTTGGGCCAACCGGGCCAGTAAGTCCTCTTGGTCCTCGGCGGACAATGACTTTGACTTTACGTTTGCAGCATTTTCTGGTTAGCACCCTTCTCTTATGCCTTGGAGCACAATGCACGATTTACACCTCCAGATTGATTAGACCGCATTAGATCCGATAACCTTTCCGCTAAAATGAATTTCACTGATATTGATATTCATAAATTCATTGATAGCCGTTGGACCACCTTCATCCAGATCAAAACTAAACCCGGAAGATGAACCTGCAGCTGCCGTTAGATAATAGTTTACCGTGTTGCCTGTAAATCCCGAATCTGTGCAAGTGAATGAGGCTGTGAATGTCCCCGTGACGAGCATTGTCTCGTCGCCTTCAACGTTGATTTGTGTGACGCTGCCTGCATTTAAGACTTGGCATATGCGCTGACCTGTCAAAGGCGCATTGCGAAATAAACTAAACTGTATTCTTTGCGTTCCAATGGCCACCTCCGGTGCGGGGAGCGTAACGAAGGAAAAACTCCATACAACGGTTGCCGTCAAAGCAATTCTGCTGCTCGCTTCTATACCACGAAGCTCCACAAATTGATTACTGACTTGCACCTCAGGCCCTGTTGTCGCTGGCGCGATTGGCGGTGAAAGCACGACAATCGCAGGGCCGCCTGCTGTCATCGGATTGGGGATTTGAACAAAATCATAGTAAGTCAGCAGTCCGGGTACCGGAACTCCCGGCGGCCCTTGTGGTCCTGCCGGCCCCTGCTGTCCCATTGCTCCTGCAAATCCGAGTCTCCCTCTTGGGGCAACTACTTTTATTTGCAAATCGTCACGGCATGGATTAAAACTCATAATTTGCAATTTCTCTCCGCGACTAATAGACTCGAGAACCAATACCTACACCTCCCGATACAGATGCCTTATCATATGTTTTTGCAACTAAGACGTGTTAGACAGATAACTAGTTTCATAGACGAAGATCCTGGTTTAACCATAATATTTCTGATCCTAATCATGCGAAAAACGATCACTTCCAGTTGTCGATATTAGCAGAAACGCTGCGTTTTGCTCGCCGACTACTTCGCCCAATTACTCTAGGAGCGCTCGCTTACTTCTCAGTTAAGAGTAACGGACAAAATAGCCGCTTTAAACTAACAATATACGGTTACCGAGTCACTAATGGACAAAAGCGACGCTAAGACGGCATATAGTACCGTTTTGATTCATTAAGTGCCTGTAACGGTTCGTGATGTCCATTAGCAAATAGACAGAGCATTAAATGATCGCTAAACGTTCGTAGTGTCCATTAGAATAGAATATTCGTTATTAGAGTGAAAGGCGGAGTCTTCCTATAGAATAAGAGGATGTCCTTTTGGGACACCCTCATCTTATACAAATGCATTTATTGTACTTCTATGCTAATCTTCATTTGCCGATCAAATTCGCTCTAGGAAAGGGATGGCCAGTTCTGCAATCCGCCGAAAGCCTGCCTCGTTGGGATGAAGACGATCATGAGTGAAATAATCCGAAGTTAACCGGGTAATTCCGCTTTCAGCATACAAGTCAAGCACAGGTAAGGCATAATAGGCCCCGATATGGCGAACCGCATCGACGTAATCCCAGAGTCGAAAGCCCGCACTGTTTATAAAGGTTGTATCATACCCGTCCTTATCCCGCTGAAGCGGGGTCCACAAATTCAGACGGGTGTCGGGCCTGCGCGTTAACAGCTCCTCGATCAATGTCGCGTAGGCGCCACAAAACGTATGAATGTCCCGCTCTTCCATGTTCCCCAGCGGCTTATCGAGCCTGAAATCGTTGGTTCCCGCAAAAATCGTAATACAGTCAGGCATTTCCTGTAAGGATCGGCCCGCATAGACGGTCGCCCCGTAGTCGCGGTCTCCACCAGCCGACATCGGACAACCGCTGACAGCGAGATTTACCATATTCCCAAAACCGACTTTGGCACACACCAACGGTTGATAACCATTAGCCGCGCTGATGCTTTCTCCAAGAGTGGCCCAGCTTTTTCCTAACCATCTACCGGATTCTCTCAAATGAATACTCCTTATCCGCTAACTTGCTGAACCTCACGAATGAGTTTATAAAGGCGGTACATGAATGTTCCTCTAGTGACGCTAGACTCGTGGTTAAGCTTCTTATCCGGGTCCTCCCCGGCGGAGATGCCAAGCACTCTTGAAGCAACTCTTATCCATTGAACCATCATAGCCCATGTTAATAGCGTTCGGTCACGCCAGTAATCCCGTGGGTCTGCTTCCTCCAAGGGCAGTCTTGGCCCCATATCCATTCCAACCGGGATGAGGCGGTCCGTCGCCGGAAGCACAGGCAAGACGCGGCATCCGGATAAGGTGCGTACCCATGTGATAAGCTTAGATGCCTCGGATAGCGGAATCGGATCGTCCAATCCGGCTGCATAACTAGTAAAGAACCCCTTCGTTCCAAAGTATTCCGCCGCCCGCCTCGCAGGATGATCCCAGGCCGCATCTTCAAAGTAGGTAATACGCTGCTCTCTGTCAAGCAAGCTGATCTGTAAGGCATCGATCGGCACATGTCGCACTTCCGCGCCTCTTGTAATCGCAAGGTCTGCAGCTATGCCTGCCGCAAAGCCGAGCTGCATCCAGCATGGCTCCATCCGAATGGTTCCGAAGCCCATATGCGTTGCCGATACGGCGACTGGGACAAGCAAGCCGTCAATTTCTTGCGGGACGATAACACCGAATGGAATCTGATAGATCTCCGAAAGCCAATTGAGACCGAGAAACCCCTCAAGCGCTTTATTTTGACCTTCCGGCTCGCGTTTTTTCACCGCATGAGAATCTATGGGGTAATCTCCGATAGCGATGCTGTCGAACTGAATCGGCGCACGCTCCAAGCCTGGAGCAAGCCTTGCATCATTTTCCGTAAACGTATATTCTCCCTGAATCCGTCTGGCTTCACGCACATAAAGTTGCGGGGGGAAATTATCGTAATCGGTATACTCGTCTGCCGCATAACCCCAGCTTTGCGCATCTTTGCGAAATGGCTCCGGCAGCTCCTCATCGTGCTGAATAAACCAAAGCAGCCCTTGAATATATTGAATCTGACGCTTGGCGAATTGTTCCCTCGTCTCGCGATCTCCATCGACATATACCGTATTTTCCTCCGGAAGGTCTGTCGAACACATGCAATAATGGTGGTTATTGCAGTCTGTCTTGCCGTTTGGCACGGACAAAATATTGATCACATCGCGAATGGACTTGATGCGTTGCTCCGCAACATCGGTTGCGAGCGTGGAATAGTCTTCGCGCTCATACCTTTGAGGCTTAGTAATCGCAACGAAATTATCCTGGTTCTGGGTTAGACATAATCGGTAATTATAGGCTTGTATCCGGTCATCCCCCTCGCCTGTGCTGCCGGGATAAACTTCCTTGGACTCGTCGAAGTTCATGTACAGCTTTCCGGCATATTCTTCGTTCCATTCATCCCGGGATTCACGTCCCAGTCGATAAGGAACACCTGCCAGCTCAGCTAGATCACCCTCGTAAGTCCCGTCCACGAACAGATTGCCTTCGATCTCCCATTCCTCTGCATCCGTTTGTACTCGTATGCCCAACAAGCGTTTGCCTTCTACTCGGACTCCCTTCAGCTCCGCGCTCATGTGGATCTGAAGAAGATTTTCCTTGCTTGTCATCTCCTGCAGGATGCGCTTTGCGACTGAAGGTTCAAAAAATAATCCCTTATTGCATTCCTTGACCTGATCGGATTGTTCGCCGTATCGTTCAAGATAATACGCATGCACACGATCGGCAAATTCACGGAATACGGCACCGAATGCATCATGGGAAAGAATATMGGTTCTTCCTAACCCGCTTGTCAGCATTCCGCCTAGATGATCCGTCGGTTCCAGGAGCAATGTCCGCCGACCCTGTCTCGCCGCTCCGAGCGCTGCGCCGATTCCGCCTGGTGTCGCTCCGTATATGACAACCTCGTAGCTTCTCATTTACCTCTGCTCCTTCATGTGATTATTAGCCCTTAATTCCTGTGAAATTAATCCCTTTCTCAACGTAACGTTGCGTGGAAATGAACAAGATCAATAGAGGGATCAGAGAGAGAATGCCGCTCGCGCTGATCAGGTTAGGCCGTACGATCGTATTCCGGTCTGTCGTCTGCTGCATGTCGTTCATCGCGACCGGGAACGTCCAATGCTCCGGCGATTTCGTTACAATATAAGGCCACATGAATTCATTCCATACGGGCACGAAGGTCATGACCCCCACAATGGTGAACACAGGGATCGACATTGGTATGACAATCCGCAGGAAAATACTGAATTCCGTCGCCCCGTCGATCCGTGCCGCCTGCAGCAATTCCTTGGGCAGTTGATCGAAGAAACCCTTGAACAAGAAGATCACGAAGCCCCATGCGAAATGCGGCAGAATAATGGCCCACAAGGAGTCGCTCAGATGCAAGTTTTTAATCAGAATATATTGAGGAATCAGGATCGATACCCCCGGAATCATAATCGTCGCCAGGAAGAACATCAATAGCGTGAATCTCAGACGGCTGCTGCGGATGAGTTGGGACAAGGCGTAGCTGCCGATACCTGCGAAGATCAATTGCCAAAGGATGACGGTGAACGTGACGGTTCCGCTGTTAATAAAGTATCGGTAGAACCCAAGATCGCCCGCTTTCCCGAACGCTATCTGCTGTAAGCTTGCGAAGCTGTCGAACAGTCTCAGCGAATTACGGGAATGCTCGATGCTTGTTATTTTCCCGGCTAACACGTCATGGGATAAGAAAAAATCCCCATAGAGCTTCGCCACCTCATGATCAGAGGAAAGGGCCTGCGTCTTGGCCGGCTTGCTATCCGATCCATACCATACGAAGTCGCTCAGCTTCCTCTCCGCAATGGTTGCCAGCTTCAGCTTCATCACCTTGTCGTTGACGATGCGAGTAGGAACGATGGACATCTGGCCCACATAGAATTGAGCCGAAGTGGTCTTGGCCCGGAACAGCTGCTTGCCGTCCTTCGTCCCCTTCACGATAATCTCGCCGATATTGTTGCGAATTAATGACGCCCAGGGGAACCAGATCGCCTCCATCGCTTCTTTCTTGTAGAAGAGCTCCTCCTCGCTGTCGACGGCTGTGAAATCTAACGTGACGGTAATGGAATGAGGCACGTCCGGAAGAAATTTTGGCGTAGCAGATTGAATCGACTCGTTGTCCATGATGGAAGTGAGGAACAGCCACACGAGAGGCAGCGTGCCGAACACGAGGAAAAAGATCGTCACGACATAGGCGGTGACAGTGAGTCCCTTCTCGCCTTTCTCTGAGATGCGGTTAGGTTTCATGCGAATCAGTTCTCCTCCCTCTGCAGCTTGAATTGAATGACCGTCAGCACGGCAATGACAAGAAACATGAAGAATGATAGCGCTGCCGACATGCCGAAGTTCGATTGCTCGAAGGCGGAACGCTGGATAAGCAAGGACACGACCAACGAAGCATCCGCAGGACCGCCTCTCGTAAGAATGAAGATATTATCGAACGCGAGCAGCGCACCGGACATAAACGAGATGAACTGGATTAGGATGACGAAGCGAATGTTCGGAAGCACGAGGAACATAATACGGCGCCATGGGCCGCAGCCGTCGATCTTGGCCGATTCGAATAATTCCGAAGGGATCGACTTGATCGCGGCGTAGTATAGCAACACTCCAATTCCGCCGCTAGCAAAGAACCCTGGCAGCACAATTGCGAATTTAGTCATAGCGATATCGTTCAGCCAGCCGTAGGGCCCGAGGCCGATTTTGCCCAGCAAGTAATTGAACAGCCCGCTATCGGGGTTGTACATCCACTTCCACAGCAGCGCGCCTGCCACGACCGGCAGAATGCTCGGAATCTGATACAGCACCCGATACACCGCGTTCGCCTTGCGAATCTCGCTAAGGAAAAGCGATTGAACGATCGGAACCCAGAACGTTAACGCGACGGACAACAGGAAGATGATAAAAGTGTTCTTCAACGCAAGCCAGAACGTCGATGTCTTCAAGAAGACGAAGTAATTTTCTAACCCTACGAACTTGCCGGGCGGATTTACGATATCGTAGTTAAATAGACTGATTTGAACGGCCGAGAAGATCAGATAATATTTAAACACGATGAAGACGATAACGGATGGCAATAGAAACAAGACCGGCGTCCACCGAATGCGGAAGCGATTCCTTTTGGTCTGGAGGGCATTTATGGGAGGAGTGGTTTCGAGCTTCATCTTTTCACCGCCTTCAAAAGAATAGATGTGGGGATCTCCGTGTAGGAAACCCCGACATCTCAATAACTTACTATTATTTGCCGGATTTGCTCAGAATGTCCTCGTTATACTTGTCTATGACTTCCTTCTGCGCCAATTGTTCCGCAGCTTTCAGCTCAGTCAGCGGATCTGCATTTTTATCAAGCAGAACCTTCTGGATCGGCTTTACCACGTAAGGACTCAGACTCGACTTCAAGTAATATTCCAACTGCTGCGTCTCGGCTGCCTTGCGAATGGCGCTTAAGAAATCGGCAGGCATTCCCTCGACATAATTCGATAGATCCACGTCCTTGACGACGGTGAACGGGTTGATGCCCAAACCGTTATCTTTATTGAACTGCAGCCTGGTCTCAAAGCTTTCTTTGGAAGACATGAACATGATGTATTCGAAAGCCGCTTGGCGCTCTTCCGGGGACGACGACGGACTGATGGCCCAGAAGCTGCCGCCTACCTGGGACGGCCCTACACCCGCGGGACCTACCGGGTAAGGCATGAAGCYGATCTCGCCCGGGTCCATGCCTTGGCCGACGAAGGTGTTGTAGGAGTCGGACGCACCAAGAATCATTGCTGATTTGCCGCTGTAGAAATCTTTGTTATTCTCTTCGTAAGACTGAAGAACGTTGCTCTGGACGACTTTGTGTGTCCACTTCAAATCCTTATAATACTGCAACGCTTTAACGGTAGCTTCCGAAGTGAAGGTAAGCTTGACTGTTCCATCCGGTTGTAGCTCCGTCAAGTCTCCGCCTGCTTGCCAGACGTAGTACTCGAAGTGCCAATCGCCCCAGTCCATGCCGAGAATATCGAACCCGATGGTCCCCGGATTTTTCTCTTGAACGGTTTTGGCCGTTGCGGCGAATTCATCCCAGGTGGTTGGAACACTAGTGATTCCGGCATTCTCGAACAGCTTCTTGTTGTAGTACACGCCAGTCGAATACATGGATAAAGGTACGCCATAGATTTTGCCGTCCCGCGTTGCCATGTTGAAGGCTCCATCGATAAAGCGATCCTTGTCAGGAGAGCCGTTGATCAAATCCGTAATATCCGCCACGATGCCTGCTTGAACGTACTCCTGCATCTTGGGGAAGGAAGGCCGGAACACATCCGGCTGCTCACCGCCGGCAACCGCTGCCAAAAATTTCTCAGGCGTCTGCGTCTCGTCCTGGTGAATGACCTTGATGTGCGGATAAGCGGCGTCGAACTTAGCCTGCAGCTCTTCGGTGACTACTTTAGTCGAGGCATCCGGCGCCGGCTTATCCCAGACCATAATCTCGACAGGAACCGCTTCTTTTGAAGGTTCTGTCGTATTCTCCGCTGGAGCGCTGCTACTCGGCTGCGTAGTCGTCTCAGCAGACGGAACGTTTCCATTATTGGAACCGCATGCTGCCAGCACACCAAAGGCAAACGACATTGCTAAGAGCGCAACCCCTTTTTGTTTAATCCCCTTATCATTCTTCATTTCTTAAACCTCCCGTGAAGTGTGGTTGTTCTCCCCCTTCATCATAAAGGGTTGCAACCGCTTACTAAATAGAAATACTTAACCAGATCAATATGAAAATTTCACCTCTCGGTCGGCCATGCCATCTCCCAGCGAAAGAGCGTTTGCTCAGCGGCCAATCGTAGTTTAGGAATCATGTCATACGTAATGTGGGACGCTCCTGGCAGGGTCACGTCAAGTCGAGCCCCTCCAGCCCTCTTGGAATGAGAGCGCCGAGCGGAATCGGAACGGATAATTTATGTCCCCACATGCTGCAGGCAACCGTCCATTTCTGCAACGTCTCGCTCTCGAACGCGATGTCCTTGCTGTGGATGTCCACATTGGCATAAGCGTAGAACAAGGGCTCTGTCGTATGACAGCCGTTCAGGAAACGTTCGAGCGTTACCTGCTCTTCCCCCTCGATAAACCTGCCTTCCCGTATTCCGATCAGAGGCGCAAGGCGAAGCCAGCGGTCCCGTTCCTCATAAACGGCCTTCAAGTGCGTAGTGACGGTCGCGGACGCAACAATCGCTTGCGACAGACCTAACGCATCCCTTTGATCGACAAAACCCGAATCGGTATGCCGGAAGCTCACTTGTCCGTTCTCCAGCTGCAGCCATACGTTCGAGAACGGCTGCGACTGGCCGTCCATCGGACGACCGCAGCACATTCCAGCTCCCGCGAGCGCGCTCACGTGCGCGTCCCCCGTACAGTCGATCACGACTTCGCTTTCCGCAGCGAATCTGCCTACCGCGGAAATCCATTCGATTCCGCATACCCGGTTGCCCTGCTTCAGGACTCCCGTGATCGTGCTCTCATACCGGAGGTCGACCCCAAGCCGGATCGCTTCTTTCTCCATCACGACCATCTTGGCTTCTCCGTTCACTCCTTGGGAAGGGGTGAAGCACCTAGCTGAAAGAGTCAACGCCTGCTCGTCCAAGCTCTCGAACAAGCCGCCCCTCGATCCAAAATAATAGCTCCATACGGCCCCTGCTGTTCCTATGCCGCCCATACCATGCAGTCGCTCGACTGCAAGTACCTTCAGCCCTTGTCTGGCGGCGGCAATTGCTGCAATCGCGCCTGCTGTTCCCAGACCTGCTACGATGACATCATAGCGGCCCGCATAAACTCCCTCGAGGGGAGATAGGTTGACCGTACCGTCTCTATACCATCGTGAGCTCTCCATCGGGTTCACCCTCCCATCTCGCTTGGTGTAAATAGCCTTGGTCGATGGCTTCGACCGGATGCCCGTATCCTTCCGATGGCAGCCAGAACCAGTCGTCCATAAGGATCTGCAAGCCTCTCGGCGTTTCGCATTCGAATACGGAGGCGATGGCCGCGATCGTCCAAGGGAGAAGCTCGCTTGGGCGATTCTGCCAATAGTTTAATAGACCGTTTCTTGCCGCGGGCCAATCGTCGTCCGCCTCAAGCGTCCATTTGACGATATGCTCCGCATCAAAACGGCCTTGAACAAGCTCTACTCTTGGATCGTCGACCGCAGGCAACACCTGTTCGGCGATATCGGCATGAATATACGCGTTAACACGGCGCCGTGCAGGACGGAAGCGATCCGCTAACCGTGATAGCCGGCTAGTCGTCGTATCCAGGATACGATCAACCGTTAACGTGCGGATGCCGGAAGCATTGTATACATCGACTTCGAAGCCCGCAGAGAGCTTCCGGATCTGAACAATCTCCGTCAGCAACAGAACCTGGACTCGTGCATCCAGCAGCCTCCGACACAGGACCGGGTGAAGACCCGGCAGGTGGGCCGGCTCTAAGGTCGCCCCTATCAAATTACGTTGCCGAAGCTCTTCGACGAACGAATGTCCGAATTCGGAAAACGAGAGCGACCTGCGTTTCGTCCGGGGTTGAAGCTCTCGATAAACTCTTGCCCGACCGCTGCGGATCGTTCGACCACCAAGGTCGTCTCCGGCTTCGCTAACGCCGCCCCGATTCCGCTGAAAGTCGCACCGCAGATCAACGTCTTGTAGTGATCTTGCCATTCCCTCTTCAATTAAGAATCTCCTCCTATCATCCACCGGCTTCCGTCGAGGAAGCTGATGCTTTCAAGCGATACTGAATCGGAGTCATACCTGTCGTCTTCCGGAATACGTTGCTGAAGTAAGCCGCATCGGGGAAGCCAACAAGGACGGCAATCTCTTGGATCTGAAGCTCCGTCTTTTTCAACAATTGTTCGGCTTTGCGTATCCGTTCCTCCGTCATGTAGCTGACGAAGTTGCTCTTAAACCTCTCTTTAAAACGTCTGGAGAAATAGTTCGGATGGATATAGAAGCGATCTGCGATCGTCTGCAGACTGAGTGGTTCATGCAGGCTGGAGTCAATATATAGCTTGATCTCGTCCATAAGGTCGGGATTCGTGGAATGCCTCATTCTGTTTAAGTGTTCGATTAGATTATTCGTCATTGCCGCAAGCTTGACTCCGATCTCCGTCCAGTACTCCACCCCGTGGAGCCAGCTTTGCATATCGTCGATTTCTCCGATGATCCACTCCGGGATACTCGTCTGAAGGAGAAGATATTTGCGATAGAGCAGGTGAAAATCGATGCAGAAGCTTTCCAATTGATTAAAGCTGGACTCCTCGTATTGAACGAGGGTCTCCAGGCGAGAGTCTAGCCACTTGGTCAAAGCTGCCGCATTGCCATCGTTCAAGAGGCGGAACACGAGTCTCTCATCCTCTTCCGCAAGAACCGAGCTCCCGTTCCCTTTGCCTCCGGCTGCCGGTGTCATCCCGTATACCTTATTTCGTCCATGGATGATTCGATCTCGCAGCGCTTGCTTCGCTTGCTGATAGGACTGATGAATCTGGCGAATGTTTCGCACCTGCATGCCGAAGCCGATGGTCGCCTCAAGCTTGAGATAGCCGCTAATCCCCGTCATCGCCTCTTCAAGCTCCCGCTTTAAGACGGTCAGATCAATGGACTTGCCGTCTCCGAGTACATAGACGAGCTCTTTGTCATAGATCGAATGAAGGAACAACGTCCCTTCTCGCTCCTTGGAATCAAGCAGTTGGGAAATAACGTTGGAGACCGCGTATCGAAGCAGGGCTTCGTCTCCTTTAAGGAAGGAGCGATAAGGCAAGGCGGGCATCGCGACCTCGAACAAGACGACTACGAACTCGCGGCAAAAGGCGTTCATGGAAGCCAGCTTCTCGTCCTGCTCGAAGGCGGTGCTCTCGCCGCCTTGCTGGATCAGCTTGGTCAACAGTCGTTGGCGCGAGGACTCCTCGCTTCTTTGCTGAAGCAGTTGAAGCTCATCGCCGAGAGACGAATGACGACGATCCTGCTCGATCTTGGCCATGATTCGAATCAGGCAGCCCCGGAGCTCTTCGGGATCGACCGGCTTCAGCAAATAGTCGGCAACTCCGTATTGAATGCCTCTCTTGGCGAACTCGAATTCCTCATACCCGCTGACCAGTATAAATTGCAGCTTCTCGTCTAGCTCCTTGGCCTCGCGTATAAAATCAAGCCCGTTCATCTCCGGCATCCGAATATCCGTAACGACGATGTCCGGCCGAAGCTCCGCAAGACGGCGCAAGCCTTCGAGTCCGTTCTCGGCTTCGCCGATCTCCTCGATCGGCAGCCCCATTCGCTCGATAATCCGGATAATGCCTTGACGCAAGATAGGCTCATCTTCAATAAGGAGCAGTTTCATCCGATTGCTCCTCCTCTCCCAGCTTTCTTAGTAGAATGACGACTTCCGTTCCTTGCTCCCGCTCACTGGTTATCGTAAGCCCATACGAATGGCCATAAAGAAGCTTGATTCGGTTCTGCACGTTCATCAGCCCTATGGAAGCTGGAGGATTCGCTTCGCGTCGCTGTTGTAAATCCTGACTCAGCAGCATGTTCAACTCCGCCAATCTTGCCGCCTCGATGGGAGGCCCATTATTCCATATAGAGAGATAGATTTCTTGATCGGAGCTGCTCCAGCCGCGAATTCGCAATTCACTATGCGCGGACATTTTATCGAAGACATGCACGAAGCAGTTCTCGACCAGAGGCTGCATTAACAGCTTCGGAATAGGAATGCCGTACAATGACTCCTCCATTTCGATTGCATATTTAAACCGGTTCCCGTAACGCTGCTGCTGAATGTAGAGGTACAATTCGATCTGACGCAGCTCGATCTGCATCGTCGACGTTCGGTTGGCGCTAATGTTGTATCGGAACATCTTCGCCAGCGATCGGCTGATCAGGCTGATGCGATCGTCATCGTGCAAGGTTGCGAGGCTATCGATAATGCCCAATGTGTTGTATAGAAAATGAGGATTGATCTGGGATTGCAGCGCCTTGATTTCCGCTTCTTTGCGGACCAGATCGGTCTCGTACACTTTCAGGATAAGCGCCTTGATCTCCTCAGCCATATGGTTAAACCGATGAATGATGTATCCGGTCTCATCTTTGGTGCGTATAGGCAGAATAATATCGTAATCGCCCTTCTCGACGGCTAGAATACCTTTCTTAAGCTCCTTGAGAGGGGTCAGAATTCGTGAGGAAAGAAGAATGGCAATCAGCATAGCTCCCAATAAGCAGGCAATCCCGATATAGATTGTATCCCGCGCCAATTCGTTCACTTCTTTGAGCAGGGTGCGGACATCGACGATGCCGACCAGTACCCATGACGTATTCGCCAAGGGCTGGGAGACGTATAGCAATTCCGAGTCCTTATGGCGTTCCAAAGGCTTGCCAAGCAAGGAGATATCTGCCGATATTTGGGCCGTCTCCGTCTTGGAATCCACGAGTAGAAAGTTCACGCCTTCCGTCTCTCCGAGTCCCTCGAGCCATTCCTTCAGATACTCATAGGACAGCTGGATCATCAGGACGCCGATGATGGGGAACTTGGAAAGCGTGCTTATATTTTTGACCGCCTGTACGAACGTGAGCGTGCTCACCTCCTGACCCGTACGACGATCGAACGCGATCGAAGGTATCCAGACGCCTTTGCCGCTATTCGCAACCGCGATATCCTTTAAGTCATCGAAGTCGACCACGTCAGTATYGTTGATGTTGCCTTTGATCAGGCGATTACCTTCAAGCTGCGTTACCACGATAAATTCGACCGCGGAATGATCCGTCACGAACTGGCTGAAGTTGCCGGAGAATTCGCTATAGGCCAGAGGATCGGAGCCTAATGTCTCCACGTAGTTTTGGAATCTCGGGTCCGAGAAGTAGTTCCAGGCGGTACTCTTAATGTTCGCCATCTGCGTCTCCAGGTTGGAGGCCGATTGCGAGCTGAACAACTCCATGTTCTTAATCTCGCGCTGCTTGATGTCTGAGGAAGTATGATCGTAGGTATACAGACCCAGCGTCGATACGGTAAACGTGATGATGGCGAATAAGGCGAGCAGCATTTTGCGAAAAAGGGAACGAGAAATATAGGCGAATACATCCATAATCCGCTTCTTGATCGATTGGATTAACGAGAGTATAGCCATCGCCCCCAGATAATAGTTTTTATATTATTCATTATAGTCTGTTTATTCCTGTAAAGGGAGACCTTCCTGACCAGCTCTCTTAAGGGCCCTCCTTTCTCGTTTCTTCAATAGATTCATCGTAATTGTATAAAGTTTCGCTGCGAGTGAGAATGGAATATCTACACTTCCTCTCTATGAATATCTTAACAGGCACGCTTAACAGCGGTGCGTGGATCACTCCTCGCACCGCTGTTGTCACGCTTGGTTCTATACTCCGCTGACCTTGAAGTTATCCAGATAAACTCGGTGATCCCTCGCGAAAGTAGATCCGATCAAAGCGGCCGCATAAGCCGTCGCATTCTCGGTAAATCCGGTCGTCGTGAAGCTGTAATTGCTCGTGCTGCCCGTAAACGTTACGTCGGAGATCGCGCCGTTTGACGTATCCACCGTATAGGCGAGATGGAGGAAGCCGCTCTCCGGATCCCACGTTCCGGTATACGCAATCTCGGACCCGACGGATTGCCCGTTCACCTTAAGCGTGATGGCTCCCGTCCGATTGTCGATGCTTAAGCCGGTAAAATAAGTCTCGACGACCTCACCGCTGCTCTGGGAGGGAAGTGAGGCGTAGAATCCGAGTCCCACATGCTCGGTAGCTTTCACCGGGAACGAGAGATCGGCTTCGATGCGCATTCTCGCCGGCTTGAGATAGGTACCGGAGCTGCCGAGCGGAATGGCGATTGCGCCCCTGGCATTCCCGGCCGCGGTAATCTGAGCCTGCGGCGCCGGATTGCCTTGCACGTTATTCACAGAGGCGGAAAAATTGCCGTTAGAAGGGAAGCTTGCGAGCGACCAAGTCCCTCCCGGAAGGTTAGAAGTGTCCGGCGTTCGTCCCGCTATCGCGCTTCCATTGCTTCCGCTGAACAAGTCGGAGATCAAGGTAAGTGCTTGAACCGTCACGTCCACGTCCACGGTTAAGCCACCATATGCAGCTTGCAATACAGTCGTGCCGGTGGACACCGCCGTAATGTTCCCCGTCGAATCGACATCGGCCACCGCCGGATTGCTGCTTGACCAAACGGCCTGAACGTCGCTCATTACCTCATTATTCTGGTCGTAGACCGAAGCCGTTACAGTAGCCGTGCCTCCGACTGTCAAGTTGACCGAGGACTGATCGACCGCAATCGAAGTTGGCTCCAAGAGGTCCTCTCCAAAATTCGTTCGATCCGTTAAGATCAAGTCCCCGAATAAGTTCGGATTCTTGGTGAAGCCGATCCCGCTCATATACTCCATCCATCCGCGTCTGCCCGTTCCGTCATTATCGTTAACTAGCAGAGAGAACCCGATGGCGTTAGCCGAAGACGGCGTCATTCCGGCCGGCAACACATCCGACCATTTAATCGCCATCTCGTAGACGGTTTGGGTTCCTTCCCGATGAATCGCGACCGATGAATTGTGCAGATTATTGCCGCCGATGCCACCTCTCTTCATGACCGCATTCGTATCTGAATTCAATGCGACGATGTTCTCGCTCCATCCCAGCTTGCCTGGCTCAATGGAGCGGCCCGGATCGATGGCGAACTGGATGGAATCTCCCTTCCAAGCATCGCCCGGAGGATTATTGTTGTAATGGGTATTATCCGTCACCTGAACAGCCAAGTACAGCTGCTCCAAGTCCCACTTTGTATAGGAGACTGCGCTCAGATCCTCCGTACCTCCCCAGTCGGTCATGAGCCGGACCTGAGAGGCCTGATCAAGCGCGACTAATTCCGTATTGCTCCACTCCGCAGCGTTGATAACGCCGTCGACCACAATGGGGTGCTGCGCCTTGACAGCCGTCAGAGCGCTGATATTCCGTTCGATGAGCTGCGTGAACCCATCATCCCGGTCTATCTTGATCTTGATAGACAATGGAGTATCCTTGCTTAAGGACGGCGCCGGAATCGCAAGGGTTGTGCTTGAATGAGGCGCAATTGGCGCAAAGGTGAACGTTCCAGCCATGTCAGCTGGTTCCAGCACCGTGACGGTGCCACCGCTCATCGTCCCGAGCGCATCCTGATTGTCGATCGTGACCGCCAGATCCCAGCCGTTCCCCGAATCATTAACCACAGGAGAGGCATGCACGACGACTGCCTCCTTCATTAGGACATCGAGCGTCAGGCTGCCGTACCTCTCGCCCGCCGAACCGATCGGATAGATTCGCGCGACGCCGATGGAGGAGCTCGCCGGGGCTCTGACGGTTAAGGTATCCGTTGCCGATCCCGCACTGAAGGTGCCTCCCGATACCAACTGCCAGCCATTCGGAAGAGCTAGCTCATAAGTGCCGGATAGCGATTCTGCCCCTCCTGCCCGAGTAACCTGTATCTGGATCTCTTCCCCGGGAGCCGCCTCAATGACGGAGGAGTTCGCTTCATAAGTCGGTGTATCCAGCACGGGGTCCGCGGTGAGGTTCCCGATGAGATAGATGGGTTCTTGAGTAGCCGTGAATGTCGTCGTCCCGTCGATCGTATCGAAGGTACGGGCATTGCCGAACATATCTATCAGCTCGACCTGGGCACTTCCTGTGTGCAAGCCGATCTGCTTGTCGGTATTCGACCAGAGCACGACGATATCTTGGTTGTCGGAAGCCCTGTGGAACTTATAAGCTCTTACGTCATTGTCTGCAAGACTATAAGCCTGAACGAAGGTGGCTCCGCCCAGCAGATCCGACACGGCATTGAACCCTACGAACGAAGGCTTCGGCGAATT
This sequence comes from Paenibacillus sp. 05T425, assembly GCF_056396205.1. Taxonomy (NCBI): domain Bacteria; kingdom Bacillati; phylum Bacillota; class Bacilli; order Caryophanales; family Paenibacillaceae; genus Paenibacillus; species Paenibacillus sp. 05T425. The sequence continues at coordinate 16,819 of NZ_JBFTLA010000008.1, forward strand.
GTCTACGTACAGTACGCCTTGGCTGCATTCGTAGAAGGTACTGTCGGTACAGTCATTCAGGAAATCATATCAGTATATTTTATCGATTAGCTTATCGTTTGCTAGATTGGCCACGTACAGTTGAACCCCGTACGAAGCCGAATCAACCTCCGTGAACCCACCCCACTTCTGATCCATTGTCGGCCAGCCGATCTCGGTGAGCCATAATTCGATGTCCTTCGTGAGCCCGTGACTCGTTTGATAAGCTTTGATGTAATTGTCCAAATCCTGGAATTCGGCGAGGGTCTCCCCTTGTTCAGGATTATAGGAAGGGTACACATGGAAGGACATCACGTCCATATATTCCGTCGCGCCAAGATCGACCAGCTGCTTCAACCAAGGCTCGTCGTAGTTCAGCGTTACGCCGCCGACTACCTTTATGTTTGGATTCACGCCTTTAATAATCGTATACGCGTTCTGCAGAATAGCCAGATACTGCGCGGGCGTCAATTGGGTACTCAATTCATTGCCGATTTCAAAGGCGTTTACTTTGCCCAGCAGGCTCGTCACCGTCTGTTCTATGACGACGGGATCCGTACTCGTCACGATGAACGTGCTTAATCCGTTAGCAGTCGCGTTATCGATATAAGTCGTCGGATTGCCCGGGTTGTAGCCGTCTCGAATCGATACGGCTCCCGTCTGGGCAGCAAGAGGAAGCCGTATGTCCGAGCCTCCGTACGCTTTGCTGAAGTGGGTGTTCATGCCCAAGAACGATTGAACGGGTTGGCCCGTCAGATCGGCAATCGTTCCGATATGCAGGTCTTCATGGAGGTTAATCGTTCCATCCGCGCTGACGGCGTCAACGGATACGGTGTATGTCCCTTTATCCAGAATGCCAAAATTCAGCGGCATGACGAGTCCCTTCTGCTCCGGATTCAGGCTGATATCGAATTCGCCTTCATCCACTGCGATATTCGAATAGTCAAGAAGGCTGTACGTCACGTGCAGCTCTCTGCCGGCATCGAACTGATTGTCAAAAACCAAGTTGATTGCTGACGATTCCGTCTCCTTGAAGACGCTGCCCGCCTTGACTTGAGCTCCGCGCATGGACACGGTGGGGATCAATTCAGCGGTTACCTTGGAGAAGCAGACCGGCGTGTTCGTCTCGATCCGGAAGTCGGCGCCATTATTCAGACGGTTGCTGAATTGAGCATCCTCGACGATGTATTCCACCTGCTTCCAAGTGTTGCTGCCAGTCAGCAAGGTCAGCTCCGTATAAGCGTACGGGGTCAGCGTGGAATCATAGGCAAGCTTGAAGCCCTTCTCTCCCGTTACGGCGCTGTCGTAGTAATCTACCGTTACCTTGACCGTGTTTTTCCCGCCATAAATGTAATTATCAGATACTTTAATGTAGATATAGTGCGCACTGGCCGAGGGATTCGTCTGCCAACCTGTAGTGCCATTGTAAGTTTGGATGGTCTTGGCGTTAGTATCTCCGGCAAATGCCGTCAATCCGTTTTCCTGACTGGCAGACCCCATGATTACGCTTACAGGTCCGTTAATCTTCGTTACGGTAACGGGGACGCTCGTCGTGAAGGTGCCGTACTTCGCTGTAACGACGGCGCTTCCCAGCTGCAAGAGCGTGATCTTGCCCGTACTGTCTACCTTGGCGATGGCAGCGTTGCTGCTGGCGTAGCTGATGGTCAGCTTGTTCATCAGGTAACCGTTCTGGTCCAATACGGCTGCGGCAATCGTTCGGGTTGTTCCGATAGGCAGGCTAACGGCTGCCGGAACCGCCTGAATTCCCGTCGCTACGGAAGTTGCCGCGCTTTTCCCCACGGTTATGCTTCCGAACAGAACGGGGACGGAGGTGTCAATTCGGATGTCGGCCCCATTTTCCCTGTTCGCAAAGTTCGCGTCCTTTAATGTATAGGTGACGCTCTTCCAGGTATTGCTGCCCGTCAGATACGTCTTGGGCACGTTATAATCCCAAGCGCTTGTTACGGAGTCATACGAGAATCCGAAAACGTTGTCCGCGCTTTCGGCCCTATCGTAATAATCGAACGTGACCGTGACTGCGTTCGTTCCGCCATGGATAAAGGCATCAGACACATTGAGGTAAATATATTTCCCGCCTCCCGCCGGGTCGGTTCTCCATCCAGATTTTCCTTGGACCGTCTCTTTGACGACCCCTCCCGGGCCATCTCCGTTCCAAACCGTTATTCCGTTCTCCGTATTCGTCTCTCCCAGAACAATACTAACCGGACCCTGCGCTGGATCTGCACCTGCATAAGACGGAACGAGCGCGACAATCAACATCCAAGCAAGAAGCAATGATAATACGGACTTCCCCTTCATTAATACCCCCACCTCACCTCATCATTAAGTTAATTGCAACTTCATTATAATGACAAAGAGCGAAGCTCCCTATGAATATCCTAATGTAAGCGCTATTAAAAATTGAACGTGTCGAAAAAAGCAGCAGACCGAGGTCTACTCAGTCTGCTGCTACATAGGCCAGGGTGATCATTGCCKAACACGGGGGAGTTCGGTAGACTGTGCTTGCCCTTACCAACTATGTCGGTCTATTTCAATCGTAAAAGCCTCATGCTATTTAAAATAACTAATACAGCAGCTCCTGTATCGCTCAGTACAGCGATCCATAACGTCAGCCAGCCTGGGAAAATTAAAGTCAAGGCTATCGCTTTAATTAGAATCGAAAACCAGATATTTTGCTTTATAATTCGCATTGCTTTTCTACTTAGTTTTATAGTGTGTGGCAACTTTTCCAAATGATCTGCCATGAGTACGACATCTGCAGTTTCCATTGCTGTATCTGTACCGGCACCTCCCATGGCAATACCAAGATCTGCTGTTGCTAGTGCTGGTGCATCGTTTATTCCATCGCCTACCATAGCCACTATATGCCCTTCAGATTGAAGTTTCTTTATAGCAGACCCTTTATCTTCTGGCATCATCTCCGCGAAATATCGAGATATATTGGCTTGCAAGGCAATTTTTTTGGCGGTCCCTTCATTATCTCCGGTTAACATCACGAATTCTTTCAGACCAGCATTTTGAAGTCCTTTTAAAGCAGTTAACGTTGTCTCTCGAATTGAATCTGACACTGCAATAATACCTATTATCGTAACCGCCGATCCGATGATGGTAAGTGTATGACCGCTGCTCTGTAGCTGCTCAACTTGTTCTTCGATATGAGTAATAGGGATCTCTAAATCTTTAAACAACTTTAAATTTCCGGCAAAATACTCAATTCCGGAGATATGACCCTTAACTCCCTTGCCAACAATATTAGTGAATTCCCTACCAATTTGTATAGATACTCCCTTGTCTTTGGCATACCGAACGATGGTTTGTGCAATTGGATGGGACGAATTCTCTTCTAACGTTCGTGCGATAGACAACAATTCATTTTCTTCAATTCCATACGTAATGATGCTCGTTACTTTAGGTTTACCTTCTGTCAGTGTTCCTGTTTTATCAAAAGCGATGGAGCTTAATCCTCCGGCTGTTTCAAGGGACGTCCCTCCCTTAATTAGCACCCCATTTTTCGCGGCATTGCCAATAGCAGATACGATCGCTACGGGAGTTGAAATGACCAGTGCGCAAGGGCATGCCACAACGAGCAATTCTAACCCACGATAAAACCATTCTGACCATGATCCCATCCCAAGAATCGGTGGCAAAACAATCGTCACTAAGGCAAGAACAAAAACTATTGGTGTATATACCTTTGCAAATTTATCAACAAAAGCTTGTGCAGGAGCTTTCTGCTCTTGCGCCTCTTCGACTAGGTGAATAATGTTGGCGATGGCCGTGTCTTCTACATGCTTGGTTACCTTAACATCCAAGGTGCCGTGTTCGTTAATTGTGCCTGCATATACAGTATCGCCTACCTGTTTCTCGATAGGAATTGATTCACCGGTTATAGGCGCTTGATTAACCATTGAAACTCCGGAGACCACTTCTCCATCTAGAGCTATCCTATCCCCAGGCCTCACAGCGATAACTTCGCCTAACTGAATCTCATCGACTGGTACTTGAACTAGCTCATCATTGCGTTTTAACCACGCAATTGGAGGCGCCAAATCGAATAAGCTTCTAATCGATTTTCTCGTTCGTTCGATAGAACTTGTTTGCAGCGCATTCCCCAGTGCAAACAGCCAATCAACAGTTGCCCCTTCCAACCACTCACCAATTAGTACAGCACCTATTGCAGCTATTGTCATGAGAACGTTCATATCTAACGATMGGCTTTTAACAGCGTAAAATGCACTTCTAGCTGGTTTGTAGCCGCCAATAGCAACAGAACAAGCATACAATATCGTAGTTAGCAACGAGTCATTATTCACTTGAGCATTAATAAACCCAAGTAGAAGTAGAACCCCTGATAAAATCATTGCAGGTTGATGATTTTGTCGCTGTTCTATGGGTGTGGTTCTATTTTTCGATGAAAGTGTAGCCTTGTAGCCTGTTTTACCAACTTCCTTAATAATATCCTCAATACTATTTTCATGCTCGATGTGCATTTTTGCTGTAGAAAAGTTAACTGTGACGTTTTTGACTCTTGGATTCTGTCTTAAATGATTTTCAAGAGTATGAGCACAGGAACTGCAATCCATGCCTTGGATATTGTAAGTTTTGACCGGCATGACTATTAGCTCTTTTTTGAACTTAAGTTCTTTATCTGACACGACAATCACTCTCAACCTTTTCGAAATGTCGGTCACAACATGCTACTTCTGTTTGGACTTCCGCAAACACATCATCAATCATGGTTAGGAGAAGTCTAATTTTCTCGCTGCTTAAGCTGTAATAGATATACTTTCCATGCTGCCTATTCGTGATGAGTCCACATTCCTTGAGACAAGCTAAATGCTGGGAAACGCTCGATTGACTTGCCTGGACTCCCTCGATGATCTGAGATACGGTCTTCTCCGAATTCTGAATACTTTCAAGAATTTGAATGCGCGTCTTATCTCCAAACCCGCGTATAAACTTCACTTTTGTATTTAACAGGTCTTGTTTCATATTTACCCCCGTCATATTAACCGATTCTAATATGTATTATACTCCATCATATTAGATAATGTTAATATGATTTGAATCAAATAAAAAAGCCGCGAGATTACGCGACTTTTCCACTTTTATACTCTCCGCTTAATTAGAGTCTCGATTATGCCGGTGGAATACTCTGAGGATTATTAAATACATTTGTCGGATCATACTTAGCTTTTACTCTAYGGAGCCTAGGATAGTTCTTGCCATAATAAACTGGTCCAGAACCTTGCAGGTACGGCAGCAGCTTATTAGACAAGTATGGGCTACTGCTGATTTGTATAAAAAGTCGTAGAAATTGTAAAATCGATCACAACTTCTTATTTGCGTTTTGCAAATATAAATGGTATAACTGGCTCAGGAGGTCATACAAATGGAAAACGTAAGGAATATGTTTCAGATCTTGTCCCGGAATTTTGGTTTGTTAAATGAACAATGCTGCGATTCCTGTTGCGGCCAAGAGGTGTCACTTGTACAAAGCCATATCCTATATGAAATTAATCGTCAGCATAATCCCTCCATGCAGGAAATTGCAGGCGCTCTAGGAATGGACATTACCACTTTCAGCAGACAAGTTAAAACCTTGACCGATAAAGGATTAGTAAAGAAAACTCCCCATCATTCTGATCAACGAATTAATATTCTATCCCTGACGCCTGAAGGGTTAAGTGTTGAAAATGCAATTAACCTTACCGTAAATGCTCAACTGAATGGCGTCTTATCAACAATGAGTGAGTTTGAACGAGAAACGGTACTTCGCTCCATTCAATTATTTAATGAAGCTATGCAAAAATCTGCAACATGTTGTGTGCCTCCAAAATAATGGAGGTATACATTTTATCTTATATTTGCAATTTGCAAGTAAAATCCAAGGAGTAAATAAAAATGAATGCAGAATTACCAACAGCTATTATCGGTGGCGGACCAGTAGCATTAGCTGCTGCTGCACAACTCGTAAAGAGAAACATGCCATTTATTTTATTTGAAAAAGGTACTCATATCGCATCCTCTGTACTCAGTTGGAACCATGTTAGAATGTTCTCCCCTTGGGAGTTTAACATAGATACAGCTGCAAACGAGCTCCTTCTTGAGTCAGGTTGGCAATCTCCAGCAAAAAATCACATGCCTACGGGGCTAGAGCTGGTTAATGAGTATCTTCTACCGCTATCTCAGTTGAAACAACTACAACCTTTTATTCATCTACAATCATCGGTTAATGCCATTTATCGAAAAGGATTCGATAAAATGAAAACAGCCGGCCGGGATCATGCGGCCTTTATTATTGAATATGAGCAGCAAGGTAAGTTATTCCGAAAAGAGGCTTCTGCGGTCATTGATGCCACTGGAACGTGGCTTACACCAAACCCGATGAGCACAAGTGGCCATCCTGCAGATGGCGAGATCATTTATAAAGATCACATTCAGTACGGTATTCCTGATATATTGGGTGCAGGTAAAAAACGTTATGCTGGGAAAAACATTGTTGTTGTAGGTAGTGGCCACTCGGCTCTCCAATCCCTCACTTTGTTAAATGAGTTGAAATTGAAGACTCCAGAAACAACAATTCATTGGGTGCTAAGAAAGCAAAAGGTTTCGGATGCCTTTGGCGGCGGAGAAAATGACGGGCTGCCGGCACGCGGAGCACTAGGTACTCGAGCTAACCAATATGTACAACAAGGCAATGTACAGGTTCACACGCCATTTCTTATTGATCAAATTAAGAAAGAATCAAACACCTTATCTCTACATGGAACTCAATTAGATAAGGCATACGCTATCGATAAAATCGATGAGGTTATTGTGGCATCGGGATCACGACCTGATTTCTCGTTTCTATCTGAATTGCGGTATGCTGCTGATACCGCTGTGGAGTCCGTCTTACAACTAGCTGACTTGATTGATCCCAATATTCATAGCTGCGGCACTGTACGCCCTCATGGTGAAGCGGAACTTCGTCAGCCTGAACAAAATTTTTATATCGTGGGATCGAAAAGTTACGGTCGAGCTCCGACTTTCCTGCTGGCTACAGGCTATGAACAAGTTCGTAGTGTTGTGGCTGCATTAGATGGAGACTTTAAAGCAGCTCGTGAAGTGCATCTTCATCTGCCGGAGACTGGCGTCTGCTCTGTGTCTAGGTCACAAGAATTAAGTGGGATCAGCAGCAGTTGCTGCAGTCCAAATCATGCATCTACGTCATGTGAATAAGAAATAAGTAATCACTAATATAATCATTTACTTATATAAATAATTGCGTATATAATAACCCTGTAGTCAGCAAGCTAGTTACAGAAAGGGGGCAGGCAACCATTTGCAACCGATTGATGAAATGTCCGATAACCTTAAGCTTCTCTCAGATAAAACCAGGTTGACAATTATGGCGCTTCTACGGCACCGGGAGATGTGTGTCTGTGATATCGTTGAGATTTTAGAAACAACCCAGCCGAACATTAGCCAACATCTAAAAAAACTAAGAATCGGCGGTCTAATTAACGAGGAACGCCGAAGTCAGTGGATTTACTATTCATTGAACCTGGATGACAAAGATTATTTGAGGCATCTAATCGATCAACTTCCATCTATGCAAGAGAAAATCAATGCAGTAAAAGGCTGTACATAAACCAGGAGGCATTATGCTGGCAATTGCTTCAATCATTTTTATAATAACGTTAGTGTTCGTCATATGGCAGCCGAAAGGTCTTAACATTGGGTGGTCAGCATGTGGCGGTGCAGTAATTGCACTTATCTTTGGTGTCGTAGATTTTCATGATGTCTGGGATGTAACGCAAATAGTATGGAACGCAACCCTTGCGTTCGTTGCGGTTATTCTGATATCTCTCATTCTCGATGAGATTGGTTTCTTTGAGTGGTCCGCGCTTCACATGGCTAGAGCTGCCAAAGGAAACGGTATTTTAATGTTTGTATACGTCATTCTATTAGGTGCGGCGGTTGCTGCTTTCTTCGCCAACGACGGTGCTGCACTTATCTTAACGCCTATTGTTCTGGCCATGGTTCGGGCGTTGAAATTTGATGATCGTATGATTCTTCCGTTTATCATGGCAAGCGGTTTTATTTCCGATACCGCCTCCCTTCCGCTAGTCGTCAGTAACTTGGTTAATATCGTGTCATCTGATTTTTTCGGAATAGGATTTGCGGCATATGCCAGTCGTATGATAGTCCCTACTCTGTTCTCTGTCACGGCAAGTTTACTTGTACTCTTCATCTACTATCGGAAAAGCATACCCAAGCAATATGACTTGGCACAATTAAAGAAACCGGTTGATGCGATTAAGGACATGCGCCTGTTTAAGATTTCATGGTTTATTCTCGCCGTTCTTCTCATCGCTTATTTAACAAGTGAGTTTATTCGTGTACCGGTATCGATCATAGCTGGTGTTGCAGCCATCATCTTCTTGGTGCTTGCTCGTCAAAGCCGGGAGATCCATACCTGGAAGCTTGTAAAAGGTGCGCCATGGACAGTAGTTACATTCTCCATTGGAATGTATGTCGTTGTTTATGGTCTTAGAAATGTTGGACTGACAAATGAACTTGGCGATGTATTTAAATGGGTCGGTGATCAAGGCTTGTTTGTAGCCACAGTCGGGTCCGGATTTATAGCCGCTATCCTCTCATCGATTATGAATAACATGCCGACAGTCATGATTAATGCGCTTGCCATTCACAATACGAACTCTACGGGAGTGATTCATGAAGCTTTTGTTTATGCGAATGTAATTGGGTCTGACTTGGGTCCGAAAATTACTCCGATCGGTTCGCTAGCTACCTTGCTTTGGTTGCACGTGTTATCCAATAAGGGTGTTAAGATTTCATGGGGAGCATATTTTAAAACGGGTATTATCCTGACCGTACCTGTCCTCTTTATTACATTATCCGGGCTTTATCTTTGGCTTAAAGTTGTAAGTTGATGATCATAAATTCAAATTCCAATTCTAAGGGGTCTTTTAAAAATGTCTAACAAACCACTTGTTTATTTTCTATGTACGGGGAATTCATGTCKGAGTCAAATGGCTGATGGTTTCATGAATGCCATTGGCGGAGATAACTTCGAAGTCAAAAGCGCTGGACTTGAAGCGCATGGTTTGAATCCTAAAGCGGTTCAAGTGATGAAAGAAGCCGGTGTTGATATTAGCGCTAATAGCTCTGATGTTATTGATCCTGAGATATTGAATCGTGCAACTTATGTCATTACACTTTGTGGTCATGCTGATGAGCACTGTCCTGTTATTATGAATCCAAATGTCACCAAATGGCACTGGGGTTTTGATGACCCAGCCAAAGCGACAGGGACGGAAGAAGAAATCATGGAACAATTCCGTACGGTCAGAGACGCCATCAAGGCTCGAATCGAACTGTTCGTGAGAGATGGAAAGTAGACGCCAGGCCGTTGATCGCATACTTCTTCAACGGCCTTGTAACCTATTACTCTCGACGTATTGCCTTATATCGTTCACTATTATTAATGCTTCTTATAAGTTCTCCACGCTCCCAGCGTCATTATATTTCTGCACTAATTCTGCTACATATAGAATATCATTCGATACCCCGTAATCATTAACAGTGTGTGCTAACGCTTCATATACATCAGGTTCAAGTGCCTGGTTATCGAAGCGGGTTATATACGTTCCGTTGTTCGAAACAATTCGCTCTAGTCGATTGCTTGCATCTTCAATTGACAAAGTTAGAGCGGGCTTTCTTGCGAATGCATCGGGCATATAGGTTTTAAAGGCGATTCCGCCCATAATCAACACGGCTAAAATAATAGCGATTAGGTCGCGTTTTAATTCGCTAGTCATGGTAACCTACCTCCTAAAGCTCTTACTCATTTCACAATACTAGAATTCATATTGCGAAACAACTAAAATTTCCCATCAGCAAATGTTGACGATTAATTTGGTTTGATATGATATAAAACATGCTTGCAAAGCGGACTGCTGCTCCCCACATTCGGGTGATCAAAGGTTTTGACAAAAGAAAGGCTTAATTTCTTCATTACTTTTTTCGAAGGCTCGTTAATATCCGCTGTAAAACTAAACACCTCGTCAAAGCCTAAACTATCTAAGCCATATAGCAAACATGCTCTTGCTCCCTCCGTTGCATAGCCTTTACCCCACGCCTCTTTGTTAAGCCTCCATCCAATCTCCACGCAAGGTGTAAAATCCGCCTCAAACGCAGCTCGATGAAATCCAATGAACCCAATAAACCTATTTGTATCTTTCTCCTCAACCGCGTACAAGCCAAATCCAAATTCCTTAAACTCGTCTAAAATCCTGTCATAGAACGCCTTGGTCTCTTCAACATTTAAAGTATTTGGAAAATACTCCATCACCTCTTCATCCTCGTTCATCCGGCTAAAAGGCCCGGTCATACCCTATCCAACCACGGTGACCTATATACAATTTTCAAAAGGGTTTGAAGCTATCATGTTACCTGTTTCTCTTCTACCATGCTGCAACTCACCGCAGTTCGAACCGTTTGCGCCGTCACACACACGGAATTGGTGTCAGAAGAAATTGAAACAGCTACAGGCAAGGACGAGAATAAAAAGTCCTTGCCTGTAGCTGTTGTGCTGTACTGGATATGTCTTCAACTTAACTGTTATTCTTCTTGCAAAACAATCTCGGCTTCGAAACCCAGCTGTTCACACAGCTTGTGAATACGGCGCATGTCCTGTGTGCTGGTAATCCACTCGCATCCCAAGGCTAATGCCTCATGTGCCGCCCATTGCAGGATATATACCAAGGCATCCGTATGTGCTTCCTTCGTAGCGAAGTCCTCCAGCACTAGCGCGTCGCCGCGGACGGAAGCACGAACGTATGCCCAGTGCTGTTCGGCAAAGCTGCGAGCGACAAAACGCGTTTCGCCATCTGACTGGATCAGCATTGAGAGTTCTTGTAGCCATTTACTGTAGGCGCCGGTCCCTGTAGGAGCGTTCGGGTTTCCCCATTCAAGCGAATCGGCGGCCAGCTTCCGCAATTCATCTTCCCCAGTTACACGTTTCCACTGTTCACTATGGAAAGAACCTTGGAGAGTCGGTTTGAAGCGGACTTGCCAGCTACGCTCGCCTGTCCTGATGCCATCAGCATGAAGCAGTTGGGATACGGGAACCACGGCAAGACCTTTTGTGTAAGTATGGTGTACAAGCGATTTAACGGCCTGGGGTGTCTCTTTGGCGATTTCATTGGCATGAAACATTAAAATAGCCCCGTTAACCAGCTTTGGTATCACTCGCTCCACAAGTTGCGCGCTTGGTGGTCCCGACCAGTCGACGGTATCCTCTCCCTCGATGACCATGTAGTTCCACTCTCGGAGCCATTCCAAATTCTCCTCCCGATATGAGGCGTAAGGAAAACGCATGAAGGCAGGAACCGGCCGTCCCGTTGCCTCTTGATAAGCCAGCTCAGCCAGCTTCAACTCTTCGAAGAAAACGGATTTGGTCACATGTGCCATATTGCGGTGATGGTACGTATGCGTTGTGAGCTCATGGCCCCTAGCGAGCATTTCTCTTGCTTTCGCCGGATACCGATCGAACCACTCGCCCGTTAAAAAAAACGTTCCGCACGCCCCTCCCTGCTCCAAAGCATCCAGCCATGCATCAACAGGAATACGCATCGGACCGTCATCGAACGTAAAGGCACAGTGAGAAACCGCTGAATTGCCGCGAGTAATTACCGAGTTTGTCATCAGAAATCCCCCATTCTATGGTATCTCCTTCCAACATGATACCGTTGAGCCTATTGTAAAACCCATTAAACGTTTTGTAAAATTGAATAAAATGAATAAATGGTTCGAAAATTTTGAATAGGGGTATAAAGCCTCATCGAATCCTTCATGTTGGACAAGATCGTATATCCTTACAACAAAAAAACCGCTGTTGATGCGGTTTACAATGCTTTAGTTTCCTATCGTAAAAACAAAATCATAATAAAAAAAAAGACCGCATTAAACGCGGCCTCTTAAACAGTTCGAAGACTATAACTCATTTCCAAATTTCATCAGCAATTTCCTTAATAAAAGCGAGTTTCCTCCATTGTTGCTCCTCTGTCAGATAATTGCCTTCTTCCGTAGAAGCAAAGCCGCATTGCGGGCTCAAGCAAATTCGGTCAATATCAACGTATTGCTTCGCTTCTTCAATACGCTTCAGTATATCTTCCTTGCTTTCTAGCTCACCAAATTTCGAGGAAAACAGACCTAGCACGACCTGCTGGTTGTCCTTCAAGAAGCGAAGTGGCTTAAAATCGCCTGCGCGCTCGGTATCAAACTCCAAATAGTAACCGGAATAGTTATCGATACCCAGGAGGGTCTGCGCAATAGGCTCGTAACCTCCGCCGACTCCTGCATAAGTCGAAACATAATTACCCCGGCATACATGTGTAGTCACAACGAGATCGTCCGGCAGATTGGATACAACTTCTTCGTTCAGCCTCGCGAATTCGTTCGCGTACTCGGTAACGTTCACGCCGTTTTGCTCCAAGATCGTCATAAATTGCTCGTCGCATAGCGCTCCCCATGTACAATCGTCGATTTGGATGCTGCGGCAACCAGCTTCATAGAAAGCAAGAATAGAGCTTTTGTACGCTTTTGCAATATCGGAAACAAGCTCTTCTCGATTCGGGTAGATCGCCTTCGTGCTTTCCTGATTTTCTGCCCTGTCTAGCTCGAACAAGAACTGCGCTGCCGCCGGTATCGATTGGCGCGCAACTACTCCCTCTCCGGCAACTCCTTTCAAAAATGCAAAATGCGAAACAAACGGATGGTTACTGCAACCTATTTTACCGGTTAAGCGAGCTGTTTCGGGTCTAGATTGCGCTCCGTTAAATTGGTAGCCGTGATCAATGATTGTCCGTTCTACGCCGTCAAATCCCCAGAAAAAATCGAGATGCCACCAGGAGCGGCGAAATTCTCCGTCAGTTATGGCTTGAAGACCAACCTCTCTCTGTTTCTGTGCAAGCTTAACGATCTCTGCATCTTCTACGCTCTTTAGTTGCTCGGCTGAAATTTCACCGTTTTGGTATTGCAATCTAGCGGTTTTCAGCACTTTAGGACGAAGGAAGCTGCCAACGATATCATATCGAAAGGGAGTAACGGATCGCTGTTTAGGTTCGGTTTGAATATTCATAGTTAATCTCCTTTGATCACAAATTCATTATATAAATAAGGTAACATATCCAATTGGTTATATCTCAATACCAATAAACTATACATGGTTATAGCAATAGACTATAACCAATCAATGCGTCCTAAAAGAAGAAACCGCCGAGACTAGTGTCTTGGCGGTTTCTTCTTTTAGGGCGCTAGGAGGCTGAGCAGCAACTCCGGCTTGCGCGTCGTAATGGCATCAACGCCCATCCGGATGAATCGCTCCATCTGCGAAAGCTCGTTAACCGTATAGACCCACACAGTAAGCCCGTACTCGTGTGCCGTCTCCGCGATCGGCTCGAAGCAGGTCCGGTAATTCATATTGAGGCCTGCGTACCCTTCTCGCTTCGCCGCTTCGCAGATGCGCTGCGCGAACTTGTCGTACTGCTCCAGTTGCCGTGGATCAACCTCGACCGGCGTATTGATCATGACCGGAATATCAGGGAAGCGAGCCGTCAATGTCTCCGAATAGCCCGTAATATGGACTCGCTCAYGGGCTCCGTACTGCCGAATGAGCTTGACGGCCGGTTCGATGCTGGCCGCCGATTTCAAATCGATATTCAGCTTCGTTCCAAGCCGATCCGATACTTGCAATATTTGCTCCAGCGTCGCGATTTCATGCTCCTCATAAGCCKGGTCAATACGCCGCCGCATGTCGGGCCGGTTCAGTTGCTCGAACGTGCAGGTCAACAAATATGGAGATTCGTCATGCAGCAGCACAGCCGTACCGTCCATAGCGGCATGCACGTCCACCTCCACGATATCCGCCCCGCTTCGGATGCCTTCCATGAACGAAGCGAGGGTGTTGTCCGGACTTATGCCGCTGCCCGTATGGGCGCCAATCATCGGTCTTTTCAACCTACCGCACTCCTTCTATTGAAGAACAGGAGGCTCTCTCCACGATTTTACTTGCGATAATTATATGGTTCGGATATACGCCCTCGTTGCTGCCGATCTTATGCATGAGCAGCTTGACGGACTGCGCGCCCAGCTCGGATGGCTGAAGATCCATGCCGGTCAGCGCCGGGGTTGTCTGATGCATCATCGATAGATCGCCGCAAATGACGAACAGGGAAATATCCTCGGGAATGCGAAGACCCATATCCTTAATCGCATTCATGGCGTTGAAGGCCGCGCGGTCGTCGTCAGCAATGATCGCCGTCACCTTCTCTCCGCTTTCCCGAATGACGCGTAACGTCTCCGCATAGCCGTATTGCAAATAATCGTCCGCAAAGATGGGAGGCTTGTAATGGTGCATAAAATCCCGCATGACGAGCTGATGCTTCGCCAGTGCTTCGATGAACGCCGCTCTTCTCTCCACGGAAACGGTCATCCGTTCCATCGCGTTCAGATACATTAAATTTGTATGCCCTCTAGCGATCAAATAATCGCAAATGTCATGCACGATCCGCTCGTTATCGTTGTTTACCGTAGGCGCGTCCTCTACAAGCGAATTGAAAATTTTGCCGACCGTGACGAAGGGGATGCCGTTCTGATGGAGCAAGTGAATCCGCTCGTCCTCCTCCATCGGCCCAAGCACGATCGCGCCGTCGATAGGATAGCTCGCCAGGGAGGGCGTCTTCACTTCCAGCACCGGAAGCATATCGAGCAACACTCTGTAGCCGAACCGGGAAGCCTCCAGCAGGACGTCGTTAATGAATTGGTTGTGAAACGCGCTGAAGAAGAAGTTGCCGTGCGGGACGGTTAACCCGATCGCCATCGTTTTCTTTGTCGCCAAGCTTCTCGCGATGTGATTCGGAACGTAATTCAGCTCCTTGGACGCTTTAAGCACCTTTTCCGTCACTTTCTTGCTGGTCGGCCTTTTCTGGCTGAACACGTTGGAGACAGTTCCTTTGGATACGCCAGCGAGACGTGCTACGTCATCGATTTTCGCCATGGCTAGCCGTTGCGCCCTTTCATGCTTGAACACGCTTCTTCGAGGCGAGCCCTTCATTCAAGTGATCCGCCAGCTCTACTAGCGCAAGCGGCTCTTCGATCGTGTACACCGGCCGCTCCGCGGGATCAACCGATGTCTTCGGGTAACGCGAGGTCCAGTTCAGATGCACGCTCGTGATGCCGACCTGATTCGCTCCCCTGACGTCGCGCGACAGATTGTTGCCGACCATGATGATCCGGCTCCGGTCTTGCTCGCCAAGATCCATCGCGCCCATGGCCGCCTTGAACATGCGCGGATTCGGTTTCTCGACCCTCATCTGTTCGGAGTAGATCAATACTTCGAAATAATCGTAAAGACCGTTTATCGTCAACAGGTTTTTGAACGATTGGGCCGATCCGTCAGCTACGATCGCCAGCCGATAGCCGCGATCCGCCAGCGTTCTTACCATCTCATCGGCTCCTGGAATGACTCCGCCCTCTATAACCGTGCCGTGCTCGTCGCGCACCTCCGTGCCTTCATCGATAATCGTATCCCCGCAATCGAGAAAAATAATAAGTTCTTTCGCTTCATTGTCCATCGCTTGTTCACCGTTCATGCCTTGCCCCCCTTAATGTCAATTGATCCGCGTAATGGCAGGCCGCCATATGGTTATCTCCGATTGCCCGCAATACGGGCACTTCCTTCTCGCATCTCTCCGTTTTGTACGCACAGCGAGGATGAAAGTGGCAGCCGCTGGGCGGATTCGCCGGATTCGGTACCTCGCCATCCAGGACGATCCTCTCCTTCTTCAAATCCGGGTCCGGTTGCGGCACGGCGGATAGAAGCGCCTCGGTATAAGGATGTCTGGGCTGCCCAAACATGGAGTCGACGTCAGCCATCTCCACCACCTTGCCCAGATGCATAACCGCCACGCGGTCCGAAATGTTCTCCACGATCGACAGATCATGCGAGATGAAAATATATGTGATTTTGAATTGCTCCTGCAGATCCTTCAACAGGTTAATGATTTGGGCTTGGATCGACACGTCCAGCGCGGATACCGCTTCGTCGCATACGATCAGCCTCGGCTGGGTAATGAGCGCCCGCGCAATGGCGATCCGCTGCCGCTGTCCGCCGGAGAAGGCATGGGGGTAACGTTTAAGATAGCTGGCGTTTAACCCCGTTTTCTCCGCGATGGCCGACACTTTCCGTTCCACCTCGGATTTAGGCAGCTTGAAGTTGGCGATCAGCGGCTCGGATATAATATCGAATACGCTCATCCGCGGGCTTAGCGATGAGTACGGGTCCTGGAAAATCATCTGAATGTCTTTTCTGAACCTTTTCGAATCGGCGCCCTTCAGTTTCAGGAAATCAACGGACTCTCCGCTCTCCGTTCGGTAGACGACTTCGCCGGAAGAGGCATTCATGCCCCTCACGATGCATCGGCCGAGCGTCGTCTTGCCGCAGCCTGATTCCCCGACGATGCTCAGCGTCTCCCCCTCCAGCAGATCGAAGGAAATATCCTGCAGCACCTGCACGGATACCGGTTTGGCGAACAGCGCCTTTTTGGACTTTACTTTGAAATCCTTATTGAGATTTTTAATTTCCAGTATGGGCTTCGCCATCTTTACTGCCCTCCCTGCTGATCCGAATACAGGAAGCACCTGACCGTGTGGCTGTCGGAAATAGGCGTCGCGGGCACGGACCGCATATTGCATACGCCTTCGATCCGGTCCTTGCAACGGTCGTAGAAGCCGCACATCGGCGGCATATTGACCGGAATCGGAACCGCGCCTTCGATCGATTCCAGCCGTTTCGATTTATTGCCGCCCAGCCTCGGCATCGAGCGCAGAAGCCCTTTCGTATACGGGTGCTTCGGATTGCGGAAAATCTCCTTCATGGGCGCCTGCTCGACGATTTTGCCGAGATACATGACGGCCACTTCATCGCACATTTCCGCGATGATGCCCAAATCATGCGTCACCAGCAGGATCGCCATGCCGAATTCCTGCTGTAGACGCTTCATCAGCTCCAGCACCTGGGCTTGAATCGTCACATCGAGCGCTGTCGTCGGCTCGTCGGCGATCAGCAGCTCGGGATTGCATGACAACGCCATCGAGATCATCGCCCGCTGGCGCATGCCGCCGGAGAACTCATGCGGGTATTGGTCGAATCGCTTTTCCTGGTCCGATATACCGACCTTGCTCAGCATCTCGAGCGCGATTTTCTTCGCTTCCTTCTTGCTCTTGGTCCGGTGGATCAGAATCGCTTCCATGATCTGATTCCCGATCGTGTACATCGGCGAGAAGGCCGTCATCGGCTCTTGAAAGATCATGGCGATTTTCCGCCCCCGAATGGAACGGATCTTCCGGCCATTCGGGTCCAGAGCCAACAGATCCAGCGGCTCCCCCTTCGCCCCAGGCTCTTGCGACGAACGGTACGCGATAGTTCCCGATGTCTCGCATTCCTTCGGATTAATGCCGATAAGCGCCCGGCTCGTCAAGCTTTTGCCGCAGCCTGACTCGCCCACGAGGCCTAATGTCCTGCCTCTGCGGATTTCGAAATCGACCCCGTCCACGGCGTTCATCACTCCGTTATCCATCTGAATCCGAATCTTCAGATCCTGAACACGAAGAAGCGGCTGTTGCGGTTGAGCGGCCTCTGCTGTCATATGTATCCCCTCGCTATAACCTTGGATTTTGATCTACCTCTTGTATGGATCCGCCGCGTCGCGCAAGCCGTCGCCTAGAAAGTTGAACGTTAAGACGGTAAGAATGACCGTCCCGAGCGGAATGATTTTCCACGGATACAAAGCGATATTATCGATCTTCTGCGCTTCCTGCAGCAGCACGCCCCAGCTGGTGGCTGGAGAACGAATACCGAGTCCGAGGAAGCTCATGGCCGTCTCGGCCAGAATCATGCCGGGAATCGCCAGCGTCGTGGCAACGACCAGGTAGCTGATAAAACCGGGCAGCAAATGCTTGACGATAATTTTCGCGTCGCTCACGCCCGCGATTTTGGCGGCAACGACGTAATCTTCGTTTTTGAGAGAAATAAACTTGCCCCTTACGACCCTTGCCAGTCCAGTCCATTCGATGAACGCGAAGATGATAACGATGTAGATGTACATCCGGACGACCGGAATACGCGGAGGAATCGCCGCGGACAACGCCATCCATAACGGCAACGTCGGGAAGGAACGGATAATTTCGATGACCCGTTGAATGACGGAATCCAGCCAGCCTCCGAAATAGCCGGACGCGCCGCCGATTATCAAGCCTAGTACAAAACTGATGCCAACCCCAACCAGAGGAATGCTTAACGATACCTGGCTTCCGAGCAAAATGCGTGAAAATAAGTCCCGTCCGAGCGCGTCCGTGCCAAGCAGGAAGAGGCGGCCTTGCTCCTCAACGCCGATCAAATGCGTGGAGGAAGGAAGGAGTCCGAGAAACTTGTAGCTCTCCCCTTTGACGAAAAATTGCAGCGGATACTTCTTCTCCGTGTTAAACGTAAACGTTTTGCGCATCGTCTCCGGATCGCGCCCCGACTTCAGCTCGTATACGAACGGCCTGATATGGAACTTCCCTTCCGCATCGACGAATCGCAGTTTCATCGGCGGGGCGTTCACGTATTTGCTGTCGTAGTTTTCCAGCCCGTAAGGGGCTAGAAATTGGGCGAACAGCGCTCCCGCGTAGAGAAGCGCCAGCACGACCAGGCTGACCCGGGCGAGCTTATGCTTCTTGAACCTTACGTACATGAGCCTCCATTGCGAGCTGTAGATCGCGTCCTTGTCCCTGGCCGGCTCAGCGATAACCGCTTGTCTTTTTCCGAACACCGGTATTCGTCTCATAGTCTACGTTCCCCTGAATTCTGTGCGAATTTTTGGATCCAGCCACGCGAGCAAAATGTCCGAAATCAAAGTTCCGAGCACCGTCAGCAGCGCCATGAACAGCAGCCAAGTCCCTGCCAGATACATGTCCTGCCCAAGTAAGGCATTGAACATGACCGGTCCTTGAATCGGCAAATTAAGGACGATTGCCGTAATTGTAGACCCGGTGAAGATCGATGTCAGCGACCAGCCGAACGTGCTGACGATTGGATTCAGCGCCGCTCGCGTCGGGTACTTGAACAAAATTTTCCGCTCCGATAAGCCTTTCGCTCTTGCCGTAACGACGTTCGGCTTATTCAGCTCATCTAGCATCTGGCCCCGCATGACGCGAATCAGATCCGCCGTTCCGGATAGCCCGATGACAATGACCGGAATGACCATATGCTTCGCCAGATCGATCGCTTTGTCCATCGACCATGGCGCATTCACGTATTCGGCGGAGAACAAGCCGAGCAGCGGGTCGCCGAACCACGTGTAGGACAGGAACATCAGAATGACGGCCATTAGAAAATGTGGCGTCGCCATGCCAAGAAAGCTCAGCCCCGAGAAGAAATAGTCGCCTATCGAATATTGCTTGACCGCGCAGTAGATGCCGATCGGAATTGCTACTAGATATTGGAATGCCATCGTGACCAAGGATACGGTCAGCGTCAGACCCATATATTGCTTAATGACGGCCAGGACAGGCTTGTTATAGTTAAAAGAGAATCCGAAGTCTCCGTACATTACAATGTCTTTGACCCATATGAAGTACTGCTCGTAAACGGGACGGTCGAGACCGAGATCCGCCCGCATCGCATCCATGTCTTCCTGCGTGAATACCTCACCGGCAACGGACATTTCGGCCGCGTAATTGGATACGTAATCGCCGGGCGGTAGCTGTATGATGTAGAACACGATGACGGATATGAAAAACACGACCAGGACGGCTAGTAAAATACGCTTCAACGTGTACTGTAGCACCTGCTATCCTATCCTCCCCATGACCATTTCGCATCGCGCGAATGTCTTCAGAATGAACACGCCGTCGCAAGGGGAGGAGCTCCCGCTCCGCCCACTGCGACACGTATGCGAAATAAAGGTTACGGCTTCAAATAGAACTGCGCGGGGTGGGCCGCTCCAAGCGAACGGAACTCGTCGGCCCAGATCAGATCCTCCGGAATGTTGCCCATTTTGTTCGATGCGGCGATCAAAGTCGGCGTCGGGCCGGCATATCCAATCACCCATTGGTTCTTCTTGTGCAGCTTGACGATCTCGTCGCCGAGCCGGTTAATCTCTTCGGCCGTTCCGGCCGCCTTGATCTGATCCCAGTACTCGAGAATTTTGGCGACGTCGCCCTCGGGCTTTATGCCTTCCTTACCTCCGGACGAAACGTACAAGCCGTATTGCCCATACCACGGAGTAAGGACGCGAAGCGGCACGAGCGCATCGGGACGGTAAGCGACGTTCACGACGGAAATGTTCTCGATGCTCACCGGCACCTGATTCGAATACTTCAGCTCCTGCAGCGTCGCTTGATCGACAAGCTTCACATTCGTCTTAATGCCCATATCCTCGTAATACTTCTTGAGGAGTTCGGTGTAATTGGCGCTCTCCTCCGAGGAGTCCATTATCGTGAGGGTCACGTCAGAGCCGTCGGGGAACAGCCGGAAGTTATTCTTGTCGCGCTTCGTTAATCCGATCTCGTCGAGCAGCGCGTTCGCCCGGTCAGGATCGAAGCTCGACCATTGATCCGCCCATCCTTCCTGGTAGCCTACGAGCCCTTCCTGGACGGAAGCCTGAATCGGATCCGCGATGCCGTTCGTCACGATTTCCGTAATTTCAGTGCGGTTAACCCCGAGGGAAAGCGCTTCCCTGAATCGGATATCTTGGAACAATGTACGAAGGTTAGGATCGTCGATCGTTTGGTTGAGCTGGATGCCCGATGTCATCCAAGCCGGCTGCTGCCAAGTGATGACGCGGAAATCTCCCTTCTTCTCGTTTTCCTTCAGCACGGTGAAATCCTGCGTCCCGAACGTGGATAAGTTAAAGTCGCCAGCCAGCGTGCCGAGAACCCGCTGGCTCGGATCTTGAATCTTCGTCGCGACGATTCGGTCCAGGTAAGGCAATTGATTGCCTTCCGGATCCGTTTTCCAATAATACGGGTTCCGCTCCATAATGAACTGGTCGCTGTTCGGATCGTTCTTGGCCACCCATGGCCGGAGCGTCGGGATTTGCGGATAAAGCCAGTAATAATAACCGGTTTCCTTCAGGAAGGCGGTCGTATCCTCGAAGCCCCACTGCTTGGCGATCTCCAGCGCTTTGTCCTCGCCGACAAGCTCGGGCAAGATGGTCTCGTGGAAATGGGCCGGTGCGAAAAACCACTTATTGTCGATCGCGACCCGTTCGAGAAACTGTACGCTCGGGTACTTGTGAGTGACCTTGAACGTATAATCGTCGACCTTCGTGACCGTAGCTAACGCTTTATCGCCGGTAACCGGATCAACCGAGTAATAGGCATCGTAGATCGCCTTGCCGAATGTTTCTTTCGTCAGCATATGCTCCCAATAGAACAGCACGTCGTTCGCGGTAAAAGGCTTGCCGTCGGACCATTTCATCCCTTCCCTGAGATGGATGGTGAACTCGGTCGAATTTTCGTTGACCTCATAGCCTTTGGCTACGTTCGGCTCGACGCCGCTGCCGTCCTTGTTGAACCGGAAAAGCGCCTCCTCCGTCGGTTGTCCGACGGACCACTTGTCGCCCGGGCCCGTCCAAGCCATCGTCCAATCGCCGCCGTATTGCCCGATCTGCTCGACCACGGGCTCTACCATGACGTCTGCCTGGACCGGGAGGCGTTCCGCTAGCGGGGGGAGCGAGCCGTCTGCTACGAGCTTTGCGAGCATAGGTGCTTCTTTCTCCGCTATCGTGCCGGTCCCGCCACTGCCCCCTCCACCGCCTTTGCCTTCTTCCTTGTTCTCGGCCTTATTGTCGCTTCTCGGCTTCTCGGTCGCGTCCGATGAGGCTGGCGAATTGTTGTTATTCGTGCACCCTGCGGCAATAATGGAACAGATGACTAATAGAACGACTAGAAACTTCCTCTGTCTCCTCAAATTAACCCCTCCATTCATGAACTATGCTTGTTTCCGCTGCACTTCCCTTTGCTTCTTGCCTTCTGCCGATTCTCGGCTGCCGTGAAGATCCGACCGATCACCTCCGTTGCAAGTTAAACCGGTTTAATTTTTTGTAAATTGTATGCGCTTTTTTCGAAAGAATGTCACCTATTAAAGCGGTTTAAATAACAAACCTCACAATATGTAAGCGCTTCGCTATCTTTCTCGCTACCCTATCTGAGACAACGGAAAAAACCTCCCTGTAAAGGGAGGTTTTTCAGTTTCCATTAACCAGCGTCACTTCTTTTTGGAAGATGATTTTCGCCTTTCCGTCGTAAGGATTGTACAGCTCATTCCGCGGACTTCATCCGGACCATATGTCATTGCCCACCAGCTGATTTATCAACCAATTTAAATAACAGTAACCTTAGACAGATCGACATCCATGCCCTTTAGAGAAGCATAAGTCAACTTATCCATCATCGCTCCGTCAAAGCATATGGTTTTAATGACGCGATAATATTTTTTCGTTAACGTAAAACCTGAAATAAAAGACACATTTTTAAGCGTTGCACCCCTAAACGAAACTCCGTTCAATGCCGCCTTATCAAACTTCACGCCAATAAAGGTTTGCCCGTCAAAACGCTGACCGCCCAAGTCGGAGTATTTGAAGTCAACCCCATCAAATAAACAATCTTTAAAAATCGTTTTTCTAAGATCGGTCAGTGTTAACGTCACGTCGGTCAGTCTTACTCCTGTGAATTTGGCTCCATTAAGCCCCGACTTGCTGAAATTGGTTCGCACAAGAATTGTTTTATTGAAGCTTGCATTTGTCAGGTCAAGTCCGGATAGGCTGCTGTCCGTTAGATTGGCGCCGTCAAAATTAGCTTCGCGCATGTCGCTGCTCTTAAACGAACTGCCGTTCAAATCTGCGCCCGAAAAGTCAGAACCATGCAACGCGCTGCCATTAAACTGTCCTTTATGGGCCGTAACGCCAGCAAAGTCACTATTCACCAGGTTGCTTGCGCTAAAGTTTGTTACCACCTTACGTTCCAACGAGCGGGGCAATTTCTGATTCATAACATCATCTCCCTTATAATAAGTTTTTAAATACGCGCTTTGCGTTTTCCAGTTGCTTTTGTTGCGGGCGTAAGCAGCTTTACCCTTTTCGTTAATTCTAAAATATTCATGTAGCGATTATCAGCTTCAGATAAAAGTCATAATATCATCGTGTCGGTATGACAGCAGATCGGATGTAATTTTGTTCTCACTCGTTTAATCACCCCGTACCTGTATAATACGACACACTACCTTGACTGTCAAGGTAGTGTTATAAATTAATTACTTTGCCTATAAACTTCGCTCTGCGCGGAACTTCATCGATATATGTTTTTGTCCTTTGACCATACTTTGTCACTTTAAATGGTTTCCTTATCCTCCGACATGTCCCAAGTTCATTTACACAAATCTAATTCAAATAACCCGCTAGCATTAAGCTAAGCGAGTTATTTTTTGTGTGATATTTTAAGTCGACCCCTTGGCTTTTCAACCGACCAAGCCAATTAAATGAAAAAGGCCAAATTAAACTCCACTATTAAATTTTATTTTTTTGAAATTATACATTAACTGTTTCTGGTCTCTTGATAAGTAAAGGAGGCGGAACTAGCCATCCTTTATCCTTAAGCATTCTAAGGGTTTTACCGCCAAGTACCGTTTTTGCGGCAGCATATTTTGCAAATATTGCACCAATATCTTCGCGAATACACATTGCCATTGCTTGAGTGCAAGCAACAACACCAGCTGCTGTGTCGGTAGATATCGCAGTGGCAATCTCCTGATCCGCTAAACGAGCACCCACAGGGATATCTTCGAGATTGGCTTTAGGCCTATCAGCCATTGTTGGAGCAGAAGCGATACCATTCGCATTAAGTATTTCGTCCAGTTCTTTTATCTCTTGTTTTGCTTGATCAATGTAGTCCTCAATCAACTTCCTTAGGTCTTTATCACCTGCGTGGTTTAAATATGCTTGATAAAAAGAAACTGCTGCTTTAGCTGTAGTAGAAGCTGTCCAGACACTGGATACTTCACCGAAATGCATTGGTTCATCTTTTGGATTACCGCTTAAAATTCCCACGAAAAAGTTGCCCCCTTTGTTGTTAAATCAAATGTATGTTGTCCATTATGCAGTACAATCACCCGCATCAATTGATTACTTATTTTTCCACAAAAATTAGCTCAAACTTGCGCAAAATACGATTAATCAACCGCTGAACGGCGCCGGATGACGAGAATCTATGAAATGAGCACAAAGAAGACAATGAACATATTCCGAGTCTTAGTCAGCACCTTCTTTAGTATGCCTTGCTAAGAATCCGTCCAGGATCTCTGCCATTGGCCCGTTTTCCAACGGTCCTTTAAGCTCGTTCCTAACCAGGAGTAATGCAGCTGCAGGAGGCATCTCTATTGTTCGCAGCGCATCGATCAGCGTATTCTCTTCGTCATTAAGTCGCTTTATGTAGTGCAACTCTATCGGTTCAGGTGTTATCACTAGCTTCACTCTCTTTCGGGAGATTTGTGTCTCTCCAAGCAAACGGCTCCATAAAATATACTTGTTATTACTGGTCATGTTATTAGTCGCAATGAACTCAAATTATTGTGTCCAAGCATCCTGTTTATATACGCAAATTTGGACCATTTAAAGGGCGTACTACAAAAAGAGGATTTGCCAATATGGAAAATCCCCTCCCCTTCATGCATTCCTCAAATAAATTAATACGGCAGCTCCACCGATACCTCGCGACGGGCTTCAGCTGATCGCAACACCCCGTCGATGATAGCTTGTTGGATAAGTATTTGATCACCTGGAATAGGTGCCGGTCTTGAATCCCGAACCGCTTCAGCGAAATCATGCACTTTTTGATCGAACAGATTCAATTGATGCTGAACCAGCGGGATCGGCGTTGATGTATGGCCGCCGAATTCATCATGATAAAGAGTTATGGATCCGACGGATCCGTCCCACACTCCAGACCAAGGACCAGCACCTGCCGGCGTTACTTTTAACCCCGCATCCGTGCCTAGGAACATCGTCGCTCCGAGCGTATCCATATGCATCGCCCAAGATATTTTGAACTGCAGCACGAGATCGTTCTCGAAACGGACCATCGCCACGCCGAAATCTTCGACTTCAAACTTGCTCGCTTCTGGATGGTAAAGCGAATTTGTACCAAAATGGTTAGACGTAAATGCAGATACGGTTAGTGGACGAGGATATCCAAGCGTATTTAGTGCCATATCCAACGAGTAACACCCAATATCGGCCATTGCGCCTGCTCCTGCAAGCTTTTTACTTATGAATGTGCCTCCTGGCATACCTCTGCGACGTCCGCCGCCCGTTTCGACGTAATAGACGTTACCGAGGCGCCCGGATTGCACGATCGTTTGCAGAAGTTTCATATTCGGATCGTAGCGCGGTTGGAAGCCTAACGTCAGCATCTTTCCGCTTTCCTTCGCTGCCTGCGTCATTTCAATTCCTTCTTGAAGCGTGACAGACATCGGTTTTTCAAGCAGAACGTTTTTACCCGCGCGCAAAGAATCGACCGTCGTGATATGATGCGATACGTTCGGCGTGCAAATGCTGACTCCATCCAAATCCATTCGCAACAGCTCGGTGTGGCTGTCGAATGAAGCTGTTTCTTTCAACCCTTCGGCTTCTGCAAACGCGAGCGCCTTACCCGCAATGACATCTGCCACACCTACAATCTCGACGTACGGCAGCTTTTTGTATGCCGATACATGCGCTCTGGCAATGCCACCAGTTCCGATTATCCCGATACGCAGCTTTTTACTCATTGTGCAATCCTTCTTCCTCATGAATATGTATGAAGTGAACTTTCCATTAATAGCATTACAGATTTAAGATAGCATACAGAAGGGACAAAGTTTAGTTCAGTTTGATGTCATTTGATGTGCAATTTTGCGACAGAGTCCATCCCCTCACTATTTAACTGAGCAATGATACCGCCGCCTAAGTTACCCGCTAACCTCCCGATAATAGACCCATTGTAATATATGGTTGAGGACATTCCCGGTGAATCTGGAAGCAGTTCCGTGAAGTAGCTTAGTCCATTGCCCATAACAATAGCGACAAACACTGCCTGCAAAAGCTGAGCTGCGATAAGCTGCCAGGAATGCGTTGAAACACTTATAATAATATTGTAAATGATTGCGATAAAGCAGGCGCCGATCAATAGTAAATGGTTCGATAACTTTTTGCCCAAGGCACCTAGCACAATCATAACGGGAATTTCCAAGCCGCCACAGATACTAACAACCAGCCCTACGTCTGTATGTGTACCATGAAGCTCGTTTACAATCAACATTGGCGTGATGATACCGTTTAATGGCATTTACCGCAAATAGAAGAATGAAAGCAATCAGTGGAAACCAAATCAGCTTACGGTTGATTGAAATGGTGTCAGTACTGCCTTGTTTCTTTTTTTGAGCCGCTCTTTTTTTAGGCAGAAATAGTAATACTATAGATGCACATCAACTGCTTACGTCGATGCTTTAAGATGTTTGATATCTTGTATCGGAGGAAATCCAAACATTCTAGAATACTCACGGCTGAATTGGGATGTACTTTCATAACCTACTCGGTATGCAACATCAGTGGCATCTGCTGACTCCGTTAATAACAGACGCCGAGCTTCCTGTAGTCTCATTTGTTTTTGAAACTGAATAGGACTCATGGCTGTTACGTCTTTAAAATGTCGATGAAACGATGAAATACTCATATTCGCTATTTCTGCAAGCTCTTCGATCCGAAAGGAATGATTGAAATGATTCATAATATGTTCAATAACATCTCTGATTTGGCGGATCGAGCTCTCTTCCATCACAATTCCTTTTAACATGTCTCCATTCTGACCTTGCAGCACCCTATAAAGAATTTCCTCCGTATATAATGGGGCGAGCATAGAAATATCTTCAGGTGAATCTAATAGACGTAATAATCGGATGACCGCATCTAATAGTGACGATTCAATATGGCTTACAAACATAGCTCGTTTTGAGCTTTCTTTAGGGTTAGCTCGAAGTTCAGTGTCATGTAAAACCTTTAAGATTTGACTAGGTGTAAACTCAAGCCTGAGACCTAAATAAGGCACATCGGGAGTGGCTTCAGTGACTTGAGTAGTAACAGGCAAATGAACGGATGCTACTAGGTAATCGGCAGGACTATAGATAAAACGTTCCTTCGCAAGCCATACTTCCTTCTCCCCTTGTGCAACCAAACAGAAGGACGGTTTATACACGCCGTGACTCGGCCCAGACGCTATTGAACGGCGCATAATATATAGAGACGGAATAGCCGTACTTTGAACTCCGTCCTCTTCTAGATACCGTTCAATGATGCTTGCGAGCTCATTCTGCCGTGTGACTTTTTTAGACATTTGATGTTCTCCGTTTCGTTTTACTGTATAGTTCGATTATAGTCCATATTTATATGTGAAATAAGTGGTTGTGAGAGGATTAGGCAAACATTTGACACGAATGGGATAACGACCGCTTTATCATATCGTGCATAATAAGAATGTGAAAAACACATAATCATTCATAATATTGGAGGATTTTATATGCAAAATGTAACGTTGAACAATGGTGTTGAGATGCCTCTACTCGGATTTGGTGTTTTTCAAATTCAAGATGAAAGTGAATGCGAACAAAGCGTTTATGACGCTATTATGGCGGGCTATCGGCTGATTGATACCGCTGCCTCTTATCTAAATGAGGAAGCAGTTGGCAGAGCGATCAAACGTAGTGGTGTATCACGAGAGGAATTATTTATCACTACGAAACTTTGGGTACAGGATACCGGTTATGATCGTACAAAAAAAGCATTCGACAATTCACTGAAGCGTTTGCAATTAGATTATTTGGATTTGTATCTCATTCATCAGCCGTATGGAGATGTATACGGTTCTTGGCGCGCGATGGAAGAATTGTATCGCGAAGGTAAGGTCAGGGCCATTGGAGTCAGCAATTTTCATGAGGATCGTCTGATCGATTTGATTATTCATAATGAAGTGGCTCCAGCTGTAAATCAAGTTGAAACACACCCTTTCAATCAGCAAATCGACAACGCGAAATTTATGAAAGAGCATCATGTTCAGATCGAATCCTGGGCGCCTTTTGCCGAAGGAAAAAATAACATGTTCCAGAATGAGGTATTGGTGCCTATAGCAGAAAAGTATAATAAATCCGTTGCTCAAGTCGTTCTACGTTGGCTGGCACAAAGAGAAGTCGTTGTAATTCCTAAGTCGGTTCGAAAAGAAAGAATAATCGAAAACTTCAATATTTTCGATTTTGAATTAGATCAAGCGGATATGGAGCTAATTGCTGCGTTAGATACGAAGCAGAGCCTGTTTTTTTCCCATCGCGATCCTGAAATGGTGAAATGGCTTGGCACCCGCAAACTCGAAATCTGATAAAGCGCAAATAAATATACTTTTATAGTACACCCCCAAAATCAATGATTATGGGGGTGCTTTATGTCACGAAAGAGACTCATACCTGACGTATTGTATCATGATAATATTTCGATATACCCGTCTGTTCCATTCACGCGAATTCGTTGCCCATCTTTTATGATTTTGGTAGCGTTCTCCACCCCGACAACTGCTGGCAAACCATATTCACGTGCGATAACGGCTCCATGGGTCATCAGCCCTCCGACCTCAGTAACTAGTCCTTTAATGGATACAAACAATGAAGTCCAGCCAGGGTCAGTAAACGCGGTGACTAATACATCTCCATCTTCCAGAACAGCAGCTTCCATGTTTAAGATGACACGTGCTCGCCCCTCTATAATTCCGGTAGAAACAGGAAGACCTACAATTGCCTCGGCTGGGATATTTTCTCGATCGTATTTACCCGCAATGATTTCACCATCAGACGTGATTACACGCGGGGGAGTTAGTTTTTCGAAAAAATGGTAATCGTCTTTTCGTTTACTGATGATCTGATAATCCAGTTTATTTGTGCGTACGACTTCGTGAAGTTCATCCAAAGTGAGATAGAATATATCTTCTTTTTCATGAATAACACTAGCTTGTACGAGTTGTTCGGCTTCTTTCAATAAAGCCTGCTTGTATATGAAGTAGCGATTGATCATGCCGTATTTGGGATACTCACGATAGCCGATGAAATTCCGGATTAGGCTGATCACTCGTTTTGTCTCCTCAGCTTTTTGTTCACCATCCGGTAATTGCTTCAATCGATCTAATATCTCTTGTTCTTTTTCTAAAGCTTCCTGTCGCCCCTGCTCAAATTTCCGTTTGCCGGCATTAGGATCGAAGTTTTTGATATTGCTGAGAATCATAGGGACAAGTGTAATTGGTTTTTCACTCCAACGCGTTCTGGAAATATCGATTTCACCGGCGCATCGCATTCCGTATTTGCCCAGATAAGCATTGATAGCGACTTGCGTTTCCTGTCCACCATCAAACTTAACCAGTTCATCCAAAAAGTTATCATCTTTTACATGTTGTAAATAATCAATGATTTGCGGATAAGGACGAATCACATCTGCGACATCCAATAGAGCCAGACCCATTTCCGAAGTAATGTTGTTTGGTACAGATTGAGATAGCGTATCTGCTGCGTTTTTTTCACCTAACCACTCGTACATTTTTTCGTTAATCCACGACGAAGCATTCATAGCACTCATAAAAACCTTTGTACTTTGCGGGTCAAATAAGTTCTTCTTTAATTCCTGGAGATCTTCCAAAATAAAATCAAATAAAGCTGCTCCTGATTTCGTTTGAATGTTTTGTTTTAAGTCTTCTATCGATATTTGACTGTTCTTAATCAAATCAGAAACGATAGCCGGGTCGTTATCGATTTGTGTTTGAAAAACTGCAGACGACTTGCCTTTACTGCTATTATCGGGACTCGGTTCTTTTCTATCATCTGGCAACGATTTTATATATTCACGCTCTATTAAGGTCAAAAACGCGTCTTTTGTGAGTGGATCGGATTTTCCCAGGGTATTTATAAAAGTTTCTCTGCTGACAGGTGAAGCCAGCATATGCGTAACATCAACAAACAACCTTCCACCAGCTTTACGCATAGGTGCAGGAGTTATTAACATGTAAAAAGACAGTCCCAATGGTTTCATCGGATCGGTCATCATTTGTTGATGGCCGACAGATACATAAACGTGATTTTTTTGATCATTCGCTTCAGGAATCGGGAATAAAGTAGTGATTGGCCGACTTTGGACAATATAAAATGCATCATCAACCAAACACCATTCGATATCCTGAGGACGGCCGAAATAAGCTTCAATCTGTCTTCCGATGCGTGCCAGTTGTAAAATTTGTTGTTCAGTAAGCGTTTGAGTCTGCTGCTGCGCAGTATCGATCTGCTGTGTCTCTGTTCCGCCTTCTTTTCGTCCATAGATTGCTATTTTTTTGGTAGCTATCCTTTTATCGACGATTTCCCCATCCTGCACTTTATAACAATCGGCAGATACTAAGCCAGAGACCAATGCTTCTCCAAGTCCAAAACTGGCATCGATTGATAGAAGCTTTCGGTTAGAAGTAATGGGATCAGCGGTGAATAAAATGCCTGAAGCCTGCGGGAATACCATCTTTTGAACGATAACGGATAAATATACATGCCTGTGGTCAAATCCATTTTGTATACGGTAGATTACCGCGCGATCCGTAAATAGGGATGCCCAGCATTTGCTGATATGCTGCAAAATGGCTTCGAGTCCGATGATATTTAAATAGGTGTCTTGTTGACCAGCGAATGAGGCATGTGGCAAATCCTCTGCAGTCGCACTAGAACGTACCGCATAGGCATATTCATCACCAAACTGGATGAGATAGTGAGTCACTGCTTTCACAACTTCGGATGGAATTTCAACTTCTATAATGATTTGTCGAATCTGCTTGTTGATTTCACTAATTTGATCTCGATCTGCTGCTTTTAGCAACGTTAGCCGATCCAACAATGATTGAAACGTTTCGTTATGTTCGATTACCTTTTGATATCCTACTGTTGTAACACAAAATCCTTCTGGAACTTGTATACCTGCCATTTTTGATAATTCCCCTAGATTCAACCCTTTTCCGCCAACGAGCGAAAGCTGCGTATTGTCCATTTCCTGAAAACCGAGAACTAAAGAACTCATTCAACATCTCTCCTAACCATTAAATTGAGAAAAACATTTGACAAAGATTTAAAGGCGTGGTATTCTTAAAGTGTAAGATACATATTCTATGTCTTCTTCGACTTCGGAGTCGTGATCTGATTATATCATCACGTCTTTTTATATGCAATATGAAAGAACCTGAGTAAACTATTCAGGTTCTTTTTTGTTATATGATCTGATTCGATACCCCCCACTCTCCTTCCAATTCTCCTTGAATAACATAAATGACCTCAGCTTCCAACTGTGTTGGAAATTGAGGTCATTTTATTTGTGATCTGGGCTGTCACGGCAAAGGGTAAGCCGCCGCCTCGCCTGTCGATGATTCGTAGGCTTGCAGAACCGTATCGAGCAATCCTGGGAAACGAGCTTCCAAATCTTCATGCCGAATGCTCAGCAGTCTATGCGTACCTTGTATTCGGGTACGAACAATTCCCGCTTCGCGGAGTGTTCGCGTATGATGGGACAAGGTTGACTTGACGATGGGCAATTCAAGATTTCCGCATGACCCCTCCCCCATCTTGACCAATGTAGCCACCAATCGTATGCGAATTGGATCGCTAAGTGCATACAGTACTGAAGTGAGTTGAATATCCGCTCGATCGGGATGATGTAACACTTTCACCTAAAGCGCCCCCTTTCGTCGATAACCTGTAATCGTTGTCAACAAATTAGTTAGTAAGTTGTAATTGCATCTTATCACATTCCATGCTATATTTCTAATGTTCGATTACAATCGAACATTAGAACTTAGAAACGAGGGATATCATGTCAAATATGAACCTGGCCGTTCGCGCAAGTGTAGACAAGGAACAGATCCGGGAAGGTGTCGTCACGCTTCTGCTCGGATTTACCATCGTGCTTGTCATTATGAATACAATGATGTTCAACCTCGCACTGCCCGATGTCGCGCATGACTTCGCGCTTTCATCCACCTCGGTATCCTGGATCGTGACAGGATACTCTATTCTGTTTGCTATATCGTCCATCACGTACAGCAGGCTGTCCGATTTCGTTCCAATTCGAAGATTGTATGTAATTGGCATACTATCGTTCGGTGTAGCCGCAATCATTGGCTTATTCAGCGATAGCTTTATTCCGCTCTTATTCGCGCGTCTGCTACAGGCCTCCGGTGCAGGTGCCATTCCAGCACTTTCCATGGTTCTCATTACAAGATATATTCCCGTAGGCAGAAGGGGCAAAGCGATGGCCGCCATTATGTCAGCTGCCTCGCTTGGTCTAGGCTTAGGTCCCGTCATCGGAGGAGTAATTGTAGAGTATTGGGGCTGGCATTATCTATTTGGTGTCACTTCGCTCACTTTGCTGTTGATCCCTTTCTATGTCCGTCTACTTCCCAAAGAAACGCCTGCAAAAGGAAGCTTCGATCTGCTTGGAGCCTTATTCGTAGGGATAGGAACGACGGGTCTGCTGCTTTTCCTTACTAGCCAAGAATGGTATTGGCTGATCGCCGGTCTAATTGCAATCTTTCTGTTTATTGTGCGCATCCGTACGGCTAAAGATCCGTTCGTCCAACCAGTTCTATTCCGGAATGCGCMTTATTTGATGGTCAGCGCCGTCGGGATCGGCGCATACCTATGCAGCTTCGCCACCTTGTTCATCATGCCGCAAATTTTAGTGCACCAATTCGGACTTTCGGCAAGCCAATCAGGCTTAATCATCTTTCCTGGTTCCTTATTAGCCATGATTTTGTCACGCTTAGTCGGCAAAATAATCGACCGCTTCGGAAATCGTTTTATCATTCAATACATTCCTTTGCTCGTACTTGCTTCTGTCGTATTGTTCGCGCTCTTCGCTGCACAATCTTCATGGGCTATTTTATTCATCTATATGCTAATGAGTGTCGGCTTTACGTTCATTTCCAGCAGCGTCTCGAATGAGCTGTCCCGACTGTTACCTGGATCCCAAGTGGGCTCGGGACTTGGATTATTCCAATTGCTGCAATTTTTCAGCGGTGCATTCGGGATCGCGGCAACAGCTACGGCGCTCGAATGGCAGCAAGCTCGTACACTAGCCTCTGCCTATTCAAGTATCTTCTGGGGAATGACTATTATCGTCTTGCTCGCCATGGTCTGCTCCTATTTCTATATCCGTCATTCCAGACAGATCCACCGGTAGCTGCGGCAGTGCGTTAAGCTTTGCCTCGGTTTTGCGCCAATCGTAATCGGTTCCCCAATGGCGTGCGAGTTCTTGCATCATGACGAGCTGCACGCCTTGCGATGCATCCACAACCTTCTCTTTATCCGGCCATTTTGTCGCGTTGATACGCCTAACCATCTCGGTCAGTTCCGACTCTGGAATATTCACACGAAAGGAAGACTGAAGTGTTTATCCGGAGACTCCTTTGTTATTTCCTCTGGTATGTGAAGCCAGTCAATACTAGGGATAGAGCCATTCCTAAGGACAATTCTTATTCGATTGACGACGAATATCCGAACAGTTTGACTTAATTCGCATCTGTCCTCACTTCGCCTTCAATCGGCATAATAAGTACAAGCTCAGACTCATTATTGGTATAACGTTTAATAGTGGCTTGCTCTTTACTTTCACCATTGCTGTCTATCGTTCCGTAATGCAGCAAATCCGCCATTAGATTATCCATAAAATATACGGACTCGCCAAATGCTTTCGGTTCTGTGCCTGTTTCCCCATTTTCTCCTATCGTATCCTTTTGCCATTTTATTTCGGCAAGTCCATTTTCGTTGATTTCAACATATGTCAGTAATCCTCTATACTCTATGAAATAACGGAGGGCTTCTCCTCTTGGAAACGTGTATAGGGTAGTAAAGCCTTCCCCATAAGGTTGAATATCTGACTCCAAGTTTAACTTTGGAAGGGCGAGTGCAGCCAAGCGCGCATTTACAAGGTCGCCGCTTCTGAGCTTTTGGAACTGCTCCTCGCCAGTCGGCGTGCGCACGATGACTTCCTTGCTTTTATTGTCATACGTAGTCGTGCCGCCTAGCATTTCCGTTACGAAGCGAACGGGTATGTAGGTTCGTCCTCGCTTCACTGTTACCGGTGCGTCTAATGCTATTTTTTTCCCGTTGATGTCAGCTGTTCTCAAGCCATCCTTCAAGCGCACCGTTATTTTATTAACCAGATTATTGATAATGATGGTCTTTGTAGATGTCTCATAGGTATAGCTGATTTTTGCGGGATCATGGAAAGATCTTAATTGGACCATCGTTCGGCCATTCACATTTAATACATCGTCCTGGTAGATGCCATTGATAAACACCTTTTGCGTCGTTGTCGTGGAAGGTGCAGCCTTAACCGCAGAGCCTCCATTTACTACTCCCGCTATCGTTAATGCAACCGCAGCTGTTTTCATCCATTTTTTCATCTTAAATCCCTCCCAAAATAGCGCGTCTCAGTGATAAGACGCAAGATTTTGGTTATATGTTACATAAAAAGAAGAAACTATCGAACTAAACGGTCCTTTACCGGTTCAGACTCCACCACCGCAACGGCCCGTACAGGTGACCCGTCGCCACTGACGATGCGCAAAGGAAACCCGTAAAACATAAAATCGGTTTCAACGGGAAGTCGATCCAAACCTCGAAGTCCGGTATACGTTATAATATCGATTCCTAACAACGACCGCTCCAGTTCTTCTGACAGTTCGCCGCCGACAAACGGTGGTCGCAGTGCAGCGAGCCGGTCAAAGCATTCTAGCCCAACGGATTCAATGAAAAACAGCCCACGGCATTCCGGCCAAGCAGGGTCTTCGATCCGTACTACACGCGAAGCTCCAAAAAATCGCTCTAGTGGTAGTTCATCTAATGTCGAGGCACCGGGGTGCATATGTGAGGGCGCATCCACATGGGTTCCGGTATGGCTGCCCATCGAAAGCTGTCTCAGTTCCCAGCTATGACACTCGTATGTATGTGCTACCTTGACTTTTACCTCCGGATCGCCGGGATAAACGGGCATACCATCAGTAATTGGCAACGATAAATCAATCACTTTCACTCATGCCCCTCCTTTCCTACTAGACAGATGAACAAGCTATCTTCTTATAGTGTGCATATACAAGTTATATCACAAAATTTCAATATAAGGATGTGACTTACTATGGCAACAAGAATGATACGAAATTATTCTGTCCATGACATGAGAGATGAAGTCCTCTATTTTAACAAGCTTTGGAAACGGTCATTCACTAACGGAAGAGCAAAGTATGTAGCTCTATCAAATCATTCGACCATCAGACTGACAAACACGACTCCAAGTGGTCAGCTCATTCCGGTCGTTATTCAAAAATACAAAAAAGGAAGTGTTGTTGTCATTATCGATACAGCAGTACATTTACCGCCACATTCAACGAAGAGACTATAGCAGACTGAGGCTTGCAGCACTCAGGTCGGAAAATGTCGTCGCTCCACTCGACGGATCCATTTGGGAATTGAAAAAGAGCCCAGTATAATGGGCTCTCCTTCATTTTCTAATTAAGAATGTAATGCTATATCAAGTATTTTCCCGTGATTGAATGCTCTGCATGGACAATTTGTGGCACTGTGCCCTCAAACACGACCTGACCGCCCTTACCGCCTCCGTCCGGTCCCATATCGATGATCCAGTCCGCTTGACTAATCACTTCGAGGTTATGCTCGATGACGATCACTGTATTGCCTGCATCAACGAGACGGTTCATAATGTCTAGAAGGTGACCGATATCTGACATATGCAGGCCGGTCGTCGGCTCGTCCATCACATAGATGCTGCCCTTCTTATGCAGCTCGCTTGCCAGCTTGATGCGCTGACATTCTCCGCCCGAAAGCGTACTGAGCGGCTGACCGAGAGTTACATAGTTCAAGCCAACATCACTCATCGCCTGGAGCTTGCGTACAACCTCTTTGAGCTGGAAGAAGTCCAATGCCTGCTCCACAGTCATCTCCAGCACCTCTGCAATTGACTTGCCGTTCAGCTTATAGGAGAGTACTTCTTCCTTGAACCGTTTGCCTCCGCATACTTCGCATGGCAGCTTCACGCTGTCCAGGAATGCAAGGTCTGTATACACAACACCTAACCCTTGACAGTTCTCGCAAGCACCTTTGGAATTAAAGCTGAACAAGCCTTGGTTTACCTTGTTCGCAGAAGCAAAAGCTTTGCGCACATCATCCATGATGCCCGTGTAGGTAGCGGGATTCGAGCGTGTGGACACGCCTACAGCCGATTGGTCGATGACGATCGCATCCGGATGTTCGCTGAGAAATACATCGTTAATCAACGTACTCTTGCCCGAACCTGCTACACCTGTAACGACTGTCAGCACCCCTGTTGGTATATCGACACTTACGTTCTGCAAATTGTGCAGGTTGGCATTCTTAATGGTCAGCTTGCCGGATGGCTGTCTGCACTCAAGCTTCAGCTCGAGCGGCCGTTTCATATGGTTTCCTGTCAGCGTACCTGACTCGAGCAAACCCTGATAGCTCCCTTCATACACGATAGTACCGCCGCGACTGCCGGCGTGAGGCCCAACATCGACGATATGGTCTGCCACCTTGATCACGTCAGGATCATGTTCGACGACAATTACGGTATTGCCCTTGTCCCGCAGCTTCTGAAGCAATTCATTCAAACGGTGTACATCACGAGGGTGCAAGCCAACGCTTGGCTCATCGAATATGTATGTAACATCCACTAGACTTCCGCTCAAATGCTTCACCATCTTAACTCGCTGCGATTCGCCGCCGGACAACGTATCCGTCTCGCGATCCAGCGTTAAGTAGTCAAGCCCGATATCCACTAAGTGTTGAAGCCGCTCGGTCAGAGACTTAACAATCGGCGCGGCGACGGCATCGTCAATTTCTCGAATAGCCCGGATGAGCTGTCCGACCTCCATGGATGACATCTCCGCAATGTTTAGTCCATTGATCCTGCAGCCGAGCGTCGACTGACTGAGTCGCGCACCGCGGCAGCTGGAGCAAGGGCCTTCGGAAATGTACGGCGCAACCGATTTCTGAGTGCGCTCGGACTTCGTCTTCAGATCCTGTTTGATGTATTTGTTGGTGAATTTCTCTATAACGCCTTCCACTGTAATATTCATTGCCTTACCGGCGAAATCCATCTGAACTTTCCTCGCCTTGCCGTACAGCAATTGCTCCAGATCATCATCCGTATAATCGTTCAGCTTCTTGTCGGGATCGAAAGGACCCGATTGAACGACCATATTCCACTCCCAACCGTCCACCGAGTAGTCTGGCAGCATGATTGCCCCTTCCTTCAACGACTTCGATAGGTCCACTGCTTTACTCAAGTCGACTCCCAGTCTCCGACCGATCCCATTGCACTCGGGACACATGCCTTGCGGATCGTTGAACGAGAACATATGCGATTGTMCAACATAGGGTTGACCGACACGGGAGAAGAGAAGACGAAGAATTGGAGAGATATCGGTAATCGTGCCCATCGTGGAATGGGAACCGCCGCCGAGCCTTTTCTGATCCACGATAACAGACATGCTCAGGTTCTCAATCGCATCCGTATCCGGCTGTGGCACGCGTGGCAGGAAATTACGCACGAACATGCTGAAGTTCTCATTCAACAATCGCGTGGATTCTGCGGCGATCGTATCGAAAACTATCGATGACTTGCCGGAACCGGATACGCCGGTGAAAATCGTGATCTTCCGCTTAGGAATGCGCAAAGATACGTTCTTGAGATTGTTTTCTCTCGCACCTGAGATAACGATAAACTCCTGATTTGTTTCGCTCATGATCTACATCCTTCCGATCGTGTTGGTTTCTTGTATAATCGTTTCCGCTACGGTTATATCAGATTAAGCAGGCATAACCGGCTGCAATCATTATGCAACCGGTTTATCTATAAATTTATTGTGCCAACAGCTTTTCAAGCTCGCCGCACCAAGCACTCCAGCCATGCCTCGCGCCTTCAAGTCCATGAACATTCGAGAATCCCGTTTGATCAAGATGAAGATTAATCTTGCCGTCCCCTAAATCCTGCAGCGTCCACACGACCGTGTGCTTCTCCTCTCCGACGGCCCATATATAGGACAACTTGTCTGGCGGGTCCACGACAAGCACTTCGCCGTCAATGATGCCATCCCAATAATCATTCGGCTGAGCGCGAAACTGAAACTTATGACCAACGATAGGCTTAAAATCATTTTCCAATACCCATTTGGCTAGCTTGTTTGAATCGGTAATTGCGGACCAAAGCTTCTCAATGGTAGTCGTATACTGAAAATCCAATGTTAATGCTAAACTCATTCTTCTTCCTCCTCTAAAAGTTGGTTTAAACGTAACATATTCGTACTCCAAAACTTACTGTAAAAAGCCACCCAATCCTGAATTTCTCTAAGCGGAGCGGCGTTAAGTTTATATCTCGTTTCCCTGCCGACCTTTCGGTCAAGTACCAATCCGGCTTCTTTAAGAATGGTCAGATGCTTGGATACCGCCGTACGGCCCATTTGAAACTGAACCGTTAACTCATGAAGCGGCACCTCTTGTGCTTCCGCCAACAGACTGATCAATCGGCGCCTGGTTGGATCAGCAATCGCGTCAAATACATCCCGCAACTGGTTGTTATCGCTCACAACACCCTCTCCTAAGCATTACTATTCGCAACCATTTAGTGTCACAACAATTATATGACACCATTCGGTGTCGAGTCAACGGCATTTATATATTCCATATGAATATCGATTAAATAAAAAAAACCGCGGCATGCGCGGCATTGTGCTGACTTTAATGGTTAGGTGTGCAGATATCATACAGCCCCACCATCCCCTAATATTTCTTTTCACAAAAAAAAGGCAACCGCTTCCCGGTTTAATCCGGAAGGCGATCGCCTTTTCATTTATTTTGTACCTGGAATTTGTGGGCTAGTTGATGTTGCCGATCTTTTTGGACTTGTCTGCGAGGCTGGATCTTGATCTTGATCTGGTTCTGGCGATGGAGCAGGATGCGCCTTGATGTATTCCAATACATTAAAGATTTGCTCTGCAGCTTCTGCACGGGAAATTTCCGCTTTTGGATGGAAGTTTCCTTGTGCATCCAGCTTCACAACCTGATAAGCCAGCGCACGTTGGATGGATCCTTGATAATCAATGGTAAGATCCGCGTTGTCGGTAATCTCGACGGGATTAAGTTTTATCATTGGAAGATTGCTATGCGCTTCAATGGTTTTAATAAGCCGATGAGTGAACTCTTCACGAGTCCATTTCATGTTTGGATCCAAATCTGCCGGCAGCTCGACGCCATTAACGCTTGCTGTAATTAAGGTATTGGCATACCAAGCATCATCTTTTGCGTTTTTGTAATAATCGGTCACTTTAGGCTCTTTAAAAAATCTTACGAGATCTAGATTTAGATCAGCGGCATTTACAATAAGCTGAACGCCTTGAGCCGCTGTGATCGTTTCATTAGGCGCAAAAAACTCGTTTGTTATACCGCGGACTATGCCTTGATCATGTAAAGCAACAATTTTATCCTTTGCTGCAATATTTGTTAAATCCGAGAATGGGTTGCTCGCTGCATAGCTTTGTCCCACAAACGATAACGTTAAAGCGGTAACTGTAGAAAGAGTAAGCATTTTGAATTTTGTTTTCATTTCTCTCACCTCGTAGTTTGATTTGTTTGCCCTTCACTAGTAATACAATCGAAGAGCCCATTATTTTTCATGCTGCAAAAAATAAATATAGGTCATTAGCTAACCCTGTGACTTTAGAGCCGAAGCACAACAACCCCCCTTGAAAGCCAAGGGGGGTTCAGTAACAGCTATACGCAACATTTCCTTGCATTAAATAAACGGACGACGGTCTAAGATCCTCTGCAGCATACGATCCCCATTAACCTGCTCAGGCATTACTGACTGGATGAGGGCTATTGCGCATACCGTTCCGCACAACGTATGTAAATCTTCAAACAACGCCTCGTCGGCCTCGTCGGACAAGACTGTGATAC
Organism: Paenibacillus sp. 05T425; assembly: GCF_056396205.1. Taxonomy (NCBI): domain Bacteria; kingdom Bacillati; phylum Bacillota; class Bacilli; order Caryophanales; family Paenibacillaceae; genus Paenibacillus; species Paenibacillus sp. 05T425. The sequence goes on from NZ_JBFTLA010000008.1 coordinate 57,050, forward strand.
TGCTTAAGAGATGGTTGCTTATCGCCTTTATCATGGAATGCAGTTCACCAGACCTGTGCTGGGTTTGCTCAGCAGCACTGATTAAGGTGTACAGGACATTTAGCTCCACAAAGGATAAAGCGCCGGCCTCCAGTGGAATCTGTCCATCCTCATGCATGGCCAGGCATGTATCGATCCATTGATTCGGGAATCGCATAGGGCGTTTGCGGTAGTTCAGATTGAACAAATAATGAAAGGAGCTCGCTAAATGATGAAATAGCGGTGCGCCGTTATGAATGGCTCCCTTGTGCCAAAATCCGGTTTCCGGGTCAGCCTCCTGATCAAGCCATTCAAAATACCAATCCTCCCACTCGCGGTCAACTTCGCCGGTCAGCACTAGAGCAGCGTAAATGCCTGCGCCTTTATGCGAGTCTCCCCAAGGGGAATTTGCCCAGTCGAGGCTTTCCAGCCAGTCATGAAGTCCTTCTCGGCTCTTCACAGCATTCAGAGCCGATATGGGATGACAAGGTCTGCTGTCCAACAGTTCCAATGCCGCTACGGCATACGCTGTTCTGTGGACAGGGTGATGGCTATTTGCGGTAAAAAGCCCGTCCTCTGGTTGTTGAAAGCTTTGCAGTGTATTCACAAGGCCTTCATGCTCTCTGCTGCCTGCTTGCGGCAATTCGCCCAGCGTATATAACAAAATGACGGCATCTGCTGTTCCGTACAAATCTTCTTCGTGAGGATCTGAGAGCTTTTGCCGGTAACCTCCCATGGAGCCAGCTGCATGAGCATCGATAGAACGACGTACTTTCTTTAGAAATGGTTCGATATTTGTCACGTTGATATACCTCGCTTTGCTAGATTGATCTCGCGCCAAAATACTGTATAACGACCTCGCGGAATTCGAGAGCTGCCCGCGAAATATAGCGATTTTTATGCCATAATAAAGCGATCTCCCGTACCAATTCATGATCTTCTACTTGGAGATATTTGATTTGTTCCCTTGAATTCCTTGCCGTGCTTGGCATGAAAGCTATGCCAATCTCAGCTTCCACAAGTGAACTTAACCTCGCAGGTTCATCGCCCTCATATACATATTTCGGTTCAAATCCAACCGATTTGCAAATAGAGTCCACTAGATCACGAGTACCGTAACCTCTCTTCACACCGACGAACCGTTCATCCCTTAGATCTGTCAAAGATATGCGACTTCGGTCGGCCAGCCGATGCCCGATTGGAACAGCGACAAGAATGGGGTCTATGAACACGATTTGACATTCAATGTCCTCTCCTTCTATAGGAGGCGAGGACAAGCAATAATCCACCTCTCCTCTTTGAAGACGAGTAACCATTTCCTCCGTCGTCAACATTTGCACATGGAATTGAATAGTAGGACGTTTTTTCCGAAACTCGCGAAGGATGTTCGGTAATGTGCTTGCAGTAGTCACCGCCAATTCGAGTGTCCCGTGTTCCGGGCTAGCTAAATCGCTAAGCTCTTGTTTCCCTTGTTCCAATTCAAACAAGGCTCTTTCTGCGCGGCGTAGGAATGTGCTGCCGAACTCATTTAAACGAAGTCTCCTCCCCATTCGATCAAATAATGGGACGCCTAGATCTTCCTCCAAGCGTTGAATCGTTTTGGATAATGAAGATTGTGTTACGTGCAGACTTCTTGCTGCTTCGGTAACATGTTCCAATCTTGCCACCTCGAGAAAATATTGCAATTGAAGCAGTTCCATCACACACCACCCATTCATTCCTTCTAGTCAATGAAATAATAACATAGAATGCGTTGGAATAAATAAGGCTTTTCAATTACGATGACATCAATACGCTTTGGGAGGAACCAAAAATGAGTGTTCGCAGCAGGTGGTTGATTGTTTCCGTCGGACTAGGGGTACTTTTAAACCCGTTAAATTCTTCTATGATTTCAATCGCTATAGCAAGGCTTCAACTTGTATATCATCTTGACTTTGCAGAAGTATCCTGGGTTATTTTCGCTTTTTATATCGCTAGCGCTGTCGCTCAACCTGTCATGGGTAAGGCCAGTGACTTATTTGGTCGCAGAAAAATATTTCTTATCGGACTCGTCGTAGCTTTCGTTGCCTCATTGCTTGCTCCGCTTACTCCAAGCTTCGGGTGGCTCATCGTCTTCCGCATTGTGCAATCCATCGGAACAAGCATGATGGTCGCTGTTGGAATGGCCATTGTTCGTATTCATGTTACGGAGCAGCAAGCGACGGCGCTGTCTGTTATGTCCATATTTTTATCGGGAGCGGCAGCATTCGGCCCTTTTATTGGCGGGATATTAATTCACTGGTGGGACTGGCAAGCGATCTTTTTCGTCAATATTCCGTTTGTGATAGCGAGTTTCCTACTCGCTTGGAAGACAATACCTAAAGATAACCCTACAACATTGATTTCACAGCGCATCTCCATTCGCAAATGGTTTGATTTGATTGATACGCTGGGAATCCTACTCTTCTCATCGGGTTTAGTCACCCTGCTCATTGGATTACTGTCAATCCAATCATCGGGACAAGTCTCGTTCGTACCTGTCTTTCTCGTGCTTTTAGGCCTCGCGCTGCTTGCGGCATTCGTTCGTCATGAGTTTCGAGCGCAGTCGCCTTTCATTCCATTGCGTATCTTCGCCAAATATCCTGCGATGATAGGGATCAATATCGAATTCATGCTCGTTAACATTCTTTTTTATTCGCTGTTTTTTGGTCTTCCGTCCTATTTGCAAATGGTACGTCATGTCAGCGAACTCCATACAGGGATTCTTATGTTGAGCTTAGGCTTGTGCTCGCTCGTAGTCTCGCCGATAGCAGGACGATGGATCGATAAGTCAGGGCCCAAGCCGGCATTAATCGTATCCGCAATACTGATGGCATTGGGGTMCGCATGGATCGTGTCATTCAATCAACATTCACCGGTTGTAAGTGTATGTGTTGCGTTAGCTGCTTTCGGTATTAGCAACGGATTGAACAATGTCGGTATGCAAGCAGCCTTGTTCGAAAGTACTCCAAAAGAAATAATCGGCGTCGCCTCCGGATTATTTAATACATCCAGATACCTTGGAACGATTCTCTCTTCATTGCTTATAGGCATCGTAATGGGCGATAGGTTCAGCAGCGAAGGGTTCCGAGTGCTTGGGATTATCCTCGCGCTAATCGCGTTGTCCTTGGTGATCATGAGTTGGCGACACCGGGAGTCTGGTCAATTCGGTGAGTCGTAGATTTAGTGTTTATAAGTCTTCCCTTGCATACATGCTCTGATCCTGTAGTCGTATCAGTACTTTGCCATAACGGCCGCTCTGGCGGACAACCACTGTGCCGGACGGATACGTCTGTTCCAAATAGTCGGCTACCTTTTTCCGATTTAGAGCATCTGCAGGCAGACCGTGGCTTCCGAGCCAGTTCATCATTTCTTGCAGTGCCGCTTCTATGGAGATTTCCGCGGTTTTTGTTTCTCTCGATATAAGCGACTCGTAGGAGTAGCCTTTGAGATAAAGCAGGTGGAGCAAATAACCCATTTCCGTCTTTTTATTTTTAAAAGGCTCACCAGTGATAAGTGGATAAATTTCATTCACCAAACTATGCTCGATGGAGCCTGCAGGCATACTCAAGTAACAATATTGACTCGCGCAACTAAGAATCTTTTCCACGCTATCCCAGTCAACAATAACTGGACACATGGAGACAAAGACGAGATCGAAGGCTTGGCTCCAGCCTTTGTCCTGAACGTCGATATCCTCAAATGGCTCGGATACAATCTTCACCCTATTTTCTGTGAATTTCGAAGTGTTTTCTTCCAAAAGTTCGACTAGCGGAAGTGAGGACTCCACAGCAGTTACACGAGCTCCGCGCTCCGCAAAAGGCACCGTAAATACTCCCGAGGCAGCTCCAACATCCAGTACAGAAGCATTTTCAAGTTGAACTCCTTGCGTTTCTAACCAGCGTACAATACGTGTTGTTCGTTTTCTTCCCTCTTCATTAAAGGATTGCTCATTAAAAGTTTTCGCTTTATGGTCAAAAGCTTTGGCTGGAACGATACCAGCCTTTTTCATCTTGTTCACGATCGTATCGCCATTTTCTTTCCAAGCTTCTTCCCAAATCGTTTCATTAAAAAAATCGTTCATTATAATTCCTCACTTTTCATTATGGTTTATTTCTTTAACCATGTTATTATGGATCTATTATATCTATAAATTAAGCGCAAGAAGCGTTTTACTTCTTGTTTACCTCATGGCTGCAATGCTTGAAAGCTTCATCCATTACCGACTGGATCGTGTGCTCCTGTAAATACTGGTGCAAATGCTGCTGCGCACCGTCCATCACCTTTTCAACTAAACATCCGCTTTTATTGGGACGATGCTGCTCCTGTGATTCATCTCCCGCTTCTGCTAACAGTTGATGTTGCTGCGAACTCGAATTCGAGCATTCGAACAATTGCTGCCGACCTTCAATCACTTGAATCACATTCAGAAAAGTGATTTGATCGGCCGGCCGTGCCAGCTCATAACCGCCGTTCACACCCGGTACCGCACGTACGATCCCATCCTGCCGTAGCTTGGACATAATTTTGGATAAATAGCTTTCGGAAACGCCAAGCGTTGCCGATAATTCTTTAATCCCGATATGGTTGCGACGATCCGAGTGACCCAAATGAAGCAAAGCATGTAGAGCGTAATCTGTACTTTTGGAGAACTGCATAAGTCCATCCTCCCTTTCTGTATGAATCATTATGGATCCTTGGTGTCCATAATAACGGATTCAACTTCATATTGCAATAACCCGATCTTATTAAACAAGTCCCCGAACCCGCCCTCACCTAACCCATACATCAGCACATGGTAGTTACATTAAAGAATATACAGCCTAGTTACATGCTATCGCGCACTCTTGTAACATTATTGGGCTAATTTATTATGTTTTATAGATATGGCCCTGCATCTATTCGAGGGTCCAACTGCCCGTTGGCGGGTTGTGCTCGCTTGTATGGTTTTAGGTTACCACTTGTTTAGTTATCTAGAACGTCTGTGCTCCAGTTTTTCTCCTGTATTTTGAAGTCCAACTCACGGTATTTCCTCGACAACTCATCGACCTCTTTTTGAAGATCTGCGATCTCAATCGTCGTGTAATATTTCACTTCCTGCCGACTATATCGGTCCTGCTTAATGGAAGCCTCGCCAAGTAATTCATTCAGTATATTGCGATGCTGCATGATGCGATCACGTTCTGCCAACGCTTCTGCCAAGCTTATGCTCGCATCGAAGGGGCTTAACGCGTTCGTCTTATTAATCTTTTTCACCCAGACGGCTAGATGATCGAGCGTTCGAGTTAATTCATCCATCAGCTCGGTTGGCGATTCTGAAGGTTTGTCTCCTTCTTGTACTTTTATGACTCTAACAAGGCGCTGCTTGATTTGAGCAACCTTCCGTTGACAATCCGCTCGCATGACGAGCGCTTCCGCTAATCTCATCGTTAATCCCCTCGCGCTGATTCGTTTAGACCATTCCTAAATCAACATCAATCGATCGTTTGAATCATCCATTTACTAAAGCCGCTTATTTCTCTTCTCTTCTAAAAATATATCCAGAACAGCTATCGCTCTAATCAATAGTTTGATAGTTAGATTTCACCTCATTCACAATGACCGTACCGCTGCTTGAGTCCCATTTCACCTCTAAACCGAGTGTTTCAGCGATAAATCGCAGCGGCACATAGGTTTTGCCATTATGATAGATTGGAGGCTGCGTCAAACTCAGTTTCGTACCATTAACATCAATTTCATGTCGATAAACCTCAAGATTTATCGTGAGTTGATCTGTCGTAACAGTGATCTTCCCATTATTGTAGTCTACCTTTGCATGAAGCGCTTCGAATAAATCTCTCATCGGCACTAAGGTAGTACCACCTGAAATAACTGGGCCTGAAGTTAGCTTCATCACTTCGCCATTCAGAACAACCGAAAATGGTTTCTGAACTTTGGTTGCCTTAACGGCAGATTTCAAGGGCAGCAAATCACGGTCATCATAATTTGACGTTCCAGTTCCCCACTGATATACGATACCGTTACCACCTAAGGAAATACCGGAGTTCGTAGATCTTGCTTTCACTTGCTGGATTCCATTTAAGCCTTCAAGCTTTATAAGTGGAGGAGCGGGGTCTGCATATAGGATGCCGGACCACACGGTTCCATCTTGATGCACCGCGAGGTAAGGCAAACTGCTGTTGGATACTGCACTGACATCGATGAACCCTTTTTGTTTGCCTATCTTCGGCTCATACGAGCTGACCAGATAGCCGCTCTTATCAATCCCCACAGCAGCCCGGCGTTCAGTGGATGCTGCAACCTTCACAATATTTCGCATCATTAAATCATCTTCGCCCATATGAACATTGTCCCAAACGCCGATATGAACGACTGCCCCAGCCTTAGTTGCGAACATAACCCCCGTTTCAATATCGATATCGGCTAAGCCTGACTGTACTTTAGCGGGAATGGACGTGAAGGAAGGCGCTATGAATCGGACTTCAGTAGGTTCATTGCTTAGATGATAGCAAGCTTCCGATTCAACATCCTCGCGCAACATCCATGCCATACAACCATCTTCTCCCCAATACCACGCTTCGCCATTCTGATCTAGCGCTAAATGTCCAACATCACCCGACTCAATTTTCATAATCCCTTTTAACTCTACAATTTGAACAGGTTCATTCCGATTAGCTTTAATGCCTTTTGCTTTCAAATAAGGGTTGCCTGTACCGCTGTCCCATGTCCAAACGGTGCCATCTTTTTTCAATGCAATGTTCTTTGTCGTAATTTGCATCGCATTCTCTATCACAAGTTGTTTTAGAGCAAAGTTATTACCTTTCCACGACCACACCGCTCCATTATTTTGCAGGGCAACACTTAATCCGTTCTTGTGATCGATATCAATAATTCCTGTTAGATCTGCAGATGTCCGAATCGGGTTAACACCTGCCGCTTGTAGGGTCTGATTCGATAATATCCCTGCAAAACTGAATATCAGGATAAAGACAATTATGATTTTCTTCATCATCTACCTCCAATTATGTAAGTTGCGCGCTTTATATATGACGTTCATTTTCCATATTTTGTTGCTCGAAACTTTTGTATTTATATACACCTAATTATATAATGTTTCAGATACAATCATCCTTGAGTATGAATCACAACTTAAATGGAAGATTAATAAGATGAAAATAAGCAAACAAACTGCTGAGCATTATATTTGGGGAGATCAATGCGATGGCTGGCATTTAGTGAAACAAAACGATTTAAGCGTCATTCATGAAAAAATGCCGGCACATACATCAGAAGTAAAACATTATCATCAACACTCCCGTCAATTTTTCTTCGTCTTGTCGGGTTCTGCAACCATGGAGATTGATGGTAAAGAAATCGTTCTGCAACCACATGAGGGGATCGAGGTTGCCCCCCTGGTCCATCATCAAATGTTCAATAAATCAAACGAAGAAATACAGTTTTTGGTCATTTCCCAACCGATAAGCAAGGGAGATCGGATTTTAGTCGAATAAGAAAAACGGCAGCCAAATTTGGTTGCCGTTTCTTCGTGTATTTATGCCCCCACATCAAGCAGCGTTTCTTCGGTTGCTTTCTTGCGTACGCCGATGTTTGATATACGAAAGGACAATAATGCCGTCGCTGCAGCAATCGTTACGCCAGCAGCTCCGATCCATGTGATGGATGACAGCGACAGCTGCTCGACAACAACGCCTCCGAGTCCCGCGCCGGCAGCCATTGCTAACTGCAGCATGGAAGTGTTCAAGCTGAGCATGATGCCGGAAGCTTCGGGAGCTAAGCTGATTAAATTATACTGCTGAGTAGGTCCCGATGACCAAGCCGAGAATGACCAGAGCATGAGCAACGGGAAGATGATAGCCGCAGATTGCTGTCCGGCCAGTGAAATCAATACAAGCGCAATCGCGTGGATCAACATGCCGACAACTAAGGTGCGCGGGGCTCCCCATTTATCAGTACTGAAGCCGCCTAGCTTGGATCCGATCAGACTGGCGATGCCGAATGCGAATAGTCCAATACTCACTCCCTGCTCGCTTAGCCCTGAGACATTAAGTAGAAACGGCGATAGATAAGTGTTCGCGATCGAATATCCGCCAATCCAGAAGAAGGTGATAAGTAAGGCGACAACGATCTTAGGCTGCTTAAGCAGGGCTAGCTGCTTGCGGATCGGCACTGGCTCTTCCCCTTCCGTTCTTGGAATCGTGAACAGAATAATCAGGATGGCGACCAGCCCCAGTAGTCCGATTCCAGCGAAAATTAATTTCCAATCGTATGCGGCAGCGGCAACCCTTCCTATCGGCACACCAATAATAAGAGCGGTGCTGAAGCCCATAACGAGCGTTGCGATGGCGCTTCCTTGCTTCTCAGGCGGTGCAAGCTTGGCTGCTACCGTAAGAGCCGTAACGACGAATACCCCTGTGCTGAGAGCTAAGACGATTCTTGATGCCAACAGGAATCCAAAGCCTGGTAATAGGACGGCTATAGCATTCCCTGCCGCAAATACGGCAAGAGCATAGATCAGCAGCTTCCGGCGTTCCACTCTAGCCGTGGCGGCCATCAGTATCGGAGTACCGAACGCGTAGGCCAACGAGAAAACGGTGATCAGTTGGCCGGCTGCGGACACCGATACACCTGCATCCTTTGCTACTACGTCCAATATCCCCGCAATAATGAACTCGGACGTACCAACAAGAAAGCTGATGACGGCAAGCATGTAAATTTTCCAAGTATTCGACATGACTATATTGCTCCTCTCTCCACTCCAATGATTTTTCTATATTTCTAAATCTATAGAAATAAAGCTGAAAAAAAATGACTGCTTTTTTTGCAGCCATCTCGTTTCCGTTGCCGAAACAAACCGTTATGCCTCCATATACGAGCTTAACCCTCGCTATATTTCAAGCAAATACGGTGCATACTTCTCCGCCATTTCGCGGTTGACGCTGTAATAGATGTAGGTGCCGTCCTTGCGCGTATTAAGCAATCCGCAGTCCGTTAATTGCTTCAGATGATGAGACAGCGTCGATCCAGCAACGGATTCCAGCTTGCTCCCGATATCGGAGCAGCATAAATTCCGCTCTTCGGTTAGTAACAGAGCGATTTTGAGCCGTGTTGGCTCCCCTAACGCCTTATACACTTTGACCGCTTGCCGAACTTCCGCGTTATCCTCCACCATCGTCACACACCTTTTTCCGTAGTTGTTATTTCTATGGATGTCGAAATAAAGATAGCATACCTTATTTCGAATGTAAAGCCCTGACTTCTTGGCTTGGCTACTCCATGATGTCCGTAACCGCGCCTTTCGAGGCCGACGATACTAATCGAGCATACTTGGCTAGTACACCTGAAGTCACTTTATAGGGAGGCTGTATCCAAGTCTTCGCCCTTTCAGCAAGCACTTCCTCTGACACCTCTAGCGTTATTTGTTGCGTCTCGCTGTCGATGGAGACGATATCTCCGTTTTGCAGCAGCGCAATTGGACCGCCTACTTGTGCTTCAGGAGATACATGACCCACTACAAAGCCATGTGAGCCGCCCGAGAATCTGCCGTCCGTCATAAGCGCTACCTCTCCGCCAAGACCTTTGCCTACGATGAGCGCAGTTACCGACAGCATCTCCGGCATACCTGGACCGCCCTTCGGGCCGCAATATCGGATGACCAATACATCTCCTTTGTGGATCTGATCCTTTAGAATAGCCTCGGTAGCAGCTTCCTCGCTGTCGAATACTTTGGCCGGTCCGACAAACCGAAGCTTCTTCATTCCCGACATCTTGGCCACTGCCCCTTCTGGAGCGAGATTGCCTCGCAGCACAACTAAAGGTCCATTGGGCTTCAGCGGCTGATCTATCGGACGAATAATGACCTGATCGTCTTGCAGCGGCGAGGCATCTGCTAGATTTTCAGCTAACGTTTTACCGGTGACCGTCAAGCAATCCCCATGCAGCAGACCATCCGCGAGCAATTGCTTCATTACACCTGGAATACCGCCTATATCGTTCAAATCCTGCATAACATATTTGCCGCTTGGCTTCAAATCCGCCAAATGCGGTACACGCAGACGTATCCGTTCAAAATCATCCAATGTTAAATCCACGCCAACCGAGTGCGCAATCGCAAGCAGGTGCAAGATTGCATTCGTTGAGCCGCCTAACGCCATGACAACCGTGATCGCATTCTCGAACGCTTTTTTCGTCATAATATCTTTGGGGTATATGTCCTGTTCCAACAACGACAGAACCTGTCTGCCAGCTACTGCACATTCCGCTGCTTTGTCAGGCGAGACCGCTGGCGTGGACGAAGAACCAGGAAGGCTCATGCCCATAGCTTCCGCGGCTGCCGCCATCGTATTAGCGGTATACATGCCTCCGCAGGCTCCCGGACCCGGGCAAGCATTGCACTCCACTTTATGAAGCTGTTCATCCGAAAGATTACCTTCATGATATTGGCCAACCGCTTCGAAAGCCGTAACGATATCGATGTTCTTTCCGTCAAGCTTGCCTGGTTGGATCGTTCCTCCATATACGTATACAGCAGGGATATTCATGCGTCCGATCGCCATCAGACAGGCAGGCGTATTCTTATCGCAGCCTCCGATTGCCACAAGTCCGTCGAATCTCTCCGCTCCAGCCACGATCTCAATGGAATCGGCGATTGCTTCCCGGCTTGGCAAAGAGAACAGCATCCCCCCATGCCCCATCGATATGCCGTCCGATACCGTGATCGTGTTGAAAATAAGCGGAGCTCCGCCGTTACTTCGCGCCCCTTGCTTAGCATGCAAGGCTAATTGATCGATGTGCATGTTGCATGGCGTTACCTCGCTCCACGTACTCGCTACGCCAATCATCGGCTTCTTAAAATCTTCATCGGTGAAACCGACAGCACGCAGCATTGCTCTGTTCGGTACTCGATTGACACCTTCGCTAATCACTTTACTGCGAATACGCAAATCTTTTGAATTTTCCATCCTACTCACTCCTCTGTCGTTTCTTATAACAATTCATATAGTTCCTTCATCGGGCGGATAAAATTTTGTTTCATCAGCACTTCCGCTTGTTTGCTATCCTTCAAGTCCAAAGCATGTATAATCGACTCATGCTCTTCGACAGAAGCCTGAGTCGCAGTGACTGACTGCTTGAGGAACACATACTTAAACCGCCGAATGTGTATCTGAAGCGAAGCGCTGAATGAAGCGATATAAGGATTGTCCGATAGCTCCACAATCAAATTATGAAACTGTTCATCTGCTTCCATCGCTTGATAAGCTTGGTTGTTTTTGATCGCGTTAGCAAACTCAACATTAATTGTGCGTAATTGCTCGATCTGCTCGTGAGCAATGGTTTGCGCGGTTGCTTCTGCTGCCAACGATTGTAGAGCGGCCATTGTCGAATACATCTTAAATATATCTTCCTTCTCAATAGCCGTGACTTTGGTTTCTTTGCCGGGGTGCGTGGATACGAGCCCCTGTACTTCAAGCAATTGGAATGCCTCTCGAATCGGAGTACGGCTGACGCCTAGCGTTTCTGCTAATTCCGCGTCAATCAGTTTCTCACCAGGCTGAAGCGTTCCATCGATTATCCATCTTTGAATTTGCGAAAAGGCTCTTTCCTTTGCTGACATTCGTACGGGCGAGATATAATTTTTAGGTACAGGCATCCCTATCATCCTTGCTTCATTATTTTCTTATATGCAATATATCGCATACTTGTGCAAAACACAATATGCATAATGAAACATCATAATCCGGTTTTAAAAAACAATGATTTATAAACATTAAAAAATAATTGAACTTTTTGAAAAATTACGGTCTATTCCATTGCATTATATAAAGAAATTAGTGTATCATTTGAACTTAGCGTAGATAACAATTAGAACCGTGGAGGGCATACGATATGCAACAAAAAATTACACTTCAAGAAGGTCAAAAATTGATCACGAACAAAGACTTTGAAGTAGCGATTGCTCAAAAGAAAATTATTAAACCGATGCAAAACGGCATGCAAATTAGACCTGCCTCAACCATCATTGGATACAACGAAGACTCCGTTCGCATGTCAGATGGAAGCATCATCCACAGAGCGGCAAATACATTTTTCGTCTAGAATACGTTTAGGTTCAACAATAAGACCCGCAAGACGGCAGCTTCGTTAGGGAAGCAGCCATCTTGCGGGTCTTCGTCATTCACATCACATTATTATTTCGAACGTTTCTTGGAAGATGTTTTGGCGCGTTTTCCGCGCTTTGCGCTTGAAACCATCACGTTTTTTTCAGAATACGTATACTGGTGCTTATAGACTGGGCAGCAGTGATGCTGTTTGATTGTTTCAATATTTTGAACGACATTCACAAGCTGCGGATGGTAGTAGTTCTCGTATTGCGTAATTGGAGGATCAAAAATAGTTTGGGTTGGACAATCGGGACAAAATTCAGCGTCACTCACGCCTGCTACTTGATTCATGTTGTTACCTGCTTGACTCATATTATAGTAATTGCGATTCAAAGTAACTATCCCCTTCCTGTTATTGGAATACATCATATTGTATTCATTGAATAACAATACGATTGTATGTTTGACATGGAAGGCTTTCGCCTCTTATGTTTCAGCGACAGGGAAGGCAAGATTATTGTCCTGTACCATGTAATTTCTCCGCGTTAAGGCAGAGAAGTTCTGCGCAAGGAAGAGCGGTGTATACGGAATATCATTTCTTAGCCACTGCACTATCGTTCCGATTAAAGCTGCCGATCCATACCAAATCGCAATATCCTTCGGAGCACCTGATGTCGAAATGATCCTATTACTCGCGCTTGCTCTCTGCTCTATTCGGGAGGCAATCATTTCGGTCAAGATTTTCAATAAACGCTCTGTAAAGATTGATGTTTGCTTCGAGCTTAAAATAGTTTTATAAAACTTGGCGTTAGCCGCAATATGTTCAAGCAAGTTTACCAAATTTACCATATCGAAATCTGATAACGATTGATTGCTATCCACCGGTAATTGATTTAATACATTTCGAATGTCTTCTTCCATATCATCCGCCATCTTCTCCATCATATCCGAGATATCATGATAGTGCAGATAGAAAGTGACGCGATTAATGCCGGAGCGCTCCGCAATTCGGTTAACGGAAATTTTCCCGATATCCATTTCCTGCAATAGATCAATGAAAGCATCCTTTAGCAGCAGTCGAGTACGAATTTTCCGAGGATCAATCCTTGGTTTATTACGATCTGTCATTTCTTGATTCATCTCCTACATTTTGTTAATCTACAATATTTGAAATTTTGTCTTATATTTTAGAGATAAACGACACTTTGATTAATAGTGACAACTAGTTTACATTTCGTCAAGATGCGTTGCTTGTAAGACCATGCTTTCTTATTATATTCTACTTTATACGATGTTGAGTATTTTACACATTGTAAAATAGATTAGAAGAAATGTTGGAGAGGATGGAGTAAGTTGAGTAAAAGCAAGGTACCAAACAGCAGTTCCATACAAAAAGGGCCAATCCTAATCATTATGATTTTGGGCGCCTTCCTAGCGACGTTGAATCAAACGATCATGAGTGTCGCTACCCCAGAGCTCATGATTGATTTCAACATCACGGCCGCAACCGCACAGTGGCTGACAACGGGTTACATGCTCGTGAACGGGGTGCTAATTCCGATTACGGCCTACTTCATGCAGCGATTTACGACTAGGCAGTTATTCCAAGCTTCCATGATCATTTTCCTTGTCGGCACAATCGTATCTGCGCTCGCGCATACATTCGAGATTTTGTTAACAGGCCGTATGATCCAGGCAGCTGGCGCGGGTATCATCATGCCGCTGCTTACGAATGTTATTCTTACGCTATTCCCTCCTGAGAAACGGGGAGCAGCGATGGGCATGATGGGGTTGGCTATTATTTTCGCCCCAGCAATCGGACCTACACTAGCCGGTTATATTCTTGAAAATTACGCTTGGCAAACGATGTTCTATGGCATGATCCCGCTTGCGGTCATTGTTATCATCTGCGGATTTATTTTCCTTCGAAACGTATCTGAACGCGGGAATACCAAAATCGATCTAGTCAGCGTTATTCTGTCCACTATTGGATTCGGCACCTTGCTATACGGCTTCAGCCGGGCAGGCAGTGCGGGCTGGTCAAGCGCAGAAGTTATCGAGTCCATTGTGGCAGGCGTCATAGCTCTTGCTCTATTCACTTGGAGACAGCTGATGGCCAAAAACAAAAATCCATTGCTCGATCTTCGAGCTTTTAAGTACAGCATGTTCTCGCTAACAACAGTTATTAATATTGCGGTTACGATGGTTATGTATGCGGATATGATGCTCCTTCCGCTTTATCTTCAGAACAACCGTGGTTACACGGCATTAGAATCCGGCTTGCTGCTGCTCCCTGGTGCGCTTTTGATGGGCTTCCTAATGCCGGTTGCAGGCAAGCTGTTCGATAAATTCGGAGCGAAGTGGCTGTCCATTGTCGGTATGATTATTACGATTGCTACTACGATTGGCTTTATCAACTTAACGGATTCGACCAGCTATACGTATCTCCTGCTTATGTCGACGGGACGTCGAATCGGGATGGCCTTGCTGCTGATGCCGGTTCAAACCGCAGGTCTGAATCAATTGCCTAATAGACTCAATGCGCATGGTACGGCGATCTCCAATACCGTTCGGCAGGTTGCAGGCGCGGTAGGCACTTCCCTTCTTATTACGGTCATGACTAACCGTACGGCGACACATATGAAGGATATGGTTACATCAGGTGCTGGCGAAGGCGCTACTCAAGAGCATCTGCTTATGGAAGCATCTATTCAAGGGATCAACGATGCTTACCTCGTCATTGTAGGAATCGGTGTCATCGCATTGCTGCTTTCCTTCTTCATTAAGCGCGTTCCTCAAGCTCCAGATGAAGAACCTGCAGTAGCCTTGAAGAAATCCGTCCTCAAAGAAGCTTAATTGCATAAATAATTAATCATATAAAAGAGACTACTTCCCTCATAGAAGGAAAGTAGTCTCTTTTATATGATTAAGATCAGACACGCGAAAGCATAGCGACTGAACTGCGAAAATCCGGCCTTCCGTCGCTACTCCATTGGAGCTCCGCAACGAATGTATGCCGATTCGGGTCGTATAGCGGATCACCTGAAATATCTTTATACGTTCTCGCATGAAAGACAAGCAATGCATTCGTGCCGTCTTCCGTTAGCGTGAAGCTGTTATGTCCAGGCCCGTACAATCCAAGATTCTCGTCGGTCGTCAACACCGGCACAGGCGACTTGCGCCATGAAGCGGCGTCCAGCAGATCAGCGTCTTCGTCTGCCTCCAGCAATCCCATGCAATAGTTGAAGTCGGTCGCGCTTGCCGAATAAGAAAGGAACAGCAAGCCGTCCTTGCGAAGGAACGAAGCGCCTTCGTTCACCTTGTAGCCGATCGTTTCCCAATCGTATTCCGGTAACGTAATCATCGTCTGTTGCCCGGTCAACGTCCATGGATTGCTCATTGCTGAGATGTAGAGATTGGAATTGCCGTCAATCTGGCGATCCTTCTGCGCCCAGACATAATAACGCGTCCCCCGGTGCTCGAATGTCGTAGCGTCAAGCGAGAAGCTTTCCCAAGCGGTGCGGATTTGCCCCTTCTCCTCCCACTCCCCCTCCAATGGATTGGCATTCCCGTTCTCCAGTACGAACATCCGATGATCGAACAAACCATCGATCGTCTCCGTCGTGTGGGCGGCGGCGAAATAGATGTACCATTTGCCGTCGATATGATGAATTTCGGGAGCCCATATGTTTGCGCTTAGCAGGCCCGATTCATGTTTTCTCCAGACTACAACCGGATTCGCGTGAGGAAGCTCTTCGATTGTCCTCCCTCTTCGAATCTCGATGCGGTCGTATTCGGGCACGGAGGCTGCGAAATAGTAATAGCCGTCGGAATGGCGGAAAATATGCGGATCAGCGCGTTGTTCGATTAATGGCTTTACGTCGTCTAGCTTTGATTGTTGGACTCCCATCCTGTCACCTGCTTTTATGTTTTTTAATCATTAGCCTTTAACGCCGCCCACAGTTAAACCGGATACGAAATAACGTTGGAAAAAGACGAATATGATCATGATTGGTACAATCGCAAGTACAGATCCTGCGATCAAAATATCGTAATTGTTGCCGTACGGTGTTACTAGACTGGATAGACCGATTGGAAGCGTCAGCTTCTCGGCCGAGTTCAGCACAAGCAACGGCCACACGAAGCTATTCCAGCTGGCTAACGCCTGAACGATGATCATAGCGCCGAACGCAGGCGTCATTAGCGGTACGAAGATCCGGAAGAAAATACCGTACTCCGAGCAGCCGTCTATCCTCCCGGCATCAAGAAAATCTTTCGGCAAGCTGGATGCATATTGCCTGAAGAAGAATATCGGGAGCGGCGAGACAACGAATGGCAATATGACACCGCTGAAGCGATCGATCAAATCAAGTGCGATCATTTGCTTGTACAGCGGCAGCATAATGATCTCTACCGGCACCATCATGACAAGAAGCACGCATAGGAAAACGAGATTTCGTCCAAAGAACCGGTACATCGCGAGTCCATAACCAACCATGGATGAAAGCAGCATACAGCCCACTGTATAGAAGACGGTTATAATCAAGCTGTTTTTGTACCAATTCGCATACTTGGCTGCACCCGAAGAGAACATGAAAGAGTAATTATCGAAAGAAATCAATTCCGGCTGCAGACGAATGTTGAGACCGAATCGGAGCAGTTCTTTGGACGGCTTCAGGGAAGCGAGCGCCAAACAATAAAACGGGAACAATGCCAAAGCGGCGAATATCAGGAACAGGACGATCAGAAGGATCGTTTGCGGTTGGAATCGTTTGGCCTTCATGATCAATCCTCCTTCTTGAATAAGCCGAATAGTCGAAGTTGAATCACATTCAAGATCATCGTAAACGTCAGAAGAACGATTCCGATTGCGGAGCCGAGCCCTAGACTGTTCTTCTCAATGCCGTGACGATAGAGCAGTCCAATCATCGTGAGACCGATGTCATTCGGCGAACGATTGCCGCTCCATAGAATGAAGCTTTCCGTAAACATGGCATATCCGCCATAAATACTAATTGTAATCACGTAAATCGCGATCGGCTTCAATAGCGGAAGCGTGATGCGCAGAAACTTCTGCCACGTATTCGCGCCGTCAATATCTGCCGATTCGTACAGCTCATTCGGAATGGATTGCAGCGCCGACATGAAGTAAACGATGTTAATGCCCGCGTAACGCCAAGTTGCCAATATGATGAGTACGAGCATGCCCGTCATGCCATCGCCGAGCCAATTGATTGTCTCGAAGCCGAGCATGTGGCGGAACGTATTCATGACGGAAGCATCAAGCGAACCGAATACGAGACGGAATACGATACCTGCTACAACAACCGACGTTAAGGCCGGAACAAACAAGGTGGAGCGGAAAAACGAACTCCACTTCATACGTTTGGAATTAAGGAATACGGCCAGTACAAGCGGCATCGGAATTAAGACGACGAGTGTCCAAAAGGTGTATTTCGAGCTGTTCCACATTGCGGTGTAGAAGGAATCATCCGTCCATAAGTCCTTATAGTTCGTCCATCCGATGAAATGCGTCTGTCCCGGCAGTACTTCCTGAAAGCTCATGATGATCGTCGACATGACGGGATAGACAAAAAATACCGCCAACGAGAGCACGAACGGAAGCACGAATACATAAGGCGCGAGCCGCTGGTTATACATCCATCTCATTTCGCCCATTCGCTCCTTTCCTGGCAGGAGAAACTTTGCCGAAGAAGTCGATTCTTCGGCAAAGCTCCCTGTTCGATTTATATTACTTAATGCTTTCTGCTGCTTCGTCGAGCGCTTGCTTCGGATCTTTCATGTCATTAAGCGCTTGGAACATGGCCTTCGTCTTGATGACGTCGGATACGGAAGGCGTTCTTTCCTTAATGTTCGTAGGCGCGATCTCGCTCTTCAAGCCGTCGAGGAAGGTGAAGATGCCCGTGCCGAAGTAGTCTGTGTATTTGTTAGACTCGTTCATCGCAGGATCCGTCCAAGCCTCTGTGTTGATTGGATCAAAGCCAAGCTGCTTCCAAATTTCGATGTTGCCTTCCTTCGATATTTTCGCGAACTCCAGGAATTTCTTCGCGATATCTTGGTTTTTGGATTGATTCGTAATCACTGTACCTGTGCCGCCCATACCAGAGGAGCGCAGTTCGCCTTGCTTGAATACAGGCATTGGCTTAATGATGATTTTGCCTTTCAGATCCGGCATATAGTCAGTGAATCGTCCCATATACCACATCGGCATCCAGATCGAAGCGGCGCCTCCGCCGTTCATGAAGCCGTAATACTCTTCGGCATGATGGAAGCCGCCGGGAGCAGCGATGGCAACCTTCTCGTTCACGAGCTTTTGCAGATACGTCAGGACATCTACGTTAGCCTGATCGTTCAACGTCACATTGCCGTCTTTATCAAGGAAGTCTGAGCCGTGCTGAACGACCATCGGCCAGTACGACCATTGGTCTGTCGTCTCCACAGTCGTCATCGGCTTGCCGGTTTTCTCAAGCACTTGCTTGCCTGCCGCTTCAAAATCATCCCATGTAATGATGTTATCCGCGTTTACGCCAGCTTCATCCAGAATTTCTTTATTGTAATAAATGACTTGCGCTCCGACATGATAGTCAATGCCGTAATATTTGCCGTCTTTGGCATAGTTGTCGAGACGGGACATCACTAATTTGTCTTTCGCAGGTTCAACAATGTCGTTAAGCTCTACGAACTGCGGATCACCCTTCAGATAGTTGCCGATTTTGCTGATCTCGATATCCGCGAGATCCGGTGCGCCTTTGCCGGATTGAAGCGCCAAGAGCAGCTTGTTGTGAGCGTCGTCATAAGGGAATGTCGTCGCGGTCAATTTGATCAACGTATCCGGATGAGCAGCGTTCCACTTCTCGGTCATGCTTTCCATAAACTTCTGATGCAGTTCGTTGAAGGTCCAAAATTCAAGCGTAGTTGTTCCGGACGTTGATTTAGACGAATTGGATCCGGAAGAAGCATTATTTTCGTTGTTTCCCGAGCTGCAACCAGTTAATGCCATTGAGCTGACCAGTGCCAAAGCAAGCGAATAATGAAGCGCTTTTTTCATTCGGATAATCCCCCTTGAAAATTTGGTTAACGCGCTTAATCGCTTTAATGTCAAGCTTGAAAGCGCTTTACTCTTTGGATTATAATAGCTATTAATTATTATTTATATAACCAATTGAGTATAAAATCATATTTTTTATTGGGAGTGGATGACTTGATAAAGAAAACGGCTCTCTACAAACAAATCCAACAACAGATTCGCGAGAAAATCATTTCGGGAAGGCTTCGACCTTCCGATCGCATTCCTTCGGAACAAGAATTAATGGATGAATTCAAGGTAAGCAAAATCACGGTCAAGAACGCGCTTACCGAACTGGCCGATGAAGGACTGGTCACCCGCATTCAAGGCAAAGGAACGTTCGTCGCGGCGGATGTAAAGCTAGCCGGCACTTCGTCGATGCGGATTGCTGCGCCTAACGCCCTTCCGTTAATCGGCTTCACTATTCCAACCATGAAAACCCGCGTCATCCAGAAGCTCGTCGACTACATGGAATTTCACTTAAAGGAAGCCGGCTTCCAAATGATATTGAGCATTACGCGCGAATCGGCTGCAGAGGAATCCAAATCCATCCGTGATTTAGTCGATGCCGGCGTTCAAGGCTTGATCGTCTTCCCTACCGAGGATGAGAAATATAACGAATCGTTGCTGCGATTGTCGCTTGATAAGTTCCCTTTCGTCTTTATTGATCGTTATCTTCGCAATATCGAGACCTATACGATTACATCAGACAATCTAGGCGGGGCTTATGATACAGTGTCGTATCTGCTTGGGAAAGGACATCGCCATATTGCGCTCATTTCTCCGGAGAACGCAAATACGGCCGTCGAGGATCGGACGACCGGGGTCGAGAAAGCATACATCGAMCAAGAAATTTCTATCGATAAGAATCTATGGTGCCATGTACCGCTTGATATTCTCCGCAGCGACCGCGCGCTTGCTTACATTACGGACTTCCTTCAAGGACACAAGTCGATCACGGCAGCTTTTACATTAACGGAGGAAATTGCCCAACTGACATCGCAAGCTCTTCAAAGCATCGAAGGGCAGACTAATGTGGAGCTGATTTCTTTCGACGATCCGGGCATACCGAACGTCGCATATGTACAGCAGGACGAACGGGAGATGGCACGTGCCGCCGTATCGCTGCTGCGAGATCAAATCATGCACGCCTACGCCCCGCAAAGCGTCGTCGTGTCCGTCCAGCTTATATTTCCTTAACTGTACGTAGGAAGGATCTTTTGAACTCTCAAAAACGATCCATTATTCAAAAATCAAGCATTATAACATAGTCGCTATTGATCAACAAGAAAGAAATTATTCATCCCAATTATTCCAGTACGTTTATGATGCCAAAAACCCGTATAAACACTGACTTTTTCTAACCCTATTATGTAATTGTCGCGTTTACATGCCAATTTTTGCAGGTTTTTTACTCCTCCGAAGGGTCTTTATAATACAAGGGAGACGAACAACGAGGAGAGATGATCGATCATGAAAAAAGGCTTTAAAACAAAATTAGCCATGTTAATGTTAGCCGTCAGCTTACCTGCCACTTCCTTATTTGCAACTGCCAATGTAGATGCTGCCTCGGCATCCGTAACGGCGAAACAAAATAAAGTGGTTCAAACTGCACTCTCGCTGCAGAGCAAAGTACAGTATGTGAACTGGAAACAAAGACAAGAAGTGAAGCCCCCTTACAAAACAGACTGCTCTGGATTCACATACCTAACTTATAGACTTGCCAATATTGGGGTATCGCTCGTAAACAAAGACGATGACGATCAAGCTAAAGTGGGCACGAAAGTATCGTGGAGCAATCTTCAGAAAGGCGATCTCGTATTTTTCTGGCTTAACAGCAAGAACAAAAGCGACGTCGGTCATGTAGGCATCTACATAGGCGACGGCAAAATGATTCACAATCTTACAGCAGAACGCGACGTAGTCATTACGAACATCTATACGAACAACTGGTACAAACAAAGATTTGTAGTCGCTAGACGCGTCATTAAATAAATGCAGCTGCTTCTAGAGGGGATTAACAATCAAGGTTTTCACCTATCAGGTCATCCCAATCCCCTCTAACTCTTTCCTTTCCTGTAATGCAAAGGTACATAACCGGTCACCGACTTGAACACTCTGCCAAAGTGAGTAACACTTCCGAAGCCTACTTTAGCGGCAATCATGCCTACTTTCATCCCTGATTGCTCAAGAAGCTTCTTCGCCTCCTTCACCCTTACGCTGTTCAAATACTCCACGAACGTGAAGCCGGTCGCCTCCTTGAAGGTACGGCTCAAATAATAAGGACTGACGTAAAATTTCTCGGCTAGCAAATGCAGCGACAGCTCCTGCCCATAATGGCTGTTGATATACTTTACAATATTCGAGATCGTTTCGTGCATGAGGCTTGGAGACTCCCAATGTCCCTTGCTGTCTTGCCTAACATGCCGGCAGCATATGATGAGCAGCTGTATAACCAACGTCTGCATATACATCTCGAAGCCCGGCTTCTGATCCTGCATCTCCTGCATGATCTGATGCGACAGCGACTTAATGGAGAGCTGATCGTGCAAGGAACATTTGATGACCATGTATTCTTTTGACAACAACGGCTGAAGCAGCTCCATATAAGAACGATTAACCGCTGCCATATAGCTCTCGGAAATATTCACGATAAGCCGCTCATGCTTAGGCATTGCCGCATTGATCGTGCGATGCAAAATATTCGGAGAGATAATAATGACATCCCCCTCGTCAATCTGCATCGTTCGATCCTTAATAAAAAACTCCCGGTTGCCCGACATCAGATAAAAGATTTCATACGTACTGTGGAAATGGCTGATCGGCATATGATGGCTCAAAGCTTTCCGATACGACACCAAAAAGCTGCCCTCGCCGTTGTCATATAAAAAATCGTCCATGAAACGCCGCTCTCCTCCCCGCCAATTGTCTCTCTATTATACGATTTCAATTCACGGACGCAAGATATGAGAAGAAACAAACGATTTAAGCAAAAAATGTACATATTCATCATGCTACTATAGTTTTATAAATTGATGAAGGAGGCATACAGAATATGAGTGCATCATCATCTAATGTGAAAGCGGAATTACAAGCGGAACTGACCCCCATACAATGGGCCGAGAAAGCTTGCGAGGCTTTAATGTTCAAATATGAGCCGGAGTCGCTGCCGCCCGATCGCTTTCATTATCATCAAGGCGTATTTCTGTCCGGCATGGAGAAATGTTGGCAGCAGACTAACAACCATCGCTATTACGAATATATTAAGCGCTGGGTGGACAGCCAAGTTCTTGAGGATGGCAGCTTCAAGAAACATAATCCTGATGAGTTGGACGATATTCAACCAGGTGTCCTGCTCTTTAACCTCTACGAGCGAACGAAAGATGAAAAGTACAAGAAAGCGTTATACAACCTTGTTCCGCTGTTCAAGACATGGAAGACGAATCCGTCAGGAGGATTCTGGCACAAAGAACATTACCCGAATCAAATGTGGCTCGACAGCTTGTATATGGCCGGACCGATTGCTGTACAATTCGGGAAGACGTTCGGCGATAGCGATTATTTTGACATCATGTCCTTTCAGGCCTTATTAATGGAGAAGCATACGAAGGATCCCGTCACCGGTCTGCTGTACCATGGCTGGGACGAAACCAAGTCCGCTAGCTGGGCTGACCCGGACACGGGCCAAGCTTCACAGTTCTGGGGACGCGCGATCGGCTGGTATCCCGTCGCACTGCTCGAAATGTTCGAGCATATGCCCGAGGACCATAAGGATAAAGCTGCGCTCATAACGATCGTGCAAGACCTGCTTATCGCACTGATTGCCTATCAGCATTCGGCAACCGGCTTATGGTATCAGGTGGTGGACAAAGGCGACCTGGCCGACAACTGGCTGGAAAACTCCTGTACCTCGTTGTACGTTCACGCGATTGCCAAGGCTGTGCGATTGGGTCATCTAGACGCCAGCTACCTGCAATATGCATGGAAGGGTTATCAAGGCGTCATTGATACGCTGAAATTCGACGAGAACGGCAATGTTATCATCGGTCAAATATGCATTGGCACGGGGATCGGCGATTATGCCCACTATATTGCCCGCCCGACCAGCGAGAATGACCTGCATGGCGCAGGCGCTTTCATTCTCATGTGCATTGAGATGAACCTTGCTCAATCGGTTCAATAAACAAATAAGCTGAAGCCCGCATATAGCGGGCTTCAGCTTTTTAATTTCACAATACAGTTACAAGGTCGCCATATCAATCACGAAGCGATAACGCACATCGCTGCAAAGGATGCGCTCGAAAGCTTCATCTACTTGCTCTGCGCGAATAACTTCGATTTTCGGGGCGATGCCATGCTGAGCGGAGAAATCAAGCATCTCCTGCGTTTCACGAATGCCGCCTACAAGTGAACCCGCTATGCTGCGGCGACTCATGATTAACGAGAACACTTGATACGAATCCGGCTCGGAAGGCGCTCCGACGTTGACGAGCGTTCCGTCAATTCGCAGCGTAGATAAGTACGCATCTACGTCCAAGTTTGCAGATACGGTATTAAGGATAAGGTCAAATCGGTTAGCAAGCTCAGCGAACACAGCTGAATTGCTTGTGGCATAATAATGATCTGCACCGAGCTCCATCGCTTCGTCTCGTTTGGAATTGGACTGGCTGAGTACCGTTACCTCCGCTCCCAGTGCATGCGCGAACTGGACAGCAAGATGTCCAAGCCCGCCCATTCCTACGATGGCAACCTTCTTGCCCGGACCGACGTTCCATTTTTTCAAAGGAGAGTACGTCGTAATGCCTGCGCATAATAGCGGACTGGCAACATCCAGGTCCAGCTTGTCAGGTATACGGACAACGAACTCTTCCTTTACGACGATATGCTCACTGTAACCGCCGTAGGTGAGATTGCCATCGTAGTCTAGTGAATTATACGAATTGATAACGCCTTTCGTACAATATTGTTCTTCACCGCTTAAGCAATATTCGCATGTGCCGCACGAATCAACGAAACATCCGACGCCAACGCGATCGCCTGGAGCAAATTTCGTTACGGCCGTTCCTACCTTCGTTACCACACCGGACATCTCATGTCCCGGAACCATAGGGAACATGCCGCCTCCCCATTCATCGTAAGCGCTATGGATGTCGGAGTGGCATATACCGCAATACTTGATATCGATTAAGACGTCGTTAGGCCGGAGCTCTCGCCGCTCGATCGTCGTTTTCTCAAAAGGCGCTTTTGCAGTTGGTACGCTTAATACATGGGTTTTGCACATATGGTTTTCTCTCCTTATCTATTTGTCCACTACTGCTTCTTGATACCGTTCGATCTTATAATCCAGCCGCTCCATCGTACTTTGCATATCTTCAATTCTCGAGTTTAGCAGCCTTCGTTGCTCAATAAGCAGCTCTTTCCTTGCCTCGAGCGTTTCATCCCCTTGTTGAAACAATGCCACGTACTCGATTAACACCTCAACAGGCAGACCTGCGTTACGCATGCATTTAATGAATTCAACCCATCTGCAGTCTTCTTCGGTATAACTTCGGAATCCGCTTTTTTTGCGATTGACGCGCGGAATCAGACCTATTCGTTCATAATAACGGAGCGTATCCTGAGAAAGCTCGAATTTGTCGCTCACTTCCGCAATGGTCAGCATGCGGGTTCACCTCCTTCATCTAACTAAAGCTGCCTGCCAGCCGACTACTGAAGTGTACACCTTGGAGTTAACTCCAAGTCAACACCTTCTTGAAAATACTTTATTACGAACGGCGTAATAGACGTATTGTTGATTAAAAGATACAGTGCTGATAAGATACTAGCATGATTAAAGTTTGACCGCAAAATAGAAAATAAGGATGAGAATCGATGAAATCGGAGAACGACAAAATAGATCCTCGAATCAAACGGACGAGGAAAATGTTTAAGGAAGCGCTTATCGCATTAATTCAAGAAGATCCGGATAAGAGCAAGCTGACCGTCCAATCGATCGCCGATCGGGCTGAATTGAACCGTGCAACGTTCTATTTGCATTACGACAGCATTGAGGATCTGATGGAGCACATGATTGAGGATGTGCTGGGTGAGATGTACCAGACGATTACAATCGAGGCGATCAAAAAGTCTCCCCCTACCCCCTCGTCGCATCCGGCGCTTACTTCATTTTTGGAACACTTTTATCGCAATGCCGGATTATATACGGTAATGTTGGACAACAAAGCGTTCCACGATCGCGTGTTCGCTATGCTGATGGGCATTATCACGGAGTGGGGGGAGGAAAGAAGATCGAAAGGCAGACAATTCCATGTGCTTAACGAGGTTTTAGCCTCATCGACATTAGGAATCGTAACCTGGTGGCTGAAGGAAAAAACGCCGTACAGTCCTATTTATATGGCCAATCAAATTACTCAATTAGTCAAGGGCGAGAAATAATATCGTCATTCATGGCTTATCTTCTAAATAGCCTGCATGAACTGACTATTATAGAGGTCGCAGTAGACGCCCTGGAGCTCCAGCAGCTGTTCATGATTGCCTTGCTCGACAATCCGCCCTTGCTGTATGACGAGAATCCGGTCCGCATCCTGAATCGTACTTAATCGATGAGCGATCACAAAGCTGGTACGCCCTTTCATCAACGTTTTCATCGCTTGCTGGATATGCATTTCGGTACGAGTATCCACACTGCTTGTCGCTTCGTCTAGAATGAGAATGGCCGGATCGGCGAGAATCGCTCGCGCAATGGTCAGCAGTTGCCGTTGTCCATGGCTCAGATTGCCGCCTTCCGAGCTTAGCGTCGTGTCGTAACCGTGCGGCAGCCTGGTTATGAACCCTTCTGCATTCGCCAGCCTGGCAGCTTCCTCCACTTCCTTGTCGGATGCGTCCAGTCTTCCGAAGCGAATGTTATCCCGAACGGTCCCCGAGAATAAGTGCGCATCCTGCAGCACCATCCCCACCTGACTGCGCAAAGCGTTTTTGTCCAGCTTTCGGATATCATTGCCGTCAATAAGAATAGAGCCTCCGCTCAATTCATAAAACCGAATCAGCAAATTAACGATGGTCGTCTTGCCGGCGCCCGTTGGACCAACGAGCGCTATTTTGTCGCCTGGCTTCGCGTCGAAGGTTACTCCGCTCAGAATCGGAACGTCTGCTTTATAACCGAAGGACACATCGCGAAATGAAACTTCTCCAGTCAATCTTGGCAATTCCATAGGAGTAGCTTGCTCGTATTCGGAAGACCTATCCATCACTTCAAATACCCTTTCAGCGCCCGCGATAGCCGACTGAATCAGATTGTATTGATTGGCAAGCTCCGAGATCGGTCTGCCGAATTGCCTCGAGTAGTTAAGGAAACTGACGATCGCTCCTACCGTAGCCAGCTCGTGATAAGCCATCCAGCCGCCAACGCCGGCAATGATGGCGAAGCCGAGATTATTGATCATGTTCATGGCCGGACCTACAAGACCCGACATGATCTGCGCTCGGATACCAACCTTGTTCAACTCACCGCTGATCGCCCGGAACCGTTTCACTTCAAGCTCTTCCCTGCGATATTGCTTAACTACCTTCTGTCCGCTGATCGTCTCCTCGATGTACCCGTTCAGTTCGCCCAAATGCCGCTGCTGCTTTTTGAAATATTGACTGCTGAGGCCAATGATTTTGCGGCTGGCGATAAGGACTAACGGAATCGTGATGAGCGATACAACGGTCAAGGGAACATTCAGCATGAGCATAATGACGAGTGAACCGCTTAGCGTAATCAGACTGTTCAGCAGTTGCGTCACGCTTTGATTCAGCGTATTGGACACGTTCTCGATGTCGTTCGTAGCCCGGCTCATGAGTTCCCCGTTCGCATGCGTGTCAAAAAAAGGAACTGGCAGCTCCTGATATTTGCCGAATAAATCACGACGCAGCTCGAATACCGTTTTCTGCGAAACGGAGGTCATAACATACGCTTGCACCCACGCAATGACGCTTCCCAGCACATAAATTCCTAGTATAAGCAAGCAATAACGGATAAGTCCGTCATAGTCGGCCGGTATGACCGCATGATCAATCGCTTGACCCATAAGGTACGGACCGATCAAAGTAAGAATCGCACCCAATACGGTGAACACATACACGATCATTAGACCGGAACGCTGGCGATTCATATACGCCCAGATACGCTTGATCGTTGCTCCTCGATTTTTGGCGCGCGCCTTCGGTACGGGGCCGCCGCGTCCTAGACCCGGGCCATGACCTGGCATTCTTCCGAATAATTCTGTCGACCTGTTGGGAGATTCAGCATCCTTGCTCTTAGTTAGCATGGCCATATACCTCTTCCTCTCCTTTCAACTGTGATTGGCGAATATCCCGGTATATTTCGCTGCTGTGCATTAATTGCTCATGCGAGCCTTGTGCAACGATCTTGCCGTTATCTAGAACTAATATACGGTCTGCGTCCATGACAGACGAAATCCGTTGCGTAATGATGATGTTGGTGCTGCGGCGTTGTTGCGATTTCATATGCTGCCGAAGCCTTGACTCCGTTGCCGCATCCAACGCGCTTGTGCTGTCATCCATAATCAGAATGGCTGGATCGCTTAAGAAAGCGCGCGCGATCGATAACCGCTGCTTCTGTCCGCCGGACAGATTGATGCCACGTTGACCGAGCAAAGTGTCATACCCTGCCGTAAGCTCAGTGATGAAGTTATGAGCTTGTGCGGCTTGCGCGGCTTCCTCAACCTCTTGGTCAGATGCATCGGGCCGTCCGTAACGTATATTATCGCGAATCGTGCCGCTGAACAGAATCGTCTGCTGCATGACGAATCCGATTCGGCTGCGCAAATGATCAAGGCTCATCGAACGCGTGTCTGTTCCGTCAATTGTAATCGAGCCGGAGGACACGTCGTAAAGCCGCGGAATGAGACTAACAAGCGTTGACTTGCCAGCTCCCGTAGCTCCCAATATCGCAACGGTTTCTCCAGGCTTCGCGGTGAAATCAATGCCTTCCAGCACGAGGTTCTCATCGCTCTGATCATAGGCGAACGATACGTTATTGAATGCGATCAGTCCTGTGTGAATGGCGTCACCGCTCGCATTTGAATTTTCCGTAATCTCGCTTACCGAATCAAACACTTCGTTTTCCCGATAAGCGGAAACCTTCGCCCGCGAGACGAAAGTCAGCATCGTACTCAGCATGAGCATGGACATCAGCAGCTGGGTAACATAGTTAATGAAGGCGACCAGCTCACCGACCGTCAGCTTGCCGTTCCAGCTCTGCAAGCCGCCGAACCATAGGACGGCAACAATGCTTACGTTCAGCACAAGCATCATAAGCGGCATATTTAACGCCATTAATCGTACGGCTTTTATTGCTGTTTCTGTATAGTCCTTATTCGCTGCATTGAATCGCTGCTGTTCATGCTTGGCGCGGACGAATGCCTTAACGACACGGATACCAGTCAAATTTTCTTGCAGAACGACGTTTACCCCGTCAAGCTTAGCTTGCATACGTTCAAACAAAGGAAAAGATAACCGGATGAGTCCAAACAAGATAATGAATAGAATCGGTACGGCGACAACGAGAATCTGGGCTAGCGATGGACTGATTCGGAAAACCATCACCAAGCTGCCAATGAAAAGCAACGGAAACCGGATCATTCGAAGAATCATCTGCACGAATGTTTGCAACTGCACCACATCATTCGTTAAACGAGTGATTAGAGATCCCGTTTTTAACTGATCCAAATTCCGATTCGATAACGTCTGGATATGTTCAAACAACCTAATCCGCAAATCATTGCCGACATTTTGAGAGGCGATGCTGGAGAAGATGGTGCAACCAACCCCGCCGATTAAACCGATTAAGGCAACGCCGATCATCAGCAATCCAGTCTTCATAATATGGGAAAGGTCATTACTCATAATTCCATTATCCACAATGCTTGCCATAAGTGACGGCTGCAGCAAATCCATTGCCACCTCGACAACCATCAGCAGCGGTGCTAGTAAGCACCACAGCCAATACGGCTTCAAAAATCGCTTAAGCTTCCACATTCAGTCACCTTCATGCCCTTTCATCGTTTGGATTCACATCAGCAGCCTGCTCTTCAGCTGCAGTCTCATGGAGCTGGAACATATGAATAAACTCATCCATAATCGATTCTGTTGCCTTTAACTCACCGCTAATGACGCCCTTAATGCTTTCAAGCTCAGGGTCGTTCAACTGGCGCTTAAGCGTCGCTTGAGTTACCTGAAGCTTCTCCAGAAAGGCGAGTGCTCTGCCTCTCCGGAACGTTTGAGCGCTCTTGTGGTGATGATGGCCGTGCTCCCGGTGCTCTCCATGCTCCCGTTGACCGTGTCTGCCTCTATGTCCATGTCCTTCACGCATTGACTTTCCTCCTCATCGTTGTGTTGTGTATACATATGTATACAACTCGCTTTATGTATACAAATGTATACGATGCTATCGATTGATGTCAAGCTTTTGATTGGGATCCAAACAACAAATAAGCCGCTCAATCCAGAGCGGCTTATTTGTTAGCAGTTATTTCCGATATTATCCAACGGGTTGCGCGGACATTTTATTTTTCACGAATTTGACGAACAGATAGCGAACCAGAGGTCCCATAACGATGAGCTGGAGCGGGAAAGCAAATACATAATTGTGCCAAACATTCGAGACATAGCTTTGGAATAGCGAATGCCCGTCTAATTGGTCAGCAAAGTATGTCATTGCAAGTCCAAAAAAAGACATACACAGCACCATGCCGCTTACCATAAAGAAGGCTAACGAAACGATCACAAGCACCTTCTTGGATTTGTCATAAGGCAATGAGAAGGCAATCTTCTTGGCAATCGGACCTACCACAAACCATTCAATTAGGAATGCGACAATAAAACCTAAAACAAGTTGCATGATAACGCCTGTGAATGAAATCGTCCCAATCAGATCATTCCGAATCAAATTGTAACTCGTCATGAATATGACCATCCCGATACACATCATCATCCCAAAATAAAAATCTTCTCTTTTTGTTTCTGGCACTCTCCATCATCCTCTCTTTTACTTTACCCATTATAAAAAAAGAGGAAGTGTCCGCATAAGTGAACAGTTTGTGAAATTTTCAAGTCTGCCATTACATATCAGCTAGCCTACTCAAAGGTTAGCCCCTTCTGCTGCAGCTTCAAGGAATAAGTGAGTTGCTCGCTCATGGATTCCGGGCTGCGGGCAAAGCCCTCCATGCTCCATTGAATGAGCAACCCCATAATCGCATTAGCTTGATAGGTAACCATCATGGAAATGTCTCCTTCTGCGACTTTAGCAATCGGGGAACTGTCCGTGATGAGGCTTTTGATTTTGTCCAGCAACGAATAATAGTAAGACAACGACGATTTTTTATCGAAAACGATCTCGTAAAACGGCTGATATTTTTTCACATGGTGAAAGATCCGAATCGTCGAAGGATCAAGCCCTCTCGAAATGAGATCCGGCACAAGCCGGTAAGGCTCATAGAAGGACTCCTCCAGATCCTTAAGCAAATGATGGAGATGCTCGTCGAACAATGCTCCGACGTCCTTATAATGCAAATAAAACGTTCCTCTATTCACGGCTGCTTCCCTGCATAAGGTGGAGACGGAAATCGATTCGAGCGCTTTGGATTTCAATAATGCCAGCAGCGCTTGATGCAGCGCTTTTTTTGTCTTAATGACTCTTAGGTCGTTCTCGTTCATTTCCTCTGTTCCCCTCTTATCATGCAACGCTATTATTCGTTTATCATACGATTTCATACGTATCTGTTCAATAATTATAAGGTGTAAGCAGCGATCTGAAAAGAAAAATAGACTACAGGCAGCGATCGCTGCTTGTAGTCTATGGATTGGATTTACTTGATATTAGATAGATGAATTAGAAGCCAGCCGTCCAGCCTGCATCTGCCGCAATAATTGCGCCGTTCACAAAGCTGGATTCATCCGATGCCAGGAACAGAGCGACTTGTGCGATTTCTTCCGGTTGTCCCAAACGAGGAATGACCCCTTGCGTCAATCTCGTACGCGAAGCGCCGAACTCGTCCATATTGTTAATGGAAGAAGTGATGTTCGTCATCGTCGCGCCTGGAGCAATCGCATTACAGCGAATACCTTTTTGAGCATACATATAACCTGTGTTTTTGGTAATGCCGACAACCGCATGCTTGGAAGCCGTATAAGCAGCGCCCGCATGAGCACCGCTGAAGCCGCCCGTAGAAGCAGTATTCACAATAACGCCTTTGCCCTTCTCCAAGAAGATCGGAAGCGCTTTGCGAATCGCGCGCATAACGCCCTTCGTGTTCACATCAAAGATAAGATCCCATTTATCATCATTCACATCGCCCACAGCAGCCATGTTATCCATAATGCCGGCATTGTTGACCAAAATATCGAGCGTGCCGAATTCGTAAACGGCTGTATCGATCATTGTATTCACATCGTTCAGGTCGGCTACATTCGTTTTCACGGCAATAGCTTTGCCTCCGTTTGACTGAATGCCTGCTGCAACCGCTTCCGCGCCTTCGATGTTCAAATCCGAGACGACGACGCTTGCTCCTTCTTTTGCATACAACTCCGCAATAGCTTTCCCCATACCGGATGCGGCGCCTGTTACAACCGCTACTTTACCTTCTAAACGCATAATGAATCCCTCCAGCGATTTATTGAACAACTGTACAATAAAATTATAGAGATTTTTGTATGAGCTTGTCAATGTCCATTTGTTTCACAAGACTTACAGCTGTAGTATAATATACACATGTAAATTATCTACACGAATGAGGTGATCCTTTGCACAACACCCATATCTTAGACCCAAGGATTATTCGAACAAGACAATTGATTCATGACGCCTTCTTCGAATTGATTCAAGAGGTCGAATTCAGAAAAATATCCGTGAACCTCATAACGACCAGAGCGGGAATMAACCGCGTAACCTTCTATCTCCACTACAAGGATATAGAGGATATGATCGACAGCTTCGTGAACGAAATGATCAATGAGATCGAGACTATCTTACTAGAGAAGCAAAAGGAACAAAATATAAACGATTATGTGCGCTCGACACTCGTGAACTTAATGGAGTATATCGCAAGCCATGCTAAAGTATATAAAGTGTTATTAGTCTCCAAAAAAATACCTGTATTCACGCCAAAATTTCTTGAATTAATGGTTCAACTCATATTGAAAAACAACGAATATAAGTCACCTTCGGAATCCAATGCACAAAATCCAATTAGCACTGTCCCAAGAGAAATTACGGCATGGTATGGCGCTTCTGCACTCGTAGGCACCATATCGCTGTGGCTTGGCAATGATATGCCGTATTCACCGCATTATTTGGCATCGCAGATTATCAAGTTCAATCTCTAGCTGCCACGCAAAAAAAATCAGCTCTTTTCTGTCTAACATGTAGGCTCTAAATTTACACATGCTTTCATTGTGTAGCTTATATGACGAAACGGCCTCTGTTGTCGTTTGCTCAAGGGTTTGAAAACGATTACGATATTGTCAGTTCCTATTACTAGAAGGAGTGACTTTATACGATGAAAGCAGCGATTTATTATGGAAAAAACGATATTCGAGTGGAAGAACGAGCCATTCCCAGCATTGGGCCAAAGGACGTCTTAGTTCGTAACCTGCGAAGCGGCATCTGCGGCACAGACATTAATATAGTGAAGACCGGCGCCGGCAATATGGGCATTAGCTTGGGTTCCGAGTTCGGACATGAAATGGTAGGCGAAGTGGTCGAGGTCGGTGCAGAAGTATCGTCAAGTCTGGCAATCGGCATGCATGTTGGAATAAATCCGATCACGGCGAAAAAAGTCGGAAGGTACAAATCATTGGAATGCTCCGGCTTCTCGCAATATGTAGTTGTAGAAGATGCGGCTCTCGATTATAACTTGTATGCAATGGCAGACAGCATACCGCTAGAGGTCGCAGCTCTGATGGAGCCGATGAGCGTAGGCCGTCACGGCGCATTCAGCGCAAATCCGGTGTCGACCGATAACATCGTCGTTCTAGGCGCCGGACCTATCGGTCTTACGGCTGCGGCAAGCTTGATCGCGGAAGGCATGACGAAGGTTTGCGTGGTCGATATGGATGAATGGCGCTTAAGCAAGGCAGCCGAGCTAGGCGCCCTTACCGTCAATACAAGCACCGAAAGCCTACAAGAAGGGCTGACCCGGCATTTTGGCGAGACGAGCGTGTACCGCCAGAACGTGCCGAATGTCGATGTATTCATCGATGCTGCTGGTGCACCGTCATTATTCGAGAACGTACTGACAATCACCAAACCTCATGCGAAAATTTCGGTTATTGCCGTTTATAAGAGCGATGTTCCCGTTAGCCTTGCTCATGTCATGTCCAAAGAAGTACAGATCAAAGGCGCAAGCGGCTATACGCATGAAGATATCTCGAAGGTCGTCGAGCATCTTGACCGTTATAAAGACAAGTTATCCGGACTCATCACGCAAGTGTTCAAGCTTGACGATATCGGGGAGGCTTTCAACAAAGCGATCGAAGCTAAAGGAACGGTTAAAGTGATAGTCGATATGACTTAATCATCATCCAAAATAACGCAAGGACCTCATTCCACGCCTACCAGCGGAGTTTGAGGTCCTTTTACTATATCGGTTGATACGATCCGTACGAATTGGGCATATTGAAATAAAATGTGTTCCGAGGTGAAAGATGTCTTCTGGCGTAAACGAGTTAACCAACGATATTGATCGCAATGCTGCCCTTATTCAGCATCAGTTCACGGATACAGAGGATTTGTCTACAAAAAAAATGCTTGTGCATAACCAAATCTGCCTGATCCTTTACTTGAATACGCTTGTGAAGACAGATCTGATTCATACCGGCCTCATCGAACCGCTAGTGGTTAACAATCTTGATTTAGATGATGATACCGTTTCATCTGCCGTCGTTAATCGGACAACCGATCTTGCTCTCATTGTCGACGCTTTGCTCGATGGCTCGTGCATCCTCTTATCCGATAACGATCCCAAAGCTACACTTATATGCGTTGCAGAAAATTTAAGCCGTTCCATAGAGGAGCCGAAAGAAGAACAGACCGTAATTGGTCCGCATGAGGGATTCATTGAAAGTGTTGATACCAATATCTATCTGATCCGAAAGCGGCTAAGAAGCACCAAGCTGAAAGTCAAGTATCAACAAATAGGCAAAATCACGAGTTCGAACATCGCTATGTTATATATGGATGGGCTCATTAACCCGGACATTGTCGCCGAATGCACCCAGAGGTTGGCCGCGTTCGAAACGGATCATCTCTATTCCATTGAAAATATAGAAGAATGGATCGAGGAGCATCCTCTATCCCCTTTTGCCCAGTCGCTCAAAACAGAACGGCCCGATCGAGTGATCTCCTACTTAATGGAAGGCAAGTTATGTATTATCGTTGACGGAAGCCCGAACGTATTAGTTGTTCCGATCAACTTTTTTTCCTTCTATCAATCTCCAGATGACTTTTCTAGCAGATGGGTATCAGGTACCTTTTTCCGTTTGATTCGTCTGCTCAGCTTTATATTCGCCATTACATTGCCTGCCATTTACATTGCCATTGTATCGTTTCACGCAGAGGTTCTTCCTTTAGGTATTTTTTATTCCATCAAGGTTTCATTGACGTACGTTCCGTTTCCTCCTATCTTGGAAGCCCTTGTTATGCAAATTACGCTCGAGATCTTAAAGGAGGCTTCCATTCGTCTGCCGTCGCCCATCTCGCAAACCATCGGCATCGTCGGCGGTCTCGTTATCGGAACGGCGGTTGTAGAAGCCCATCTGATCTCGAATACGATGATCGTCGTGATCGGTTTGACAGCGATAGCTTCATTCGTCACGCCGCTCAGCGAATTCGGAACAAGTCTGCGTATATTAGGATTTCCGATGATTATTGCAGCGTCGCTGTTCGGATTTTTCGGCATTGTGCTTATGCTAATGGTTATCGTTATGCATTTATGCAAGCTGGAAACGTTTGGCGAGCCCTATTTTTATCCATTTACAAACTATCGTCCAAAGCGAATTAGAGATGCATTATTGAGATTGCCTGAATGGAAGCGGCATAGCAAGCCTGGCTTCGAGGGCGGTCATATGTCATTTTTCAAGAGGTGGAAAAAAATTGAGCGCCGCTAGAGTATCGATATCTAAATTTCAATTGTTTTTTTTGATTATCCAAAGTCAGATAGGCATTGGTTTATTGTCTTTGCCATCCGACATGCAGCAATCGGTTGACGGGGATGGTTGGATCTCTACTTTAATCGCCGGTGCCGCTGTTCAACTGCTATTGCTTATCTATTGGCTGCTGTACAAAAGATTTCCGAATCACAATTTTTCCGAGATGACGATTAAGCTATTCGGCAACATCACAGGCAAAGCGTATAACATCTTTTTCTCCGTCTGCTGTATGATCATTGCGGGTCTCTCCTCCACGCTGTACATCGAAATGATTAATATGTGGTTGCTGCCACATACGCCTAATTGGGCGCTGCTCATTCTCATCGTTGCGACTTGCCTGTTCTTGGCGCTTGAGGATATCCGAATTATTTCCCGCTTTATGGTCGTTACCTCCTTCCTTTTTGTAATATTAATTTTGATGAGTTTTCTCGATTGGACGAAAGAGCTGCATTTCTCTTACCTGCTTCCTATAGGTAAATCCAGCTTCCTCGATATTGTTAAGGGAAGTCATCATACTTTTTTTTCCATGATCGGGTTTGAAATCGTCTTATTTGCATTCACCTATGTGAAGAGTGATACGAGGGGATTACTGAAGATCGTTTCATTCGCGAACCTGTTCGTTACGATATTGTACACCTACTTCGTCCTTATTTGTCTGGTGAGCTTCAGTCCAAACGCGTTAAAGCAGCTACAATCGCCGCTCCTGTTCATGTTCAAAGGATTTCACTATCGTATAGTCGAACGTTTGGACCTCATATTCTTGTCATTATGGATCGTCCCAATGACGACTTCCATCATTGCATATCTTTATATGGCCGGCAAAAGCTTAAGCCATGATCAGCGCTCTTATCGGAAATCGATTATGTTCAGTAGTGTAATCATCGTTCTCGTAGGGCACTATTTTTCGACGCTGGAGCAATTAGATCAAGTCAGCCAATGGATTCAGAACGGCTACTTTGTGGTCATCGGCGTTGTGCCTGCGCTCATGCTGCTGCTGTCGTTTATTTTTAAAAAACATACGAAAAGGTGTTCGTCATGAGAGCGAGGATAGTCACCATCGTTGTTTCCCTGCTTATACTTTTGTCACTGACTGGTTGTTGGGATACCGATCATATCGTTAATCAAAGAATCATTAGCGGAATAGGGTTGGACCTAGATCAAAACAATAACCTCGCAGGTACGGTTCGAGCTTTGCGGCTCCAGAGCAAAGGAGGAGGTCAATTTCTTTTACAAGACGAGCTTGTTCAATCTTCGGGAAAATCGCTGCTCGAAGTCGGTATTAAGTTGGACAATATGCTTGCGGGCAAAACCGTCGGCAATAAAACGCATATCATTATTATCAATCAAAAAGTAGCCAAGCAAGGCATATACGAGCCGTTGGAATTTTTTTATCGCAACTCCAAAAGCTACATCGCCTCCAAGGTAATTATCAGTCTAGATCCCGCAGCGAGCGTATTAACGGTTGATAAGCTTGAGAAAAGCCCCATTTCGTTCGATATTCTCCAAACGATCACAGCGGCTGAAATTAGCACCGTCATCCCGGAACAATCGCTGTACAGCCTTTGGTCCAAGATGTTCGACACCCATCAGGATACGATTCTTCCGTTGATCAGATTGAAAGAACCGAATAATTTGATTCTCGATAGTGCCGCTTTGTTTCACGGCGATCGATTCACAGGGGAGATTATATCCGGTGAAGACACAACGTTGCTGCTGCTTTTAATGGATCAAATGGCTAAGACGGCAATCATGAATGTGGAGATAGAGCCGATTCGCACAACGAAAAAACAAGATGAATCAAACAAAGAAATGATTTCATTCAGCACCATGAAAATGAAACGGAACATGCGAGTAAACGTTGATGAAGCAAGTCAAGCCATTACTTGCTCCATCAAGGTACATTTATACGGTGAAATCGTCAATTATCCTCATATCTCGGGGGTAGAGAAGGATAAGGAAGCGTTAAGCCATGAAATTGCGCTGTCTCTAAATAATCAGGCAAAAGCCATAACCAAGAAACTGTTGGCCGCGAATAGTGACGTTTTTGGTATTGAGGGTCATTTGTCGGCCTTCCATCCAAAGTTGAGTAAGCAAATGAACTGGGATGAAGAGTACCGCAACGTGCAAATCGAGCCTGAGTTCATCATCCATATTACGGGAAGCGGTTTGCTGAAGTAGTTCCCGAGCGAAAGTCTACTTCAGTGCAATCGTCTTCGTCGCAATGTTGCTGCAGAATTCGCTATCATGTTCTACGAACAGTATGGTCG
This sequence comes from Paenibacillus sp. 05T425, assembly GCF_056396205.1. Taxonomy (NCBI): domain Bacteria; kingdom Bacillati; phylum Bacillota; class Bacilli; order Caryophanales; family Paenibacillaceae; genus Paenibacillus; species Paenibacillus sp. 05T425. The sequence goes on from NZ_JBFTLA010000008.1 coordinate 94,768, forward strand.
GCTCGTATTCCAGCAGCAGCTCCTCGATTTGCATCCGGGAAATGACATCGATGAAGTTAAGCGGTTCATCCCAGATTAGCAAATGGACATTCTCGCACAAACTCTTGGCAATGAGCACCTTCTTCTTCTGACCGCCGCTGTATGACGATATATCTTTCTCGAATTGCACTCTGGCGAAATCCAGCTTCCGTAAGATCGCTTTGAACAAGCTTTCATCAATGCCGCTTTGCCTTGCGTAATCTGTCAGATTGCCATACAAATGCGAGGTGTCCTGTGACACATAAGATATTTTTAGCTGGCTGCCCCGTCTGAAGGTTCCGGTATACGATAGATCCTCGCCGCAGATGAGCTTGATGAGGCTTGACTTTCCGGACCCGTTTTTGCCCGTTAATGCGATTCTCTCCCCTTGCTCAATCGTAAAGCTGATGTCCGAGCAGACCGTCTTATCCCCATATTGGATCGAGACATGCTCAAGCTCGGCGAGCTGTTTCTTATGATAAGCAAGCTGAGCAATTTTCAACTTCTCGGAGCTCTCGATATTTTTGAGCAGTTGCGACTTCTCATCAATGGCCGATTGCTGCCTGTGCTCTAACGATTTGGAGCGTTTCATCATTTTAGCAGCCTTATGGCCAACATAACCTTTATCGACCTTAGAACCAGAATTTCTTGTTCCGTTTTTCGTCTTCTCCACTTCATGCGACCAATTGCTCGTACGTTTAGACGCTTCCGACAGGCGATGAATGTCCTTCTTCAGCTTGTCGTTTTCGGCGAGCTCGAAGTGATCCTGCCGCTGCTTATTTTCCCACCAGTCGGAGAAGTTTCCCTTCTGTATCTCGATATTCGTCTTATTGATCGAAAGAATATGATCGACGCAGCGATCAAGGAAGGAACGGTCATGCGACACGAGTATATAACCGCTTTTCGAACTCAAATACCGGCTGACAAGCCTCCTAGCCTCCATGTCCAAATGGTTCGTCGGCTCGTCAATGAGCAGAAAGCTATTTTCCTTCAGAAATAACGCCGCCAGCAGCACTTTCGTCTGCTCTCCGTTCGACAAGGAATCGAATGGCCGATATAGCACATCCTCGGTTACTTTAAGCAAAGAAAGTTCGCGCATCAATTCCCAGTGCTCATAATCCGGTATAATCTCGTCGATAACGTCCAACACATTATTCTCTTTGTTCGCAACGGGGAACGGAAAATATTCAAAGCCGACCTTGGCCGAAATGCTGCCGCTGAACTCGTATTTACCTAGCAGCAAGTTCAAGAAGGTTGTTTTCCCTCTGCCGTTTCTTCCCGTAAAACCTAATTTCCAATCGGTATCAATCTGAAAACTTACGTTTTCGAATATAAAATCATAGCTGCCGTCGTAGGCAAACGTCAAATTCGACACATTTATTAATGACATAAATAATATCCTCCTGTAAGTAAAAAAATAAGAGCTACAAGAAAGTTACTTTCTTGTAGCTCAAATAAATACAGCAAATCCAACCCGCTAAGCGGATTAGGATAAGGATATTTAGATTGAGTCATGAAGAACGTTGTAACTTTCTTGCATATAACAAATAAAACAGACGAAATAACTCGCCTTGATCGTTTTATCCATGTATACTCGCTGCAAGAAATATTACATTATTCCGTTCAACCCCAATCGTTAAAATTACAAGTATCTTACCATACCTTATTTCTTAATTCAACCGGCTTCTCGTATAGGTTGAAGCCATCCGTTAGTCCCTTATTCACATAACCGTTCCGGCTGTATAGATCATTTAGGGTCGGATTGTCAGCTATGCAGTCTAAGCGAACAACGTCCTTGCCTTCGAACAATATGCCTGAATTGGACCATTGCAGAATGGCTTCGCCAAGCCCCGACTTCGCATAACTACGGCTGATTGCAAGGCGATGCAGATAGATGGCGCGATCGTATGAACTCGCTGCATCTTCCCATAGACAAAGATCCCACTCGCTTGGCTCGCGCATCAGAATAACGATACCTGCCGCTGTCTCTCCGTCCTTGGCAATGAAGACATCGCCTCTTCTGATCGCCCCGGCTGTATCATGCGAGTCTTCCCCGCTTAGCAGTGCGCTCCACTGGGTTGAGCCTTTGCTTTGCAGCCACTTCGCCGTTTCCAGCAAGAGCGCTAGAATCGCATCCGTGTCCTCTTGCCTAGCTTGTCCAATCGTAAATGTCCCGTTCAGGAGGGTCGCTTTTCCGATGCTGAAGTTTTGTGTCATCGCTATCCCCGCTTTCTCTAATTGGACCTACAATTCCTTCGTCATAAAGGCGCTAAGCGGATCGTCGGTATAGTCCGCGAACGGCCCGCAGTAGGCGAAGCCCAGTCGCTCATAAAGCATTCTCGCTGGCTCGAAATCGATCGTGCTCCCCGTTTCCAAGCTCAAACGCTCATACCCTCTAGCTTTCGCTGTCTCGAGCATTTGCAGCAAAATTTTTTTGGCTACGCCTTTTCGAAGATGCTCGGCAGCCGTGCGCATGGACTTAATCTCTCCGTGCTTCGGATCCAGCTGCTTGATTGCACCGCAACCAAGCAGCTCCTCTCCCTCCCAAGCGCTCCAAAACGTAATATCCGGCTTTCTGAGTTCAGCAAGTCCCAGCGCATGCACACTTTCAGCCGGCGTATTGTCGTACATCCCTTGAAGATGATAATTAACCAAAGCAATCACTTTGGAATCGGATAAATCATCCACTCTGATATCCATAGCGTCTCCACTCCTACGTCTTACTACCTATTTATCACGAGTAATTAAATAATTCAATAATTGCTTTAAGAAAGCCGTATTGCGAGGAATATCTCTCAGTACTTCCATCGCTAGACAATAATGATCCCACATCGTCTTACGCGCATCCTCCACGCCAAGAACGGTTACGAAGGTCGAATTGTTGTTGGCAATATCTTGACCTGCAGGCTTGCCAAGCACTTGAATATTCCCTTCCGCATCAAGTAAATCATCCTTAATTTGGAAGGCGATTCCCGCATGATACGAAAACTTCTTCAACGATTGTATCTCTGAATCCCCTACTTGGGCAAGAATGGCCGGCATGACGAGTGAAGCTTCGAAAGCAATTCCCGTTTTGTAATAACTGATCGTGTTCAATTGCTCAAGCGTAAGCTCTTTGCCTCTGGCATTCAAATCCATTGCCTGGCCCGCGCTCATATCGGCAGCTTTCTGAGAGGAATAGCGGATCACTGCAAGCACGTTATTGGCATCGAACGCGACAAGCGACGCTTGCTCTTCAATCCCTTTTTGTATGAGATACAGTCCCGTTAATTCCGCTGTAGCGCTATTATGAAGCTGATGCAGCGTTGGACGCCCCCTGCGGGCAGAAGAATTATCTTGCGACGGCAAATCATCGAAGATCAACGAAGCGGTATGCATATATTCGAGCGATCTAAGAAGCGGCAATATCCCCGTAGGACTCAATCCGTATTCATTAACGCCCATGACCCAAGTCAGTATAGGACGAATTCGCTTGCCATCCCCGTTCAGACTATAGTTGGCAGCGTCAATCAGCGTTTCTTTCATGGCGGGAATCCCGTTTGGCTTAGAGATTGGCAGATGGCTATTGATCTGATCCCGTACATTTTTGATCGTCTCTAGAAACTGCTCCTTCTCTTGCCTGTCGTTTCTAAGAACGTCCACCATCTGATCCCGCAGCAGCTTATCATAGAAATCAACGTTGTCAGCTCGGCCTACCACCCGCCCAATAAGTCGATTGAACACCGGATTTCCCGAAGCAAATATGTCCATGATCTCGTTATACTTCACATCACCGACACGTTGCTTGCATCGCTTAAGACCGTTAATGGCACGCGACAACAGCACCTCACGAGACTTGGCATCGGAGTCATATACATTATGAATCAAGTAAGCGATGACCGCCCAATACAATTCATACGGATTAATGAGATCTGGACGGCTGTCACGATAGGTTAAATAATAAGTGTAAGCCGTAACCGCTCCGTCCCTCATATCGTCGAACATATCGGCAAAATCATCAGCAAGCTGATTATAAATTCCGTAATAAAAGGTTCGTTGATCGAAACCGTCATCTGCATCAGACCCGATAACGGAACGAACAATCAGCCGTGAAGAGGACGACTTAATGATAACAGGCAAATATAGCTCCTCATTCGTGTAGCTTGAATTGTGAAGCTCCTTCATTCGGTCTAGATCCTGGGAATGAAAAAATACATAGGACTGTTCTGTGAAGGCTTGCATCGTATCCGGCAATTGGCGCCGCTTAATATATTCGAATGCGTCGCGCAGCTCTGCGTGCACGAAATGCACTAGTTCTCTATTGTTGCCGTTCCATTCTTCTATATCAGGTACGGCTCCATCCATAAGCGTCGCACGGATCATTTGGGAATATTGTTTTTTCTCTTCATGATCCAACACTCTAGAATCGAGCAGATCATCAATGAATGGATAGGTCAGGCCGTAGGAATAACCGAGTCTGATCGCTTCATCCAATCGCTTAGCACGATCTGCTGGCAATACGGAACTGTCCATGTCGTCCATGACATGCATGACGACACCAACAATAAGCTTGATCAGCTTGCGGACAGCTTGTTCCGCATTCATTCCATCCGGAATAATCGAGGTTACGGCCCTTATCTTGCCGATCACCCAAATAGCGGCGTTCTCGATGCCTTCCTTCTGGGCCCAACGATATAGACCGTGCATGTTCATTAATTGCGGCTGCTCGTTTTGCTTCGTATGGGAACCGCGCAACAAGTGTTTCTTAACGTCGTTAACTATATCTCTTATTTGGTCCTTTGCCTCGGAAGAATGCAGCGCTTTGCCCAAATCCCTCATATAAATATACGACACGCTTCGATCCAAATAACTATCCAGCTTCCCATTGTCGCTCAACCAGCGGATATATCTGCTGTAATCATGAGCTTCCGGTCTCTTGTTTAATCGCGTAAGCATCGTAAGCAAAGAGTGAGGTTTGACATGAACCTTTTGCCATAATCGAATGTCTTCCGTCAAGGTTGCCACATAGGACTTGCTTGCAACCTGCGCCGAAAGCGAATGAAAATACTGAGCCGCCTTCACCTCAGCATTGTTATACCATGTATCGGAACGTTCGGATATTCCCACATTCATACGATAGATTAACTCACCTTCTGTTTATGATAAAACAATAATACGCGTCAAAATGATCCCGGTTACGGAGCACTTTGAGCTCATTCCTTATGTTGGCTTATTATGAACAAAAAAACAAGAGTGCAGTTAGATCTGCGCTCTTGTTTTTTTTGATTTCTATACCCTTACTTCGCTTGAATATAACCTTCCGCTTTCAGCAGTTCAGCGATCAGTACTGCGCCGCCAGCCGCGCCGCGAAGCGTGTTGTGCGATAAGCCTACGAATTTGAAATCATACAACGAGTCCTCGCGCAATCTGCCCGCCGATACGCCCATGCCGTTCTCGATGTCGCGATCCAGCTTCGTCTGCGGTCTGTTCTCTTCCTCGAAATACGTAATGAATTGCTTAGGCGCGCTAGGCAATTCCAGCTCTTGAGGACGGCCTTTGAAGTTCTGCCAACGAGCAAGAATTTCTTCCTTCGAAGGTTTGTTCTCGAACGATACGAATACCGTTGCGAGATGTCCGTCCGTTACCGGTACGCGGATGCACTGCGTCGTGATCAATGGAGCGCTTGCTTTCACGATCTGGTCGTTCTCGATGCTGCCCCAGATTCGAAGCGGCTCCTGCTCGCTTTTCTCTTCTTCGCCGCCAATATACGGGATAACATTGTCGAGCATATCCGGCCAGTCGGTGAAGTTTTTGCCTGCTCCGGAGATCGCCTGGTAAGTCGATGCCACGACTGTCGTCGGTTTGAAATCCTGAAGCGCATGAAGGGCCGGCACATAGCTTTGGATAGAGCAGTTCGGCTTCACGGCGATGAAGCCGGTCGAAGTTCCAAGGCGTTTGCGTTGTGCTGCGATAATATCCATATGGCTTGGGTTGATTTCCGGAATGATCATCGGAACGTCCGCTGTCCAGCGATGCGCCGAGTTGTTGGAGATTACCGGCGTTCCTGTCTTCGCGTAAGCTTCTTCCAACGCTTTAATTTCATCTTTCTTCATATCGACCGCGCAGAAGATAAAGTCTACGTCAGCCGCAACCTCTTCMACTTTGGAAGCGTCTTGAACGACGATTTGTTTCACTTCTTCAGGAATTGGGGTAGCTAGCTTCCATCTTCCTTGTACGGATTGTTCATATGTTTTGCCGGCCGAGCTGGCGCTGGCAGCGATTGCTGTTACTTTGAACCATGGGTGACCGTCGAGCAATTGAACGAAGCGTTGGCCAACCATGCCTGTTCCTCCGACGATAGCAACTTTGAGTAATTGTGACATTTGCTCTTCAAATCCTTTCGCATGAAATATGAATGGGCAACCTATACTATGTTACTTGCAAGCTATCCTTTCCATAAAGGCAACAAAAAAATCCCACCCCCAAGACTGATGTCTTAGGGACGAGATTATTATACTCGCGGTACCACCCCAGATTCGCCAATATGTCGCCATATTAGCCTCTTCGAGTACGACATTGTCAATTAATGCTTATACTCTAGCTCTGTAACAGGAGCTCCTGGCACATGATCCCCGTTGTTCACAGTTCCCATGCGCTGCTCTGAGTCTTTGTTCAATAAAGTACGCTTTGCTCCTTTTCAGCGGACGGAGCTCTCTGTGAAAGTATCCCTTTATTTACTCGTCTCTTCATAGCATTTCATATGCGATTATATTATCAAATTACTTTTCAAAGGTAAACATTTTTTTTGAAATTAAATTAATTAATTTCGTCAGCCCTAGAAGCCTTCCATGCTTGATGGTCAGCTTCAACCCTTTTCCATAAAACGTTTCGTTCGATGCTGTCGTAGTGAACGAGCTTTTCTCCGAACACGTCTGCTAGCACGCTAAGCCATTGCGACTCATTAACCAATTCGGTTTTTGACACTCCATTACGGTCTCGCTTGCTCCAGATACAGCCGCGAAGCTCATTGCTTTCCTCCGCATCGCGTTGTCTTATTAGAAATATATTCATCCATGGAGATTCTGGTGAACGGCTATAATGCTCATGCTTCGGATAGAACTCATCCAGCCCATTCAGCACTTCAGCATCAATATCTACGCCGACAAAAGAAGCGTTCGGATCATGATCAAGCCTCCAGCCTGGCTTCACGACCGTTGATTGCGTCACCTGATAACGCAATGGGCCTTGCTCATATGATCCGTATTGCATGGGCAGAGGACGATAGGGCATGTCCCCGAGTCCTACATCCACAATCCACTTCTCAGGCTTCGATTGATCGTCGTTGAAATCGACGCTGAGTCCCAAATGGAACGAGTTGACTCGCGGTTCTAAACCCAATGGCTGAACGCCAGCGCGATGCAGGTTAACCTGATAACCCAATGAATGAAGAAGCGCGCTGAACGCCCCGTTTAGATGAAAGCAATATCCGCTCCTGCCGCTTAGAATGAGCTGTACGGATGGCTTAAATCCGATCATGGCCGGTTTTCTTGTAAAAATATCTATGGTTTGCCAAGTAAGTGTTCGAACATGCGCCTCATGAAGAGCAACCAAGTAAGCTTTTGTTGGCGGCTGATGTTCCGCGATTCCAATTCGCTGCAAGTAAGCCTTTATTTCTTCTTTCGCGAGCGTATACAAATGAGATCAGCCTCCACTCTTGCAACTATCCTTCTTCCACATCCGCCGTCAATTCACTTGCCACTTCCATCATCACAGGTATAACGGCATCATTGCTTCCTGAGACATAAATATCTCCGCCGTAATGACGGAATGGGATTAATGCATCTCCGTGGCTCCACATGAAGAAATCCCCTTCAATCGTCATCGTCGTCTCGCCATGAGCGATGAACACGGGCGAATAGGTGAAATCAGGCTTCGTCGCAAAATATCGTTTGCATTCCTCTAACGATATCGCTTGCTCCTCCGCACTTCTATGTTGTTGATATTCTCTCGTCACTCGATAACGCTTGCTCATCCTATGTCCTCCAGTTCAATAATCCATTATCCGATTGCATAAAATTCATTTTACAGCGATATCCGAAGGGGTGCAACATTCGACTTAAGCCTCCTGATACCATGAAGCTTGTGCCTGGAACATCGCGGCATAGACGCCATCGGCAGCCATCAGCGACCCATGATCGCCCTCCTCCACGATCTCTCCACCTTTAAGAACGACGATCCGATCAGCATAACGGGCCCAGCCTAGACGATGCGAGACGAACAGCACCGTCTTGCCTGCTGCAAGCGCTTGGAAGGAGCGATACAGCTCGGTCTCATGCACCGGATCAATCGCAGAGGTCGGTTCATCAAGGACGAGCAGTCCCGCATTTCGAATGGCCGCCCTTGCAATCGCCAGCCGCTGCCATTGACCGCCGCTTAACTCACGGCCGCCGGCGGACAACAAGCCTAACGAAGTTTCTAACCCGCCTTCAAAATGATTCAAATCGACTAGACCTCCGGCTTCCAAGGCATGATTAATCGCTGAGTCATTGTGTAGAAACGCTGTTGCACCGAAGCCAACATTATCACGCAAAGTCGTTTCATACCGAACATAGTCTTGGAAGACCGCCGACGAGGATCTCCGCAGCCTCGAGCAGTCTAAATGCTTATAATCAATGCCATCCCACGTTACAGAACCCGAAGTCGGTTCATATAAACCAAGAAGCAGCTTCACAAGCGTGGATTTACCAGCCCCGTTCTCTCCGACCAGTGCAACCGTCTCGCCCGGATTGAGCCTCAGATTAATGTCTCGCAACACATATTCGTTACTGTTCAAATATCGATAATTAACGTTATTAATTATAATTTTCCCTGGCTTTAGCGGCTCGTTAGCAAGCGGTGCCGCACCTCGTGAATCCGACTTCTGATTCATAGATAAGTAGACTGCCAGATCATTAATCTTATCGCTTTGAATAACGATCTTGCCGATTGGAAAAGCCATTCTTCCGGATATGCCGTAAGCTTGCCGCATAGCTAGAAAAACAATAACGAACGTACCCGCCGTAAAGTTCCCCGATTTTAACTGAGACAACATCCATGTGACCGTTCCGATTAACCCTATGATCTGCACGGTCGATACGAGCATGCCGCGTTTTATTTCTCTCCTGCGCGCTCCCATTCGCAGGGAGAGTGAGTCGCGCATCATACTACTCCATTTGTCGGTCAAATACTCAAGTGAACCGAAGAGCCTCATTTCTCGAACGGTTTCCGGCTTCGTGAGCTCCTCCTTCAGATAATCAGACTGTCTCCCAGACCTGGTTAAGTCGCGATTCTGCTTACGGACAACAAGATCTGACTCCAGCCGGATTACGAACGAGATTATAAATACAACAACGAGTACGAATCCGATTACGGGATGGGCGAACCACGCGACGAGAATGAGTCCGATGAGTTCGAAAAACAAACGAAGAAAAGCGATCACATTTTGCAACACTCCGAATAAATCCGTTCCCGCCACGCTCTTCGCTCTTTGCAGCAGATCATAATATTCGGTTTGCTCCATCATCTCTAACGGTACGCTTACGGCTTTATGATAGACCGCTGCTTGAATCTTCATCGTTGCTTGGTCGCGGAATTGGGCATCGATGATGTTATGGAGGGCAGATAAACCTACCCGAAAGAGTGACACTGCTGTAAAAATAGCTAAAGGCTCCCAAGCGTGTCCTATCCACTCGCTCATCTGACGCCCCACCGGATCGGCAGCACTCTCATGGACGAACAGGTCAACGAGCTCACGCTGCGCCGCTAATCCCGGAACGACAAGCATACCAAGCACAATAGGAATAGTCAGCCATGCCAGGGACAGGAGAGGCATATGACGCCATACGAGATAAAATAATGGAATGATTTTTTTTATATTCATTTGTTTCATCCTACATACCACGACGCCTGTAATTGAAACATATGGCTATATAGGCCGTCCCTCTCCATTAATTGTTGATGCGTGCCTTGCTCCACGAGCTGCCCCTCTTTCAAAACGAGGATAATGTCAGCCATCTTCGCCGCACCCAGCCGGTGCGTGACGAGCAAAGCTGAACGCCCCTCCGAAGCACGCAAGAAAAGCTCGAATGCATCCTTCTCTGCTTTTGGATCTAGAGCTGCCGTCGGCTCATCGAATAATACAAACTCAGCGTCATTAAGGATAGCTCGAGCCGTCGCGATCTTCTGCCACTCCCCCCCGGAGGGCTCGATGCCCTCGAATGGAACGCCAAGCTGCATGCTCAAATCCTCGAACCGACTGCCCGCTGCCTGCAAGGATTGATGCAAACGCTTATCATCCATGAGTGCTGATATTTGACCTAATGCAACATTTTCACGGAGCGTCAACAACAAGCGGGTGAAATCTTGGAAGACGACGGATACATTTCCTTCGGCTGATGTAGGCACAATCCGGCCAGCCTTTAAACGGCTCCATACGATTTCCCCTGTCGTTGGAGAATAGAGTCCTAATAGCAATTTGACCAATGTCGATTTGCCTGATCCGTTCTCACCGACTAATGCGACACGGCTATTCGGAGGAATGACAAAAGAAACGCCGCGAATGGCATCGCGATTATTGCCGGGATATCCGAAATGGAGATTACTCACTTGCAGTTGCAAGCCCCCAGGCTGCTTCCCTTCTGCTACATTTTCTTCAAATGCTGCCGATGCCTCTCTGTTTGATCGATTAGGTTGTACTTCATCAAGGTTTAAATAAGCTTGGAAGTCCTCCCACTTCATATAATGTGTTCGCATTGCGACGCCTTGCCTGATTAAGCTTGGCAATTGTGATAATAATGTCGTCAACGCCAAGAATAGGAAAGCAAAATGTCCCGCGGACAGCAATTTCTGTCCGGGCATTAATACGACTAAAGCTAGCAGCAGCCCGGTAAGCAGTGCCATTAGCAGCTCAGGTGCGACTTTCCGGCCTTCAGCTGAACGAACAGCACTCAACGTATGCTTAGAAGTCTGCCCCATTAGTACCGTCCATCTATCGCTTAAGAGACTCCCTAAGTCGAACAACCTCACTTCCTTTGCTGCAATGCGATTCGTCATCAGCTCAGAGTAATGGCGCAATAATCTGCGATCAGAGCTTTGCTCTCGCGTCATTCGCTCGATGCTGCCAGCTGATTTGCCGGATATATATACAAGTAAGAGAACGGAAGCAATAACTGCAATGACCGGAAGCCATTGGCCCAATCGGATGATAACGATGATGAGCACCAATAATTGCATAGACAGTTGAAGCAACTCTGCCCCTGTATGATAGATCTCGTATACCGATACTCGAAGCGCGCGTTCTCGCATATCCTTCACCTTCGCAGATTCGATTGTCGCTAATGGAAGCCTTGACGTTTTGCGCATGATGAGGCGCTGTTCCTCAAGCGTTCCTACCTCATTAAGGCGGGTCATGGCAAGTGGAATCGGCGCTCCTAGCGCAACACTGTTAACGAACATCAGTAAACCAAGCCACCCAGATGCCCATAGAATGGGACTTATCGGTGCTGAAGCCGACCATGCCTGAATTCGATCAATGATGGTTTTGACAAGCAAAAGCTCAAGCGGCATAATCGGCACCGAAATGAGGAGTGCTGCCGCTAAGATGAGTACGTATCTCTTCTCGATGTGATATAAAATAAATGCTGCATTACGAAAGCATTTCCAATAATGAATGACCATTCACCGCCTATGCCTCTCTACTCAAACCGCATCGTTAAAGATACCGGAATTTCCATAAAAAGTATAGACTTATAAATTCCCTCAGGTTATACTACTATTATAAGAAGCAGCGGACGGCATGCTTTATTTGAACCCACACAGAAATAAACAGCGACACCTCGCGGTGTCTTTTTTATTTGCCGCAAATTTTACAACCCGCTAGAATAAAAAAATCAAATGAGAGACAAAGAAAAAAACAGGCTAACCGTTCATAAAATGGTTAGCCTGTTTTTGATTTTCTTTTTATGAACATTAGATTTTTACTTTACCTGCTCTATACCATAGACCAACGGGAATGAGCAATAGCGACAGAACGCTGCCGGATATCGCAAGTACAGCGTAGCTTGACCCTGCTACGACCATACCGGATAATGCGCCGCCTGAAGCACCGGCGATAGCAATGAATACGTCAAGAGCGCCTTGCGTCTTGGCTCTGTTCTCGATTGTCGTTGCATCGACGACCAAGGCCGTTCCGCTAATAAGTCCGAAGTTCCAACCAAGCCCGAGCAACGTCAATGCTGAGATCAGCAGTGTCAAAGAATCTGCTGGCGCAATGGCAGCAATAAAGCCGGCAATCAATAAAGTAACGCCTGCCGCAAAGGCCATTGGAATTCGTCCGAACTTATCCACAAGTATACCGGTGAAGAGCGACGGCAAATACATAGCGCCAATATGGATGCCGATTACGAGTCCTACCGCTCCAAGGCCGTGACCATGATGCTGCATATGGATTGGCGTCATGGTCATGATCGCAATCATGACCACCTGGGTTAATACCATTACAGTCGCGCCAACAACGATTCCTTTGCGGCCATCAGCGAGCGACTGGCGCGAGGCAGACGGATGGCTGTCGGAGCTTGCCTTCTGCGACTCCGCGATGGCTTTGGCGATCCGCAGCGGATCAGGACGAAGAAGCACGAACAGAACCAAACTCGCGACGATGAATGCGGCAGCCGATAAAATGAAAGGTCCGGCAAGTACGGGAATGCCGTTGGCCTCCGCGAAATCGCCCATGACCGGCACTAGATTCGGCCCCGCAACCGCTCCGAACGTCGTCGCTACCATCGCAACGCTAATCGCTTTAGCCCGTTGCGATGGCATCGCCAAATCCGTTCCCGCGTATCTCGCCTGCAGATTCGTGGCGGTACCCGCCCCATAAATAACAAACGAGAGGAACAATAAGACAAGACTGTCCGCGACGGCAGCGAAGACAATGCCCGCAGCGCCGATGCCGCCGGTCAGGAATCCGGCTGCCAGTCCGATCCGTCGCCCGCTACGCTGGGACAATCTTCCGATGAGATAAGCGCCGGCGGCCGAACCAAGCGTGAGAAGCGCCACAGGCACGCCTCCATAGCTATCCGTCCCCAGCATATCCTTGGCAAGCAACGCTCCGACAGTAACCCCGGCCGCAAGCCCTGCTCCTCCGAAAAGCTGAGCTAGCACGACAATKATCAACGTTCGCTTGTATATCTGCTGCTGCTTTTCGGGAGATACCGTATAGGACTGAGAGAGTTCAGTTGAATGATGAATGGGTAAGCCCTCCTCTGCTCGATACAATGATTCTATGATTATATCGTCATAGGCAGCATTAGGAAATGTATTTCCCCCTATTCGCCATTCATTCCGTACAAACCGAACTAAACGTCCATTTTCAAATCCCCTTCATTATCGATGTATACTTTGAACTTGACGACAGCTTTTAAGTTAGGCAAATAGTTGACCCGCCACATCCGGAGCTCGTCGCGTTTCAACCTGTTGCGGAAGAGCTGGCCGATTCCTAGTATATCCGCTTGCTCCTCCTTCATTTTCGTCAAGACGCGATTAAGTCTTTCAGTCAGCAGAGCTTGAAGATCCTGCTTGATCCTATCTTGCGTCGGATGGCCTTTCGTTTCCAGCAATGCGACTCTAAGTTTGATTTGGCAATTCAGCACCGGTTTGCCGTCGACGATCGAGACATGGTGCGTAATACGATTATTCACAATCTGTACGGTGGCGTTATCCATCACCTCGATCTTGCCCTTTACGTCCAAGCCGCTGAATATATTGGCAATCAGCGTTTCATTCGGCGTAAGACGGCCTACCATTTTACCGTTGCGTATAATGGCGCTGCCTTTGGTCTCTATGATCGTGCCCTTCCCCGATTTAATGATCGGTATGGCTTCATCAAGCGTATAAGAGTGAATGCTGCGAAATAACTCCCAGATTCTCGACGTCGCAACTTGCGGGCTCCACCCTGCGTTCACTTTAAAGAAATCATCAAGCAGCGTTCCGTTATTCATGCTGTATTGTTTTATATTCTCGAAAAACTGATCGATCGGTTCGTCGCATATGACCGCCATTGTTTTGGGTGATATCTCATTCGAGCGTATAAATGCGGTAACAGCGTCGTTCAAGCCGCTAGTCGCATAAGCTTTATCGAACAGGATCACTTTCAGATGCAGCAGATCCATCTGCGTCTCCATGTTCGAGCCGATTCGGTCTACAATATCGTTGATCGTGGCGCCAGAACCTTGGACAAGACGGAACTCGGTCCCCTGCGATTGGAGCGGCTCCGGAATTTGCAGAACGATATGGTATTGCTGGTCTAACTTCGAAACGCCCATCACAATTGGGAGTGAACGATGATTAATATCTTTATTGTCCCAGCAGCCGGTTAGCGTTAACAATAGAGTCGATATTCCGAGAAGAAGCAAAACTCGCTGACGACCTATTCTCATGTCATAACCCCTGCCTTCTTCGAATGTCGAATGCCAAGAAAGAGCATGAGCGCAGGGATGAACAGCATCACGTACACGCGAAGGATCGTATTCATCCAGAATAAATGGTCGACTGCATGCCAATCCGGAATAAGCACACTGAGTGAATAAACGAGAATTGCCAAAGGGATTAGCATTGTAACCTGCTTTACAGGTATGGCGACGCGTATAATAAGTGCTGTCTTCCACAGCAGCATCGCGTGGAACAACATGACGAACGAAATTAAGCATATTAGAAAAAACATCGATATCCGATCGAACATTAGCCAATTGATTTCGATCGTTTCCGCCGTCTCAAGAAACGGAAAACTAAATAATACCGCCGTGTTTCGACCGAAAGTCAGAAGCGGGATATAGACCGAGATTAGAAACATAGGAAGAAGAATAAAGTAAGCTCGGAGCAGCTTCGAAGGTTTGTAGGTTACAAAGGGCTGGATGAAACCAAGGTATAGAAAACCTCCTCCGAAAGCGAAGAAGCTCTTCGCAAACCCAGGTGTGAACAGGAAAGAGAAGTTGACGACCTCTTTGTCCAGTAAGGGAAACAAATAATGCCAATCCACATTTTGAAATGCGCTTGCAAGGACGAACAGAACGAGCGGGGTGCCCATAATGATAAGCAAAATGGAAGTGCGGAATATCGCCTCCACGCCGAGCAAAGCAATATAGGACGAAATGGCGACAAGCAAAAGCAATATGGCCCAGGTTGGCGTACTTGTAAGGAAGATCAGTCTTATGACCTCGGCATACGCTCGGAACGTGACGATACTCACGCTAACTAAATACACGGCAAGCGGAAGCAGCAGGATGATCGCTAACGGCTTCCCTAATTGCTGCAATATCTGTATCACGTTAAGGTTTTCGAAGTAACTGATTCCTTTCGTATAGACCGCTATTATGGCGAAGTAGAATAGGAAACCGGTCATGATCGGAATCCAATGGCTGCTCTCTGCGCCTTCGATAATTTGACTAGGATAGAAGAAGAAGATCAGCCCCATATGGCCAATTAAGAACAGCGACGTGACTTGCGTAGTTTTAGCCATTGGCATCTCCTCTTGTCTTCATAATATGCACATAAGGGATTCCGAAAGAATTAAGGCTTGCCATATAGGCGCAAATGGCGACCAGTCCTGCCACAAGGCCATACAAACCGAAACCAGCAGATAGGATAAGGATCAAATACTTGAACAGACGAATAGACAATGAGTTATGGAAGCCCACGACGGTTGAACTCGATATCGTCGTTGCCGCCAGCACGATAATGAGTAGATTGCTGACCAGCTTGGCGCTGACGACGGCCTGTCCGAGTATAATTCCGCCGACCATCGTGAGTGTCGGACCGATGCTCTTAGGCAGACGAATGCTTGCTTCGAAGATTAGCTCCAAGATGAGCAGCAGCAGCAGCGTCTCCACCAATGAAGGATATGGAACGTCCAGTCGGCTTCTTGCTATCGTAAGCGCGATCTCAATACGGAGCATATCCGGATTCACGGAAACGAGCGAGACGTATAAGCCAGGTATAATGATGTTGGTCAAGACACCCAGAATACGAAGCAACCGCGTCAGGTAGGTGAAGACGGTCAGAAAGTTCCGGTCATTCTCTACGGCGAACATATCGGTTAGAAGACTCGGCAAAATAAGGGCGAAAGGAAACCGGTCCAGCAGCAGCACGACTTTTCCTTTCTGCAGCGCCCTTTCCACCTCCTGAGGCAATTCCGTCGAATTAAACTTCGTGACGGTTGACCATTTGCTAAAGCCGAGCATACTGCTCAATTGCTGCAAGTTTTGCACGTTCATGCTAATATTCGTTTCAATCTTCTCTACGACAGACTCCAATAGCTTGGGAATGACTTGATTTTGCTTATAAATAACAACGATCTGCTTCTGCCGGTCGGGGCCGACGCCGTAGGACTGCGTTCGCAGATCCTCGGAAGCAACGTGCTTCCGTATCAATCCGATATTCGTTCCGATATCTTCTACGAATGCGCTAACCGATCCCCGGAGTACGTTCTCCGTAATAGGAGCTTCGATCGAACGGGACAATATTTTGGAATAAGGATGGTAGTCAACGAATACCTCCTCCGATTCGAACCAAATAACAAGCTGCCCTCGCAACAGCAGCGAGACGATCGAATCCTCGCTCGGATCTTCAATCATTTGGCCGATACTTTCGCATAATCGGTACTCGCTTTCATCGGGAACGAACCTGGCTGCTTGCGCATGGAGCTCATTCATCGATTCGGCAACGCTCACGAACGACTGGTAGCCAAGCAAGACGACCTGTTCGTTCGACAGCAAGATTTTGTATCGGAAAAAATCGGAGTCTTGGCCTAACCGCTTTATGATCTTATCTATTAATTTCAACTAAAATCCCCTCAACATTTTCTTGTTATGTTTTCCCTTTTTTCACCAACTATGCATCGAGTTATAACAAAAAAGGGAACCCTGCACGAAAGCAGAATTCCCTTTTTCAGCTTCTTATTCAATTAGACTTAAACTCCTCAGTACCCTTAATAACGTCCGTACATTCCTTGATCATCCCGATGGCCCAATTGTAGACTCCGCGATCGGGGTACTTCCGATAGTCGCATTCCAGCGCCGAGATGAGAAATAAATACATATCATACCATCGCGCGCGGATCGATTGGCTAGTCGTGAGCTCATTGATGCCGTCCATCTCTCAGCCTCACAATCTGTTCCTATATTTAGTAGAATTCGTATGCTTCAATTATATCTGCTATTGGAAAAAATGGTAACGAAAAAAGCAACCCCTCCCTCTCGGGATGAGTTGCTCTCAGATGAAAATCAGACGTTAAGCGTATAGCTGCTGCGAGCGATCTGCGTTGCTTGCACCATGTTGCGCAGAGCTGCAACCGTTTCTTCCGTGCCGCGTGTCTTAAGGCCGCAGTCCGGGTTAATCCAGAACAGCTTCGGATCAAGCACGCGAAGCGCGCGATCGATCATGCTCGTCATCTCTTCCACTTGCGGAACGCGAGGGCTATGAATATCGTATACGCCGAGTCCAATGCCAAGCTTATACGTATTCAGCTCGAAGCTATGAATAAGCTCGCCATGGCTGCGGGATGTCTCGATCGATATCACGTCGGCATCCATGGCTTCGATGGAATCGATCATGTCGTGGAATTCGCAATAGCACATATGCGTATGGATTTGCGTCGTATCTTGAACCGTGCAAGTCGTCATACGGAAAGCTTTGACCGCCCATGCAAGATAAGCAGCTTGCTCTTCTTTCTTAAGCGGCAACCCTTCACGAACGGCTGGCTCGTCAACTTGAATCATGCCGATTCCAGCTGCTTCAAGCGCCTCTACCTCTTGTCTTAGCGCATAAGCCAATTGGTAAGCGATTTGCTCGCGAGCGATATCGTCACGAACGAACGACCAGTTCATAATCGTAATCGGGCCGGTTAACATCCCTTTGACGGGACGATCCGTCTTCGACTGCGCATATTTCGTTTCTTCGACGGTCATCGCTTCCTCGAAAGCTACATCGCCGAAAATAACCGGCGGCTTCACGCAGCGCGATCCGTAAGATTGCACCCAGCCGTATTGCGTGAACGCGAAGCCGGCAAGCTTCTCGCCGAAGAACTCAACCATGTCCGTACGCTCGAATTCGCCATGTACGAGCACGTCGAGTCCGATTTCTTCCTGCAGCTTGATCCATAGATCGATCTGGTCGCGGATGAAGCCTTCGTATTGCTCGTTTTTCCATTCGCCCTTGCGCCACGATTGACGGGCTTTACGCACTTCGGCAGATTGCGGGAAACTGCCGATCGTCGTCGTAGGCAAGATCGGAAGCTGCCATTTACTCTGCTGTGCGGTATGACGCACAGCAAATGCCGAGCTGCGTTTCGGCTGCTGCGTGCTAAGTGCAGCCACCGCTTGCTGAACGTCGCCGCGATTGCGGGTGCTGGACGTGCTCAGCGCTTGCAGAGCTTTCTCGCACTGCTCAAGCTCATTAGCGATTGTTGCTTTGCCGGATACGACAGCCTTCGTTAACAGGACAAGCTCGTCCAGCTTCTCATCGGCGAAGGCAAGCGCGCCTTTCAGCTCGGGAAGCAGCTTTGACTCGTTAGCTGTTGTAACCGGTACATGCAACAAGCTGCATGACGATTGTACGATTAAGCGATCAGCCGAAACGATTTCCGTCAATTGCTCCAGCACGGACAGCTTCTCTTGAAGCGATGCTTTCCAGATGCTTCGGCCGTCAATAATGCCTGCTCCAAGAACTTTGTCAGCCGGGAATCCAGTAGCTTTGATCGATGCCAAATTTGCGGACCCGCCATGTACGAAGTCAAGACCGATACCTTGTACCGGAAGCTTAACGATAGCCTCGTAGCTTTCAACCGATTCGAAATACGTTTGCAGCAAAATGTTAAGACCCGGTACAGCAGCAGCGAACGTCTCGTAGATCGAACGAAGTCGTCCGTAGTCCGAATCGCTTAATTTGGTTACAACGATTGGCTCGTCGATTTGTACCCATTGCACGCCTTCATTTGCCAGCTCTTGCAGCACTTGAACATAGAGAGGAATCAAGCGCTCCAGCCATACGTCCGTTTCCGATGCTTGATAACCCTTGGACAGCTTAAGGAAAGTAAGCGGACCTACGATTACGGGCTTGCCTTCGATACCTAGCTTTTCTTTTGCTTCGCGATAAGCGATTAGCGGTTTGTTCTCAGTCACTGTCGGCGAAGCGCCGTCCAATTCAGGAACGATATAATGATAGTTCGTATTGAACCATTTTGTCATTTCGCTTGCTGCTGCATCCTTCGTTCCACGGGCGATGCCGTAGTACAACGACAGAGGTACGGCGCCTCCTGTATAAGAGAAACGTTTCGGAACGATTCCGAACATCGTTGCCGTATCGAGGATATGGTCATAATAGCTGAAATCATTAACGGGGATAATGTCGATCCCTATCTCCTGTTGCTTGCGCAAATGAGTGAAGCGGATATCCTGAAGCTTCTGCTGAAACTCCGATTCCTCCAGCTTGCCTGCCCAGAACGCCTCTAAAGCCTTCTTCCATTCCCGATCTGCACCAATTCGCGGATAACCAAGTACACTGCTCTTTGCCATCTTGCAACACTCCTATGCCATTTGTTAAACAAAAGATATCATGGATAGAGAGTTATAGTGTAACTGTATAATACTATATCTAGATATAGCTTTAAGCTATATATAGATATCATTGGCCTGTTGCACGCTGTAACGCCTCTATATAGGCAGTTCCAAGCTTCGATAATGCAACATTTTTATGAGAAATCCAGCCGACATTAATGGTTTCCTCGCAATCAAGAGGCACTGGAATGATCTCGTTGCCGTTCAGATCGGCGCTCAGAACTCCCGTCGAAATCGTATATCCGTTCAGTCCGATCAGAAGGTTGAATAACGTGGCGCGATCATTGACCCGAATGCTTTTGTTATGAGACAACGTGCTTAGAATCTCCTCGGCAAAATGGAAAGAATTATACTCGCCTTGGTCGAAAGACAAATACGGGTATTGCTGCAGTTGATCGATGGTTACGATCGATTGGCCTGCCAGAGGATTGTTGATGCTGATGAAAATATGCGGCTTCGCCGTGAACAAGCTGTGGAACTGAAGATTCGCGCTGCTCAGCAGCTTGTTAATGACCTTCCCGTTAAATTCGTTCAGGTATAGGATACCGATCTCGCTCCGCAAGCTTCGAACGTCCTCGATGATTTCATACGTCTTCGTCTCCCGAAGGGCCAGCTCGTATTCCTCATGTCCGTATTCTTGAACGAGGCTAACGAAGGCATTAACGGCGAACGCATAATGCTGGGTAGACACGGAGAAATGCTGCGGAGAAGGCTTCGCATTCATGTATCTTCCCTCCAGCAGTTCCATCTGCTCGACGACCTGCCTTGCATAGCTTAGAAATTCGACCCCTTCCTTCGACAGTGAAATACCTTTGTTGGAACGATCGAATATGGCGATCCCCATCTCCTCTTCCAGGTCCTTAATCGCATTGGACAAGCTGGGCTGGGAGATGAACAGCCTTTTGGCGGCCTCGTTAATAGAGCCGCGGTTAGCGACCTCAATTACGTATTTCAATTGCTGCAGCGTCATTCCCTTACTCCTATCATTTAACGTATTAAGTGGATTGTATGGGGCAAGTCCCATTAAGTCAACCTATTGAGCTGGACTTTGTTATGGCTTGTTCAGTTCCAACCGTTTTATTTCCTCCTCAATCCTACTCGTGTCGATTCGCTCGAACAATAGCTCCAAACCTTCGATTTGACGGTTAGCAGGAACGAAAGTCAACTGCCATTCGGGTTTGCCGAGCCCGAGAAATTTTCTGATTTTGTCACATGAGAATGGAATGAAAGGCTGTAATAATTGAGCTAGATTAGCTATCATCTGAACGCATGCATGCAGCGTATGACCGCAAGCTTCGCGATTCTCATGCCATAAGACCCAAGGCTTATAATCATCAAAAAATTTGTTTGATAACCTCACATATTGAAAAATGAGCTCTAACGCTTCCTTAAGCTGTCCGGCTTCGATCAATGCGCCTGCTTTTTCATATAACGTATGCAGCTCATTCGTTTGGATAAGGGTTAATCCCCCTTCGGGAACTCGGCCATTAAACGACTTTACTATAAAAGCTAAATTGCGATTGACGAAATTACCGAATGCGCCAAGCAACTCTCCGTTATGGCTATGAATGAACTCCCTCCACGAGAAATCCGTATCCCTCTTCTCCGGGCCATTCGCGATAAGAAAATACCGGATTGAATCCGGATGATAACGGCTTAATACATCCGGCAGCCATACCGCCCAATTATTGCTCGTCGAGAACTTCTTCCCCTCTAGGGTCATATATTCGCTAGAAAGGATACGGTCTGGCAGATGAAGTCCCCTTAGACCCAGGAGCAGCGCAGGCCATATCACGGTATGGAATGGAATATTGTCCTTCCCGTGAACATAATATGCCGTTATGTGCGCATGGTCCTTCGTCCAAAACGTTTCCCAATTACCGCCTGTTTTCGCAGCCCATTGTTTACTAGCAGACAAGTATCCGCTGACCGCTTCAATCCATACGTAAATCTTTTTACCTTCGAATCCTTCCACCGGTACGTCGACGCCCCATGTCAGATCGCGAGTCACAGCCCTATCCCGTAACCCTTCGGTCAAATATCTAGCAGTCATTTGCACGGCATTATCCTTCCAGCCCTTCGCTTGTTCCGCATATTGCTCCAGTTCCTTCTGGAATCGGGATAATTCAATGTAAAAATGCTCGGTAGACCTCTCTATCGGAGAATTGCCGCATATTTTGCACTTCTTATCGATCAGATTCGTTGGGTCAAGAAGAGATGAACAATAATCACATTGATCGCCGCGTGCTTGTTTTCCGCAATTCGGACATATTCCTTCCACATAACGATCGGGCAAAAAACGTTTATCTGTCTCGCAATACGTTTGCTGGACGGTCTTCTTGTATAAATAACCATGATCCAACAGTTTCAAGAAGATCTCCTGAACGATGCGATGGTGATTAGCATCATCTGTTCTTGTGTATAAGTCGTACGTGAAACCCATCTGCCGAAAACACTCAACGAACTCGTTGTGATAACGATCTGCTATTTCTCCCGGTGCGACATTTGTCTGGATCGCTTGCACTTCAACAGGCGTACCATGGCAATCGCTGCCCGAGACATACAATACTTGCTCTCCTTTGGCTCTGTAGTACCTAGCGATGACATCGCCTGGTATCAAGCTTGCTACTCTTCCCAAGTGCAAAGAACCATTCGCATAAGGCCAAGCTCCTCCAATAAATACTGCTGCCATCGTTTAACTCCTCCTTTTGTTTGAACGCAAAAAAGCTCCCATCCCATAAGGGACGAGAGCTGTGCTCACGTGTTACCACCCAGTTTCATTAATGCCTTCCGACACTAACCTTGTCAGGTACGCCGCCATTGGCGGTTATACCCTAGCACGTTAACGGGTGCGGGTTCCGGCGCAGCCTACTTCCGGTTAAGGGTTCGATGCGCAGCTCAGAGACCATATTCTCAAGGATATTCTTTGCCCCTTCTCAGCTGCCGGGGTTCTCTGTACAAAGACGTTGCCTCGATACTCTTTCTCTTCATCGCTTTTGTTCTGAATATTCAAGTTATTATGAATAGTACTGGATATGATTTCCTTTGTCAACGGCTAATTACACCCTAATTCAATCTCGATCAGCCGTTTTCACGGCAACTACCCTCGAAGCCGGCAGAACACCTGCTTTGGCAGTACCGATCAATCGGTTGCCGCCATCCATCTCAACGAGGAACTTCAAATTCAGCTTCATCGGCTTCGTAACGCGCTGAGTCCAACTAAGACGATTGCCGATTAGAACAGGATCGACGAACGAGACTGCAGCTTCATCGCCTTGCTTCGCTGTTCCGATGATTCCTCCGTCACGGGTAGCTATATGAAACGTAACTGCCAGCTTGCCAACCGGCGTCGCAATCGTTGCTTCCCATACTCCATCGAACAAAGTACCGTCCGTAGAAGCGGCAGCCTGCCGCGGCAGGTCTTCGATTGGAACTTCATCGTCGCCTTGACTATTGTCGTCGACTGGATCGAGTCCTTTATTTTCCCATACCGTTCCTCTTCTCTCGAACTCGAACAACATTTCGATGGCATGCGCAATTCGAGGCCCTAACTTACGCTCCACTATGTACAACGAAATGTCTAGGCCGGAAGTGACGCCGCCCCCGGACACCAGATTGCCGTCAACAACGATTCGAGCGTTCACGGGGATTGCGCCTGTCGCCCCAAGCGCGTCCATGCCGTACCTGTTCGTTACGGCATAGCGACCTTCCAACATCCCGCTCATTGCAAGCACTAAGGATCCTCCGCATACGGTGACGATCGTTACGTCACTGCGGTCCATTGCTTCCTTTACGAAGCTCGTTAGCTCGGTATTCGCCGCTCTCGCTAGAATTGCCGGGACGGATTGTTCCCCTTCTCCAGCCATATTGCCTGATGCCCCAGGTACAACGATAATACCCGCCCTTGAAGGATCAAGCGTTCCGCTAGCTTGAAGCGGCAGCCCGTTCATGCCGCTCATAACAAGCCTCGGCCCTTCGGCTGTCACCAATTCGACGCTGCAAGCTCCTCCCGAATACATCTCCGCTGCGCAGAAAACCTCGTAAGGCCCGATCGCGTCCATCAAATCGAAACCGTCGAATAATACGATTTGTACATGCATGCTGCTCAATGTGCGCTCCCCCTTTTTCCATATCGAATGACGACCTCTGCAACTAGGAGATTGGCTATGATAGCTCCATATACCCCCGCTGTATAACTTGTTTCATATTGCATTCCGAAGCCGTCGTTTAATAGCTTAGTTATGAAATGAACGAACAGATTGGTGAAGCAGAACGCATAACTTCGAATCATAAAGCCGCGATGTTGATCCATCCTTTTGCTCCTAACATGCACGATAGCCAATACCGTAATCGTCAACCAGATGATGCTCGTTAAATTGAATCCGATGCTGCTAAGCTTGCCGCCTGTAGAGTAAGGAGCCATATATCCAGCGGTTAAGCTCACGCCTGCTACAAAGAACACAAAGGCATAGCCATTTCTTTTGTGATACTTGCGGTGTTTGTTGTACATGAAGGACGAGAAATTAATCGCCCCGCTGAGCATAGCGAGACAACTAAACCACACATGAATATGCAATACGGTTAGCCATACCGATCGATTAGGCTGCTTCAGTTGGTTGACCTTATGGGCTAAAAACTCCCCCGCATCCGGATTCAATACTAAATTTACGATTGCAACATAGAACACATACATGAGACAAACAATCACAAACACCTTGTATCCTTGCTTTCTCAAACCTTGTGATTCCCCTTTCCGCAATTTTGAGACCGAACCGTACGGTCTCTTTTTTTGATAATCATACTATGAATACCACTCCAACTCACGCACAAAATGTTACAATATAATGAGCCTGTTCAATTTTTCTACGAAAGGACACCTATTATGCGAAAAAGCGATAAAACAAAACTGCATATTATTATGAAATCGGCAGAGTTGTTTAACGATAAAGGTTATGCCGGATCGACTATTCAAGATATTATGGATGCAACCGGCCTTACGAAAGGCGGCATCTACCGCAACTTCGCGAATAAGGATGAGATCGCGCTAGAGGCGTTTGCCTATGCGGGACAAGTGCTGTGGGGGCATTTTGCAGCAGCTATAGAAGGCGCGACAACGGTGATCGACAAGGTCACAGCGATGTGCGACGTATATAGCGATACGGTCAATAATCCGCCAATTAAGGGCGGTTGTCCGTTTCTCAATACAGCTGTTGAAAGCGACCATTCCTTCCCCATTCTTCGGGAAAAGGCTACCCAGGCATTCGATCAGATGATGTCGTTCATACAAGGATTACTGCAGCAAGGCATTGATAATGGCGAATTCCGCAGCGATTTGCTAACGGAGTCGATGGCCTCATTCATATTCACGGCAATCGAGGGCGGAATCATGGCAAGCAGACTGACGCGCGACAATAAACATGTTGCTTTCGCTAAAGACAATATACGAACTCTGCTTCACAGCTACCTTGTAATTGTTTGATATTCATTAAAGGAAAGGCCCTGTGAATTCACAGGGCCTTTCCTTTATTTCTACATTTTTCTCCTCTCGCGTTGTCCATGATGAATTGAAATCGTTCCTCGTTCATAGAAATGGTAAGTAGAAAAGCACGAACGGACGGTCAGAGTGTGACGCCATTACGCTAGGATCGAGATCTGAAGCAGTTAGAAAGGATGTGAAACGATGGAACCATGTCCCTTCCAAGGTCCAGGCAAGCAAAATCCAGTGAACGTCGGGGGGTACGACAACTTCCGGGAATCCGACACCCCCGCGGATGCCGGTTATTGGATAGGCTCGGGAGAGTCGATCGTATACGATGCAGCGCTTAATAGAGGCGTTGGCGGCAACATCGCATTCAATAACCTGCTCCGTATTTCCAAAGGAGCGGTATTGGATAGCTCGGAAGAGTGCGATTGTACGGCTACTGTCACACTTGACATCGAAGGACATCCTGCCGCCTTTCAATATTTTCCGCCGCATTCCTTGGATGTCATCTTCGTGCTGGATGTCACTTCAAGCATGATGTCTGCCGCCAGCACGAAATTCGTGCAAGCTAAGCGAGCGATGATTAATACCATTAATCAAATGTGGGCAGCCAATCGCGATACCACAATTACAATCATACCTTACGGGCGCGACGCTTTCCGTCCCAATCCTAGCCCGTCAACCGGACTAAGCTACGAATACGAAGGCACCTTATTTACTTGGAGGAGGAGCTCGGGACCTCCCCCGGGCAGCACCCATTACATCGGTCAAATTCTCGGCTACCGCAACCAATCGTTTGTCTCCGTGACGGAAATGAGCGCATTCCTTACCCAGACGGCACCTTTGGCTGCAAGCGCAGAGCTCAGTCTCTATAACTATTATAATTACTACCAAATCAGATACAGCGACATTTACGATGACGACGGCAATCCGCTTCCAGACACCGTATTGTCCAGTTACATCACGAATGTCTACACGCCTCAACCTACGGCATACACGAACAATCAAATAAATGCCGTTGCGAGCGGCACGCCGCTAACTCCGATCCAACTAACATACAGCATGGACGAGGACGGCTACGCGAACAATTCGATACTCCAAAATCTTGTTTGGGCAATCCCGTACTCTGAAGACACCAATACGGAGGCCGGACTTCAGGCTTCCTACCAGCTATTCCAAACACCTGGATTCGCACAATCCGACGATATTAACCGGCGAGTCGTCATTCTCATAACGGATGGTCAGGCGAACCGCTCCCTCAACCCAGCCTATCCGGGGGTGTATGCGGCGCCCGGTAATACGGACGCCACCTTCTTTCCTGCCGTGCCGGGCGAGCCATGGAGATATTTTCTTTATTTAGAGCAGACGCTGCCAACGCTGGTGGCTGAAGTCTCGAATCGTTCGGCGACCTTCAATGAAATCATTCTGGCCTCTCAGCGGTCGCAAGCGATATCCTCCAAGCTCACAGACTCAGGCGATGGCAATGTGAAGCTATATGCTTTAGGCATTAACATTGATGCGCAGACACCTGGACCGTGTACGAGGCAAAATGTCATCGAACTTATGAAAAGCTGGGTAACCGCCCCTTCCTTCTTCCGTGAAGCCAATACGGATGATCCCGAATCGCAGATTGCTGCCGAGCTTGCCTTTCTCGTACAAGATATTTTGAATTTGTATGCGGGAAGTCTACTCACCGTCTACGACCTCATCAACACGGCTTTATTCGACTACGTGCCGGGCTCAATAGTCATAAGCGGCACGAGAGACGGTTTGAAGCTGAGATCGCCTAATCAGCCCGTTATCATTGACCCCGGCAACCCTGATTATACCGTCTATCCTAAAGCTCCCCTGCTGCCGGATGTAGGCGATAATATTTTCGTAAATGGCGGCTTTGCGCTCAATTTCGGGACATATCCGCTTGGTTTGCTGGCTCAAGACAGTACAACGACCGTTACGTTAAGCTACAAAATTACGTCCAATCGGTTCGCTAATGGTGACCATCTGCACACCAATACGGACGCTCAGACCTCTATTTCTTATACTCTTCCTAACCATTACGAAAGCGCAACGGCCGTGATCGATTATAGCTCAGCACCGCAATCGCTTTTCTTCCAAACGCCGATCGTTGCGTGCAAGTGCGCACCCATAGCGGGAGTAACCATCGACAAATTCGCCGACAGATCCACAGCCAAACCGCTCGATCAAGTCACTTATTTCGTGGTCGTAACGAATACAGGCACTTTAACCTTAACGGACCTTATCGTCAAAGACCCGCTTCTTGGCATTGAATTCGTAATTAAAGAGCTAGAACCTCTACAGCAATTTACGATGCCCTCCCTATTTACTATACCGGCTGGCACGGCTGAAGGTCCTTTCAAAAACGTCGTATTTTTAACAAGCGCCGCTTTCCCCGATCCCTTAACCGCTACGGCAACGGTATTGATCGAGAGAACGCCGTCCTTGCAGTTCAGCAAAACCGTCAACAAAAACGTTGCTCGTCCAGGCGAGACGGTCATTTTCACTTTAACTGCCGTGAACGATGGCAATGTCGACCTTGTCAACGTGCTCGTTACGGATGAACTGCTAGGCATCCATACAACGATTGAACGAATTGTTGTTGGAGCAACGCTCACATCGGACTTTCCTTACGTCATTCCAGACAATGCAGTTATCGGCTCCACTATATTGAATAAGGCAACGACACAAGCTGACTCCTTGCCGCCTATAACGGTTGCGGTGTCCGTTCTCGTTGAAGGCGTACCGCGACTGTCGCTGACGAAAACCGTTGACCAAAGCAGGATTACACCTGGCACAGCCCTTGAGTTTTCTTTTCTTGTTACGAATTCGGGAGATATAACTTTAACGAATATTAAAGTTGCAGACCCCATTATCGGTCTAGATACGACAATCCCCTCATTGATGCCAGGGCAGTCGACGACGATCGTATATCCGTTTCTGATTCCGCTGGAGCTTCCGCCTGATCAGTATACAAACACGGCGACGGCTGTTTCCGATCAGACGGATTCCGTGCGCTCCAGCGCTGAGATTGAAGTGATTGTTACTCCCGGTTTAGGGCTTCGCAAAATTGCCGACCGCCCGACTGTCGTACCCGGAGGTACAATCCAATATGAAATAATGATCGCCAATCTTGGCAATGTTCCGCTTAGTCCGACAAGGCTATCCGATCCATTGCTCGGAATAGACACGAAGATTGAAGCGCTCGCGGTAGGGCAAATCATTACGTTCACCACCTCCTATGCCGTCCCATTGGATGCTAGGATCGGTTCCATCATCGACAATCTGATTACCGCTGAATCTCCCGAAGCAGGTACCGTTCAAGCCGAAGCGATCGTAACCGTCATCGCTTCCGGTCTATTGCTTGCAAAATCCGTGGATCTGTCGTTCGCATTTCCAGGGGACACCGTTATTTATACGATATCCGTCACGAATCCCCTTGGCACAGCGCAAACGAACGTTCATCTGATTGACAACGCGTTAGGTTTGAATGAATTCATTGCCGAGCTCCCAGGAAGCGCCACCATCACTCGGAATATCGCACAGACGATGCCAAACGTAACTACCAGCACGGTCATTCATAATGTTTGCTCCTGCTCGTCGGATCAATCACCGACCCAGTTGGCCGAAGCGGATGTCGTCGTTGAACCGGAGCTTACGGGAACGATTCTGCGCGTCGAGAAAATTCCTAACGGCAATGTGACTACGCCAGGAAGCACGATCATCTATTCCATTTCGGTAACGAATATCGGCAGCTCTTCAGCGACGAACATTATGGTCGTAGACAGCTTGACAGGCACCGTTCAAAATCTGGATGCGCTTGCTCCTGGACAAAGAGAACTGTTTGCCATTTCATATACCGTTCCGGTTGATTCAAACCAAGGAACCGTGATCCGCAACGAGGTTGTCGTCACATCGCCTCAAGCGAATCCGGTTAGCGCCGAGGCAGATGTTCGAATTGCAGTGCCGCATTTCCTTCTGCAGCTCACGAATGTCGTTAATCAACCAGTCGCGCCGCCAGGGACGACCGTCTTCTTCACGATTACGGTCACGAATACTTCCGGCTTTACGCTGCATAACGTGCGCGTGTATGACGATTTAACCGACTTGCAAATATCGTTCGACGAGCTGGCCCCTGGCGAGAGCCGTGTATTCGTCAGACCTTTCCTTATTCCCGCGAATGCCGTTAGCGGAAATCTATATACGGACACGGCAACAGCATTCTCCGATGAGACGCCTTTCGAGCAAGCGCCAGCTTCCGTCATTACGGAGACGATTGCCGATTTCACCATCACAGAAACCGTCGACAGAAAGGTCGTCAAGTCGGAAGAGACGGTCTACTTCACCATTACGGTAACGAATATCGGCAACGTTACGCTTGTAAATTTCGTTTTGACCGCTCCGCTGCTTGAACTTGTATTAAGATCGAGAAAATTTCACGTTGGGAATGTCATACAAATACGAGTGCCGTTCACGACTCCTTTTGTCGAGGATGATCTGCTCATCGTTAGCCCGGCAAGAGGCATAGCAGAAAATGCCGGTCCGAAAGAAGCCGAAGCATCGGTACTTGTCATACCGGAGGATGAGGAATAATGACAAAGACGGCTGCCATCACGGCAGCCGTCTTCCTTTCATACCTATTCATTAAACTCTAACGCCTTGAAAATGTGTCTCCACGCCTCTGCTGATTATGCCGTTATTACCGACTGCCCTTGCAAATACTTGAACGCTGTCGCGAGCTTCCAGCTTCACAAGCCCTGAAGCATCGATCAGATTATCCCCTTGGATGAAATGTTCGCGGTCAGATATTCTAGCGAGTCCGTTCACGCGGATTTCCAAGGTCATTTCAATGTCTATCATCGTGATGACGGAGAGTGCTACACTTGCCACTAGCGAATAAATGCCTGCTTGTTTCGGACGGAACGTCGATGTCGCAGGGTTGTACTCGTTGTTCAGATCGACTTCTTCGACTTGGTATTGCACCTGCGTGAATGGCCCCATGTTTAATTGCTGATCGGCACCTGAAACCGCAATAAAGGCAGATTTACGTCCCCTGAACTTTTTGCCGCCGCACCCTTTGCGAATGACCTGCTTGCTCGTCGTCTTCTTGACGACGATTGTTTTGCAGGCGGGCTTTGACTTCACTGCTCCTTTGAAAGTCATGCCTACTCCTCCTTGAAAGCATAATAGATCTAGCTTTCTATATCATATGGAGATCAGCATTTCATAGAGACGGCATTCGTCTAATTGGTCGTAATATTAATAGAGTCATAGAGTCTGATCCATCGGATATGAACTTACTTGCTCATGTGCTTCATCAGGAGTTCCTTATTAGTTAGCAGATTCGGATCCTTCGGCGAGTAAGATAATGCGATTTCATTGTGCTCATAAGCGAGCGCCAATTGCCCGAGCTTGCCATAGCAATAGACGAGCTGAAGATGCGGAAGCCAAGTCCATGCCGCTAGATTCATACTATATAACCTGCCTTCCGGCATTTCTAAATTTAGCGCTATTTGATACCAGCGAACAGCCTTTTCATAGTGTCCGTTTTCTTGATAAAAATATCCGATACGGCATACGTAATCCGCGCGCGGCTGATCGTACTTGAATGATGCTAGCAACGCCTCTAGTTCCTGTTCCTTTAGACCAAGCTCATGGAAGCAATGTGCCATTCTACCGCAGCATTCCAGCTTTATTACATGGTGACCTGATGAATCCCCAAGAATAGAATCATAGCTTGCGATTGCCTGCTCATAACGGTGATTAGCCATAAGCTCCATCGCATATTGCATCGTTTGCCTGCTATTTAGCTTCGTGCCCTTCTCAAGCAAGGCTTCATAGATAAGCAAGTTCCGATCACTATTCGAATGAACCCGTCCATGACAGACTGCGATATCTGATAATATAACATTACCTTGAACTGCTAGTTGCTCATGCACGGGATCATGCCATTTGAATTGCCGAGACCTCTTTACAAGCCGATGTCGCTTAACAACCGTTGTCGGCTGCCCAAGCGGATCGAAATCCAGCCAATAATCCATTATTACGGCATCGACAGCTGAATCCAGCTCTTCCTTAAGCGACTCAAGCTTGATTCGCTCCCTCTCATCCAGCCAGTCGTCTGCATCAAGCCATAATATATAATCTTTTGTTGCGTAACGAAACGATTCATTGCGAGCCGCGCCGAAATCATTAATCCATTCAAAGTGATAAATACGCTTCGTATACTGTGCTGCTATTGCTAGCGTGCCGTCCGTGGAGCCCGTATCCACGATGATGATTTCATCGACCGCGTTGGCAACCGTGCTTAAGCATCTGCCTAACTTCTGCTCCTCGTTACGAACGATCATGCATAAGCTTATCGTAATCAAAACGGCATCTCCTCCAATCGCGTTCTCTTCATTCATGTTATGGAGCCGATACCTGTTATGTCTGTACGTCTGCTTCAGAAAGTTGGGATTTTAATATAAAACATGAATAATTTCCTTCTTACAAGGCATGATGATATAATGAGTTTATTCATACTAGATGAGTCGGCTATAAGCGTGATCATCGGATGAATAACAAAATGAAGCCAATCGAGGAGGAAAAGAGTAACGATGTCTAAACTCAATATCGGTATTATTCTAGGCAGTACACGCCAAGGACGCGTCAGTCCTCAAGTAGGCGAATGGGTGAAGAGCATTGCCGACCAACGCGGCGACGCGAACTATGAGATTGTTGATATTGCTGAGTACAAGCTCCCTCTCTTGGGCGAAGAAGACGCTACAGAGCAAGCGACAGCTTGGAATACGAAGCTAGCCAGCCTTGACGGCTTCGTATTCATCGTTCAGGAATACAACCATAGTATAACAGGAGCGCTCAAGAATGCGCTTGATTACGCGCGCGATGCGTGGAACAATAAAGCTGCCGGCATTGTGAGCTATGGCTCTGTTGGCGGAGCTCGCGCTGCTGAACATTTGAGAGGCATCCTTGGCGAGCTTTCCGTAGCGGACGTTCGCGTTCATCCGGCTCTTTCCCTCTTCACCGACTTCGAGAACGGCTCGGTATTCAAGCCTGCCGATCTGCATCTAACGAACGTGAACGGCATGCTCGATCAAGTGCTTGCATGGAGCGGCGCTCTCAAGACGATTCGTCAATAAGCCAGGCAGAAGCCTTTCTGCTGCTAAAAGCAGTCAATATCAAAAAAACATCGCCTAATACATAGGCGATGTTTTTTTGCGTTTTTCATAGGAACACCCAAGCTAGTCTATCATTTTTTCATATCATATAGCATTGCTAGAAATAGCAACTATCATATGGGAGGAATGTTTATGATCAACAAGCAAGCATTGCGCAAAAAAATGCTGACGAGCGGGTTGAAGAAAAAATGCGGGCCAAAAAGGCACACGAAGCGCCCCGTACTGTGCAGAAGGAAAGGGTCTGCCTTCTCGGCGATCGCAACCGATGCACAACCCATCGGTAGCACAGGTGTAGTTCAAGTGTTATTTGATCGAGAGCTGTTCGACCTTGCGAACGAATACAATCCAGCAACCTCCATTTTCACTCCGAAGCGGAGCGGCGTTTACGTCTTCTTCGCAAGCATGAATTATCGGCCTTCAACGGAAGATGCTGGTGTCGTATCACTAGCTATTGTCGCAGGAAGTCGAGACATTCAATTCGACTCGGAACCCATTGATCCAATCAACGGCAATCAATTGGACGTAGCTGGCATAGCGAATCTCAGAGCTGGCGAACGCGTTGCCGTACTTGCGGTTGTTAGTGCGGGAAGCGGAGTCATTGAGCCATTCGGCACGCGCTTCGAAGGTTCTAGAACTCAATAATTGGACGCAGCTTGCTTTCGATTTCTTCGCGCCTTCCTTCCAGGAACGGAGGCAACGATAACGGCTCGTGCAATACGTTGGTATCATCGCTCACTTCGTAGCCTGGACCTTCGTCTGTAGCAAGCTCGAATACGATGCCGTTTGGATCCCAGAAGTAGAACGAAGTAAAGAAATGACGATCGAGAATTCCTGTGTTTTTGAAACCTTCAGCCGCTATGCGGGATGCCCATCCTTCCAGTTCTTCCTTATTGGCTATTCGAATCGCAACATGATGCACGCTTCCTCGTCCCGGCCTTGCTTTGTCTTCGAGCGCCGATTCCTTCACGTGAATTTCCGTGCTGAGACCGCCCTTACCTGTCTCGAAGATCGATACATCATGACCCCCATCCCCCAACGCTTTTGCGCTGCGGGTTTTTTTGTATCCTAATAGCCGCTCCAGCACATCAATCGTCTTAGCGCTGTCGCTCACGGTCAATACGGCCGGACCAAGGCCAATAATGGCATTTTGAGCAGGAATATCTTCAACCTTCCATGCAGCGCTTGGAGGGTAGGGCTTGTCCCCTTGAACGGAGACGAGATGAACGGTAAGATCGTCGGGATCAGAGAACGTCAGCGAAGCCCGTCCTTCCTCATGAACGATATCGCCAACCGACACTTGGCTGCTTTCAAGACGAGCTTTCCAGAAGGACAGCGCATCATCGCTTGGTACCGCTAGCGAGATAGAGGATATGCTGTTCGTCCCCTTGCGTGCATGCCCGGCATTTGGCAGCTCGAAGAAAGTAACCCCCGTCCCCGGCGATCCGAGCTTATCCCCATAGAATAGATGATACATCCCCACATTGTCCTGATTGACCGTCTTTTTCACAAATCGCAAGCCCATTACTTTCGTATAGAACGCCACGTTCGTTGAAGCGTTCTTCGTAAACATCGATACATGATGCTGTCCAATAATCGGTTTCATGCTTATCTTCCTTTCTATTCCTTATAGCTTCTATTATACAGAAAGAACCCGTGAAGCATATCGTTCACGGGTTCAGAGGTGAAGCTTATTGATTAAGCATGGAACTGCTGCCCATCCAGCACTTCCGGTACATAACCGGCACGGATAACGAAGTCGCCGAAGTACTCGTTGGCTTTGCGTTCCTGTGCGTATCTAGCAAAGATCGGCTGCAGG
Source organism: Paenibacillus sp. 05T425 (assembly GCF_056396205.1). NCBI lineage: Bacteria > Bacillati > Bacillota > Bacilli > Caryophanales > Paenibacillaceae > Paenibacillus > Paenibacillus sp. 05T425. Next base: position 128,902 of record NZ_JBFTLA010000008.1, read on the forward strand.
GAATCGAGAATCTCAGCCTCTCCGATATTCTCTTTGTACAGCTTGTTCAAACGATGACCCGTGAAGCTTCCGCCCAAATACATATTGTATTTGCCTGGCGCTTTGCCGATGAACGAAAGCTCAGCCAACATCGGACGAGCGCAGCCGTTCGGGCAGCCCGTCATACGAATGACGATTTCTTGATCTCTAAGGCCAAGCTCCTCCAGCATCGGATCGAGCTTATCCATCAACGTCGGAAGGTAACGCTCCGACTCCGCCATTGCAAGTCCGCAAGTCGGAAGCGACACGCATGCCATTGAATTTCTACGCAACGCGGAGAAGTGAAGGCCGTCTGTTAAGCCATATTCGCTAGCCAGCGCCTTAATCTTCTTCTTGTTCGCCGTAGTGACATTGGCAATAATCAAGTTCTGATTACCCGTTAAGCGGAAGTCGCCGGTGTGGATCTTGGCAATTTCGCGCAAGCCTGTCATCAGACGGTTGTCGCCGTTATCCATGACACGACCGTTCTGAATGAACAGCGTCAAATGCCATTTGTTGTTGCTGCCTTTGACCCAGCCGTAACGATCGCCGTTGGAATCGAATTCGAACGAACGTGCTTCTTCAAGCTTCCAGCCAAGACGCTCATGCAATTCATTAACGAACCAGTCGAGACCGCGATCGTCGATCGTGTATTTGAAGCGCGCGTGCTTACGAACGGCGCGATCACCATAATCGCGTTGAATCGTAACGGTTTTCTCTGCAACGTCAATAGCCTGCTCCGGCGTACAGAAGCCGATGACCTTCGAGACTTGCGGATACGTCTTCGGATCGCCATGGGACATCCCCATGCCGCCGCCAACGCTAATATTGAAGCCCTTCAGCTTGCCGTCTTCGACGATCGCAATATAACCAAGGTCCTGCGAGTAAACGTCAACATCGTTGGACGGTGGAATGGCAATACCGATCTTGAACTTACGCGGCAAATACACTTTGCCGTAGATCGGCTCTTGCTCTTCGCCGTCTTGAAGGCTGTCTACGACCTTCTCGCCGTCAAGCCAAATCTCATGGTATGCTCTCGTACGCGGATCCAAATGCGTGCTGATCTTGTTCGCCCACTCGTACACTTCGCCATGAATGTCGGATTGATACGGATTCGGGTTGCACATGACGTTACGGTTAACGTCGCCGCAAGCCGCAAGCGTACTTAGCAGCGAATCATTCACTTCGCGAATCGTGTTCTTGAGATTCCATTTCAGGACGCCATGCAGTTGGAACGATTGGCGCGTCGTTAGACGGATTGTTCCGTTAGCATATTTGTGTGCAACGGTATCCATCATCAACCATTGCTCCGGTGTAACAACGCCGCCCGCAGCGCGTACGCGCAGCATGAACTGATAAGCCGGCTCAAGCTTCTGCTTTGCTCTCTCGTTCCGCAAGTCGCGGTCATCCTGCATATAACTGCCGTGATGCTTCATGAGACGGTTGTCATCCTCAGGAATCGAACCGGTTATCGGGTCCTTCAGCGTCTCTTCAAGACTACCCCGCAAGTAATTGCTTCGAATTTTGATATGCTCGACGTCGCTATGCGGAGCATCGTGCGGAGGATAAAACTCTTTTTTCGACATGCTTGCTATTCTCCCCTCGCGATCAGGAAACGTCTAGTAGACGTCCCGCTGATAACGTTTCTGTTGTTGCAACTGTGTCATATATTCCGTTGCTTGTTCCGGGCTTAACCCGCCGTGACGTCCGATGATCTCAAGCAAGGCTGCATGTACGTCATGCGCCATTCTCTTCTCATCGCCGCATACGTAGACGTGAGCGCCCTCTTGAAGCCATTTGTACAACTCTTCGCCCTTCTCGAGCATCCGATGCTGAACGTATACCTTCTCTGCCGTATCGCGGGAGAATGCTACGTCCATTCGAGTCAATACGCCGTCCTTCAGCCAACGCTGCCATTCCACTTGATATAGGAAATCCGTCGCAAAATGCTGATCGCCATAGAACAGCCACGATTTGCCTTCTGCCCCTGCCTCTTCGCGTTCGCCAAGGAACGCTCTGAACGGAGCGACGCCTGTACCAGGTCCGATCATAATGATCGGCGTGTCCGTGCTCTCCGGCAGCTTGAAGTTCGGATTGTTCTGAATGAAGATCGGGAGCTTGTTGCCCGCAGCTACACGTTCTGCAAGCTGTACCGAGCAGACGCCGTTGCGCTCTCTTCCGTTCGCCTCATAACGAACCGAACGAACGGTAATATGCACTTCTTCAGGGTTTGCGTTCAAGCTGCTTGAGATTGAATACAAGCGAGCTGGGATTTTGCGAAGCAAGGAGACGAATGACTGTGCAGACAATCCCTTAAGCGAATAATCCTTCACAAGATCGATCAAGTCGCGTCCCTTCATGTATGCCTTAAGCTTCTGCTCTTGTCCTTCGCCAACGAGTTCTGTCAGCTCTGCATTAGAAGTTGTCTCAGCGAACTGCTTAAGCAGCGGCTTCGTCAATACAGTAATTTCATAATAAGAGATCAGCGCATCACGCAATGCACGCTGCTCGCCATTTTTGTTGACGGTTACCTTCTCGTCAGCTTGCCAACCCATTAAAGCGATTAGCTCGTCGGCAAGAGCCGAGTCGTTCTCAGGTATGATGCCGATGCTGTCGCCCGGCTCATAAGTCAAGTCGGAACCTTCCAGCGATATTTCAACATGGCGAGTCTCACGGTCGGAGCCGCGTCCGTTCAGATTCAAGTTCTCAAGCACTTCCGCTTGGAACGGATTCGCTCTCGAATATTCCGATTCAACTGCAGCCGCTGCCGGTTGACCGACTGCACTGCCCGCCGCTTGTGTTGCAACGCCAGATTGCGCTTGCACTAGCTTCGCTAATGCGCCAGATACTTGAGACATCCATTCCGTAGCCGTCTCATCGAAGTCAACATCGCAATCCGCACGTTCGACAAGTCTTGTACCGCCTAGCTCCTCGAGGCGTTTGTCGAAGTCTTTGCCGGTTTGGCAGAAGAACTCATAAGACGTATCGCCTAGCGCTAGTATCGAATACTGCAAACCTTCCAATTGCGGAGCGCGCTTGGAATGCAGGAATTCATGGAATGAAATTGCCGTATCGGGCGGTTCGCCTTCGCCGTGCGTACTTACGACGATCAGCAAATGACTGATTTTCTTCAGATTGTTAGGCTTGAAGCTGTTCATCGAAGCCGTTGTTACTTCGAAGCCTTCGCCTTCCAAACGCTTCGCCATCTTCTTCGCCAGCTTGTCGCTGTTGCCCGTCTGCGAGCCGAATAAGATCGTCACGTCTTTGGCAACGGGTGCGAGTGCCTGTACTTGAGCTTGGTCTGCAGCTTGCGGAGCTTCTGCTATCGCAACAGCCGAACCCGCAGAGACCAAGGCAGCGCTTTGCGCAGCCGATAAATAACCACTTAACCAAATACGTTGATAATCCGTCAGAGTCGGCAGAAGACGGTTAAGCCAATCTGATTGCTCTTGATTAAACGGACTGTTTGTTGCCTGGATTTCCAATAGTATCCACCTCGCGCAGCTTCCTGTTTAGAATTGCTTCATTTTTTCATTATTCGACATTAATCGCATTGAATCTTTCATTACATGACCGTACCATAACTATCGCTATGCGGGCAATTTAAATGAATTTATAACTATTATTAGTTATTCTGATAAAAGGCAATTCCCTTCAAATGGAAGGTTACGCTTGCGGTCCAAAACGCTTTAGATTTCTCGCGCGCGCACGCTCCTGCTCGACCTCGCGATTGCGCGGTTTAGCGCTCGTAACGAGAGAATCCATTAACTGCCGCGCTATGACTGCTATGTCATCGACTGCCTTATGGAATGCTTCTTCGTTCGCCTTGGATGGCGTATGAAAGCCAGACAGCTTCCGAACGAATTGAAGCGAAGCTTCATGAATTTCTGAATCAGCGACCGGAGGTTCAAAGTTGAATAACGTCTTAATATTTCTGCACATCGACTATCCCCCATTCCTTGACGTACAGGAAAGTATATGATTTTCTCATATATTTTCTATACGTTTCGACGAAACGCTGGCGTCTATAGAAAGGACGCCGTCAGCGGTTTCTTCTTATCCGACTTCACTACTACATCCTACTACATTATGCTGCTGTAATCTAGCCATTTCCTACAAGATTAGTGTGGATTCGACTTGACTTTTATCCTTTAGCTCTGGACAACGACCGCTTGCCCGAATAAGAGCTGTACATTCTCCAACCAGTCAGCAATGCTGCTGCGAGGCATATACATGCCGACACGGTGAATACGGTGTGCATGCCGCTTAAGAACAGCTCCGGACGATCCGGGACCAAACCTGTAACCCGGTATCCGGCTTCCCTGCTCATGACGTGGAATAAAATAGAAGTTGCTAATGTTATGCCTACAACCATGCCGACATTGCGTACAAGCGAATTGACGCTGCCAGCCGATCCGAGCTGCGTACGCGGAACTTGCGACATAATAAGCGAATTGTTTGGCGATTGGAACAAGCCGCTTCCGATGCCGATCATTCCTATCCAAAGTCCTACTAATAAAATGGAGCTTTGTTCATGCAGTCTAGCCAAGCCAAACTGAGCGATGAACATTACGATAAGCCCGGCGAAAGTGAGCAGCTCCGAACCGATCTTGTCGGACAACGCCCCGCTTAGGGGAGAAACGACAACCATGCATATTGGAAGCAGCATGAGAAGCAGTCCTGCCTCGAATGGCGATAAGTTCAACATATTTTGCGTATAGAACGGTGCAATGATGTTCACGCAGAAGTTCGAAGCGAAAACAAGGAAACCGCATAGAATACTGACCGAGAACATCGGGTTTTTGAACAGAGACAATTGAAGCAACGGCTCTTCCCTCGTTGCCTCGATCCGTAAGAATACCACGAATGCAATTGCTGCAACGGCTAACGATATAATAATCCATGCATTTCCATAACCTGTCTGCTGCCCAAGCAATAGACCGGCGAACAAGGTAAGGATGAAGAGCGCGAACATGGAGCTGCCAGGAACGTCGATCTTGGACTTTACTTTGACCAAGTCGACAGGCAGCACCTTCCAGCCCATTACGAGTGCAATAAGGCCGATCGGCACATTAACCCAAAAGATATATTCCCACCCGATCGAGGAAACGATAATGCCACCTAGACTCGGTCCCGCAATACTGCCAAGCGAGACGAAAGTGCCTATTAATCCAAGCGCCTTGCCGCGTTCCTTAGCTGGGAAAATATCAGTAACAATGCCTTGGCTGTTTGCCATCGTCATCGAAGCGCCTATTGCTTGAATAACTCTGGATACAATAAGGAAAGGCAGCGACTCGCTGAATCCGCAGAGCAGCGATCCAATGATGAAGATGACCGTACCGAGTTTGAACACTTTTATTTTGCCAATCATATCTCCAAGCTTGCCGAAGAAAAGGATCGCCGCACATATCGCCATGAGATAAGCTGTCGTTACCCACTCAATCTCGGCAATAGGCAGACCGAGGTCATCCGATAACGCCGGCAATGCAATATTAACGATGCTGCCGTCCAACGTCGCCATAAACGTGAATAAATTAAGGACAATAAGGATAATCCACCGTTTCTTCTGAACGGCGGCGTCCTCTTGATAAGTGCTCATATTCGTCTTCATTTAAAACGCCTCCTATATGTGATTCACAATTTGTTGCGTGCGCAACTATTATCGACGTTATTGTATCACCAGTTAGTTGCGCGCGCAACAAAATTCAGTTAAACTAACGGCAGACGTTAGTGGAATGAGGTGTCAAGTTGAAAAATGAACCGATCGGCAAGCTAATTTCTTATATTCACAGGCAAAATCAGAAGGAGCTTAATAAGCATTTTACTCCCTACGGGATCGGAAGCGGCGGCCAGTATAGCTTCTTGAAAGCAGTTCTTGGGACACCGGGGGTAAATCAGGATCAATTGACCCAACAATTGAATTTCGATAAGGCGACAACCGCTAGATCGCTCAAGCATTTGGAATCGGAGGGATATATCGAGCGGAAGCCAGATCCTAACGATCGAAGATCGCTGCTTGTATACCCTACGTCTAAGGCTGAGCAATTTCGGCCTACGCTGCAGCGCATTTTGGACGAAACGAACAAAGTGATGCTTTCGCATTTGAATAACGAAGAGGAAGATCAGATCATCTCTCTGCTCCAGAAAATACGACAAGGGTTTCATGAGTAATAAAGCCTCTTTGTAATCATTTGCGTGAAATCATTTACCTATCCGCACAACTAGGCATATAGTGGAGCATCTACACGCGGAAGGAATAATGAACATGCATCCATATTCATATCCATATGGCTACTCTAATGTTGGCTACGTGCATAACCCGTTACACAATCGTTACCCCATGCTACCTCTACTAGCCTGGCCAACAAATGCTCAAGTATCGGATACAAGCATCGGGTATGAGCACATCCAGCGGCTAACCTTCGTGCTTGTGCACGGCTCCTGGGCAGATGCCACCTTCTGGCATCCCATTGCCGAGCAGTTAAGAAGAATGGGCCACGCCGTCTATACGCCGAATTTGCCGGGTCACGGCTCTGATCCCAATAAAAATGTCACGCATCAGATGATTATCGACTCCGTGACGAACGATATCGTATCGCATCAACTGAAGGATATTGTTCTCGTTGCCCATAGCTTCGGCGGGACAGTTATCCAGAAGGTAGCCGAACGAATTCCAGATCGGCTTAAGCGGCTTGTCTTCATGAACGCCTTCGTCTTGGAGGACGGCCAAAGCTTGTCCGAACAATTCCCACCTCAGGCGCTTGCGCTATTCGAGCAGCTTAGACAGAGCTCCAAAGACGACACRATTACACTCCCCTTCCCGCTCTTCCGGGAAAACTTCACGAACTTAGCCAGTCTCCAGCTCGCAGAACAGCTGTATCGCACAACTACTCCCGAGCCCGCAGTCCCTGCTTTCACGAAGCTTGATCTCAAGAAGTTTTACAGTCTCCCTACGCCTAAGAGCTATTTGTATTTAACCACGGACAATCTACTTCCCCAGACCGACCAATACAGCTTCCACCCGCTTATGTCGAACAGACTCGGTCTGCATAGGCTCATTAAGATGCCTGGCGATCATATGACGACACCTAAGACACAACCGAAGCAAGTTGCTTGGAAGCTGTATGAGGCAGGCCGGGACTAAATCACGAGTTAGAAATAAGAAAAGGCTATCATGCAAAGTCTGTTAGGACTTTGCATGATAGCCTTCGTCTCGTTTCTGAACAACTAGCCTTTAATCGCTTTGGCGATCATCTCGGCGAAATAGATTGCGCCTTCCTTGCCTAAATGGACGCCGTCCTTATTGAACAATTGTTCCTTGTCCTTGCTTGCCGAATACCAATCAATCAGCGATACATTATCGTATTTCTCGGCAGCTTCTGCGAGCGTCTTGTTCACATCATCCTGCCACTCGCGCGGTACGCGTGTATTAATGAGCATAATACGGCGTTCCGAACCGATGGCGTCCAGCAAAGCGTTCAACACCTTCGGCTTGAATGAGCCATTCGTTCCTAGCTCAAGAATGACGATATCACCTAGTCTGCCGCTTTGGATGAAAGCATCGATGACCTCGGATGCATGCGCCATTTGTCTCCCGACCTTGCCATCGACCGTTAAGTTGGGGAATTGCTTCTCCAAATAAGGTGCAGCATTCAGAATAACCGAGTCGCCAATAATCGTGATATCGTCCTTCACAACCTGCTCCTGCTGAGAACCGTTCGGCGTAGTCGTCGGCTGCGTAAGCGGCGGAGCTTCAGTAGCTGGATGATCCGAAGGGTCTGTTGCATCCGGCTGCGGTGTGCTTGTAGGCTTCGTCGTCGGTACCGGCTTCTCCGTAGGCTGCTCCGCAGGAGGTTTGCTTGTGGGCTCAGGCTTGTAACCGGCATGCGTTCCGTCTCCCGGCTCATTGGGCGGCAGGCTAGGCATCGGCGTGTTGACTACTTCGCTGTACGGCGGTTCTGGTATCGAGCCAGCAGGCAGTGCAGCCTCATGCAGCAGCTCTGCATGACTAGCGTAGGATACCGACACCGTCACTAACAACGCGGTAGGCAGTAACATCATCATTTTGCGGAAGTTAAAGCTTAGCAGCATCGCGTTGCTTCTGAGCTCAGCGAACAGCTTCGTGAGCGCACCTCTGCGAATCGGCTCTTCGATATAACGCCATGACAATTCGGCAATTGCCAGTGTTGCTGCTACCTGGAGCAACGCTCTTACCGCGTGGAATTCCCCGAATTGCGCTTGCGGCGTACTAAGTACGATAATCGGATAATGGTAGAGATAAATGCCGTAGGAACGAACGCCAAGCCACCTCAGCGGCTTAAATCCTATAAGATTGCCGAGCTTCACGGCAGGATGCACGATTGCGGCCACAACGGCCGCTGTCGCTATGGAAGCGACAACCATACCGCCTTGATATAAGAAAGAATCATATTCTTTCGTCATTACAATCATCGCGATCATAATACCGAGTCCGATCGAACCAAGCGTATTCAGAGCGACCCGCGATCTCATGGAAATGTTGACCGCAAGTCTTCGGCTGGGCCATACAATAGCAAGCGATGCGCCGATCAGCAGCGAGAACGCTCTTGTGTCCGTTCCGTAATATACACGGCTAGGATCTTCGCCCGGCGAGTAGAGCAGCGTCATCAGACAAGCCGATATAGCTGTTGCAGCGATMGTCCACGATAGCAGTTGACCGCGCATACGCGCGATATGCAGCCCCCCTAACAGCAAAAGAGGCCATAGGAGATAAAATTGCTCTTCTACCGCCAATGACCAGAAATGACCAAGCGGTGATGGAGGTCCAAAAGATTCAAAGTACGATACGTCGTGAAAGATCAGCCACCAATTGCTTATATAGAGCAGCGCCGAGCCAATATCTCCTCCAATGGAGTAAAGCCTGCCCGTATCGGTTAAAAATAACCATAGTGACACTAAGGCGAGCATAATGAACATAGCCGGGAGCAATCTGCGCGCTCTTCGAAACCAGAAGGTTTTGAAATCAATTCGTTTGTGCTCGGACCACTGCGCAAGCAGCAGATCCGTAATGAGATAGCCGGATAAGACGAAAAACATCGTTACTCCTAACAAACCGCCAGGTGTCCAATCAAAGCTTACATGGTAAGCGATTACCGCAAGAACGGCGATCGCTCGAAGGCCATCAAGGCCAGGGATATAACGGGAGCTGTTACCGATTGGTTTAGGCATAATGGTCATTTCCTTTCTTTAAAGGAACGCCATAATGACTTCTCTTTCTTCTTGATGTGTGTGTTGCTCTCCTGCTTCGGCGGTTGTCGTACATGGTGCACAGCCCTTTCTAGTTGCTTCTTGTTTATAGGGTTAATTATATAGCTCATTTATGAAAATGTCGTTACAGAAGAGTAACAAAAAAACGCATATTTGCCGCCGGCAAAGTCATACCCATTAATCCATATGTATGCGCAACGAAAAAAAGCATGCTTACGCCGAAAATGATCGACATAGACATGCTTTTTGTCGCCGTTCAGATGGCAGCTGCAGCTCTCTATTGCGGAGCTAACCCGTAGACGGGCTGTTTGGCACATGCCCCTTCTGATTTCGATTCTCGTCCGTCGATGCCGCGACACTATCCTCCGCTTGCTTCGACTTAGCCGCCAGCGCTTGCTGCTCGCCCTGGAAAGAGCGATGTTTATTCCGAGCCATCGTGCAGACCTCCTCGATCTCGATTCGCATGTATGCATATATGGACGTAATTACGTACGCAAGAGCATGCGATCCAGCCTAGAATTCCCGATACGGCTCTTTATTAATCACGAGACCCTAAGGTTACCTTAATCCCATGGATGTGTAACCGTTAGGAAATCCGCCAGCTTCTTGCTCTCTTCGCGGCGCATTTTGCGCATATCCGCGCGTTGCGGGGCAGTCTCGTAAAGCTTCTTTTCTTCCTCGGTCTCCGGTGTTACGCCCGGTACCGGGACTGGCTTTCGATCCGCATTCAGCGCAACGAAGGTTAGGAAGGAAGTAGCCGCTATGATTCGATCGCCGCTAAGCAAATCCTCCTTGATGACCTTGACGAACACCTCGACGGACGATCGGCCTGTCCACGTCACGAACGCTTCTAGACATACGGAGTCGGATGGACGAATCGGATGCAGGAAGTCAACCGAATCTGTTGATGCCGTTACGACGGAACGTCTGCAATGTTTCGTTGCCGCAATCGAAGCAATATCGTCGATATAAGCCATCAGCTTGCCGCCGAACAGCGTGTTGTGGTTGTTGACGTCAGTCGGAAATACGCGAGCGGTTTTGAAGCATTTCGATTCTCTAGAAAAACGTTGTTCCATCTTTATCTTTCCCCTCTACTATATACGGACAGCAATTGCTGTATCGCTCTCTCTGAATCCACCTCTACGCAGATCTCGACCGCCCGCCCCACCGTTGGCTTCACTCGTCGATCGGTTATAATCATCCCTGCCGTCAATCCGCTGCCGCAATCGATAACGGCTGGCAGCGTCTGGACTTGAACAAGCGATGGATTCAGCGCAACGAGAACTGCGAGAGGATCATGCATCGGGCATTCACCCAAGAAGTTGTTGGACTTATTGTAGAAATCGAAATAAACCTCCATCGATTCCGTTAGAAACTTAACGATCGGCTGTCTCTCTTCTGACGCATGCTGCGATAAGTAGGCCAGATGCGATCGGGATAGTCTTGTCTTCTGCGTTACATCAAGACCAACGACAGTAAGCGGCACGCTTGATTCGAATACAAGGGCTGCCGCTTCCGGATCGCCATGCAGATTCGCTTCACTGACCGGCGTCGCATTGCCCGGCGCGAATACCGTACCGCCCATGACGAACACTCGCTTCAGCTTGTCCGCCACAGACGGATCTTTCATCAGCGCAAGCGCCAGGTTAGTCAGTCTTCCGACCGTAACGAGCGTCAGCTCGCCCGGATTCTCGGATGCCATGCGGATGATGAAGTCAGCCGCTGATTCCTCGAGCAGCTTCTGAGGCGATCTCGGAAGGTCCGCATCGCCGATGCCGTTATGTCCGTGAATATGAGGAACAGCTCCTTTGAAAGCACGCTTTAATGGAGCTGCCGCGCCTGCTGCAACCGGAACTTCATAGCCGCAATTGGCGAGCCTAATGACTCGCAGCGTATTTTCCGTCGCTTGCTCCATGTCGATATTGCCGAATCCCGTCGTAATGCCCTCCACCTTAATGTCTGGCGAGAGCAGCGCGAACAATATAGCTGCAGCGTCATCGACGCCTGTATCTACATCTAATATCATACGTAATGGATTGCTCATGTCACAAAACCTCCCTCGTGTACGTCCATTGTAATCGATAGAGGCGAATGTTGCCAAAAACTTTTTATCGAGCTCTCCCGTCTCCATGTCCGTCGCATTATCCGAAGAAATAGCTGATATAGATCATAACGAGCAATCCGATAATGAACGAATACGTAGCCGATCGCTCATAACCGTGCCCGTGTGTCTCTGGTATAAGCTCCTTGTAGACAATGAACAGCATCGCACCGGAAGCAAAGGCCAGTCCATAGCCGATTAATTCTTGTATGTAGCTTGCCGTGAAGTAACCGACGATAGCCGATACGACCTCCATTAAGCCGGTCAGCGTAACAAGAAGCATCAGCTTCAGCTTACTTACCTTCGAATGGATCAGGAATATGGCGAGAACAAGCCCTTCCGGCATATTCTGAGCGCCGATAGCGATTGCAACCATCGGCCCTAAGCCGGCATTTTCGCTGGCATAGCTGAATCCTGTGCTTAACCCTTCCGGAATGTTATGGATGAACAGCGCAATGATGACAAGTAGCGACTTGGAATCAAACGAGGAAATGCCCCGTTCATTCTCGACATCAATATGCGGAATGTTCTTCTCCAATAGATCGAGCGCTATAATACCGATCAGCAATCCGATCGTGAGAGGGATAATGCCGGATTCATTCAACGCCTGAGGCATTAATCCGAATGTTGATGCGGACACCATGATGCCCGCGGTAAAAGCGATGAGCACGTCCTTCCATCTCTCGGACAAGCTCTTCACGAACAGCAATGGTACGGCGCCAAGCACCGTTGCCATTGCTGATATAAAGCTGCCTATAAGTGCCGCTGTCATGTTGTTTATGGATTCTCCTTGTCGCCTGTTAGGTATGCATTCCACTCCCGCTGCCCGTAGCGCTATTCGCGGGAGCAGTGTCGGCCTGATCTTTGCGGATTTGCTCCAGCAGTGCCTCGACCTCTTTTCTTKACTTGGCGATTATAATCGTTTTCTCGCCTTCAATAGCTTCAAGCTTCCTGAGTATCGTCGGCCGGTTTCGTTTCCTATAGTTCCATACCCAGACGATGAACGACCAATCCAGCTTCTCCGGGCATTGCTCGTTCAGATCGGGTCTCGTACGCCCTTGATATTGCATTCTGCGCTTAATTATACGATACATACATAATAATCGCGGTGCATCGAGAAAAATGACGGTATCTGCTCGAGAAATGCGCAAATCGAGCGTGCGAGAGTAATTGCCGTCCATAATCCACGCCTCTTGCTCGGCGAACGACTTCACAACCTCATCCCACTCGTCATTAGGAGTCGCTACCCAATTCGGCTGCCAATAATAGCGGTCAAGATGAATGACAGGCACCTCAATGAGGTGGCTTAGCTTCCTTGACAAGGTCGACTTGCCAGCGCCCGCTGAGCCGATAATCAGCACTCTCTTCATCGCTTATTCAGCCCTTCGCGGACTAAGTCTAAGAAATAAGAACGATGCTCGCTGCGGCATGCGATTAAGTAAGGTCTACCGCCCGTCCCAGTGAAAGGATTTCCCTCATAGTCCATGACGATTCCGCCGGCTTCTTGCACGATGAGCAGCCCCGAATACAGATCTTCGCCTTCGGAATTGTAAACGATAATGCCGTCCAGATCCCCTCTAGCCAGCATCGTCCATTGCAGAGTCGGCGCCCATAACCGCATCATTCTACGCGATGACGCATCAATGTGGTGACGAAGCTTGGCGGCTGTTTCATCATGCTGCACCTGATGACCTTGGATCCAGCCCACTCTAGCTTTCGCTAGCGCTCCCCGCTCCCCGATCGCTACTCGTATGCCATTATAAGTCGCTCCCTCACCTGTCACTGCTACGTATAACCGTTCTGTCATCGGCTCAAAGATAACAGCAAGTATCGGGTTATCGTGGTGCACAAGTGTAATCGAAACCGCAAATAACGGTAAGCCGACCGCGTAATTATTCGTCCCGTCTAGCGGATCGACCAGCCATGTCCATTCGCTTGAAGAGGCAATCTCGCCTGCTTCCTCCGACTGAATGCGATGTCCGGGAAATACCGATTGAATTTTATGTAAAATAATGGCTTCGGCCATATGATCCGCTTCTGTTACCAGATCGCCGTGCTCATCCTTCTCGCGAACCTGGTTCAGCATTCCGAATCGTTCTCGAATGACCCGACCTGCTTCATAGGCCGATGATATGGCGACCTCTCTTGCAATACGAACGACTTGCTGCTCCATCATCGCACCTCCACGACTTACTGACTGAGATTACATTGTATATTCAGAAACACCGATCGTATACATGAATTTCTTTTTAAGGATCATCTCATTGCGGTTGCACGGTATAAAAATGCAGCTTGTTACCTGACGGATCAGTGAGGCTCACTTGATTCCAATGGCTATCGAAGCCTGGCCGGGCGAACTTAAAGGTTTTGGCGAGCAAATGCTCTTGTAGCCGCTTAGCATCTTCAACCTCTACCCGAATCGCGCTGCCTGGATTACAATCTCCGAAGTGCTCCGATAGATGAAGAATACAATCATCCTTCGATAGCTGCATATAGAGAGGCATATCCGGCTCAAATCGATGCTCCCAGTCCACCGTAAATTCCAGAAAGTCGATATAAAACTGTTTCGTTAGCGCTTCATCAAAAAACCGTAAAATAGGCACTACTCTCTTCACGGTACGCCTCCTTTATAGTCAAAGATTTATCGCTGCGACCACGAAGCTCGAACATACCCGATTCGCATGCCGACCTTCTCCATATTACGATGACTTGACGATAAGAAGCCGCATTGTGCAACAGCTAGCTCGCATCCTAACTGGGCCGCATAATGAATGCGCTCTCGCAACAATCGGCTTTGCAGACCTCTCCTTCGATAGTCGGGAAGTGTCGCGGCAAAGGTGAAGGAAGCGATGCGATTGCTAACATGCATGACGCCGACAGCAGCAGGCTCACTCTCGATTGTTGCGATAAAGAACGACCAACCAGGGCGATCATACAGCACCTTGTTATTGCGCGCGACATGCGGTATGCCGTCATAGGACAGCCCTGTCGACAGACAGTGGATACGCGCATACGTTTCGAATTCATCCGACTCAATCATCCGGATTCGAAGCGAGTCCTCATCTGCAAAAATTTGGGGAACAGGAGTCACATACATTGAAGTATGGAAGCCGGATTGATAGAATCCGCGTTCCGCCAGCGCGCCAAGCAGCGACTGATCGACGAGTGACGGGATTATTTCAAAATGCGCTTTGCGACCTCGCGCTTGATAGAAGTCAATGATCGAATCCAGATGCTCCAGATCTGCGCTTCGCAGTCCTTTAACCGTGTTGAAGCTTGGCCAAGGCATCGTCTCGCTGTAGTAACAGGTTGCATTCCCAGCTTGCCGTAACTCGATCCCTTCCGGATTGCCCAGCCTTTGCTGGATGGCAATCATTCGGTCGGTCATGTAATCCGTCTCCGACTGAACGATACGAGCAATTAAATGGTTCGATAGCCGTTGCTCTTCCATTTGCGAATTAGCCCTCCTCTGCCTCCGACTTTGCCTCAACCGAAAGTTTTACTTCAGCTATACGAAGACGCTGCTGGGCGAACGTGTGGAAACGCTGGAACTCCGCATCGTCCTTGAATACATTCCGTAATATTTTGTGCGTATCAACATTGTCTCGCCGAACCATTCGGAAGCTGTTCTCGTCCACGGTAATTTCCTTGTAATGCTCCCATTCTTTGAAGCCGCTTTCCTTATTAGTTGTCATCTCCACGCCTTCGTGCGAGTAATTCATACGCACCTCGCCATGTTTTCTCATTCGGAGATAGAAGAAGAGCGGAACAAGTCCCAATGATACGATCAACTTGAGTCCGAAGTAAATCGATATGAGCCAGCACACCATACTAATCGTAATTAATATTTCCTTCGTGTTCACCGCAAGCAGAATACCGCAAACCGTAATTATTGCATTGCCCAAGACGCGATAAGGATGTTTGCCGAACAAGTCTGACCATATTTGCTTAAAACAGCCTGATAACGTATATCGATATTGGATAGAAAATGTGGGATTCGTCAAAGCTGCTGCACCTCTCCTATGTTTCATATAAAATGCCGTACTATCGCTTTGCCAGCAAGCTTTCTACGACAGCCTGCACTCGTCTGGCACGTGTATCAACCTTCTTCGCATCCTCGATCAGCTGAACCGCTTCCCTCTGCTTCGAGTAAGATAGCTTATTACGGAACGCATCTTCCAGCCCGCTGCCGCGAAGCGCTGCCATGAGATCCGCCGGAAGGTCGACCATACGCGGCGCATCGTCTGGATAGATAACGACATTCACCATATCTCCTGCCGCTAAACCAACCTTGCTGCGGACTACCTTAGGTATGCCGAGACAATGGCAATCCATGCCCATTTTCACAAGCGAACCTCTGTACTCGGTTCCATCCCGGAACACAGCCTTCACTTTCACTTGTCCCATCGTATTAAACTCCTTATATACATCGTACGGGAATTCAATATAGGCGGCATCCATGCCATCATGCTTAAGCAGTTCTGCTTGCACCTCATAGGATTTCAATAGGCACTCCTCCTCATATAATAAAGTCACGGCCGTTCAGGGCTGCATGTTCCGAGTCAATATAATCGTACGATTAATTATAGCAACGATACCAAATATAATCGCAAATGTTCCATGACCCAATTCGAACAGAGCAGCGATTGCCAAGCCGAAGATGATCGTTTCCACCGCTAATACGCCGTAGAGCGGCAGCTTGACTGTCGCCTTCGGCGATATGATCTTCCCCCAGACATAAGCTGCGCCCACCGGAACGCCAAGTCCAACGATTAGCTTAAGCCACAATGGCGCTTCGAGATGAAATCCCCAGTAGCATAAGGCAATCATAATTACGATTTCCAACAGAAACCGCAACGATAGATTCAAGACTCGAAACATAACGCCCCTCCTTAAGTCTGCTCATACAAATCCCCCTACACCTTACAGGCTATAGAGGGACTGTCGTTACCTATACAATCTTGACTATAGATTAGCGCAATAGGCAACCACTTCGTCATAAGACAAGCTGCCACCGAAAATATCTAACGCGCTTCCAATCGTAAGATCGATCTTGCCCGCTGACAAGGAAGCGAACAGCTCCAGATCGGCAAACGATCTAACGCCGCCTGCATAGGTTGTCGTAATCGAAACCCATTCGGCGAGTGACTTCACCAAGCTTTGTTGGAAACCTTGCTGCTTGCCTTCCACATCAACGGCATGAATGAGAAACTCATCGCAATATTGCTCCAAATACGCGATATTGTCAGGATTGACCTCGAAGTCAGTGAACTGCTTCCACTGATTGCTGACGACGAACCACTTGCCATCTTTTTCCTTGCAGCTGAGATCGATAACGAGACGTTCTTTGCCGACAGCTGCCAGCATGTTGTCGAGGTTATCCTTGTCCAGCTTGCCGTCTCGGAATATATACGATGTAACAATAACATGCGATGCGCCCTGATCCAAATAATGCTCCGCGTTCTCGGCGTTAATGCCGCCGCCAATCTGCATGCCTTTCGGATACTCATTCAACGCGCGTATCGCTGCTTCTGTATTGCCGCCGCCAAGCATAATAACATGGCCGCCTGTCAGCTTGTCCCGCTTGAACAGCGAGGCGTAATAAGCGGAGTCATGCGTAGATACGAAGTTCTCAATGATGCCTTCTTGATCGGCATGAAGCGTTTCCCCTACAATTTGTTTCACTTTACCGTCATGAAGATCGATACATGGCTTGAATTTCAAGAGCTGTCTCCACCATTTCCTGTATGTAGTCTAGTCGCCCAGATGGCATAACCAATTTGTTTTCATTTTACTTCAGATCGCTCATTATGGAAAGAATGAACCTAGCAATTAAGCAAGTCGGCCGTTCCATGATTGATACCAGCGAGGAATTATGCTTGCGAATTGATCGTGATCCGCGACTACTCTTTCTACTTTCGCCATCATGATCTTCAGCTCTTCCGGCTTAACCTTCATAATCCATACAATAGAAGAGATCGTACACATGGCAACATAGAGCGCGTAAAGCTGCCAAAAAGTTTCACTTGGCTCATTCAAGTTATGATAACCTTTGATCTGACCAATGGAGAATGGAATACTCACTTCTGCGCTGAAAAATCCAGTCTTCAAAAACTCATGCACAGGATCGCCCCAATCCATTCGGTTAAAGTCGATCGCTCCTGCAAAAGCTTTATTGCGCACAATTAAGTTAGCTGTATGATAATCGTCATGCTGGAACAGATTTGGACGATTGTTCATCCAATGAAGATGCTCCTCGATAAACGACAATATCGCAGAGTCACCAGCAATTCGCACTCCGCAATCTCTGTATTGCTCCACATATCGGAGGTGCTTAGCTGCCTTGCGGCTATACCAATCCTCCACCTTATTGTCGGCCTTCAACTGATGTATTAGCTGCAGTTGTCGCCCCGCTTCCAGTCCGATCTCATATTGCTCCTCATCTGAAAAGCKAGGCAGCATGTCGGAAGCATCTTCACCTTCCACATAAGTTAATACCATAAACCCTAGCGCGACAACGGTCATCCGCCCGATTTCTATTGCATGCGAGCATTTCACGCCAAGCGTCTCCAACTGCTTCAGCACATCGTATTCGGCTTGCTTCTGATCCAATTCGCTGAGGCTGAAGCATTTTAGGAAGAAACGCTTATCCGGTTTGCTGACAATAAACTTCATATCTCCCGAGTAGCCTTTATACACTTGCTCGATTACGGTGTATCCTCTCAAACTTTGTATATCTCGATTAATCCAATCATGTACTTGGGTCGTTTGCATAGCTATCCCCCTTCCTTAGTCCAAGCTACTTAAACCTCGCGTCGAAAGCGCTCTGATCTCCATTAAACACATTGATATCTACATACGCATCTATTCCATCCACTCTGCCGCGATTGCAATATTGCCATAGCAGCCAATCTCGATCGCCTTTCAAAGATGGAGGCTTAAGGATATCGCGTATCCAAATTTCGTAATCCTCAAAGCCTGAGGATACATATTTGTTATACGTATCATACGTAACATAAAGAATCGGTTTTTTGGAATAATAGGTTTCGACACTGTTACTGAACAACTTTAGTTCCTGCTGAATCTGTTCTACCGGATGATCTAATGCTATTTCCAGATCGATAACTGGCGGCAATGACTGCTCTTCCTTAGGAACGTTGCTAATGAACAACTTGGCTTGCTCCTCGCCAGAACTTCTGGCAGAGAAGAAGTGATAGGCTCCCGTCATAAAACCGGCTTTCTTCGCTTCCTCCCAATTACTCTTAAACGTATCGTCTACGTAGTCGTGACCTTCCGTTGCTTTCAAATACACGAATTAATATTTACCGCTTGAAGCCACTTTCTGCCAATCGACTTCCCCTTGATAATGCGACGCATCAAGTCCGCGAATTTCGTAGCCGGATGCAAATAGACTCGTATGCCATATGTAGCCCTTATATTCTAGGAAAGCTAGAACTGCAGCTGCTACCATCGCAATAATTGCGATCTTTTTGAGCTTCATCATTACACCAGTTCTCCGTTTCATCTCAGCCCTATCGCCCACGGTACATCAAGGCTTCGACTTTTCATATCTATAGAGCACGCCGTTATCCGGCTTCATCTTCATTCTCGTTCGAGCTGCATAACCTCTTCTGATAAGCTCCCTGTTCAAAGCGTTCATGAAAGCGCCATGTGTGATGACAAGAACATTCAACTGCGGGTGCGATTCGAGATATGTGACGACCTGCTCCGCTCTTGCTTCCGTATGCTTGCGGCTCTCCTTTTGCGAGCGATGGCAACAAAACCATCCTATACGGCTTAGCAGCAGCCATAAATTATAATGAAGCTTTATTCGCGAACGGAACATCGGCTCTAAGCCAATTTCTCTTAGGCTAGGCAGTCTAGTTACGATTCCAGGGAACAGCAGATCAGCCGTTCGTTCCGCTCGAATAAGATCGCTGCTGAAGCAGAGCTCCCACTTGGTCCCATCCCATTGCATCTCATTAGGAATGACGTCTGCTGTATTATACTGACTGATCCAGTCTTCGAATTCGACGGAAGTTAACCATGAGCGCTCCGATTTGAAGGCCACCTTAAAATGCCTGACCAATCCGATTATCATCCTGCACCTACTTTTTGCATTCAAGCTGCAAAGACTATAATAACTACTTAATCAATATAGATTCGAATCTTGCAATTAGATCATTAATTTCCTTAATTCTTGCTAGAGAATCAATCCATTCGTTCGGCACTGCATCTAGTCCGTAGTAAAGACCCGCCAGTCCACCCGTAACGGCGCCTGTCGTATCCGTATCCTCGCCTAAGTTGATCGCCTTCATGACCGCTTCCCTGTAACTTCTAGTCGTTAGCAGACACCAGATCGATGCTTCCAATGTATGAATGACATATCCGCTGGACGCAATATCGCTTTCACCGAGCAAGCGGAAATCGCCAAACAATAGTCGATCGAAAGGTTTTAAATGAGGCTCAATGCGATACTGTTCCACTATAACGGCTCTCGTAGCGGCCAGCGCTTCGTCCAATGAATGACCCTCCAGCAAATAAATGGCCATCTCCACGTAAAATTGACAAGCGATAATCGAAATCGGATGACGATGCGTAACCGAGGATACGTCAGCGACTGCTTTCATTCGTTCTTCCAAAGAAGCCTCTCGCATGAAAAAAGCCATCGGCAGAATGCGCATCAGCGATCCATTTCCGTTAGAAGATAGGTCGCTGCCTCCCGCAAGCAAAGGACTTATCTTATCTTTACGGACTCGAATAATAGCCGCTTTCGTTGCATTGCCAATATCGAACACTTCTCCATAAGGCGTCCAATAGCCTTCGAACAGCCATTTCGCGAATCGATCCGATAGATCATCGAGATCCACTTTATTACGGCTCGCTAAGCTCTCCAACAGACAGAACGTCATCGTGCTGTCGTCCGACCATGAGCCGGGAGGCAAATGATAAGTGCCATAACCAATCATATCGACCACCGGTTTACTCGCTATCGTATCGCGATGCTTAAATTCAACTGGCACGCCTAATGCGTCGCCGAGGCATAACCCGAGAATACCGTCCTTTACTTTGCTCATCTAGTGATTGCCTCCATTCGAAGATCATGTATTGCTATAGCTCAACCGGCAACCCTTGCGCATACATTTGAAGGGCGTTCGTATGTTGATCAAGCACATCCATCGTCTTTGCACTTGGCGTCGCGAATATAACCGGATAATCGATCTCCCCATATTGCGGGCGAATCGGAAATGCCAGCCTTTCCTCCTCCAAGCTGAACTCCGCCACAATACCTTTCTTATTTCCGCGCGCATCCAGCCGGAACCAGCGTCCATGACCGCGCAAATATACCGCATTAAGCGCATGTATGCAGTAGCCTGTATCCGGTGTATCCCCTAATGTAAGCTTCTGATAGCAAAAGCCCGTTGGAATATCAACAGCTCTTAAGAGCGCAGCCAGTAGATTCGACTTTGCGTAACAGATCCCTTCCTTGAATCTGAGCACCTCAGACGCCGTCTTTGTTATACGCTCGCTTTGGATGTCCCAGGTATGCGATATTTCATCACGAACGAAACGGTATGCCGCTTCAGTCATTTCAACTTCATTCATGCTCCGCTGGAAAAGCTTCTTCGCCAACATTTGAATTTCTTGATGACTGTAATCCACCTCATCCAGTTCAGCCAAATAATTCGCCATATGATTCGATTCAGCTATTAGCTTCATTGACTCACTTCCTCGCTCTTTTTTGTGCACCCAATTATCTGCCGACTGCTTGCAAAACGCCTTTGTTATATTCATAGTCATAGCTCAAGTTTTCGTCAGCTATATTCCCAAAGTGAATAAGCGGCGGCGACTGATCCTTTTTAAGCGTAGCAAAATCGCCAGGTTTTCTTCCAAACGCATCGACAACCGACGAGCTGATTTCAAGTCCTTCATCCTTAGCTCGAATAACGGTCAAATCCGGCCACGACATATGCAAACCCGGGAACTCAATGATAAATTCCTCCATACCGTCGGCATCGAGATCCATGAAGTTGCCCGCTCCCCAACCTTCGAATGAAAGCAGCTTTGATTCAATCCTATCGAATACTACAAACAGATTACGCCCCGGTCCATTGGCGAACAGCGGCACGCTGCCGATTAGCTCATACCTCTCCTGACCGGAAAACAGCTTATGAATAACACTTAGCTCTGTGCAATGGCTCTGATCGGATTCCGTTATAGATTGGGATAACTCGCGAATGAGATACGTCTGATCACCGACTTCGAGAATTCCATTATATATGGTAAACAGCGATTCGTCAGACTTCGATTCTTCGTAGACATCTAGTTGAAACGGCTTACCTTCTAACGATCCGAACGGAATCGATTTGATTTCCTTCCATCCTGACACAGTTTCAGTACTAGGCAGTTCGGTTAGCTCCAGCGACTGGAAAATCAACGCAATCTGATCAGGCAACGGTTGTATTACACTATCAATAGGTTCTGATATTTCCGGCAATGTACGTAACCCAGAACACCCGAGTATTCCGATCATGCAGCAACTAACCAACAGTCCACCGCATATCATTCTTTTCCCCCATCTGCCTATCATTTTCATTTTCTATTCATAGCCTCCCTGAATAGGCGGAAGCTGCTTATAGGCTTCATTCGATTCTACCATTTCAATGATGAGCTGCGTAAGCTCTTGCATTTGTACAGCTTTAGAATCGTCGCCGAACCCGCCTATCCAGTCAATGAGAAGCTGCTTACCTTTCCACTGGATATCAAACTGGAACCCGCTAGAAGGCAACATTACTTTACCCTCATTCATCCCTCTATAAGACTCGATATCCATCAGCTCCATCAGCTTGCGAATATCGTTTTTTTGCTCTCCTGTGAGTGTTAGATCGGTTGTAACAACGCCATCCATCACTAGATCCTTCGTAAACGTGTTTTCGTTCGTATTCAGCTCATTTTTGTACATAACGCCATATTTCAGTACGAATTCAAACGGCTCCTCGTGATCATTGTTCGCACAGCCGCCAAGCATAAGGACTAGACATATAAGTGCGGTAATTTTTACAAAAAAATTCGCTTGAAGTGATCTCATCGCATATGCTCCAAGCAAACTGCTACAGATCTCTCCAATGAAGTTATAACTTCATCGAAAGTTAGTAGCTCAAGCTGCTGATCCATCGTCTCATCTTTTCTTTCAAAATCGCCATATAAATCATCAACCAACATGGGCAGCATCCGGTAATCGATCTCGTCTATGTCGACAGGTGAAACGTCCAACTTTTGCAGCACTAAGCCGTAATGGTCAATAAGCATCCCATTCAACCGACCGAAATCCCGATAATAGCTCTCTTGCGCGCGTTTCTTCTCTGGCTGCGGCAAATACTTGATTTTAGGGTAATAAATATCCTCTACCCACACCTCATCCGATATAAGATGACAATAATAGCCAAGATAGAAGGGCAACTTCTGCTCCGACAAATACTTTTGTCTGAACGCTCGTAAGTCAGACTTAACGATACCATCCGCATCCGTAAGTAGAAAATGAGATTCGCTCTTTGGCCCACCTGGAGGTTTATTGGCATCAGGAGCAATTCCACCAAGAAAAAACTGAGGGTCGTTGATATCTAGCCGCTTGCTTAATATCGTTTGTATACAGTAATGCATCACTCTCGAACCCATCTAAATTCCCCTCTCCTTTCGTTTCGCTTCACAACGTCTTGACGAAACGGTAGCCCGTTGTTTCAAAGCCTAAGTTTCGATAGAAGGCATGCGCTCGTTCACGTTCCGGCTTTATGCCGCTAGTCAAATACAATGCGTTTGCGCCCTGTTCTCTGGACCAGTTCTCGGTATAAGCCATTAACTGTTTGCCAACACCTCGGCCTTGATATTCATGCTTCGTGACGAGCACATTAATATGTACGACAAATCCATCAGCCTCATAGTAATACAATTTGCGAAAGCCAATCATGCCTACAACATGATCCTCAATCGTCGCAACGAATGTTTCGTTCTCGCTGCTTGCACCCAAACGGTCCATTCTCGATTTCATCTGTTCAGTCGTAGACGGATAACCTAGATCCAGCATTAACTCTGCTATAGCTTCCATATCTTCCGGTCGATAACTGCGTATTTGTACCAAATCTATAAGTCCCCCTATCAATAATGAATACGATAGTCTATTGTTCTAGCGCTGCATCAATAGGATACGAAAAGTGCGAGATCAAGTCATCATCCTTGTAAATGGTGCAATGCTCATAAATATGAGGGTCTTCCAATATCTTCGAAAGAAACAACGGGATGTTCGTAGCTACCCCATCATTGTCCTTGTGCATAATCCAATCGATTGTTTTCCAGTCCAAAATTCCCTCATCCGTCTTAATCGGCGTTTCGTATGTAAACCCCTCATCCACCTCGGCAACGTACGTGTACATCCCGCCATATTCGCCGCCGATCTCCGATTTCCATGAAATAATGCCTTTAAAGTGCAGATTGACAGGTGATATGCCTGTCTCCTCCGCTAATTCACGAAGCATCGATTCCCTCGGCGATTCGCCTTGCTCGATCTTGCCGCCGATACCGTTCCAGCAGCCCATCCAGGCCGGCTTTTCCCGGTTAAGCAGTAATATTTCGTTTCCTCGCTTAATGAAACATATGGTGTATGCCAACATTGATGTCCAACCTGACCTTTCGAAGATGTAGTTAACGTTTAGGGTAGAATCTTCTTCATTTCACTAAAATGACCTAGTGCCGGTTCTCCCTCATTCAATCGTTCGTCCCAAGGCTGATCACCTCGGTACCAGATCGATTGAAGTCCTGCCAGGCGCGCTCCTAATACATCATTTACGGGATGGTCTCCCACATAGATTGCATCAGAAGGTTCTACGCCAAGCCTCTGCACGGCGATAGCGAAAATTTCAGGGTCAGGCTTCTTCGTTTGCACTTCATCCGACACGATGATCGCGTCAAAATAATGTCTTAATCCAGCGAAATCAATTTTCGCATTCTGCGAATGTACCGAGCCGTTCGTGATAAGTCCCAGCTTCAAACCGTTATCCMTTACCAAATCCAGTGCTTCAATGGCGCCATCCATTACTTCGGTGCAGCGGGAAAACTCCGAAAACCAGTAAGCGAGCAGCGATTCTGGCGTAACGCCCTCCTTCCATCGGTATGCGTTATACAGTTCCGTATAAAGCTCTCTTTTGCCCCGATACCCCTCACGATCCGCTATTCGTATCTCTTCTATGATGACTTGTTTGTCCGATTCAAGCTCAATAATCATATATTCGTCTATCAACCGCTCTGTAAATCTACGAAAAGCAAGTCTACGGTCCAACAGCGTATTGTCCAAATCAAATATAATCGCTTTCATGTTCAACACATCCCCCCTCATAACAATTTAAATTCACCAAGCAGGGCACAATAACCTTCCAAAAAAGTGCAAACGTGCTAGCTATAATGGATTTCTGCAGGATAGACACCTCTTAAAAACCCCGTAATACAGCTATACGGGAAATTTGCATCACCTTTGCTCTCGGTGGGCTGATATGGAGCATTCCGCAGGAAAGTTAGTGCAAGAATCCAACATAGGTGTTAATCTAACCTGCTTCCACTAACAGCTTCGTACCCGCATCCTGCAAGCTGATCCATTCCTCGGAGCCGTCACCGGATAGATGCGCGTAATCAGCGTACACCTCCATCAGAAGCAGCTCACCATAGTAATAAAACGTAAAATGGTCTAGTTTGTCTCCAACTTGAGCAGGTTCGTCCTTCAAAAGCTCCCCTTCTGCCAACGGAGCTACTCGCGACTGCACCCGAAAAGGCGCGAACTGCACATAGCTGTCCCCTCGCTTCACTGCGCCGCTCGAAGCCATTTTCGCTACTAATCCGTCATGCTTCAAGAAGTCAGGCTTAGGCATAAATGCAGCACCTAACTGATGGACATTGCTATCCACCTCGAACAACAGCTCATTCGCGGCAGCCTGTATGACACCTCGATTAACAACTTGAACGGTGTATACTTGGCCTTGTTCATACAGCTCATAGACGTACGAGCCAATGTCCGATTGATAGCCGCTTGGGAAATCTGAATCGCTGAGTGATCTTAAATGAAGCAGCGAACCTACGCTCGCTAGAAATAATGGATCCGTAACCGTAACGGCTTCGGCATCGCCAACAATTCTGCTAACGACTACTTTGTCCCACTTGGTATCCGCTTGCAGCTTCTGAAGCCATTCATATTGTTGTATCGTTTGTTCCAATACGGATAAGGTCAATCCTGATGGTTTTGGTTCTAAAACGATCTTGGTATCCAGCTGCTGCTGCAACTCGCCAATCATTTGCTCCTTCTCTGCCAGCTTATTCTCAAAACGCTGTGCATTCGAACAACTCGCATACGTGATGAGCGAACATAACAAAACAATTCCGCTAACCCGATAATAAACGGTTTTCATTCTACGACTTCCTTCCCCTTATTCGGTGCGAGGTTCTTCCTGTCGTGGTTCCTTACACCTATAGACTTTCAGGATAAATGATAAGTTGCAACGTTATCCAAATAAATCCATCTAAGAAGAAACGCCTGAATGCGTCCTTTCTTTAGACGCCATCGTTTCGTCGAAACGTATAGAGAAAGTATGAGTAAACGCATATACTTTCCTATACGTCAAGCGTAAACGGCTGTCGCCGTCTTTCAGGCGGCGTGAAGCAAACGTTTCACGAAGAAATAGAAGAAAGTATATATTGAAATTTATACTTTCTTCTATTTTCAAAAATACAAAAAAGCCATGAGTGCCTGTCCCCAGACAATCATGACTTTCTAATCGCTAACACCTTAACGAAAATTCAGCCCCAGCTCCGACAGCTCATGCTCGAATTGCTTCACAAGCTCGTCCTTTCGCTCAGCCTCAAGAAAAGCAGCCTTCACTCCATTCATGACTAACGCTGCAATATCGTTAAGAGACAGCCCGCAATGCTCCATAAGCGCCGAATATTCCTTTGTTATCGTCGTATCCGACACCGTCATATTATCGGTATTGACTGTGACGATAACGCCTTCCTGCATATATTTCCGAAGCGGATACGCTGCCCAGCTCCCTACAGCCTTCGTCTGGATATTGCTGATCGGACACATCTCCAGCGGAATCTTCTTTTCCTTCACCAGCTCGATGACAGCCGGGTCTTCCTCCATCCGCACGCCATGGCCGATCCGCTCCGCGCCCAACTCTTCAATGGCTGCCCGCACATTGAATGCGCCTGCAGCCTCCCCTGCGTGGATCGTAATCGGCAGCTTAAGCGTCTTTGCCCTCTCGAAGAGCGGCGCGAATTGATGCGCAGGATAGGAGGCCTCGTCACCTGCCAGATCGACCGCTACGACTCCCTTCGCATAGAAGCGCGACGCTGCCTCGATAGCCTTCATGTTGTGATCGAAGGAATGGTTTCTCATACAGATAACGATCACTCTCGCTATTGTACCTAAAGCGGCTTCTCCCCTTCGTAATCCGTTTACCGTACAGCGGATGGCATCTTCGATCGACAAGCCTTGGTGCGTATGAAGCCAAGGAGCGAAACGGACCTCGACATAACGGACTTGCTGTTCCGCCGCTTGCTCCACTAACTCATAAGCGATCCGTTCGATCGCCTCCGCCGTCTGCATATAAGGAAGAACAAAGCTGAACTTGCTCAAATATTGCGTCAAGCTTGTCGTATCGGGATCCGCTTGCATCAGAGCTAACAGCTCATCCTCGCTCTCAGGCAGCAATGAATGGTCATCTGATTCAGCTAGCTCACGAATCGTGGATGCCTTCACGCTTCCATCAAGATGGACGTGCAGTTCTACCTTCGGCATTCGGCGCAGCGTGTCATCAATTGAAGGTTCATCTGATTGGTTAATCATATTCATCATCGAATCCCCCTTTATTGCTCTATTCATACACATCTTGCGCTGCTTGTATACGTGAGCTTGCTTTACTTATTGGTGCGCGGTCGTCAGCTTCCGCGATAGGTGCTGAATCCCCCAGGGGCAACGAGCAGCGGCACATGATAATGTCCCGTCTCGTCAGTTACTTTGAATCGAATTGGTATGGCATCGAATATCGGATCGGACACGAGCGACAGATGCGGAGCGCTGCGGAAGTAATCGCCGGCCATGAACAGCAGCTCATAAGTTCCGCGCTTCAATGCCTCCCCTTCCAGCAGCGGCTGATCCACACGACCGTCACTATTCGTCTTGTACGTCCCGATCACAACCTTAGCGTATTCGTCCGTCTCCCCATCGCCAAAGTAGGTTAATGTAAGGACAAGTCCTTCTACCGGCTTGCCGCCTGCCGTGTCCAGCACATGTGTCGAAATCCGTCCACCCATCTATCATTCGCTCCTTTATCTCATAAGTCATCGCGTGTCATGGTGAAGCCTTGGAAGCCATATGGCGGCCGCGGCTCCGTATACACGCCAGCCGATGTCGGCGCAGCAGGCTCAACAATCGTCTMCCATGTCCGATTATTCGATTCGAATCGAACCTCGGCTAATTGCGGGAACAGCGTCAATATTCGTTGCCCGATTTTATAAATCAAATGCTGGATCGACGGTGTATTCTCTGCATGAAACACTGTGTGGGCGATATCATGAACCTGCTCAGCCGATACGTATCGGCCGCGGTCGCCATTGATCGCATTCGAGGCTTCCTCATAAGTCCAATTGATCGTTAAAAAAATAAATAAAGGCCTGTCGAAGCTCTCGGGCAGCGTCGTGAATTCATCCCGCACAAAGCCGTGGAAAGAGCTGCCATGCACCTTGATGAGCTGAATATGAGATAAGGAGCTCTCATGCGCGACAAGCTCTACCGTCTCGCCATTACGCTGCCACGTCATCGTCGCGCTCCCATGCTCATTGCGTGAACGTCGATAGACAAGCTCGCTCGGCGCGAAGCTCCCATCGCTGCCGCTTACGGTGACGGCATCGAACGGAAGCCGATCCGCGCTGATTTCAACCGCATCCAAATGCGGGTAACGCTCGAGAAACTTCTCGCTGATGAATGCGACAAGTCCTTCCGTCGTGCTCCCCTCGTATTCGGCTGTCTGCCGAAGAATGAAGTTTTTCATCGAGTCCGTCGCTACAACAAGCGTGTTATCCCCTTCCGTGAAGGAGGTGAGCAACGACTCGCCGCTTACCGAGAACTTTATATTATGCGCGAAAATAACGTTGCTGCAGCCTGTGTACGTCGATTCAGGAATTGCGCTTACGGCAAGCGGAGAAGCGTAGGTGCGATAGCTCAGCACATCTCCTTTGCCATAATAAAGCGTTCTGCCGCCTCGAAGCTTCAACATCGTCATCCGTCCCTTCTCTAGCCCGTGATGAGATCCAGAATGCGGAATTTCGT
This sequence comes from Paenibacillus sp. 05T425, assembly GCF_056396205.1. Lineage (NCBI taxonomy): Bacteria > Bacillati > Bacillota > Bacilli > Caryophanales > Paenibacillaceae > Paenibacillus > Paenibacillus sp. 05T425. Next base: position 157,635 of record NZ_JBFTLA010000008.1, read on the forward strand.
TATTTTCTCGATTTCCGACAACGCCTGCGTCGTCTCTTCTTGCATGCTATGATGAATCCTCGACTCCATAGCCGTCAATATATGTTCCTTCGTCTTGCCGCGAACGGCCAGGATGAAGGGAAAGCCGAATTGCTCCACATATTTGCGGTTCAGCTCGGAGAACACCTCGAATTCCTCGCTAGTGAGCTGGTTAAGTCCTGCACCCTGCTGCTCTTTGGCCGAATACGGCGCAACCGCAAGCCGCGTGCCTAGATCGGGATGTGCTCGAAACAGTTCAATCAGTTGATCGTTCGACGCTTCTCTTACAACGTTAGCCATCGCTTCATGCAGCGCCTCCTTCGAGACGAACGGCCGCATCTCCCATGCCGAGCTTGCTATCCACGGGGAATGCTCGAAAATTTCTCCTAGCACTGCAACGAATGCTTGTCGATCAAGTTCGTTAATTTCATTTATCGTTGTCATAACCAGTACCCCTCGTGAACGGCAATAACGGACGATTCCACCTCAGGAATCGGTCCGATGACCTGAATTGGTTTGTTTCCTTGTGCAAAAACAACACGACACGGCAGATCGAGCGTTGGATTCTGCTCGTTATCACCGGTCATCTCGGCCAACTTTTTCTCCGAGATGCCGTAGACGACCGTACCGACATTGCCCCAATAAATCGAACCCGAACACATCGCGCACGGCTCAACTGACGTATACAGCGTGAATTCCCATAACTCCGCCTTCGTGAACTTTTTGGACGCCGCAGCCATTAATGTTGTTTCTGCATGCCCGGTGCAATTGGAGTCCGTAATTTCGATATTGCCTTGCTCTAGCACAATCTCGCCTTCGCGATTGACGAGCAGAGCACCAAACGGTGTATTGCCTGCTCCCCGGGCCATTGCCGATATTTCTACGCATCTTTGTAAATAAGGAATATGATAACTAGGATTGCTTCTATTCGTATGATTGTGACTCATGACGTATGACGTCTCCTTTCAACTGCAAGCTTTACCGCTCTCCATATGCCCCCGTAACCGGTACATCGGCATATATTGCCTGAGAGCGCTTCGGCTATCTCATCATCATTTGGATCGGAATTGCTGTCCAATAAAGCTTTTACCGATATAATCATGCCAGGTGTGCAGTAGCCGCATTGGAAACCGCCTTCCTCTAGAAAGGCTTGTTGGATCGGATCTATGCCGCCGGCCGATACGCCTTCCACGGTTTCAATCGACTTGCCTTCGCACTGATAAGCCATCGTCAGACAAGAGTTGACAGCTTTGCCGTCTACAAGCACCATGCAAGCGCCGCACCGCCCGATCTCGCAGGATCTTTTGGTACCGGTTAGCTCCAGGTCATCCCTTAATATAGAGAGAAGCCTTCTAGCAGGCGCCGTATCTACTTCTGTTGTTCTGCCATTTAGCGTACAAGCAAGCTTATACGCCGTTGATGTTTCTGCTGCTTGATTAAGTTCCCCCATCTTCACTTCACCGCCTTCTGCAAAAATGCCGGCTGCTCCTGCAAAAACGACGGCTGAACCGGAAGCTTCGTCACCCATTTGCCCGTCGCTGCGCGAATGGCCGACGCGATAGCAGGGGCAAGCGTTACGGAGCCTACTTCACCGATGCCGCGCGGCCCGTAAGTATCACCTTCCGGCAGCTGCTCAATGGCAACTACCTCTACTTCACCGCGCTGATCTGCAATCGTCGGCACGAGATAAGTGTCAAGGTTACGAGTCATATAATAACCATTGTCCATAACGGCATCTTCGGTAAGCGTGAAGCCAAGCGCCATGCTGCTTCCGCCCTCGATCTGTCCGAGGAAACCTTGCGGATTAACGACCGGTCCTGCAGCAACCGCATGCAGTTGATTCAATACATTCACTCTGCCTGTTAACGTATTAACTTCGACTTTGACCGCTACGGCCGAGTACGTGTACATAAAGTGTGCGCCAACACGCTCCACCGGTGATGTCGGGAAGTGGAACGATGTCTCGCATTTGATCGGCTCGCCATCGAGCTGTGCAAGCTGCTCATAGGAGATAACCATAACTTCGCTGTCCTTCCTCATCACACCGCCTTCGCCCAATCGCAATTGATCCGCAGCTACATTCACCGATTGCGCTGCGCGACCGAGAATCGCCTCCTCGAATGGAGCTCGCATGCGCTGCAAAGACTTCCACATCATCGCTGTCGCTCTCGACGCGGTCGTTGAACCGCTATCCGGCACGACATCCGTATCGCCAATGATAATCCTGACATCCCCGCCGGCGAAGCCGAATTGCTCGATCAGCATCAGTTCCAGCGAAGCGATCAGCCCTTGACCGAATTCCTCGTAGCCGAATACGGCTTCAATCTTGCCATCCTTCGCGAGCTGCAGACGCCCTCCCGCCGGATCGGGGATGCCAACGCCAAGTCCGGCGCCATGCATCGTGAAAGCCGCGCCGACGCCCGTCTTGATCCAAGGCGGTACGTTAACAGCAGGAACCGCATCCTTTGTTTTCCATAGGTCGCTTCCCGCAATAACGTTCCACACCTGGTCCGCGCCATCTGTCTGCGCAATCGGCTGATTGAATGGACCGGCATCGCCCAGCTGTCTCATATTGAGCTTGCGGAACGTCCAGGAATCCATACCGAGCAGCTCCGCCAGCCGATCCAATTGGCCTTCCAAGGCAAAGATCGCCTGATTGCCGCCGAATCCTCTGAACTCTCCTGACATTCCATTATTCGTGAAAGCCGAATATCCGTTCACATCCAAATGTTCATACACATAGGGGCCGATGACATGCTCAACGGCAAAGTTAAGCACTTCAGCGCCGAGCGTTGAATAAGGACCCGTATCGGCCACGATTCGCACTTCATGCGCGATCAGCTTGCCTTCCGCATTCGTGCCGGTCTTCATCGTTATTTTCATCGGATGCCGCTTCAATCCCGCTCGTACCGATTCCCACCTTGAATTGTGGAACTTAACCGGCATTCCTGTTCGGAGGGCTAGCAATGCGCCGTACGGCTGAACGTTCAGCTCGTCCTTGCCGCCGAAGGAGCCGCCGATAGGGCTCGATACGATGCGAATTTGCTGCTGCGGCATATCCAGGATGCGCGACAGCTGCATGCGATCCATGAAGCCGTGCTGCGTCGGCGCATATACCGTCAACCGTCCGTCCTCGCCAGGTATGAACAAGCCGCCCTCTGTTTCCATATAAGTGTGCATTTGTCTCGGCGTATAGTATGTCTCCTCCACAATGTGAACGCATTGCGGGAATCCTTCAGCTAAGCTGCCTTTGCTATATCCAGTGTGATGAAGCAGATTGCCTTTATCGTGCAACTGAACCGTATCAGGAGCGAGCGCTGCTTCGGCATCGTCCACGACGGGCAACAACTCGTAATCCACATGAATAAGAGTTATGGCATATTCCGCCTCTTCCAATGAATCTGCGGCGACCGTCGCTACGGCATCGCCTACATAACGAACACGATCCTCGCATAGCACCGGTTGATCAGGATGTGCAATTCCGAATGCGTTAAGACCCGGCACATCCAAATAAGTAAGAACAGCCCGTACGCCTGGCGCTTGCTTTGCCGCTTCGGTATCTATCGATACAATGCGGGCGTGAGGGTGTTCGCTTCGAAGCACTAAGCCATACAGCATCCCTTCTGCCGTCATATCCGTCAAATACGATAATTGTCCAGTTACTTTAGCGGGTCCGTCCGGTCTAATGCGCCAACGGCTTCCGCTTCCGTCTCGGTTTAACAGCATATCCTCACCTTCCCCCGTTAACAGCTTCTGCCGCCGATTTCCACAGCTCCGTCACAATCAAATTAGCGGCTGTTGACTTGCGATAGTCCGCAGATGCGAATTGATCGCCTTTTGGCTCGAAGACATCAAGCACACCGTCGTATATTCGCTTAAGAGTAGCAATGTTAAGCTCAGAGTCCGCAAAGGAAGTTTCCAGCTCCTTCAAACGGCGAGGAACGGTTTGGCCGCCGCCGACGGCCAGCTTCAAATGCTCCAATACACCTGCGGCGTTAATCGTACCGCTAACAGCTGCCGTAACGACGGACGGCGTGAACGCCTCGCGGCGTCCGACTTTATAATAAGCGCCGAAGTGCTTCGCATTCGAATCCATAACGTCCGTTGCACCATGCTGAGGAACGGAAATACCAAGCAGAAGACGACCGCTCATTGGTGTAGAAGGCGTTGATTCCTCGATTGCGGCCAGCCAATCGGACAGCTCCTCCCAGTGCTCTCCTGCTCCGCCGAACAGATGTAGCTGCGCATCGTAGACGAGCAGAGCAGGCAACGAATCGCCGACTAATGAGCTTATGTTGCCGCCAATCGTCGCAAGCTGACGAACGGACGGGGCGGCGATCTGTTTGATCGCCTCCGTAAGCAACGGCAGCTTCTGCGCGATTAGCTCATGGCTTCTGCATACAGCCAGCGATGTCGAGGCATCGATCGCGATACCCGCTTCATTCCCTCGAATCGACTCCGCTTGTCCGCTTATTCCGCTGACGTCAATAAGATGGGCAGGCATCTTGGCCAACCCCGATTCCCATTGCGTACGGAGCAGCGTGCCTCCCGCCGTATAGACGGCGTCTGCTCCGTAATTTTGCTTCAATTGCCATGCATCCGCCGCAGATTGCGGATGCCATACAAGAGGAGAATTTATGGTCCCCTGTGCCCGTGCGTTTGCGTTTGTACCCATGCTGTTCCCCTCCTGCTACTGCTAGAATCGTTGTTCTCTTATATACGGCGCACCGAGCGATTCCGGCGAGCCCGACGGTTTGTTGCGATTGCGCCATCCCAAGTACATAAGTACAAGAATCGTTACGATATACGGAATCATTTTCAAGAAATAGGAAGGTATTTCACTGCCAATAAGCTGAATGCGGAAGCCGAGCATATCGAGCGCACCGAAGAAATAGGCGCAGAACAATGCCCGAACCGGATTCCATCGTGCAAAAATAATAAGCGCAACCGCAATCCATCCGCGTCCGGAGGTCATCCCTTCCGTCCAGGTTGGCGAGTACACGAGCAGCAGATCGGCACCCGCAAAGCCAATAAGTGCAGATCCAGCGACGATATAAGCATATCTAAGCAGTTGTACGCGAATGCCCATTACGTCAGCTGTTGCCGGATTGTCACCGATCGCTCGCAGATGCAATCCTGCTGATGTCTTATGAATGTAGAGATGAAGGACAATAACAAGGACGAAGCTGAACCAAGTCAGCACATCGAGATGCGCGAACACGGGACCAATGAACGGAATGGACTCGAGCCACGGCATATCGAGCTTCGGCACAGCGCCATTCACAGGCTGACCGCTGATCGGCTTGCCCAGGTATGCGCTAAGCCCCGCACCGAACAACGTCATTGCAAGTCCGCTCACGATCTGATTCGTTCGAAGCGAGACGCTAAGAAATGCATGCACGAATCCAAGCGCCATACTGACGCCGCAGACTGCAAGCAGCGTAAGCGTCAAGCTGCCCGTATGCAAATAAGTCAAGCAAGCTGTTACAGCCCCCATTAGCATGAGACCTTCAGCTCCAAGCTGGATAATACCCGAGCGTTCAATCAATATGCCTCCGAGTGTCGCGAACAGGAGCGGCGTACCGGAAGAGATAGCCGCCAGCACCATTTGTATAACAATATCCATGTCTGATCCGCTCCTCTAGTAACTGTTCTTGCGAATTCGGAACTTGCTGATCGTACCGCCGGCAATTAAGAAAAATAAGATGGCTCCCTGGAGCATTTCCGATATGGAAGACGGCAGTCCTATCGTCTGAACGCTGTAGCCGCCGACAATTAACCCGCCGAACAGAAATGACGAAATAATGAGTCCAACCGGATGCAGCTTGGCTAACCAAGCAACGATAATCGCTGTATATCCGTAACCAGGCGATATGCCGTACATTAGTCTATGCGAGACACCTGACACTTCTGCCATACCCGCTAGACCGGCAAGCCCCCCGCTAATAAGCATAACGAGCAGTATATGTCTGCTGATTCGAATGCCCGCATTGCGCGCGGCCTCTGGGTTGGCGCCGATCAGACGAAGCTCGTAGCCCCATCTCGTGTACTTAATGAACAGGAAGTATAGAATGACAGCGATTATACCGAACACAAGACCAAGGTGAAGTCTCGTATCGCCGAGTACAGGCAGCGACTGCGCCTCTGTGAATATCGGCGTACCCGGGAAGTTCATTCCTTCCGGATCTTTCCACGGACCGAAGACGAAATAGTCCATCGCGAGAAGCGCCACATAGTTTAACATCAAGGAGCTGACCAGCTCGTTAACTTGGAAATACGTTCGCGGAATTGCGGTCAGCAGTCCCCATATTCCGCCAGCGACGATACTTAAAACAATCATCGCAGGAATGATCAGAATGCCCGGCAGGTTCGGCATATAGATCGTTACTGCTGTAGCCGCCATCGCTCCTGCGGCGAATTGGCCTTCTGCGCCGATATTCCATACCGATATGCGATAAGCGATCGCAACGCCGAGACCGCAAAGCAATAGCGGTATAGATTTGACGAGCGTCTCCGTGATGCCGTATTCGGTGCCGAAAGCGCCCGTGAACATTTTGCGGTACACAGGAATGGGGTTCATGCCGTTCGCTGCTATGAAGATGCCGCAGGCGATTAACGCAAGCAGAACAGAAGCGAACGGGATCCACCAGGCGTTGCCTTTCTTCGAAGGATCGATCTCGATCCGATAGGCGAACAGGTTCACGCCCTTCGGTGCTCTGGATTTACCCGGTGGAGGTGTACCGACGCTCGTGCTAGTTAAGGCCGCTTTGTCGCTCATACTGCCGCCTCCTCTTTCTGGGCGTCCACTACCCGCAGTCCGGCCATATACATGCCAATCGTTTCGCGATTCGCTTCAGAGCGAGGAAGCTCGCCAACGATCTGTCCGTTGTAAATGACTAATATCCGGTCGGACAGCTGCATAACCTCATCCAGATCCTCCGATATTAGCAGCACGCTTTTGCCTTCCCCGCGCATATCGGTCAGCAGCCGATGAACGCCTTCCGTCGCGCCGACGTCCAGTCCCTGTGTAGGATGCACAGCTACCATCAACAGCGGCTGCTGGTGAACCTCCCTGGCAAGCAGCAGCTTCTGTTGATTGCCTCCCGAGAGCTGCTGGACCGGTGTGTCCAGGTTCGGCGTCTTCACGTCGAATTGCTCCACTAGACTTTGCGACCATTCGCGATTGTGACCGGTGCGCAAGAAGCCAAAGCGCGAACGTTCCTCCGATCGATATGACTTGAATAATAGATTATCAACAACGCCGAGACTCCCGGCTAACCCGCTCTTCATCCGGTTCTCCGGCACATGAGCGATACCAGCCTCGATGGCTCCTTTGACCGATCCATTCTTTAATGCTTCTCCATTAAAATGAATCGTACCGCGCTTCCAACTGCGAAGCCCGGTCAATACCTCGGCCAGCTCCTTCTGCCCGTTGCCGGCAACGCCAGCAACGCCAACAATTTCACCTTCATTCACATGCAGCGTGAAGCCGTCAAGCGTCTTGCGCCCATGATCGGCGAATACGTCAACCTGTTGAACCGTAAGCAACGGCTTGCCTGGCTGACGCGGCGCAAGCGGGCGAGCTTCTCCGATTTCCTTGCCGACCATCAGCTTCGCGAGATCTCGTTCATTCGTCTCGCTTTTGGCCATCGAATGGATCATCTTTCCTTTACGCATAACCGAAATATGGTCGGATACCGCCATGACTTCTTTCAGCTTATGCGTAGTCAGGATAACAGTCTTGCCTTCCCGCTTCATATGCTGCAGCGTCTCGAAGAGCTGCTCCGCCTCGCCTGGCGTCAATACGGATGTAGGTTCATCCAATATAATAAGGCTGGCGCCTCTGTACAGCGTCTTCACGATCTCGACGCGCTGCTGCTCGCCGACAGACAGCTGCCAGATCGGGCGGTCAACCGGGAATGCAAGCCCGAATCGATCTGCAATGCCTTCAATTTCCTCCTGCTTATCGCGCAGCCACTTCGCCCCGCGCCAAAACGACGATTTCTCGCCCAAAATAATATTTTCCGCCGCCGTCAGCGTCTGCACGAGACGGAAGTTTTGAAACACCATACCGACGCCAAGCTTCATCGCGTCCTTCGGCGAGCGAATACGAGCTTTCTCGCCATGGATCAGGATTTCTCCGCTCGTAGGTCGATAAACGCCCGACAGCATGCACATCATCGTACTTTTGCCTGCTCCATTCTCTCCAAGCAGCGCATGAATCTCGCCGGGTTTGGCATAGAAATCGACGTTGTCATTGGCTACGACCGAGCCGAACCGCTTCACAATCTGCTGCATCTCTACCGAGTATATGGACTCCATAGGCGTTCTTCCTCTCAATAAATCTTTCCTTTGAATCGCCTCATCTTGAAAATAATACGGTTATAAATCAACAAATCCCTTAGGGAAGGGATTTGTTGATTGACTGTTATTTAAGAACATACAAGCTATCAAAGCTGCTATTTATTTCGGGATCGTGCCGTCTACGCCTTTCACAAACCAATCCATGACTAGAATTTCCTCGAGAGTCAGCGTTTTGCCTTCTTCTACCTTGACTGCGCCCGTCGGATCAACGATAGGTCCTTTGAATACGCTCATTTCGCCGCTAGTCAATTTCACTTTCGTTTCGTCAACCAGCTTCTTCACATCATCCGGAACGCTAGGCCCCATCGGGGCGAGATCGACCATGCCATCGGAGAGCGATCCGGAGAATTGCTCACTCTTCCAAGTGCCGTCGATAACCAATTGTACGACCTGCGTATAATACGGACCCCAGTTCCAAATCGGGTTGGTCAAGTACGCTTCTGGAGCGAAGCGTGTCATATCGGAGTCGTTGCCGCCTGCCATTGCGCCTCGTTCAGCAGCCGCTTGAAGCGTTGCCGGCGAATCCTGATAAGCGAGCAGCACGTCTGCGCCTTTGTCCAGCAAGCTGACTGCCGCTTGACGTTCCGTCGTTGGATCGTACCACGTGTTCGTCCATACGACGCTCACCGTAGCATCCGGATTCACGCTTTGTACGCCGAGCGTGAAAGCGTTAATGTTATAGATAACTTCTGGTATCGGGAACGCGCCTACATAGCCGATCAAGTTCTTCTTCGTTACTTTGCCTGCCGCAATACCGCTTAGGTAGCTGGCATCGTAGTTTTTGCCGAAGTAAGTGCTCATGTTGTCATTCGTCTTGTAGCCGCCGGCGTGCAAAAATTTCACATCTGGGAACTTCTTGGCAACGTTCAGCGTAGGGTCCATGTAGCCAAAGCTTGTCGTAAAGATGATGTCGTGATTCTGAGCAAGCTCTGTTATGATCCTCTCTGCATCCGCGCTCTCCGGCACGTTCTCAACCGTATCCGCTTTGATGCCTAACTTCTCCTCCATGTACTTGCGGCCTCTATCGTGTTCGAATGTCCATCCGCCATCACCTGGAGGGCCGATGTAGACGAAAGCAACTTTAGGAAGCTCTGCAGGCGTATCTGTCGCAGTTCCGTCCGAAGCTTTATCGGTCGGTGCGTTCGTCGCGCCATTGTTACCGCCTTCTGCCGGATCGTTTTTGTTATTGCTGGAACAACCGGATAATACGAGTACGAGCGTTAAGATGAGGGCCAAGCTTACGGACAATACTCTGTTGCGTTGCTTCATTGCGTTCCACCCCGACTCTCTATTTTTCATCTCTCAACTTTGTTCGAGATGTAACTTCAATATATATTCACGTCATGATGACGTCAATATATATGACATTATATTGGTCGGGTGTCTAAAAACAACGTTGTCCATTGTGCGTCATGCACTAAATGAATTGTGTTGCGTTATATTACCTTACATAAAAGAGGTGTCTCACGGTCGGACGGACCTATTGAACGCAAACGCAAGCTCTAAATCTATTGGATTGTCCACATCTAGCAACACTCCATTCGACCGTGCAGATACAGCTTCTCCGCGATAGCGAGCGTCTGCAAACAATTTACGCGCCCCCGTGTCACCTTCCAGCTTAGTTACAGCCGCAAACATCGACTTCGACAAAATTGCAGGCGGCATCAACGCATAGGTCCCATTCTCTTCATTCCATGATGAGCTTGCAACGTAATCCAAGTTAGACTGCTTGCTATAACGATCCATAAGCCGCTCTAAATGAGTCTTATCAACAAATGGCTGATCAGCCAGCATAACAAGGATTGCATCCGGCAACGCATGCTCCCCATTAGGTTGAATCCATGGCAGCGCCTCTAATCCCGTTCGCAATGAATAAGCCATTCCGTCATCCGCTCTTTCGCTAATTACAATCCGAACGGAAGGAGAGTCTTGAGACGGCTGGCCCAAGACTCTCTCATCAAACTCCTTAGACAACCAATTTAGAGGATCGCTTGGATGTACAACAACGACGACTTCCTCAACGCTGCATTGAAGCAGCGCATGAAGAGCCATGCTGCCGAGCGTCATCCCCGGCATCAGCTCCAATTCCTGCTTGCGCCGTCCCATTCGTTTGCTCCGGCCAGCCGCCAAATAAATAGCCGATATGACCATCAGCTCTCGCCCCTCTCCGCGCGCGTTCGGTTCGGCCTGCCCGCACAGCGATTAACTCCGCAACAACGCTCACCGCAATCTCATAAGGTCCGTCGGCACCGATCGATAAGCCGATAGGAGCTCTAACGTTCGACGGCATCAAGAAGGTTTCGAACAGCATGCGTATTCGCTTCTTCGATCCCATGACACCGATATAGGCTAACCCAAGCGGAAGAGCGATCCCTAACAGCTCTTTATCCTGCTGCAGCTGATGACTGCAAATAATCAAATAATCATTGCGGCTCATCGCCAGCTCAGCCACTATCTCCGCTGGAGTGCCAATGACAATCAGCGCCTCCGGGAAACGTTCATTCGTGCATATACCGGCTCTCCAGTCTGCTATAACAAGCTGAAAGCCGACATTTCTAGCTATTGAATAAATAGCCTCAGCATCCTTGCCTGCACCGAACAATACGAGCCTTGGCCGCGGTCTGATGGTAAAGAATAATCGATCAGGCACATTATCAATCTCTGTGAAGCGGATAGGCTCGGCGGTATCATTCACCCGCTCTCGAATACGGTACGTGATATCCGAATGAACCAACCGCCGCTCCAAGGTTACGCTTCGTCCGCCGCCAACAATGGCAGCAGCTTCTATTAGCAGCTCACGCAGCAGGCCCGTTACCGGCTCCAGCAGCACCCTTATCTCGCCTCCGCAGCCGAGCGCTTCTCCCCATATCGCATCCTCTTCAGGGTTCATATTATATTGCGCAATCTCGAATTGACCTTCGCCCGACAACCATACCCGTTCTGTGCGTTCGAGCAAATCATGCTCTAGACACCCCGGGCTTATGGTGCCAATCTGCTCACCGTCAAGCTTGAACAGCATACATGCGCCTGGCTTACGATAGGAATGTCCATTCACATCGATAATCGTAGCGAGCACGGACGGTTCTTCGCTATCCACAATCGATTGCAATAGCCGATGCACATCCATATGCCGTTCCTCCTATTCTAGCGGATCATTTGTCCGTTTCTTCATGGATAGACGATTATAATCTAGCGATAAGACGGAGAAGCGATTGATCCGCTTCCTTCAGCACGACCGTTTTGTCAATCGTCCTCACAAGCTTCTGTTCCATCACCACTTGACCGTCAATAATGACCGTATCGACATCGCCTCTAGTCGCCGCATAGACAACGCGGGAATACCAATCCGCATCGAATGATGGATAGACGTGGAAGTCCTCTAGATCAAGCAGCTGTATATCGGCAAGCTTGCCGACCTCAATGCTGCCGATCTTCTCCTCCATACCAAGCACTCGCGCTCCGCCGATCGTTGCGAGCCGCAACACTTGTCTCGCATTCATGACCGTCGGACCATGTTTCACCTTTTGAATATAAGCAGTCAGCCGCATTTCCTGAAACATATCAAGGTTGTTGTTGCACGGCGCTCCGTCTGCGCCAAGACCTACAGCAATTCCTTGCTCAAGGAGCAGCGGAACTTCGGCAATACCTGATGACAGCTTCAAGTTCGAGCCCGGGCAATGCGTCACTTTGACGCCGCGATCGCGAATAATGCGTTTCTCTTCTTCATCCAGCCATATACTATGAGCGAGAATCAGATTAGGACGCGCCAGACCGATATGGTCAAGATAGACGACATTGCGCATGCCGCGTTCTGCCTCCACCATCTCGATCTCCCCTAAATTTTCCGATGCATGAGTATGAACCATAACACCGTATTGAGCAGACAAGTCACGAACACCCACAAGCAGCTCTTCCGTGCACGAGACGACAAAACGCGGACAGAACGCATACTGTATTCGCCCATTCGCAGCGCCGTGCCACTTTTCGAGCAGATCGACGCTATCCTGCAGCGACTTGGCAGTATTCTCTTGCAGCGGCAGCGGCACTTCCGAGCCATGATCCATCATTACCTTGCCGGATACCGCTCGTATACCGCTTTCCATAATAGCTTGGAACGCAGATTCCGTATAATGAACCGTCTCCATATCTAGAATCGTCGTCGTTCCGCTTCGAATGAGTTCGCCGATGCCTAACATGGCTGAGTAGTATACAGAATCCTCGCTATGCGCCGCTTCAAGCGGCCATATTTTCTCCTTCAACCAATCAATTAAAGCAAGATCATCCGCACGTCCGCGGAACAACGTTTGGCATAGATGGATGTGCGTCTGAATAAACCCCGGCAGCAGCACTTTACCGCCCGCATCGATTATTCGGTCTGCATGCGGGGCGTCGATGACGCCGCCTACTTGCTTTATTACATTTCCTTCTATTAAAAGATCGCCTTCTACAATGTCATGCTGTTCGTTCATTGTCATAATAACGGCATTGCGAATCCATATTGTAGCCACGGCTATCTCTCCTTTATTGCTTTCCGACACGCAGCGTCTCTTTGACTTGAACGCTGCCGCTCGTTGCGAAAGGCTGGTTATGAAGCATACGGCGAAAAATAAACGCAATTTTCAGACGCATAAAATCATTCATCTTCTTCAAATCAACTTCCAGCAGCTCGCTTATCTTCTCAATACGGTATGTCGCAGTGTTGCGATGAATGAACAGCTTTTTGGCCGTCTCATTTAATTGTCCGTCGTTTTCCAAGTAGGCTTCAAGCGTGCGCAGCATCTCGGAGGCGTATTCCGGTTCTTTGTTCAACAACGAACCCAACCAGCGCTTGCAGAACGTCTCCATTCGTTCTTTGGTCACATGCTCGAAGATAAGCGCGAGATCCATTGTCTCGTAGCTCAAGATTCGGCTGCCGCCGCCCCATTCCGCTGATAGGCGATTCGTCTCCTTGCATTCCTCGAACGCTTCGGCAAGCTGGTTAGCACGTTTCTTCGCACTGCTAATAGAGGCTCTGATCTCATAGCCGCCTTTCGTTTTCACCGAAGCAAAAAATGGAGCAAGCGCCGAAGCGATTGCTTCATCGCCATTGTCCGCGTCGGCAGGAAACACCGACAGCAGTCCTTCTTCCATTACGATATGAGTGCCCTTTAATTGTTGAATACTCGAATTACACAGATATTCCGACTTCAGCAGCTCCAGCTTCTCCGTCCGCAGCTCCTTATGGATCAGCCCGCTGAAATCCGTTAGCACACAGCGATACCACGGGCGGAACAGATCGATCTCGAAGCGCTCCGCATACTCTTCTATTGTCTCGACAGGAAGGCCGTTCAATAGAAACCGTTTGATAAGCAGTCCGAAATCCTTCTGCACCGATAGTTCGAAATAATCCTCATAGCTAAAATTCATATGATAGGCAATCAGCTCAGCGGCTTGATAATATAAACCTTCCTCAATTGGCGTTACGAGCAGCTCCGATTGGAAGAACAGCACGCAACCGGAATCGGGCGTATGCTTGATGAGCGGAATGCGAAGCGCCTCGACCCGCTTGCAGGAGATCCATCCCTCTGCTCGTTGCCCTTGCATCCCGCATGCGATCTCTTCGGCAGGCAATAACGTGCCGTTATAAACAATCTGTCCGCGCGATCCAACCACGGCAAGCGGAATTTCCACTACTTCGGCAATCGAGTCGAACATTTGTTGAATCGGATTCGGCTTCAACGCGAATCTCATCAATTGGATTTGTTTATTAACGACATCGGTCAGTACACCGGTGCTTCGCTTCATCTCTGCCCGGAACAATCCATTCATTTGGTCCGAGAAGGTGAACGGGTATGGCAGCTCGATAATCGGAAATCCAAGCTCGTTCGCTTGGTCGATCAACTGCTGCGGCACCTCCGTCCAGAATCTCCCAAGCTTAATGCCAAGCGCCGCCGATCCGCGTTCATGCAGCGTTCGCAGCAATTGACAAGCGTCCTCCGGATGATCCTTGATGAGATACGCAGTCGTCAGCAGCATCTCGCCTTCCTTAATCCAATCCGTAATATCGGGCGCATCCATCACATTGACGGATGTAATAATTTTATTCTTCCCTTTGATACCGGCAATCAGTTTCCCTTCCGATAACGGATACACCGATAAAGCTTGCTCGACGGTCATATGCAATCGACACACCCCGCTCTCGAATGATTGCTGCTCCCTATCGCCTGTTCAAGCATCCCATCTTTCAAGCAAAACGTAAGCATTTATGTTAGTTTATATAACATAATATATTAGGATTTGGCTTATGGCAATACATTTCATTAGGAATCAGATCATATTGAGACAAAACGACGGATTTACCTCACACATATATTACACCACATGAGGATCGATTTTGAATCCGACGATGGATCAGCCGTAGAATAGAAAAGGACTTCGACCGAAGTCGAAGCCCTTTCTATTACGCGCGTTATTGAGCAATCGAGCTGAACATAGGCAGCAGCTCCTCGAAGATGAGTCGCCTCGACAGATCGGCATCATTCCGCTTCGTGACCGTTTTGCGTATGACGATAATGAGCTCTTGTTCGGGTGCGACGAGCAAATATTGTCCGCCGTGTCCAAAAGCAAAGTAACAATCCGTGTTTCCGTTATGGCTTGCCGGAGTGCGCCACCAATGATAACCGTATTCTCCGTAAATCGGCGGCTCGTAATGCAGCAGACCGCGATGATGCATCTTAGTGGAGAGATCAATCCACTCGGATGACAGCAGCCTCTCTCCTTCCCAGACGCCTCCTAGCTTATACAACAGACCGAACTTCGCCAAATCCATGCCAAATAAGCTTAGTCCGGTGCCGCCTTCATTGATTCCATCCCTCTCGGTCCATCTCGCCTTGCGGAACCCAAGCGGTTGGAATAGCTTCCTGCTTGCATAATCCAACGCAGGCACGCCAACAGCCTTCGTTAATATGGCTGATAACAGATGCGATGCCCCCGAATTGTAAGTATAGGCTTGTCCAGGCGGCGAAATGATCGCTTTCTCCAGCACAAACCCGATCGGATCACTGGCTGCCCGCAAAGCCCGGTACGGCTTATCGAAGTCCGGCCACTGAAATCCCGGCGTCATCGACAGCAGATGCTTAATCCGTATTGCCGCCTCGCTTGAAGCCGCCAATCGCGCCGCAGCTGGATGGTCCAAATAATCTGCGATTGGATCGTCAACACTGCCAATCTGACCTTCATCAATGGCCATGCCAATCAAACATGACAATACGCTCTTGGTACATGAATAGAGACTGCCCATTGTATCCGTTCCGTGCTCATACCATTCCGCTGCTGCCTCGCCGTTATGAAGAACGATGACCGTATTCATTTTCCAAGCGCGAAGCTGATCGTCCAACGACTCAAGCCTGCTATGTAATTTCATGCTCATGCTGCTTCAGACTCTCCTCTACGAAACGCTGCTTTGCTGCTCTGCGGCCGATTGTCGATTAGGCAATACCGTCGAGACAAGCAATATAACAACCGAAATTAGTGCTACCCAAATAAAGATCGTATGCAGGCTGCTTTCAAGAAGATGGGCATCGATGCTATTCGTACTGCCGGTATTAAGAAGCATGCCGAATACGGTAATGCCAATCGTCTGACCTAGCGTACGTATGAAATTATTGCTGGCAACCGCCGAGCCGCGCAGCTCCCACCCGACGGCAGAAGATACGGTAACGGTCAACGAAGTCAGCGACAAACCGAATGACAAGCCTGACAACAGCGTGTAAACGATGAACCAAAAGAACGGCGTCTCCGCGTTCATCAACGCCAGGCCAATCCCGCTTATAAGCAACAAGATAGCACCTGTAACCGTAATGAGGCGGACACCTAGCTTTGCAATCCAATTGCCTGCCAATATAGCACCTAGCGGCCAAGCAATAGAAAGCGGAATCATAACTAATCCCGAATAAGTTGCCGGCTTGTTATATACCCCTTGAATCCATAACGGCAAATAAAAAATAATAACGACGTTTACKACGCAAATTAGAAAGCCAGCCAAGTTCGCAACGCTAATAATGCGGCTTCTGAACAATTCGAAGGGAATAATCGGCTCTGGCGACCTTCTTGATGCCGCAACGAATAAAGCCAGGAACACAACCGAAGCTGCGAACAGCATGCCGATAGCAAGCGTGGAAATGCCGTTTGCATCTTGATCGCGCAGCAGCGTCATCCCATATAGGAAGGCGAACATGCCAATCGTGAATAATACAATGCCTATGTAATCGATATGGCGTCTCTTTTTTACGAATGATTCGCGAAGCGCTGCAGAAAGCAAATAAATCGCTGCGATACCAAACGGCAAGTTCATGTAGAAGATCGCTCTCCAAGAGACGTAATCAACGAGCAATCCGCCAAGCAAAGGTCCCGATATGCCTGCTATTCCCCATACGCTGGACATCCAGCCCTGTACCTTGGCCCGCATCTCATACGGGTACAGATCGCCTATAATCGTATAGGGTATCGTCGTTAACGCCCCGGCGCCAAGTCCTTGCAGCGCGCGAAACCAAATGAGCTGGTTCATCGATTGCGCCACGCCCGACAGCATGGAGCCGGCTAGAAAAATAAGCGCTCCAATTATAAAAATCTTTTTGCGTCCATATAGATCGGATAGCTTGCCGTATACCGGAGTTGTAATAACCGTTGCCAGCAAATAAATAGAAATAATCCAGCTATACTGCCTAATCCCTTCAAGCTCGCTTGTAATGCTTGGCATTGCGGTACTGACAATCGTTCCTTCAATTGCGGCAAGGAAAGTAGCGACGAACAAAGCGATCGTCACTTGCTTTCGATTTTGTTGTGCTTGCATGCTTCACCCTTTCCTTCTACCAGTCGTCTCTCTATACTATAATCTATTCTGTTCTTTACCGTGCGTAAATATGAATGGTCATTACGAAGTTTGCAGAAGGTTCTCTCTCCAGAAGCGCAGACATTCCGCTTTCGTTGCCTTTATCAAATAATCGTCCCGTTCCGCTTCGCAAGCCGCCCAGAAGCTTGTATCGCGGAATAAGCGGCACATCAGAAGCTCCGCTGCCTTGCATGCTGCAAGCTCATCAGCGAGCAGCTTGATGCATATCGTAAATACGAGCGTCTCGTATCGCCGTAAATATTCAACCTTTTGCTCAAAACCAAGCATCCTAACAGCCGCCTTTCGACCTATTGCCAAAATCTTCTGCAACTATTGTAGCTCAGTCTTGAAAGGAATTAGTTACGAAAAGGTTAAAGTTGAATCCTGCCTCTATTGCCAACGTATAATAGGTATCCATTCATGAGTCATTATGATAAGCTAACGGTTAGATGAATAATTCGGATGTAATTATTTGGAACAAATATATGAACGATAGGATGCGTTTATAATGGGTGCCTATGACTTATTATTATCAATTATTGAACAGGTTGGCTATGCGGCCTTATTTCTTGTATTATGTCTTGGACTAATCGGACTGCCTATTCCGAACGAGGCGGTTGTTATGACCGGCGGCGCATTAGCAGCTTCCGGAGTCCTTTCTCCGATTCCAGCCTTTATTATGACTTGCCTTGGCATATGCTCCGCGATGAGCTTCGGTTATAGTATCGGAAGGTTCGCCGGCAGCCGGTTGTCCAACTGGTTCAGCAGCAAAAAAAATATTAATCGCTTCGTTACGCGAGCGGAAGAGCTGAGCGGCAAGTACGGCGGTTATGCAATCAGTCTAAGCCTCTGTCTGCCATTCCTAAGACATGTGACGCCTTACGTAATGGGTATTAACAAAATGCCGTTCAAACGTTTCATCTTGTTCGCTTATCCTTCGGCGTTTGTCTGGACGCTCATTTATTTCATTATCGGCACTTTAGTCGGCGAGCAAGTCCAAAATATCGCCAATGCGATTTATCAATATGGTATATGGATTGTTATTGCGCTTGCGGCAGCCGCAGCTGTCTACCTTGGATTCCGGATTACGAAGCAGCGCAGAATGAGCAAAGAGAACGTCGAACGTACGATGTGAGCATGAATATCGTGGTACACAGGAGAAGCATCGCAAATAAGCGATGCTTTTTTTAATTGTTGCCTATTACGAAGCAAAGAGAAGGATTAGGGAGATTTAGTCTAATGTAAGCGCTTATTTGATGATCGCGATCAAAGATTCCTACTCATGCGATCAAGTATAATAACGATTAGTGCACATCGGCCCCGACTTTTCTGAAAGTGGAAAGTCCTATCATTTTCCTAGGAGGTATATTTGTTTTGCTTTTCAACCTTAGACAAACCTGGTTTTCCAATACCCGCAACGATATTTTATCCGGTATTACAGTCGCTCTCGCACTTATTCCAGAGTCGATCGCCTTCTCTCTTATGGTTGGCGTCGATCCGATGGTTGGTATTTACGCATCGTTCTGCATTGCCGTTATTACGGCTTTCGCAGGCGGCCGTCCCGGCATGATCTCAGCAGCGACTGGCGCAATGGCGCTTATTATGGTTAGCCTTGTTGATAAGCATGGCATCGAGTATATGTTCGCCGCAACCATATTAGCAGGTGTGCTGCAGTTCATCATGGGTGCGCTTAAGCTTGGCCGCTTCATTCAGTTCGTTCCGCATTCCGTCATGCTCGGATTCGTGAACGCATTAGGCATTCTTATATTTACGACGCAGCTCGTTCACTTTGTAGGCGCAAGCTGGATCATGTACGCGCTCGTCGGCTTGACGCTGCTCATCATTTATATTTTACCGAAGTATACGAAAGCCATTCCGTCGCCGCTTGCGGCGATCATTATCGTATCGTTGATCGCGATTGCGATAGGCGCAGATCTGAAGACCGTTGGCGATATGGGCAAAATCGAGAGCGTCATGCCGTTCTTTCATTTGCCTGACGTCCTACTCTCCTTCGATACGTTAGCCATCCTATTCCCATATTCGTTCTCGTTAGCCATTGTCGGCATTCTTGAGTCATTGTTAACGGCTTCGGTTATCGATGAGATCACGGATACGACCAGTAATAAAAACCGTGAAGTAAGAGGACAAGGGATTGCGAATATCGTCACAGGTTTCTTCGGGGGCATGGCAGGCTGCGCATTAATCGGGCAATCGGTCGTCAACATGAAATCCGGCGGTCGGACAAGGCTGTCAACGCTTGTTGCCGGGGCATTCCTGCTGTTCCTCATTCTCGCGCTTAGTGATATGGTTCGCGCGATCCCAATGGCAGCCCTTGTCGGCGTCATGATCATGGTAGCGATCAGCACTTTCGATTGGAAGTCGGTGCTTCATCTTCATCGTGCACCGCGAACGGATGCGTTCACTATGATCGTGACCGTCATTATCGTATTAGTGACACATGATCTGTCCAAAGGCGTTATGGCCGGCGTTGTGCTTAGCGCCCTGTTCTTCGCCTGGAAGATCGCTAAGATTAAAGCATCAGTCAAATTGGATGGAGCGAACGTTAAGACATACACGCTCCGCGGTCAGTTGTTTTTCGGTACGACGACCAGCTTCGTCAACCTATTCGATTACATGAATGACCCGCAAGCGATTGTGCTGGACTTCAGCGGCTCGCATGTTTGGGACCAATCAGCCGTAACCGCGATGACGAAGGTGAAAGCAAAGTATGAGCTGCTGGGTAAGCAAGTATCGTTTATCGGACTTAACGAAGAAAGCCAAACGATCATTCATAGGACGGGCTTAACCTCATCAAGTGATCATTAAATAAAAAAAGCGTGCACTCTGATATCAAGATTTCAGAGTGCACGCTTTTTTAATACCTTTATTTTACCAGCTTCGCCTTCGCCGTATCTACTAACAGATCGAACAGCTCATCGTCTTCTTCAAGCTGATCCTCCAGGGCCAGAAGCTCTTCTTCCTTGCCCGATTCATGAAGGAAGAACAATCCGTAGCCCCAATCTCTAGTACCGCGCTTGCTCGCAAGAGCGATCTCGTATTGATTGCTATGCCCTTCTGCTTCAAACTGTACTTTGCCGACATACCCATCTTCCTTCGAGTACGTCATCTCCGCGTTCAAAATCGTAATTTGCATGTTCAAATGTCTTCCTCTCGGCATTGTAACTGTCATTATTGCGGTGTTAGTTGATTTAATTGATTGAGCAGCTCATTGATCTTATTAATCGTATCTGGAATTCCTGTCGCTTCGAACGCTGCCCGGCCTTGCTCGATATTCGTCAGCGCCTTATCGATGCTCAGATTCAATTGCGCATTATATTCGGTAATCGACTGATGCAGATCCTTCGCATAATCCGGAACGGTCAATGCCCCGTATTCCTTGATCTGCTGCTTGAGCGCCAGCAATTGCTCCTTCAGATCGGTTCTTGCATTCAAATCGGTCACTGCTTGTTCTGCCATCGTCTGCATGTTTTGTCCGAAGTTCGTAATCGACTGCAAATAGGTCGTTGTTTCTGCGGCGAAATTGACGGTTTGGGTTGCTTCCTCGATAATGCCGCATCCAGCGGCAAATACCATAGCTGCGACTACAATCAGCATTAAGCTTCTTCTCATCATCAGTAAACCTCTCCTTATTCACCATGCTTAAGTAGAATAGCATAGCCTCTAATCAGCTTGCAACCGTATAGGAGATTCATGATGAACGCCTATCCAGCCCCTTGCATACATTACAATACGATTTCGGCACAGCTCGGTTTCGTGTATCCCATGAGAGGGTGGTTTGGATGGTTATTCAATTAACGGCGCTGCACTGGGTATATCTAGGTTTCATAGTCGCCATTATTGGATTCATGCTAATGAGACGCGATACGACGTTAATCTGTATCGCGGGCATACTCGGCATCGGTTTGCTTGCAACCACATCGGCAAGCGGCTCGGTAAGCGGTATTTTCGATAGCTTTATTTTTGCCATCAAAGAATTAATAGGCACGATACTCATCATATCTATCATCGTTGCCATGAGCCGCGTGCTTATACGCACCGGAATAAATGAGATCATGATCTCGCCATTCACTTGGTTCATGAAAACGCCGGCGCTTGCTTTCTGGGGAATCGGCATCATCATGATGGTGACGTCATGGTTTTTCTGGCCGTCACCAGCCGTCGCGTTGGTTGGGGCAGTGCTTCTGCCAGTCGCCATTCGCGTCGGATTGCCGGCTCTCGGCGCTGCCGTAGCTATGAACCTGTTCGGGCATGGTATTGCCTTGTCAGGCGACTATATTATTCAAGGCGCGCCTAAGCTGACAGCTGACGCTGCAGGATTGCCAGTCAGCGAAGTGATGCAGGCGAGCATACCGCTTGTTATCGTAATGGGCGTCGTGACGACCGTTGCAGCCTATTGGATGATGCGTCGCGATCAGCGGCTCGGCAAGTGGAATGACGGGCTTGTCGCCGCGACACCGGAGGAGATCAAGGCAGACAGCAAGGACCAGGCCGAAGGGGCTGCCAGTCTGTCGCTGCGTACGAAGCAAGTGCTCGCTGTCCTTATTCCCGTTTTGTTCGCGATTGATGTCATAACGATGTTCCTGTTAGATCTCCAAGGCGGTGAAGCTACTGCGCTGATCGGCGGCACCTCCATCCTGATCATGCTGCTGATCACGATGCTGTCGCATCGTGGCAAAGGGCTTGAGAAGACGACCAGCTATTTAATAGAAGGTTTCTTGTTCGGCTTCAAGGTATTMGGCCCTGTCATTCCGATTGCCGCATTCTTCTATCTTGGCGATTCGGGCTTCCTGTCCTTGTTCGGCGAGAAGCTGCCTGACGGCTCTCTAGGCATCGTCAATGACCTTGGCCTTGCTCTCGCGCACGTCATGCCCGTTAATGGCGCAGTGGGATCTGTAACGTTGACTGTCGTTGGCGCGATTACCGGACTCGACGGCTCAGGCTTCTCCGGCATTTCGCTTGCCGGCTCTATCGCCCAGCTGTTCGGCCACGCGATCGGATCAGGTCTAGCGACTCTGACCGCGCTTGGGCAAGTCGCCGCCATCTGGGTCGGCGGCGGTACGATCATTCCTTGGGCGCTCATTCCGGCAGCGGCCATCTGCGGCGTAAGCCCCTTCGAGCTCGCTCGCCGCAACTTAAAGCCGGTACTGCTCGGACTTACCGTTACGACGATTGTTGCGATGTTCTTGATTTAAATCGTTTCTTCTTCCTAACGTATAGTAAAGCTATCGTCCCTATAGTGAGCAGCAGCAGTATGAGCGGGATCATATAGCTGCTGCTTCCTTCGTTATTAAGCCCATTCTGAGGTGCTGGCGGTATAGAGCCTTTGCCCAGCGCAGCTAAGTCATCACCTGCATCACTGTACAGCGCTGTTCGGCTGCATAAGCTTACCTCCAATGATTTGCCCGTATCGCGGGCATATACGACGTACCGCTGCCCGCTCTTGAATTCGAATCCGCAGCTATCGCTGCCGTTAGCGGATACGACCGCAATATTGGATGTTACAAGTCCTTTCCATACCTCGTTGACATGAAAATTTGTTTTGACAGCATCTGCAGACGATTGGAACAACGGCAAGCCGGATTGCTTAACCGACACAGCTGTTCCTTCAAACACGGCGTCATTACGGTCACTTGCGGCCCTTACATCACCAATTTCCGCGCATGAACAGGCATACGTCATCTGCGGAGCGGACAATAATCCGCCGGATACAAGCATTGCTGCTACCAACATCAACCAAACCCATTTTGTTCTCTTCATCTTTACTCCCCCGTTTTCTAGTGTCTCTAAACCAATTCTCTATTCCCTATATAACGTTTGAGTATGGAAAATTGTTTCAAGTGCTCCTATTTCTTAGTGGGAATTTGGCAAAAGAAAATGCCCCGGCGACACCAAATGTCTGCCGAGGCATCAATATGTTTTATGGACGTGTTGCCGCAGCCGATTTTGTCTTCGGCTCTTCGATCAGTTCTGCTTTACCCGGCCAAAATGCTTTTTTGCCAAGCAACGCCGTAATTGCGGGAACAAGGAACGGACGAACGATGAACGTATCCATGAGCACACCGATTGCAGTGATCAGTCCAAATTGGACAAGCACTTGAATCGGAAGCGTCGCAAGAACAGCAAACGTTGCAGCCAGTATGAGGCCAGCCGAAGTAATAACGCCCCCTGTCTCGCCAACCCCTTCTTGAATCGCTTGCTTAAGCGGCATTATCTTGCGCTTCTGCCAAATGCTCGAGATCATGAAGATATTGTAATCCTCGCCAAGCGCGATAAGGAATACGAAGGCGTATAGCGGAATTGCGCCTTGTATGGCGTCGACGCCCATGAAATAATGCAAGATGATCCACCCGAGACCTAATGCCGCTCCATAGGATAGGAGTACTGTAGCAATCAGATATAGCGTTGCGGTTATAGAGCGTAAGTAGATCAGGAGCAAAATCATGATTAGGATCGTCACAAGCGGGATGATAACCGTGTTATCACGATCGGTCAGCACCTTCGAATCATGCTGGGCAGCCGTCTGACCGCCGACCCATACTTTTTCGCCCGAATCCCCAATACTGGCATCGGAAAGAGCATCGCTTGCCGCTTCCTTGATGGCCGGAATGAGCGCCATCGCTTCTTGCGAATACGGATTAATATCGAGCACCACCGAGTAGGCAAGCAGATTCGGATCTTCCGAACTAACCTGCGGCTCTGCAACATGATCGATATGCTCAAGCGACTGCAGCTTGGAAGCGACATCGACCTGCTTGCCATCMGTATTCACGACTACGGTGACGGGAGCAAGATCGCCTGGCGTGAACGAAGCGGAGATGACGTCGAAGCCTTCCCTCGATTGCATATCCTTTGGAAAAGATGACAGCAAATCATACGTATACTTGATCTGAGTCGAGAACGTTGCTAACGCGCCAAGCAAAATAATACATACGAGGACGACTGTCCACGGCTTCGTGACGACGAGCTTGCCGACCTTCATGCCAAGCTTCTTATTTGCATCCGGCTTGATGTAAGTTTTGCCGCGTCTTGCAGCGCGAGCTTGATGCTCCTCCTCGGTGCGCGGAACGAACGGATAGAAGGAAGCGCGGCCGAAAATCGCGAGCAGCGCGGGTACTAGCGTCAAGCTGGCGATGCCCATAATGAGAATCGATAAGCTGAACGGAACCGCAAAGCGGTCATAAGCGCCGTACCTGGCAGCCAGTAGCGCGAACAGGGACAAGACGACCGTGAAACCGCTCATTGCTATAGCGCCGGACGCATCCTTGAAGGCACGCTTCAATGCCAGCCCCTTATCCTTCTCGCGCGTCAACTCCTGACGGTAATGCGAAATGAGGAATAAACAATAATCTGTGCCTGCCCCGAACAGGAGTACGGTCATTATAGAGATCGCTTGCGCGTCAACCGTGATATATCCTTCGCCTGCCATCCAGCCGAGCAACGGGCTTGTTACCAAATAAGCGAATCCAACGCCGACAAGCGGGATAATAGCTAGAATCGGCGACCGGTAGATGAGCAGCAATAGGATGAGGACGAGCAATACGGTAGCGATCATCAACGATACGTCTGCGCCCTTGAACAAGTCCGTGGCGTCTACCGATATGCCTACCGGTCCGCTAAGGCGAACCGTAAGCTGCCCGGGATCGTCGATCGATGCAGCGAACGGGTCTTGGCCCGAAACGTCGCGAATAATCGTCTTGATTTCTTCCAAGTTTTCTTTCAGCACTTCCGTTTCTGTCTGCTCGGCGAACGAGACCGGCTGCACGAAAGTCGTTTGATCCTCGGATACGAATTGCTGCAATGCCGGCAGCGGCATCGTGTGGAGCGGAATAAGCTCGCCTTGCGCTTCAAGCGGATGATCCGTTAAAGCTTGGGAGGTTTGCCCAATGTAAGTTAAATCGTCATTCGTTAATCCGCCTTCGCGATGCCATACAATAAGAGCAGGCACGCCGGAGGCGTTAGGGAACTTCTCTTTAATAAGCCGATCAGCCAGTAATGATGGACTGTCTTCTTCCAGATTTTGCGCGTTGTTCTGCTCTTTGTCACCAACAGCTGGCAGCGTAAGTGTCAGTACGGCCGCAAGTACAATCCAAATCGCGAGCGTTATCCACCTCGTACGGCGCCCGGCAACGATTGCGCCTATTTTCTCAATCATGACTCCATCCTCCATTTCACATCTACATTCAAATCGTTTAATATAGTATTACGAGCTCAAATTAATTATATATACCCGAAGGTTAATTAATCAACCTATAATTATTACGAATTATTGAATGAGGTGCAAAGATTGAAAGAAGAACAGCCAAGACGCAAACCGGGACGGCCTAAGCGTTCCGAAACGATGCAGCCCAATCTGCTTATTTTGCGCACCGCCGCCATGCTGTTCATGGAGCACGGCTTCGAGAAGGTGTCGCTTGAAGGCGTTGCGAAAGCATGCCGGATAACGAAAGCAAGCGTCTATTATTATTTCGACAACAAAGCGAAGCTCTTCACGGAATGTCTGTTATTCGTGCTTAAGATTGCTTACGACCAGACCGCTCTAATCATGCGTGGACCAGGAACGCTTAAGGAACGTCTGCTCATTGTTGCGGAACGTCATATGAATAACGCGCATGTCGAGTTCGAGACCATGATGCGCGAAGCCGCTCCCGGCTTGTCGGAGGAACAGATTAAGCAGATTCGGGATGGAGAAGCACAGCTTCACATTCTTTTGAGTGAAATTTTCGCGCAAGCGATGGAGGAAGGCGTAATCACGAAGTCAGACCCCCTGCTGCTCTCCCATACGTTCACAGCCATGATGACGGTACGCAATCACAAACAATTATTAAATGATCAAAAATCGGTGAAACAAGCTTCCGCCGAAATCGTACAATTACTTTGGAACGGATTACAGCCTCGATCTTAAGGCAATGGTTAGTTTCATCGATACTGCGATTATGTAATAGGAGGTGTTATTTTGTTCAAAACCGCTATCGGCCGTTTAAGAATTGTCGGATTTTATGAGGGAATCTCGTTTTTGGTATTATTGCTGATCGCGATGCCGCTCAAATATTGGGCTAACCTGCCTCATATGGTTACCATCGTCGGCAGTCTGCATGGTTTGCTGTTCACTCTTTACGGGCTTGCCCTGCTTCACGTATGGATCAAGCACCGTTGGTCATTCTTGAAGGTTGTTGCTGCGTTTATCGCCGCATTCCTTCCCTTCGGGACGTTCGTATCCGATGCTAAGCTGCTTCGCAATCATCCTTAATTAACGCTATAAAGAAGCGCCGTCCCGTCATCAATCGATGACCCAGACGGCGCTTCTATATGTTCAAAGCTAACGAATTAAGCATGACCGAACGCTTCGGCATCCGACTCATTCATGGCGATCTCGATCTCTACCTTGCGAATCCGGTTATCGTCCCGCTCCCTAATCGTAAACGTCATATTATGATAACTCCACGATTCGCCGACTGGCAGATCGGGCTTCCGATTGAATAACCAACCGCCGATGGAGTCCACTTCCTCGCTATCCAGATCCGTGCCGGCCGTATCGTTGAATTCGACGATCAATGCTTTGCCGTCCACCATATAACGGTGCTCGTTCAGCATCTCGATCTCCTTCACTTCATCGGCGTCGAATTCGTCGCGAATCTCGCCGACAATTTCCTCTATAATATCCTCAATCGTAATAAGACCCGAAGTACCGCCGTACTCGTCGAGCAAAATAACAATATGTACGCGCTCCAGTTGCATTTTGCGCAGCAGCTTGTTAATCGGCATCACATCGGGCACGGACATCACCGGCTGCAGCAGCGATTTGACGTCCAGCGCACGGTCGCTATCATAGCGCAGAAAAAACTGCTTCGTGTTCACGATGCCAATAATATTGTCCTTGCTTCCGCTTGCATACGGAAACCGCGTATATTGCTCCTTCTTGATGACTGCGAGGTTCTCGTCGTGAGAATGCTCAGCGAACAGACATACCATATCCGTTCGCGGTACCATGATTTCACGCGCGAGCCGCTCGTCGAATTGGAAGATACGATTCACATATCCGTATTCGCTTTTGTTGATTTTGCCGCTCTCATAGCTCTCCGATAGGATGATCCGAATCTCTTCCTCCGAATGGGCTTCATGCTCTTGGGCCGGCTTGAAGCCGAGCAGCCTAACGAGGCTGTTAGCCGAGCCGTTAAGCACCCAGATGAACGGATACATAACCTTATAGAAAATAATAATGATCGGTGCAGTCAATTGGCTGATACGCTCTGACATAATGATAGCCACCGTCTTTGGCGCCAGTTCGCCAAGAACGACATGCAAGTAGGTAACGAGCACGAAGGCAATGAGGAATGACAAAACCGAGCTTACCTCATCCCCCAGCTCTAGTCGATGGAATATAGGATGCAATATGAGTTCAACCGTAGGTTCCCCTAACCAACCGAGACCGAGAGCCGTAATCGTGATCCCTAGCTGACAAGCGGATAAGTATCCATCCAACTTCAAGGTAACCTGTTCAACCGCCCTAGCATTTTTCACCCCTTCCGCAACCATCTGACTGACGCGGCTTGAACGCATTCGGATGATCGAGAATTCCGTTGCAACGAAAAAAGCGGTAAACACAAGCAGCAGCACAAATATGACAAGCTTTAAAACCATCGTCTTCTTCCTTTGCTAGGTAATGTGGCTAGTAACCGACCTCCACCGACGCGTTCACGATGTAGATGAGATCGTTTTTGTCCTCTTTGTCCGGCAGTACGACGCCGCTCGTCGTAACCATGCCGCCATCGATAAGCTCGACGGTTACTTGGCCGTAAGGCAGCGCGGCCTTTACCTGCTCCACGTCGAGCAGGTCGCGATCGCAAGGAATAGCAAGCTTCACATGAACCTTCATGTTATCAAGCGTGCCGCCTGGCAATACAGAGCGCAGACCGGGCATCGAATTATGGTGAATCGCGTTTTGAACGGCGCGCACCGATGCTTTTGTAATATTTTGACCGTGCAGATCGCAACCCATGCCAATTTCTATGAAAAATAACTTGTCCACTTATACAGCCTCTCCTTTAATTGTCAAATAGATACATGCGAGCATGCATAACTTTACCAGGGCACATCGTCGTCGCTCACGTTAGTCGTGCCGCCGCTATTGTCGTTATAGCTATAGCCTGAACCGTCAAATTCATCTTTCGGCTGTTTGCTTCCGATGATTGGCAATACGTCGGTTAGATCGGGCGGCTGCAGCAGCTCGACCGGCGACATCCCTTTATCGAATTGGAACGCATCGCCTTCGATCACGACAACATAACGTCCGTTATGCTTCGCGATATGGAGCGATTCGCCGAAATCTGCGAGCAAGCCCTTTATCGTAATGCTGTCCAGCTTGAACGTGAACGGCAAGTCCGGCTTCTGCTCGACGAGCGCCGCCGATGCGACAGCCACCTGCTCCTGCGGCCACCATTCTTGAATGTCGCGTTTCTCGCTGGCTGCCCATACTTCCACCGCATTCTCCTCTTCGCGGCGCTCCGTGCTCTCATCATCCTGCCACTTGTCCGATATGTATTGCTGTACCATCTCAATAACCTGCTCGCCCATAACCTCAGGCAATGGCTTCTCGTAAGTAACGTATTTCAAGAAATCTTCGAAATACCGGGCATGCGACGATTGATGAATCTTCAGCTCCCAATGCTCGAGCATGCCTTCCTCCGGCATATGCGGATACTGAATCGACTTGATGCTGCGGGAGCTGATGGCCATCTCGACCTGCGAGATTAAGCTGAGTTCATCCGCAATTCGCGCAATCTTCGGCTCGAAGTCGCATTTAAGCAAAAATAAAAAAGGCTCGTCAAAATACGTGTTCAGCTTGGATAGAGCAATAATGAACGCTCCTCCGCGCACCGCGCTAGTATCCATATAAATACGCACAAGCTCGTCGGCGATGCCAAAGAATCGCTCCTTCGTATCTGCATCGCGCAGCCTCTGGAACAGATTATAGTTCTGATTGCTGCCGAGCTCATAACCCGGTTCAACTGCGAAGCGGCCGATCTTCGTCGGTGCGTTCGCCGTATTCGGATTGCGCTCGACCTTGCGCTTGACGACCCTCGTGAACTCATCGTCTAGAAACTTCTTAATCTCACTGTCCTCGTACGTATCCTCGTCCAGCGTCTGATAATGCTTGAACCGCTTGCCTGACGATGAGGCACTCTCTTCGCCGTCTGTATGAATAACGAAAAACGATAAATATTGCATATGAAAATCCACGTCTGCTGCTCCCCCCTATTTCTCTGATTAGGAATTGATTGCACGCATTTACAGAAACAATAGGCTATACGCTTTGCTCAATAAAGCGGCTGTTGATAGCGGAACTGAGGACTCCGCTCCGTATCGTCATAGCTGCGATGCCAGATAGCCGTCGTTGCCGGAGACATCGGAGGTATCAACCATGACCATCTTCCGGTCACGGTTCTGCCGTTCTCTTGCTCCTGTTTCTCGAATCTGGCGAATTGCTCGGCGGCCGTATGATGATCGACAATACTGACGCCGTTTTTCTTAAACGAGTGCAGCACCGCGATATTTAACTCCGTTAATGAACGGTCTTTCCATAAGGAAAGGTTCGTAGAAGTGTCTAAGCCGAACAGCCGTGCAACTTGCGGAAGCTGGTTG
The DNA here is from genome assembly GCF_056396205.1 of Paenibacillus sp. 05T425. Classification (NCBI taxonomy): domain Bacteria; kingdom Bacillati; phylum Bacillota; class Bacilli; order Caryophanales; family Paenibacillaceae; genus Paenibacillus; species Paenibacillus sp. 05T425. Next base: position 187,546 of record NZ_JBFTLA010000008.1, read on the forward strand.
TAGCGGTTACTGTCTGCCAGATTGCGCGCACCAATCTCCGTCCCCATATACCATCCGTTGAAGGGAGCTGCCGAATAGCGGATGCCGCCGATCTCTAGCTCCATATCGGATACGAACGGAACCGCATACCACCGCAGTCCTAGCTGCTCGAAGCCATCATTCTCCGGATGTGTAAGCTTCACTTCAAGCGTCGTCTCCGCCGGCAACTCGTACCATCTCGGCTCATGATCGCCTCGTTGGATAACAAGCGGCAATAGGTCAAACGACGTTCCTGCCCCGCGCCAGCCTAGCTTCTCGCAAGCTTCAGTCAAAGCAAGGGAAGCCGGATCGCCGACCATACCGTCCTCCAGCTGATAACCTGCGTATCGGACAAGCTGATGATTCCATATCCGAATACCGCTGCCAGTATGCGTCTCACTCGGCGCAAATACCGTAATCGCCGGTCTGATTCTCCCGCCGTTCGTGGCATATTTCATATGGTTAAATAGATGCCCGGCGATTGTATCTTCATCTTCAGCCTCTCTTGCATCAAACACTTCAAGCGCCTGCCAGAACAGTCTGCCGATGCAGCGATTGCTATTGCGCCATGCCATCTTCGCGCCATGCTTAAGCTCTTCCGATGTATGCGAATAAGTCCCTCTTGCTTCAATATGTTCATCGATCTGCCGCAGCCTGCTTTCGGTTTCCTGGACTGACTTGCCAAGCTCCGAATAGCAGGCGCGGATAAAGGAGGCTGCCTCTTCCATTAACGCTCTATGTGCTGTAATCATGTTGCGCTTCCTCCGCCTTCCTTCAGCTTAACCAGTACTCTTCGTTTTCGGTATAACATCGTCGCCGCTTCAGCGACATCATTCAGCGTGCTGCGATTAATGAAAGCCCCGAACACAATTCCGGCAATCGGGATGAGCTGGAACAGCTTCTTCAAGCCGAAGTTGTCTCGGTATACGGTAACGACTTCACGCCAGCCTTGCAGCTGCGACAGCATATGCGTTCCGCGCCCCTCGCTCTCAGTTCCATATGCGCTTAATTCATCTAATATGGCTTTTTTGCCGACAATGTCCGATGAAGCGAATTGCATGACCTTCACAGCGAAGATGCGCTCTTCCTTCAGCTTTGGGTCATATCCATAACATATGGCAATCTCTTGTATGATCTTTAGCGATAGGCCAAGAATGGCTGGAATGTCGATTGCGAGCGTAAAGATTCCCCCGATTCCCGTTGTCGCGCCTTGAACGGTCGCCATGTTTGTACGGCTGCTCTTCAGCTCCGCAGCCGTCCTGTCCATAACGGCAAGCGGCAGTGACGCGCAGTCTTCCAAGGTCAGAAAGATGTTGTCGCTGGGTAATGATGCGTCCATCGTGACAGCCTCCGCATTTCGCGTAAGCTTGCTTGTTATCGTTTTCTCCGATACGAGGTATTTGCCCCCGTTCTGAATAAAGCCGCCGATTTCATCGACAGCCTGTCCGAGCTTCGCTTGAATAAACTTCGGCGTTAATTTATCGAGCAGCATGAACGGCAATCGTCCAAGCTTCTCCCAGAACCATAGGTCCTTCTGATCATTCTCCCATGCTTCTATTTCTCTCAAGGCTTCCAATAATCGCTCATTAGAATCCGTTTCGATTGGCATACGCGCTCTGCCTCCTTCTCTGGAGTGTTATACGAAACATTGCGGAAAGCGGATGCGCCGTTCACATTATTGTTCCATTTTGCGGCCGGTAAATGAGAGGAGCAGGAAAGAAAATAAGACGATGCTGATCGTCCATGCCCAAGCCATCGCCGTATGCCCGGAATCGACCGCCACATAAATGGCTGTCGGCACGGTCTGCGTCTTGCCTGGTATGTTGCCGGCAAGCATAAGCGTCGCTCCGAACTCGCCTAAGCATCTGGCAAAGCCGAGCACGAATGCCGTTAGCAGCGAATGCTTGGCTAGCGGCAGCGTAATATAGCGCATAACCTGCCTCTCGCTGGCACCTGCGGAACGTGCCGATTCTACCAGACTTTTATCGATGGTCAGAAATCCGACCTTCATGGACTGGTAGACAAGCGGGAATGCAACAATGACCGCAGCGATAACCGCTGCGGTCCAAGAGAAAACGATAGGTTGATTGAAAAGCCATTCATAGCTTTTCCCGATCCAGCTTCTGCGGCCAAGCGCCACAAGCAATATAAACCCGACGACGGTCGGAGGCAATACGAGAGGAAGCATGAAAACCGTCTCAACGACGCTCTTGCCCCTGAACGATCGCCGCGCCATGAAGTGCGCGACAATAATGCCGATGATAGCTACCAATATACTAGCCGTCACCGAAACCTTCAGCGATAGCCAAAGCGGTGGCAGCAGCTCATTCCCATTCATAATTGCAAAGGCCTCCCGTGCATATGTGAGATACCTTCCCATTATAAACGAATTAAGCGCCCTCGCCCAGCAAAGAAGTTCGTTGTCCCAGGTAGAGCAGCTTCAACATATGAAGCGCGCGTGTACAACCTACATAAAGAAGCTTCGCGTCGAGCGGTCCGTATGCCGCTTCTCCCGCATCAGCAACGAGCACGGCGTCGAACTCCAGTCCCTTCGATAAGTAGACGGGAACGACCGTCAGGCCGCCTCCATAAGATGGTTGCTTGCTTTGCACAAGGGAGGCTTCAATTCCTTTGTCGATCAAGTAACTATGAATTTGTTCGCATTCATGCGCGGTTCTTCCGATGACCGATATCGTCTCGTAAATGCCCTTCGCCTTCCATTCGCGTACCGTTTGTTCAATCGAAGCAAGCCATTCGCTCTCCTCTGTCCCGATCGTCTCGACCGGGTCGCCGCTCCTGAATACAGGCACGGCTGGCTTTACCCCGCCCGACATCTCGCCTAAGATCAGGTTGGCGAATTCGATAATCTCCATCGTTGAGCGATAGCTCCGGTTAAGCTCGTGGAATCCGGATTGTTCTTCAGGGAATAGTCCCATCAGCTGAGACCAGTGCTGGATTCCCGTGTAAGCATGAATACCTTGCTGCAAGTCGCCGAGTACCGTCATCGACGGCGTTCGTTGGCATAGCTTAAGCGCTTCAAGCTGGAACGGCGAATAATCTTGCGCTTCGTCAATGACGATATGGTCGAAGGACGGCTTATCCAGTCCGTATAGCTGCAGATGGATATAGACGAGCGGCGCGAGGTCTTCGGCAGCGGCGATTCCTTGCTTAAGCCGAGCCGCTGTTTCTGCGGCGATCGCTTTGGGCACGGCTGGATCGGCCTGCTTGCCTTGGAACAGCGAGGCATAAAGCTGAACCGCAGTAAACGACGGTATCTTTTTCACAAAGGCATTAAATTTCGTCAGCGCCTTTGCTCTTACTTTCTTATCGACAACGCCGCGCTGCTTCAGCTCGGATTCGAACCAACGCCGAATTCGGCTGGCTAGCCGGTCGCGCTTCTTCATAACCGTCTCTTCGCCATAATCGGTGTCGTACCACTCGCGCATTTGCGCAGGCGACAGCTCAAGACGATCAAGCGGACTGAACGGAACGGTAGGTACGATGTTTTGCTCGAACGCTGCAATTCGCTTATCTACCATTTCCTTGAAAGCCAAGCTGCCCTTCCATCTTCCGGAAGCAGACTCAATCTCAGATGCCGTTCTGCGTTGTTCGAACCAATATGCCATCGTCTCAGACGGATCGCTTTGCCTAACGGTGTGCTCCAGCAGCTCGATCGCCCAGTCCGAGAACGTCGTCTGCTGGATGTCTCCAACGCCGAGCTCCGGCAGAACGCCGGAAATATAGTCGAGGAACATCCGGTTTGGCGCGAAAATAATCATTCTCTCCGCCCGCATCCGATCCGCGTATTGATAGAGCAGAAATGCGAGACGATGGAGCGCAACGGTCGTTTTACCGCTGCCCGCTACCCCCTGAATGAATAGTGCCTTCGCGCGATCCGCGCGTATGATACGGTCCTGCTCGCCTTGAATGGTAGAAACGATGTCACGAAGCTTATTATCCTTGTTCTCGCCCAAGCGATATAAAAGAAATTCGTCAGTGACCGCTTCTTCTTCTTGGCCTCGCACATAGCTGTCGACCAATCTTACAAGCTCGCCCTGACGAATCATGAAGTTGCGCTTTAAATGAATATAACCCGACACTTCGCCATCGGGCGATTCGAACGTTCCGGGTGCATCTCCGCCCGTGAATGAATAGAATAAGCTGGCTGCCGGCGCTCTCCAGTCGATAACGAGCAGCTCGTTGCTGCCCTGCTTGGCGACGCCTGCTTTGCCTATGTAGAGCGGCATCTGCTTACCATTCGGCAGCTCCTCGAAGTCGATGCGGCCAAAGTACGGCTCGCGGTGCGCGATCTCCAGCCGCTGTCTCCTCTCTTCGCGCTGCAGGTCGAGCATTTGCTCGGTAAAATCGTCTCCCGTATATCGCGGACCGATGGCTCCCAGCTGATCTTCAATATCTTGAATCGAAGCAAAGAGCCGATCCTTTTCCTCTTGTAAGGCACTTTGAACGGTCATTAGTCAGTTACCTCCTAAAAGTAGTCAATAAAAAACGAGTGTCAAATATACCATAGGAAGCTTTCTCGATGCAATGCCCATTTCGCTTGGATTAAACGACAAAACGATAGAGTGCGACTACAAGGGCTACTTGCAGTACGAATATAGCCGGAATTCCGAATACAAAACTATTATGCTTCGTCTTATGCCGCCAGGTACGCATACCAAGCCAAGTTCCGATGCTGCCCCCAATGGCACTCAGCGTGAACAGTCGTTTCTCTGGAACGCGACGACGCTGCTTGACTGCCAGCTTCTTGTCTCTACCCATTAAAGCGAAGGTATACAAATTGATGATCAGCAAATAAGACAATACGATGATGTAACTTATATCCATAGTTTACCTCCACTCTTCTACTAACGATTCTTTTTCCTCAAGTGCCGCGCGGCTTAGCGCGGTTCGTCGGTGCTGCGCCGTATGGATCATCCGGCCAATAATGTTTCGGATACCGCCCCTTCAAATCCTTTTTCACCTCAAAATAAGCCGATTCCCAGAAACTGCGCAAATCCTGCGTCACCTGAACGGGACGTTGAGAGGGGGACAGCAAATGCAGCGTAAGCGGCAGCTTGCCTCTCGCGAGCCTTGGCGTATCCTGGAGGCCGAACATTTCCTGCAGTCTGACTGCTAGCACAGGCGCCGATGGATCACTGTAATCGATCGGAATACGAGATCCGCTTGGCACTGAATAATGGGTCGGCACCTGCTCGTCCAGCTCTTGCATCTGCGCCCATGACAGCATGCCTCCAAGCAGTTGCGCCATATTCAGCCGCTGAAGATCATTACGGCTCTTCATGCCGTAGAGATGCGGCTTCAACCACTCCTCGAGCGTGCTTAGCAGCGCCTCGTCGGTCGCCTCAGGCCAATCCTTCCCGCCAAGCGCCATCAGCTTTATTCTAGCTTGGAGCGCAAGCGCCGGCTTAGTCATAGGAAGCAAACCCATACCCTCCATACGGATTCCAGCGATCAGCGCATCGGCAACCTTCTCTTCGTCAGGACCGGATATCGGCACTTCTCCGAGCACGATTGCGCCTAGCTTCCTTCTTCTGCGGGAACGAACGGCTAGCGCACCGTGATCCCACTCAATCACTTCTTCAATCGTAATGTATGGAGACATAAACGCTTCAATATCAGTCATCGACAAATCTGCCGCAAGCCTGATTCTGCTCTCTGTACCCGTGTCATCTAATTCGCAAGTTGCCAACATCTCGCTTCGAGACAGCGGTTGTACGTCGGGAAGCACGGCCCCTCTTCCACTAGCCAGCAAATATCGGCCATCGCTTCGCCGCTGTGCGATTCGATCCGGGTAGGCCGCAGCAAGAAGAACGCCAAGACTTGGCCGTACGGATAGAGAGGTCGATCGCGATGACGAAGGAATCGAGCCTTGTGAAGTCACGTCGTTGCCTGTTCCATGCTCGGCAACCGAGCGTTTCCATTGCTCAGCTTGCTGTGTCATTCGTCTTACAGCGGCGGCATCCGCTGAAGCACTCTTTCCATTCAACGCGTCAAGACGAAGCCTCATATCCACGCTTCGCTCATTTGGAAGCAAATCTCGCTCGCTGAGCAGTGCTGCCAGCTCGCAGCCTTCGCTTGCACAGCCCCATTCCGCAGCGCGCATTACCATTGCGCCAAGGCGGGGATGCATGCCGAAGCGTGCCAGCTTAAGCCCCTCCGGCGTAGGTTTGCCGTTCGTGTCAAGCGCGCGCAGCTTCTTCAGCAGTTCAATCGCCTGCGCGTATGCCGACTGCGGCGGCGGCGTAAGCCAATCCAGCTCGGCGGGGTCTTGGATCCCCCATACCGCAAGTTCAAGCGCTAACGGCGCAAGATCAGCATCCATAATCTCCGGCATGCTCTGTGCAGGCAGGTACGGATGCTCCTGCTCCGTCCACAGCCTGTAGCAGTGGCCCGGAGCAAGACGGCCAGCACGGCCGCGGCGCTGGTCCGCGGAAGCTTGCGAGACCGCGACCGTCTCCAGCCGAGTCATGCCCGTCCGCGGCGAGAACCGCGGCACGCGCATAAGTCCGCTGTCGACAACAATCGTCACCCCTTGAACCGTCAAGCTTGATTCGGCGATTGATGTCGCAAGCACGATCTTGCGTTCGTTAGGTAAGCATGGCGCGACTGCAGCATCCTGCATCGATAGCGGCATCGTGCCGTAGAGCTCCGCTATGCGCACGCCGGAAGGCAATCCTGCCGCTGCAAGCCAGCTTGCGGTACGACGAATCTCGAGCGCGCCGGGCAAGAAAGCGAGCACATCGCCATCATGGGCATGAAGCGCGCTCACGATCGTGCTGCCGACGGTCTGTTCAATCCGCGCCTCCCGCGAGGGACGTGCGGCCGCATAATGAGTATCAACAGGGAATACTGTTCCCTCCGAGCGAATAATAGGCGCAGCGCCTAATAGTGCGGCAATAGGCTCCACATCGAGTGTTGCGGACATAACAAGAAGCCGCAGCTCCTCACGGAGCAGCGACTGTGATTGCAGGCTAAGCGCCAGACCTAGATCGCCATGCAGATGGCGTTCATGAAATTCATCGAACAGGATCGCGCCAACTTGCTCAAGCGCGGCATCCTCCTGCAGCATCCGGGTCAATACGCCTTCCGTCACGACTTCAATTCGTGTCTTGGCGCTGACCTTCGTTTCAAGCCTTACGCGATAGCCGACCGTCTCCCCCGCTTGTTCGCCAAGCGAGCGAGCCATATATTGCGCTGCTGAGCGAGCCGCAAGTCTTCTCGGCTCAAGCATAACGATGCGCTTGCCGTTCAGCCAAGGCTCATGAAGCATAGCGAGCGGCACTCTTGTCGTCTTGCCAGCCCCCGGCTCGGCGATCAGCACCGCATTAGCGCCGTTCCGGAGCGCTTCGAGCAGTTCAGGCAATACGGCATCGATAGGCAAAGGCTGTTGCTGTTGATTCATGGTGATTCTCCTTAAGTGTTTGCGTAGCAAACACACTTCGTAAGATTATGCTTAGTGTTTGCGTAGCAAACACACACTTCCATTATTTCAATACGCGCAGCATCTGTACCACAGGTCGATTATCGCCCGCGAGCATAGCTTCACTGCTGCGAAGCTGCGATGATCCATCCCCATCGAGGAAGATGCCGCCTGCAAGCTTGCCGTCTCCGACCTTCTCGATGATCGCTTCACGAAACGCTGCAAGCGTCCCTTTCGTCTCACTGACGATTAAGTACAGTCTGCCTTGCGAATCGTACACAACCGCCGAGCGCAGACGGTCATCATTCGGAAAAGGCGCATTCTCGGCGATTGCCCGCCCTTCCCAACCCGCATCGTCTCCAATGCTCATGCTTATGCCGCCCTGCGCCCAGAAGCGCGTATTATCCTTGACTTTAAGCTCAGAGGCTTTGCTTACGATTTGTATATTAAGTTCATCAAGCGCTCCGTCCCAGACGAGAGTGCCGCGAGCATACCTGACATTTTCCGAGCCGTCGCCGTATTTCCCATGCGATCTTCCAACCGGCAAGGAGTCGACAACAGCTATGCTTAGCAATTGCTCGCCATAGAAGAAACCGCCGTTAATGCCCGTATTTTCGGTTAAAGTCACATTGTTATGTATGAGCTCAGGTCGAACGTTCGATGGCTTTGTAGCCAAATAATGAATCTTCATCCCGTTCGCGGCTTCGGCCATTGCATAAGCATATTGCGAAGCTTCATTCTTACCTGCTTCAGCAGAAGGCTTGTCCGCACGCAGCGCGTAGATCATTAATGCAAATAAAACACCGAGCACGATCAATATCGCCAGCATGATGCCGACAACAGCTAATGTCCTTTTCTTTCCCCCGACTTCTTCTGAAGCCTTATTCGTTACCATGTCTGAATCTCCTTGGATGCCATTATTTGAACCAGCCTTTCTTATTAAACCACGCAAACATCGATAAAGCGATCAGCAGCATAAAGCCGAGCAGCCCAAAATACCCCCAGCGCCAATCCAACTCCGGCATCCTATCAAAATTCATGCCATAAATGCCAGCCAGGAAAGTTAATGGCATAAATATAGTCGTAATGACCGTTAACGTCTTCATAATCGAATTCATTCTATTGGAGTTGTACGAGATGTAGCTATCGCGCAGATCGGCCGTCATTTCGCGGCAATTATCAAGCATCTCCGACAGCTTCAACAAATGATCGTAGATGTCGCGATAGAAGGCCAAGTGATGGTTAAGACCCTCGATTCGATCACTATTAACCAATCGATAGAGCAAATCCCTCATTGGAATAATCGTCTTGCGAAGCCGCAGCAACCGTGACCGAATGTTGAATATATCTGCTATTGCTCCATCGCCGGCAACCGTGCCGCTGCTGAGATCCATATCGATGAGCAGCTCTTCTAGCTCCTGAACGGCTGGGAAATATTCATCCACCAGCTTGTCAATAACATGGTACGCCGCACAAATGTGACCGTATTGGCCTGGCTTCGGATTATGCATCAGCTTCAATCTAGCCGACTCGATTTCTTGCGATTGCCCTTGATGGTACGTTACCAGAAACCGGGGACCGATGAACATATTCACTTCATCGACCATCGTCTTCGAACCGTTGAACGCATGCAGAATGAGGAAATGAATATCGTCAAAATGATCCATTTTCGGACGCTGCAACAAGTGGTAGCAATCTTCAATCGCAAGTGGATGAAATTTGAAATGCGTGCTCAGCAGCCTGCTTTCCTCTTCACTGGGCTGATCGAAATCCACCCAGTACCAGGCAAGCTCGGTCGACTCGCTTACTTCCTCCAACGTTAGATCCGTACACCATTTTTTATCTTTCGAAAAACCTACAATGCGAATCAACTTGAAACCTCCTGCCGAACAATATCAAACTTAAACTTTTTCCTATAACGTATAGGCTCGTTTTATTCTACCACATCCGTACAAGGTAGATCATTCTGAATGGCAATATCATATTAACAACATGAAGTCGTTTCAGACTCTTTCCGTAAGCGAATCGCACTTGCTTGCCAACCGTTGTTCGAATCGTTGCCGCTCCTCCAAACTAAGCTCGATAGACCGGAATGCCGCTCTCTTCCTAAGCACGATTTTGAATTCGTCGTTATTCTCAATGATCCCCGTATAATGCGGATTTCGATACAGATGCTCGAACCATTCAGACTCTCTCGCATATCGCTTGAGCTTCAGTAGATATCGCCTCTGTCGATAACTTCCTCTCTTCTCAAACCGATCATTGAATAACAATTCCAAAATCAATTCGAACAGCCCTTCAATTAAAAATCCCATCTTTACGTTATTCCCCTTTCTGACAATTGCGCCTGCTGGGAACATTAATCTATCTCTTCATTGTTAGACTTCTGTTGCGATTTTTTGTATTGCCGATAACGTAAGATCGACATTATTAAGTACCTGATTCCTATGAGCATTGCGATGTAAAGAGGAAACGTTTGTTGAAAAGTAGGCGGCTTGATCCCGTTGCCGACAGGCCCCACCTTCGGCTGTGCCGCATCCCAATAGCCATACCATAAAACGACAATCGGCATAACAATACAAAAGATCGCGCTAGCAAAATAAATCTTATATGAATTCATAAGAACTCCTCCTCTTCACGGAAATGCGTAGTATCAAGACCATATTACCTATACGCATCATAAAATTGGAGGTTTCTTCCTAATTTGAAAGTTAAAGCGGAAATCCAACATGGCAGCTAAGCGACTACAGCCCATGTGCTTTGTATGACTCCATATATTTAACGTGGTTTATTACTTTAATTACACTTGACCATCCAAGCACTTTGCTTACAAAATCGTTAATGCTCAAGCCGGGCATATCGTACGACCGTTCCGTATTCGTTGTGCCAACCGCATCCCTGATCAGCGTTACTTCATAACCTCTGTCAAAAGCAGCTATCGCTGTGAACATGCAACAAAATTCCGTCTCGAAGCCAACTAGAAACAGCTGCTTTACACCTAATCGATCTAGCGTCTGGGACAGATTTGTTTGATAAAACGAGCTTGGTGTCGATTTCTCAATAACCATATCCGCATAGTCTTTTAACGAAGGATGCAGTTCGGAACCAACGGAACTCCTGCATAAAGGACTTTCCTCAGAAGCGTCGATATGCCTCATGAAGATGACGGGATTACCGCTAGCTTTGAAATCCTTAATGATATGCTCCATCCGTAACAACTCGTTTGTAAAATCACCCCATTCAACGATCCCGTTTTGCACGTCAATGACTAATAGCGCCTTCATTTATTCCACCGTCCTTTATTGTGATTAGAAATAAATTCTTGATTGCAGCTCACATTTCCTTCCAGCTCAGCTCGATTGAACATTTTTGAAACCAAAAAAATCTCCTGATTCTCAGGAGACTTAAGTAGTAACTCTAGAACGACACGATAGCGGATAGCTGGCTTCTGGAACTTATTGCTTCATGCCGTGCAGGAGTTCACCGCCGGGTACAAGGCTCAATAGGTGCATTTCGTCGAACTAATCTCAATTGCCACACGGTTGTGAGCTCAATAGTTGCCTTTCATCGAACTAATTGTGCCGATTCGCCACCAACTCACCAAACTAGCCCGTTTAGTTGCCTGATATCGAACTAAACAGGCCGCACGCTTGGTACAAGACTAATTAGTTGCCTAGAATGACACTATTGCGGATTAGCAGGCTTTTGGAGCGTATCGCCTCAGGCCGTGTAGGAGCTTACCTGCTTCCACCCGGCTACTCCTCATGCTGCGTCCGGGTAGCTTCTAACACGGTCTCGTATACCGCCTCGCCAATTGCGCAGCCGATCGTCGTCGCCACTCCAGCATAGGCATGAATCGCTTGCCAACTCGCTCGCTGGCTGACGCCAATGACGATCGCATCGGTCGTCGTCCCCGTCGCAAGCCGGCCATTCGCCGTCTCTACGATACCAAGTTCATGCAGTGCCGCCGCTTTTGCTTCGGTTGCCGTAATAACCGCATTGACCATTGCCGACTCGGTCATCTGTCCGTCAATGAGCAGTACCGTATTAATCGTACCTGGCTCATATGCCGAGAAGGTTTGGCGCGGCAACCCGGCCCGTGCAGCGTTGCGCGTGCCCGACGTCGTGATGCACAGCAGCTTAAACCGATCGCCCTCCAGCTCCTTCACAGACGCATGGGTCAACTTCGCCGCAGTCAACATGCCGATCGTATGCTCAGCCTTGCTTCCCCAACCTTCACAGCGGTGAACAAAGTCCGCGATCGGATCGTCACAGCGATAATCAAGCGGCACCTTCCAGTTCACGATATGATCGGCCCGGGAGAAACCGCCAGGATGAATGGCGCTGCTTAACGCCTGAACCGGTTCTTGCAGGCTCGCTACAATTCGATCGTCCAGCAGCTCCAGACGCAATCCGCTCCAGATGAAAGAATCGTAGACGGTGGAGCCGCTGCGAAACGGCTGACTCATGACCTCACCTGCGCTAAACAGTGTTTGAAGGCTGCCACGAGCGCTTCATTTTGGAATCTTCGTTTGACGGCTACTCGCACATACGTATGATCTAGTCCAGGGAATCGCGAAGCATCTCTAATGAGAACACCTTCCTTGCCCATGGCAAGCTGCAGCATGCTGGCGCTTAAACGCAGCTGTTGCGGGATTCGAAGCAGCAAATAATTCGTTACGCCGTCATTCACCTCGAAGCCAAGCTCCTGCAATTGCTGAACTAGCCATGGACGCTCTTCTGCAAGCCAGTTATGCGTTTGCTTCGCGAACTCCCGCTCTTCTAGAACCGCTTCGCCGATCATCTGCGCAAGCGAATTGACGCTCCATGGCACTTGCAGGCGCTTCAATGCGCTAAGCGATTTCGGAACGCCGACGATATAGCCGAGCCGAATGCCTGGTATGGAATAAAACTTCGTCATCGAACGGATGACGAACAGACGTTCATTCACGGCCGCTTCCCGCACAAGGCTGAACTGCTCCTCCTCAGGGACAAAATCCATGAACGCTTCGTCAACAACGACGTAAGCGCCGCTGTCAAGCAATGCCTTAATGAGCTTTGGATCCACTAATTGACCTGTCGGATTATTAGGCGATCCTAACATATATAAGGAAGCGTTGCTGGCATCGATCGCATTGCCGACAGCTTCCGAATCGAGCTTGAATTGATTGTCGCCGGACAACGCGATTTCATAGATCGATCCGCCGATCTTGCGAACCGCATCCCCATATTCGTCGAAGCACGGAATAGCGAGAGCCGTTACCTGCGGATGAAGTGAGCGAACGACGAGATCGATAAGCTCCGCCGCTCCGTTCCCGATTACGATATTATGCTCATCGATTCCGTGCAGCTGCGACAGCTTCTTGCGCAGGCCGCGAACAGCCGGGTCGGGATAACGATCGATAAGCGTCGCGTATTCAATAAGCACTGTCTTCACCGAGGGCGGCGGTCCTAGCGGATTCATATTGGAGCTGTAATCAAGGAATGTATCCGCTGCTCTGCCGAACGCTTCCTCAGCTGTATGCAGGTCACCGCCATGGCCGTATCTCTCCAACATCCCTTTCCCCCCCTTTCCTACCACATCATGAAAATAAATAATTCGAGCCTAATATAATTACTGCCATTAATAAAATAACAGCCTCTACCGCTTCATTCATTGCACCATATGTATCTCCCGTTAATCCTCCGAGCTTATTTGCTAGCCAAATGGCCAATATGCCCCCTGAAACGAACGTAGACAATAAGCAGGCTAACGTGATGACGATGGACGTCTCAATCGAATTCTGACACACAGCAACGATGAAGAAGGTAATGAGTCCGCCTATAATCAACGATAAGCCAGCCGCCGACTTTCTTACCCCGGCGAAGAGCGCTCCGATTCCATCGCCTTGCCGAGCATTCGGCCAACCTGCAATCGCTATGCCCATCCAAGCACGTCCCCATATCGGTGAAGCGGCAATGATCGGAAGCACAATCTCAAGTCGACCGTCATCCCCTATCAGCTCCGCCAGAAGCGATGCTTTGAGAAGCAGCAGCAATACAGCAGCGAGCACCCCCATCGCTCCTACGCGGCTATCCTTCATAATTTCCAGCATTCGCTCGCGCGAGCGGTGGCTGAGCACGCCATCGGCCGTATCCATCCATCCGTCCATATGAAGCCCGCCACTCAACGCCGTCCATAGTGCCAGCAGCAGCACCGCTGACGGCCAAGGAGGCAGAAAGAGCTGCAGCAGCCACGCAACTCCCGCAACAATGATGCCAATAAAAGCTCCCGCAATCGGAAAGTAGAGGACACTTCGCGTCAACACCGGGGAAGTAAAGGGTATTTGTATGGGGATAGGAAACCGTGTCAGAAATTGAAAAGCCGCAACAAGCGCCTGCCCGTGCAGCTTCAGCTTATGAGCAGCCATGCTGTGATCACTCCTGCCAATAGAATAACGCTGACACCGTACAACAAACGTATCGTCAGCACAATATCGTCTGGCTTCAACGGGCGCAGCGGCCAGCCCATTCGCGCGCGTTCGCTGGTCACCCCGAAGTAGACGTTCGTCCCGCCGAGCTCAACGCCTATGGCTCCGGCTGCAGCAGACTCCGGAATGCCGCTGTTCGGACTCGGGTGCCGGCGAGCGAAGACGAGCATCGACTTCACGGCCCTAATTGCCTTCATCTTAGGCAGGAGCAGCGCCGATAACGCCATCAAAGCTCCCGTAAGCCGAGCAGGTATATAATTCAACACATCGTCGGTACGAGCCGAGCACCAGCCGAAATGCCGGTATTTATCGTTCCGATAGCCGACCATGGAATCGAGTGTATTCGCCGCGCGATAAAGCATAGCTAGCGGCGCGCCTCCCAACAAAGCAAATACGAGAGGCGACACTAGAGCATCGACCGTATTTTCGGCTACCGTCTCAATAGCGGCCCTGGACGCTTCGCCTTCATCCAACTGCGTCGTATCCCGCCCAACGATATAACCGACATATTTCCGGGCTTCATCCAATCTGCCGGCGACTAACGGCTTATAGACAAGCATAGCCGCCTCCTTGAGCCCTTTTACTGCAATCGTTGTCGAGATGAACCATGCGCTAACCGCATATCCGAACCAAAGATGGATCGCATCGGCTACCTCTACGATGATCGCCATGATTAGCCAACTAGCAGCGAGAACGGCAACGGTTAACACAATGCCGAGCATCTTGACCCTAGTTGGCCGATTGGAGTATCGCTCAGGCGCGAGCCATCGCTCCAGCAGCCGAATAAGACGGCCGATCCATATGACTGGGTGCGTCGGCCATTTCGGATCGCCGACGATCCAATCGATCACAATCGCCGCAGCAACCAGAGCAAGCAGCTCCGGCATGGAATAGAAGCTCATAGCTGCTCCCATCTGAACGCTATCGTTTTCAAGTCAACCGGAATGCCTGCTGTTACGAGAAATACGCGCTCGCACACCGCGGCAATACGTTGGTTCATCCGTCCGGCTTCGTCCCGGAACGCTCTGCCCAGCGGATACTCCGGCACGATACCGTCACCGACCTCATTCGTCACAATGATGAGCGGATAAGGATACCTCTCGATTGCAGCTACGAGCTTCGTTATCTCCTGCTCTAGTCGCTGATCGCCAAGCATTTCGTAATCGACGCGAAGCATCCAATTCGTGAGCCAAAGCGTCAAACAATCCAGCAGGAGCGCAGGGACAGTCTGTGCAGCGTCCTGCTCGTATTCCCCGAATTCAGTCCGAAGCTTATCGATCAGATCCGCTGCTTCATACGGTTCCTCGAGCGTCGTCCAAGCGTAGCCCGTGCCTTCACGGTCTTGCTGATGCCTCGCGATACGATCATTCATCTCTTCGTCATACGATTGGCAGGTCGCAATATAGACACCATGATTGCCGGTTCTCATTGCATATTGCTCGGCGAAGCTGCTCTTGCCGCTGCGAGCGCCGCCCGTTACGAGTATGGCCACATCATTCACCTACCCTTTGGACACGCCGGCGCTCTCGAATGTCGCCATCTCTTGCATCAGCTTCAGCGCAGCGTCTATGAAATGAAAGCTTAATACGGCGCCCGTTCCCTCGCCAAGACGCATCTCCAGCTGAATCATCGGCGACAAACCAATAGCTGCCAACAGCTTTAAATGTCCTTGCTCGTGTGAAAGATGTGATGCAAGCATATACGGCTTCGCCTGTTCCGTGATCCGCGAAGCTACAAGCGCCGCCGCAGAAGAGATGAAGCCGTCTATCACGACAGGACAGCCGTTAGCCGCAGCTCCGATAATTACGCCAACCAAGCCGGCAATCTCAGCGCCGCCGACTTTGGCAAGCACATCAATCGGATCGGAAGAATCGGGGTTATTAACCGCGATCGAACATTTTACAACCTCGATCTTGCGTACTCTCGCCTCATCGTTAATGCCTGTTCCTCTTCCTACAGACTGCTCCGGCGAAAGACCCGTCAGCACACTCGCGATTGCCGAGCTAGCCGTCGTATTGCCGATGCCCATCTCGCCCGTTGCGAATACCCGAACACCTGCCGCTGCCTGCTCATCGACGAGCTCGATACCTGCCGCTATCGCTTGAAGCGCTTGCTCTCTCGTCATTGCCGGCCCCTTCGCCATATTAGCCGTTCCGTGAACGACTTTGCGGCTAACGAGCTTCGGATGCTCCAGATCGGCGTTGACGCCTATATCAACGCAAATCACATCCGCGCCGGCTTGCCGTGCGAGCACATTAACGGCAGCGCCGCCATTCAGAAAGTTGAGCACCATCTGCGGCGTCACTGCAGGAGGAAATGCGCTAACCCCTTCCTCGCATACACCATGATCGCCCGCCATAACAATGACCGTCTTGCGGGTCATATCCGGCCATAGTTGACCCGATATGCCAGCAAGCTGACAAGCGATGGCTTCCAGCTTGCCAAGACTGCCGGGAGGTTTCGTCAAGCTGTCCGAATGTTGCTGTGCCTGCTCTGCAGCTTTGTGATCGAATTCCCGTATGCGGGAGACCGCTGATTCCAGCGTATCCTGCCATTTGTTATTCATGTTCTTGCTCCCCTCTTTATTTCCGAAATCCGCATATATTCGTTAGACCGAAGCGCTAGGCTGCAGCATAATTTGCGGCATGCCCGTTACCGGATGCGGCACGATAGTTGTTGTTGTTTCATATACCTTTTCAATTAACGACGTTGTCAGCACTTCCTTAGGCGTTCCGACGGCAGCAATCTTCCCTTCATGCAGGACGACGAGCTCATCGCAATATAACGAAGCCAAGTTAAGATCATGCAATACGGCAATAACGGTTAATCCGCGCTCCCGCTGCCATGACCTCACGGTATCCAGCAATTGCACTTGGTACCCGATATCCAAATACGTTGTCGGCTCATCAAGCAATATGATCGACGGTTCCTGCACCATCAGCTTCGCAAGCGCAACACGCTGCCGTTCTCCGCCGCTTAGTTGATCCATCCTGCGTCCCTGCAGTCCAGTCAGACCCATAGCCTCGAGCGCCTTATCGATGATATCCGCCGGATCACTCTCCTCATTGCCAAGCCAGCTCTGATACGGATAACGCCCCATGCCAACGACCTCACGCACCGTAAACCCGACCGGGGGCAATCCGCCCTGCTGCAATACGGCCATCTTGCGTGCCAATGTTTTGCGCGGCAACGATACGATTGGCTCGCCTGCCAGCAGCACTTCGCCTTTCGCTGCCCTATCAACGCCGGACAGCAGATGAAGCAGCGTTGACTTGCCGACCCCGTTAGGCCCTATAATGCCATAGATCTTGCCTTCCGCGAATGAGCAGTCGAGCTCATGAAGCACCGTTCGGCCCTGAATTGTCTGTACAATTCCTTTTGCCTCCAAGATAGCTATAGCTGACCGCCTCCATTCATCTTGCGCCGATGGAGCAGATAGGCAAAGAACGGCGCGCCGATCAGCGCCGTCACGACGCCTAGCGGAATTTCCCTCGGGCTAAGCGCATTGCGCGCGAGCGTATCCGCCCACAAAACGAATATGCCGCCTCCAATAGCCGCAAGCGGCGTAATCAGCCTATAATCCGGACCCACGAGCAAACGGATCAAGTGGGGTACTACGAGCCCGACGAAGCCGATAACGCCTGAAACGGATACGGCAGCTGCCGTAAGCAGCGTAGATGCGATCAGCACGATCAGCTTCGTACGCTCCACGCGAACGCCGGCATGGGCGGCGTGGCGTTCGCCTAGAACGAATAAATTGAGCGATTGGCTATAGATGAGAATAATAGGGAATCCGATGACAAGAAACGGAATGAGCATATATACATTGTCCCAGTTGCGCATCGCAAGCGAACCCATTAACCAGAACAAAATTTGATTGACGACGCCTTCAGACAGCGACACCATGAACGATACGAAAGCGCCTAAGAAGGCTTGAATGATGACACCGGATAAAATAAGCGTTTCAATATGCATCGCCCCTTTGCTTCGCGATAGCCAGAATACGCCAAACAACGTGATGCTTCCCGTCAGAAACGCGACAAGAGGAATCGTCCACATGCCTAAAGCCATCTGGAGTCCGAACAAAATAATAAAGGCAGCGCCTACCGAGCTTCCTGAGGCGACGCCTAACGTATACGGATCGGCAAGCGGATTGCGCAGCACGCCTTGGAAACCCGTACCCGCAAGCGCTAGACAAGCGCCGACGAGGACGGCAAGCAGCACGCGGGACAGCCTTACCTGCGTAACAATGGCTACTTCGCCTTTGGTATAGAGGTCTTCGCCCCCTTTCACCCACGGAAGCTCGTGAATAAGAATGCCCCATACCTTGCTTACCGTAAGACCCGACGTACCAATAGAAAGACTTATGATCATAGAAACGGCAAGAAGGAGCAAAGCTGCTCCTCCATAAATGATACCTTTATGTTTCATTGCTTATTTGACGAGATCCGGGTGAATAACCTTCGCTAGCTCAAGCAATCCATCGGCGAGACGCGGACCTACGCGTACGAGCGGGTCTTCTGTCACGGCGAACATTTGCTTGTTCTTCACTGCATCGATAACGTCCCAACCAGGACGGCTCTCAATACCGGCTACAATCGGATTCGGCTCCTCCTTCCACGCTGGGTACACAATCAGTTGCGGATTTTTGGCAACGACCTCTTCCGCGTTCACCTCGAACCACCCTTGACTTCCGGCTGCCACATTCGTTCCGCCAGCTAGCGTCAGCAGTTCATCGAGGAACGTGCCAGAACCCACCGTCCAGCCGGGCGAGAATTCCAAATACACATTTTTCTTCTCTGCGTCTTTCACTGCGTCCGTTACCTGCTGCTTCACTTGAATCATATGGTCAGCAACTGTGGCAGCTTCCGCTTGTCTATTCATAATTTTACCTAAAGTATCGATTTTGGCAACTACTGCGTCATAAGTTAGCGGATCCGTTGCGTATACAGGGATATTAAGCTCGCGAAGCTGCTTAATCGCATCCACGTTCATCGATGATGAAGCAATGACCAGATCCGGATTGAGACCCGTAACCACCTCAATATTCGTCGTCATATCGCCTACGAGTTGCTTAGCTACTGCCGCTTCCGGATAGTTGCTATAGCTGTCCACACCAACGACCTGCTCTCCGGATCCGATCGCATAGATCGTTTCCGTCTCGCTTGGCGCCAGCGAAACGATCTTCGTAGGTGCTTGCGCGAATGTAATTTCCGTTCCCGTATCGTCCTTCACCGTAAGCGGATATTCCGTAGTTGCTGCGTTTTCCTGTTCGTTGTCAGGCGCGTTCGTCGGCGCTTTCGTAGCAGCATTCGATGGCTGATTCGATGCTTGCCCCTCATTATTGGTGTTCGCTCCGCAAGCAGTCATGATGACGAGCATCATCGCCAGCAGCAGCCCAATCCAAGCTTTGTTCATCTTATTCATTAATTAACACACTCCTAAACGTTCTATTTATCTAGCAAATCGGTATTACTCGTTATAGCTGTTACATTCGAATAAAACATGATGTTACTTTTAGCCTGTATTTCATACAGCCTAATCGGGAACAATCGACCTTTACTTGACGCTTGATTGTAAAGCATTTAGTCAAAATCGACATTTTGGCCCCTTGTCGCGCTTCCCCGTCCATTTGGCTGCACAATATCCAATCAAACTTAGATATGGACGCGTTACAAGCCTTTTACTTGTATAAAATCCAATCAAAAGGCACTACTTGATAAGATTTAAACATCAAAAAAAGCATTTCCGACGTCTTGTCAGAAATGCTGCGCGAATTCCGCTTCCAAAGCGGCAAATAGCTACTACTCGTGTGCAACACCTCCTAGTTCCTCGTAGGATTCAGCGTTAATAAGCAGGCAGGTCTCCTGACTTGGAATATATGCCATCGGCGTCTTCCCGAGCGTCCAAGCTCAGTGACAATATGCCGCGGCATCGGCCTTGCAACGAGAGCAGTCGCTCTCCGGCCATTCCTTACAGTGGCGGGTCCGCGCCGGATTCTCACCGGCTTCCCTATTAAGTCGGAGTGGTTGTTTAAGCAGCATTCAAGCTGTTCATATAAACCTTCTCGACACCTAGTTATTTTCTATGAAATTGTCAGATGTAACTATACACATCTTCCAATCTTTTGTCTATCCCTATCGCCAAAGTCAGACTATTGTTGAACGTCGCCGGCGTTCTTTCATCCCGCTGCGCCGCATAGGTAACTAAAGACGCTGTTAATTGGTTTCTTGCCTACAAAAAAAGATACAGAAAGGTGCGCTTATGATAAACTCTGACGAATCAATAGTAACGACCCGAGCACGAACGCCACTTCTTAAGTGGTCGCTCGCCTTGCTTGCCGCTGCCGTCATCATCACCGCTGCGTTCGCGTGGCTGCAAACGACGGAAGCTGCCCCACCTGCCGTCACGGAGCATTCCTTCGAAGAAGGCTCATTGACGTGGGAGATCGGCCGCTATCCGGCCAAAGTGCTCGATCTGAATGATTTTCGCCTCAGTCTTAGAAATTCCGAGGGAGCGCCGTTACGTAACGCTGAGTTATCCATCGTGTTAGATATGATCGGAATGAACTGCGGCAATTACAGCTTCAAGTTAACCGAGACCGCTCCCGGCGTCTACGAGGGCGAAGGCATGCCGTTGATGGCTGGAACGTGGAAAGCAACGTTGACGCTGGATACGGCGGATGGCAACTATATCCTTGCAAGGCGGCTCTCTGCCGTCCACTGATGATCGTTACCATAACCACGGCGAAATGCTCGGAATGACGCCGTTCACGGCCAATCCCCGCATAATGGACAATAGCCCTACAGCAATTGCCGTTACTACGCCTGCCTTGCGCATGAATCTTCTCCAGCGCCTGCCGGCGAAAGCAGCGATAGAAGCCGCGGCAGCTAGCGCCGGGAACGTAGATAGTCCGAAGATAGCCATGATGGCCGCGCCTTCCAATGGCGAGCCGCTGGCCGCAGCGTTCATCTGCATCGCATAGGTCAAGCCGCAAGGCAGGAAGCCGAAAGCAATGCCCGTCGCAAGCAAATGCGTAGTTTCGCTGGCAGGTGACTTCCCTGTTCTGCCGACCAACCGCTTATGCAGCAAAGCAGACAGCTTGCCCATAAGCGGCAGTTGAAACCTGCGCCATAACCATAATAATACGAAGCAGCCGCCTACGATTGAAGCAATGCCTTGAATGCCCGCAAGCTTGCCGGCGAGATCGACGAATGAGCCGACTGCGCCCATAACTGCGCCAAGCACCGTATAAGACGTGATGCGACCTGCATTGTACAGCAGCATGGAACGGCGGGCTGACACTGTCGATTGAAGCGATACGGTCGACACGATGCCTCCGCACATGCCGATGCAATGCGGTGCGCTGAACAGTCCTGTCAGCACGATTAAGCCGATCAGATTCCACGTAAGCGTCATCGACGTCTCCGTTCCTCGCGCTTAATTTGGCCGCCTAGCCGAAGCGCGTTGCCGACGACCGATACGGAGCTCAGCGCCATCGCCGTTCCGGCCATCCAAGGCTTAAGCATGCCGAGCGCCGCGAACGGAATGATGATGCCGTTATAGAGGAAGGCGAAAGCGAGATTTTGCCGCACGTTGCGAAGCGTTAATCTGCTAATTCGAATGGCTCCAGGAATGGCGAGCAATCGCGAATTAAGCAGCGACAGATGTCCGGCTGCGAGCGCCGCATCCGTCCCGTTGCCCATCGCGATGCCGACATCGGAGGATGCGAGCGCCGGCGCATCATTCCAGCCGTCTCCGGCCATAGCGACTCGCTTGCCCCGATCCTTCAACCGCTCGACAAGCGACTGCTTTGCTTCGGGCAGCATGGAAGCGTGCACCTCGGTAATCCCAGCTGCCTTTGCCGCAGCCCGGGCAGGCGCTTCCCGATCCCCTGTCGCCAGCAGAATCGAAACGCCAAGCGATCGTAAATCCCTGACGACCGATCTGGCGTCGGATTTCACCGAATCAATAAGGGCAATCATAGCTACGCATTCATCATTAATAGCGATGAACAGTACCGTCTCCCCAGCTGCTTCCTTGCTCTTCGCGAACTTCTCTCCCTCTTCGCTGACCAGCCAGCCCCGCGACTTCGCGAAGCCCGCATTGCCGACGCCGACCTGCTGCTTATTGACCATGGCAACAACTCCGCCGCCGGGCGTATACACTTGGCTCTCGGGCATAGGTATGACAAGACCTGTCTTCGCCGCTTCTTGACGGATTGCAGCCGCTAGCGGATGCGAAGATGCCGATTCCGCGGCCGCTGCAAGACGGAGCGCCGAAGAGCGGCTGCCCTTGAGCGGTTGGAGCGCGCTTACTCTCGGCTTGCCCTCGGTCAATGTACCCGTCTTGTCGAATATAACGGTATCGATCAGAGCAAGACGCTCCAGCGCTCCCGCTTCCTTCGCGACGATGCCTTGCTTCGCCAGACGGCCCGAGGCCAGCACGAGCGAGATCGGAGCAGCCAGCCCKAGCGCACACGGACAAGCAGCCAGCAACACGGCGATGGAGCTGACGAACGCCCGGCTCCAATTGCCTGGATCAAGCACAGCGCTCCATAGGATGAAGGTAAGTGCAGCTAGCAGCAGCATTAGCGGTACGAACCAGCCAGCGGCCGCATCCACATTGCGTTGGATCGACGACTTGGACCGCTGTGCTTGCCTGACAAGCTCGCCGATTCGGCTCAGCAGCGTATCATGGCCGGCAGCCTTCGTCCATATGCGGAGCCGGCCGCCGACATTGCGCGTGCCTGCCCAGATGGAATCGCCCTCACGTTTCGCAACGGGCGTACTCTCCCCTGTCAACAGCGCTTCATCGGCAGATGAGTCACCCGAGATAACCGTTCCGTCAACCGGCACAAGTTCGCCGGCTTCGACGATAACCGTATCGCCCGCTCGCACGAACTCCGTACGAAGCTGCGTCACTAGGCCGGCGCGCTCAACGGCAGCCGTCTGGCTTTGAAGGGTGGCATAGCCGGCTGTATTGAGGTTCGCCTTTAACGAAGCGGAAGCTTCGATGTATTTGCCAAGCAACACGGCGGTAATGACAACCGCAGACGTCTCGAAATATAGCGCGGGCATCTCTGCCCCAAAGCTCGAAGCGCTTAACAGATCCTGCTGGAACACGATGTAATGGCTGTACAGATAAGCTGCAGTCGTGCCTACGGCAACGAGCACGTCCATATTGGCGCTCTTCTGCCTAAGCGCATAATAAGCGCCGAAGTAGAAGGGCATGCCGATAACGAATTGAAGCACCGTCGCTAGCACCAGCTGCAGCCAAGGCAATGTCAGCCATGCAGGTATATAAGCAGCAAGCGGCGATAAGATTGGCAAATGGTGAACCATAGTAAGCAGCAGAGGCAGTGTCAGCAGGAGCGAGACGATTAATCGAAGCTTTAGTATCGCATGCTCCTTGCGCAGACCCGTATCGCCATGCTCGCTTAATGAAGCCGTGAAGCCAAGCTGGCTTACGCGCTCGGCGATTTGCTCGGGACTTACCCGCTCTGGCGAGAATTGCACCCAAGCGGTGCGCAGCGGGAAGCTTACTGCCGCTTCATAGACGCCTTCCATCTTCCCTACCGACTTCTCTATTCGTGCCGCGCAAGCGGAACAGCTCATTCCCTGCACGGCAAAGTCGATCATTATTCCGTTATCCGGCGAATTCATTGAACCCGCCTCCTTCCATTCCGCATTAAACGACCGATGCCTGTACCCATCTGGGTTCATTTATATGTGGGACCAGTCGTTTGCATGAATGGAATGTGAGGTTACATGCTTTCGGGAGCAGGTAATCCAAGAATATCGAGCGCCTCGCCAAGCGTCTGCTTGTAACGTTGCGTAAGCCATAAGCGCAGCTGGCGCTGAGCAGGAGATGCCTTCAGTATTGGACATGTCGCATAAAAATGATTAAACAACGTTGCCAGCTCATAGGTGTAATTGCAGATGATGTTCGGCGCAAGCTCGAGCTCCGCCGCCTGCAATACCTCCGGCCAGTAGCATAGCTGTCTTAGAACGGCATGCTCCTGCTTGTCGAGCGACTGATCGACCTGGACCTCCGACACATGAACGCCTGCTTGCGCGGCTTTCTCCATAATGCTGCAAGCCCGAGCGTAGGCATAAAGCAGATACACGCCTGTATTGCCCGATATTTCGGTCGCCTGCTCCAGATCGAACACAATCTCTGTCTGCAGATGGAAGCGCAGCAAGTAGTAACGAATGGAAGCAGCCGCTATTGTTCGACTCGTAAGACCTTGCTTTCTTGAACGTTTGGCATCGATAATGCCCTCCATTCTGTCGAGCAGTTCCGACACTTTGATCCCGATACCTTGGCGGCCGGACATCGGATAAGCATGTTTGCCAGCTGTGGTGTCTACGCCTAGTCCGGCAGCTGTAGATGGGCTTAATGACACGACCCCATAGCTGACATGCTTGAGCTGCTCGGCTTGACTTGTGTAACCTAACGCTAACAGCGCTTGCTTCACCATGGCCTGCGGGTACTGCTGCCTCTGGTCGATCACATTAATAACGGCATCTGCCTTGCCGATCTTCTTCTTCACGTCTCCTGCTTGCGTAGACCATAGACCGCTGCCGAACTTGCGATAACGAAAATCTTTGTCCAGCAAGCCGAACTTCCACAGATGATAAGCGATATCCTTAGCCGTATACGTCAAAATTCCATTCGAGCGAACAAGCACCTTGTCTGCTTGATGTTCGCCTTGCTGCTGCTCGGATTGTTCGGCTTCTAAAGGCTCTGACAGGTTGTCAGCTTCATGTGCCGGCTGCCCGCTTCCAAGCACCCAACAGCCTGCAAGCTTCCCCTGCTGCTCCTGTCTGAAGACGTTCGTTTGCTGCAGCAGCTCGAAGGTGCGCTCCCAGAATCCTCCGCTAACGATACTGCTTTCCCATACGAGCACATCATAATCGATCCCGAACTGCTTCATCTCCTCGACATGTTCGCTTACGATGCGCTCAGCGATAAGCAGCCCCATCCAAGCAATGTTGTTGCCCCCTTCTTCCAAGTGAGCAAGTACGCGTGAACGCTCTTGCAGCAATTCGGGCTGTTCCTTATACGCTTGATTCACCTTCGCATACGTCTCCCAACAGAAATCGCCAAATCTCGCATGCGACTKAGCGGCCCACGTGTTCAGAATGCCAACGACCGTATCGGCTAATTGATTGCCAAGGTCGTCGATGTAATTATGCACCTCTACAAGATGTCCGGCTTGCTTCATCAATCTTGCTAGCGTATCACCGATACAAGAATTTCTTAAATGACCGATATGGGCAGACTTGTTCGGGTTAATCGACGTATGTTCAATGAGTACCTTGTGCTTATGCTTTTGCTGCTTCTTGGCTTTTATTGCTGCTCCATCCTCATTTAGCTTCGCCCACTGCTCCCAATTGACATAGAAATTAATAAAGCCTGGCGGAGCGATATCGATGGTTGCGAATAGCTGATTAATCGCGTTATTAGATTGCAGCTTTTCTTTAACCTGAGCTGCAATAACGAGAGGAGCACGCTTTAGATGCTTTGCCAATTGCATCGCTATGCCGCTGCTGAACTCGCCGTTTGCCTCGTTAGCCGGATGTTCCACTACGACATTGACTTTGTCCTGGAGCACCAACCCTTCTTCCGTTGCGATCTGATTTACGACATTAGTTAATGCGGTTAATAATTTTTCTTTCAACACTTTATATTCCTCCTCCTTGTTATCGTCAAATCGAGTCCGAACGCCAAAAAAGCCCTCGTCTCCTATAATAAAGAGACGAGAGCTTGCTGATTCCCGCGGTACCACTCTAAGTATTGAACCTGCAATGAGGTTCAATCACTCGATTTGATAACGGTCATTGACCGGATTTGTCTACTCTGATAGCCGCCTTTGCATTGACCTTGACTGCGCGGAATCGCTTCGACAAACCATTTCCCGGGCCCGCTTCATCATAGACATCCGTACCGGCTTCCACTGTCCCGGCTCGCTGCGACTATCCGTCCTAAGATTACTGTCCCGTTCGTTAATGTTAGATTTGTGAAAATTCTGAATATATCTTAAACGTATTTATACACGATGCCGCTTAGCATTGTCAAGGGGGATAATAAATAGCGGCACTAAGCTAAGAAGCCTAGTGCCGCCATATTCCTCATTATGCGATTATTCGCCGGTTACAACTTCGCCGTTCCAAGCAAGCATACCGCCCGACACGTTAATAACGGTATGGCCCAGCGCGCCCAAATAGTCGCATGCTTTGCCGCTTCGTCCGCCGCTGCGGCAGATGATGACGATCTCCATCTCTTCCTGCGGGAACTCGTCAACACGCTGAACGATTTCCGATAATGGAATGTTGCGTGCCTCTTTAATATGGCCGGCTTCCCATTCATCGACCTCGCGAACGTCAATCAAATTGATAGTCTCGCCGTTTTTAAGCTTTTGTTCCAGTTCCTGCGTCGTCAGTTCTTGAGCCATATAGACATCTCCTTCAAGCGTAGCTGCTTATTATAGTCGTTGATATGAATTGTATCGCGTCCTATCGCTCGTGTCCATATGAAGGAGAACGGTTGCTATTGGAAGCCATATCTRCGGCTATCTCCGCTTTTTGTTTTTGGCTGCGAGCAGACGGTTGATCGTTCCGTCCATTGCAGTATCCCGCTCTAGCCGAGCAGCGCTCGGGCCGGGTTGATTCGTGTTCGTCACAGATGCAGTCGCATTCGCTGAAGGTGACAATTCACTCGGCTTTGTTCGATTGTCGCTCTCTTTGAATGGAGATATTCCAGACACGCCGCCGTAGAAGCGGCTCGCTTCGGTTGTCCTTCTCTTTAGCCTCGATACCGCATTGGTTGACTCTAAAACTTCATTCGTATGACTGCTATTACGTCCATTGCGTTGCCGTAACAAAGTTCCCGCCCATTCGAGCATCCGTCCGTAAGGCAATGACAGCCTACGCAGCGCGATATCCAGCAACCAAAGGAGCAAAGCGGCGACGAGCAGTTTATTCGTCAAATCGATCGGCTTGCGAGCCTCCAGCGGCTTGAAATCAAATGCCGATTGAGGATCGTCCAAAAGCAA
The DNA here is from genome assembly GCF_056396205.1 of Paenibacillus sp. 05T425. NCBI lineage: Bacteria > Bacillati > Bacillota > Bacilli > Caryophanales > Paenibacillaceae > Paenibacillus > Paenibacillus sp. 05T425. The sequence continues at coordinate 214,535 of NZ_JBFTLA010000008.1, forward strand.
TTTGCGCCCGCCGGTCGTGGCGGCGATCTGAGCCATCGTCTCTGGACCGCCCGTGTTCGATAATCGGTATTCAGGCGAATAAGGAATGACGAAAGCCGATGTCGTACCGCCTTCAATTGCGTTTCCGTTCGACTTCTGTCCGATTTGAGCCAAATAAACGCCAGGTTCTGTCGCAGGCAAGGTCGTTTCATACTCTCCCGGCCCGATCGGCATTAAGCGGCGAACGGAATAGCTGCCTGATTCGTCCTCAATCCCCGCGGACAGCGCACTGTCGAATGAGCCCGCATCAGCTTCTGAGCGTACCTTCAAAGTGGCTTGGCCGCCGTCTTGCTCGGTCGTTATCGAATACGGATTGTTCACAAACTGAGGGAACGTCCACTTCACCAATTCGGTAAGCACGGTTGGAAATGCAGGCCACTGCACCCATTCGCGTGCCCACTTGCCCGTAACGTCGCTTGTCCATGCGACGGATCGTCCAGAGCCGTATTGCCAGCGGGCTAGCAGCGGATCGCCATCCGGCGTCAATAGAGCGACTTCCGCCGCTTCTTTCGCTGTTGCGGCGATATAAGCGTTAATCTTTGGCACGCCGCCGTTCCACAGCTTCCCCCAATCAGCGGCCCTAGCGACTGCTGGCGTAAACGACTGCTCCACAATATAAGTACGAGACATCATTACCGTCTCGCGACTGAAGATGGCAGGAAGCGTGCTTTGGTCTTTGGTGAAGTAAAATCGCCCTTTGGCAGCCTTCGCCAACCGTTCAAGCAACGCTTGATCTGCTCCATCGCCTACCGCGACCGTAGAGAGCGTCATTTGATCCTCTACAATGGCATCGGTTAACGCCTCATAACCAGGATTCGTCGCCGACTGACCGTCCGTAAGCAAAATCAAATGTTTGCGCTGCGCATCCACTTCTAGAAGCCCTTCATAACCGGCTTGGAGCGCATTATAGATTTCGGTTCCGCCTTCGGATTGAATACCTTGAATGCGCTCAATAATCGAATCGCGGTTCGACAGCTTCTCAGGCTCTACCACCCACCATGGTGCGGAATCGAAGGCAATAACCCCTACCGTATCTACGTCTCTCATCAGCTCGACMGTCCTGATTGCCGCTTCCTTCGCCAGCTCCAGCTTGCCGTCCGACATACTTCCGGAGCGGTCGATCACGAGCACGAGACCTAGAGAAGGTATCTGGCGTTTGCCTTGCAAATCCATATAGACGGGCAGCGCCCGCTCGACAGGCGTCTTGAAATAACCGCCTAAGCCGAAGCTGTCTTCTCCGCCGAGCATGACGAGACCGACACCGTAATCGCTGACGGCTTTGCCCAGCCATTCCATCGGCTTCTCCGCAATTCGAGTAGCTGGCACATTGTTTAAAATAATGCTGTCGTAGCTTGCATACTCTGCCAGCTCAACAGAGAGCTGCTCCGGCATAATCGTCGTATGACCGATGAATGAAGCAGACAGTGCAGCTTCAACATTGGCCGACGATTGCGGTTGTCCTTCTACAATCAATACATGCGGCGGTCCCGCAACCCGGCTGAAGGCGTATGCCGTATTATTAGCTGCCTGCTCATCACTAGTTGTATACAATTCAGCTCTGAAGCGGTGATAGCCTGGTTCAACTGCAATACTATTCAGAACGAAACGATTATCCCCTTTCTCCAGTTGCACCTGAGTGACCGATATTTCCTCGTTATCAGCGAATAAGCGCAGCTCGGCTTGCTGAGATGTCGTACTCGATACCGAAATCTCGAAAGTGAAGGTTTCCCCTTGCGTAAGCGTGGCAGGTAAATCAAGCGATTCGATTGCAGCGTCATTAATAGACTCTGTATGGATCTCAACAACATCAACGGCAATCCCCGCGCCTGCGAGCAATCTCGCTTGTCGCCTCACATCGCCTGCATTTTCCGCTCCATCGGAGAGCAGAACAACTCTCCCTCCACCTTCCTTCAAGAGCATTGCGGCAGCCAGCTGCACGCCCCCGGACAGATCGGTGAACCGATTATTAACCGTTGTTCGGAAGGTGAAGTCAGCAGAATCACCTATGAGCTCGTTCGATATCGTCCTTTCGACAGCTGCATTCAGTCCCACCGATACGACGCCTGCCTTATCGTCCTCGTTTCTGGCAGCCCATGCGCCTGTGATCCATTCACCTATACGCTCATCGGCCTGCATACTGGCAGAGCGGTCTGCTACGAAGACAATACTTCGCTGCTGATTAATAACGTAAGGTTGTACTTGTGCTATGACGGCAATGAGCAACAGCGTAATCATGCCTCTTATTGTAATCGCCGCTGCCTTGCGACCGCCCTTCAATCGAATCATGGAACGTATAATCCAAATCATATACAGCAGCCAAGGCAACAGCAGCAGAAGTGCCCAAGGCGTTTCAGCTTGAATGCCCACGTCGGTACACCTCCCATTCCGCCGCCATCAAGAACAGCAATAGCGCTGCAGCCCACACAACAAGAGATAGAGCCGTTTCATTCGTCCGGTGCGCGACAGCTTGATTAGGTTCATTCGCTTGGTTCGTTTGGGTGAGTCGGAGCTCAGGCGATGATTCAGGTGAAGACGCGAGCTCTGCAGCATCCGCATGAACAGCAAGCATACGGCTCCCGACTACCTCTCCTTCGGCATCGACTTCAACCAGCCGATAAAGGCCTGGCACGGAAGGCGCTTCATAGATGTCCTTAGCCTGTCGTTCGAGCATGACGGGACTGTTTCCAACCGATTGCTCAGGCTTCAGGCTGTTGTCCAGCAGTTCCATGGTTTCCCATTGCGCAGTGATTGAATTCGAATGAAGAGATAGTTCCATAAGCTGATCTGCCGAGGTTATGCCAAGCTCAAGCTGCGAGCCTCCGCTCATCCACTCGGCTGCTTGAACGATCAGCACCGGAAACTCGGATCTGAGCGGCAGATCGGTATCCTGAAGGTTAAAGGTGAACCTCAGCTTCGGCTTACCTCCCGCATCTCCAGCATAGATTGCTGGTATGCCGCCATAGGTCAATACCGGCTTCCCCCAGCCAAGCTCCTCTGCCGGCGGCTTAAGAAGCCTTCCAATATGCGTGTCAGCGAACGTGATGTAGGAGGTTACCGGGTGCTCTTGAACGATCGTTTGTGCGTTCGATGGGACTGCGCTCTGCCCATCCTCTTCCGTTGGATGGTCGATTAACCAAAGCGGCTTCGCTTCCAGCAGCGATGCCCAGCCAGGCTCGCCATATAGACGCGGATCGTTGCCATCAAGTACGATCCAATCTATATTTTGGGAGATTTCTCCGCTCGGCACAACGCTATCGGGACTGACTCTAACCGTTAGAATGCCTGCCAACTGCAGCGCCTTCTCCAGAAATAGATTGCCATCCGTTACGAGAAGCGCTTCCTTTGCACGCGGCGTATCAGGGAATTGATAGGCGCTATTATCGATCGATATAGCGTCCGTCGAATGACGAAGCTCAGCTTTATAATAAGAGGCTGCCGGCAAACCTGACAACTGTACGCTCTCCCATTCCCCCGCAGCAATATCGACGGATTTCTCGGCGGCAAGCGTCAACTTGCCTTGAGCATCCTGAGCCCAAATGTCGAGCTGTGCTTTCCGTACAGCCTGACTGTCATTATTGATCGTGACGACCGCTGAATAACTCCCATCATTGTTCGCATCAGCCTTAATCCCGAAATATAAAATCGCTTGATTATTACGCTGCTTTGGATTTCCGGTAATGTTAAGCGACACATTATGATTTAGCTGTATCGCATTCGCCTCCGCAGCGTCTGGCCATAATCCGTCAGTGAATATGGCCATCTCTCCGTCACGCTCATCCAGCAGCAAAGAATGTGCTAGCGACAATGCAGCCGAATTGTCTGTCCTGCCATAGACAGGCGCAATCGACTGGAGCTTCTCCTTCAATGCTCCGCGGTCCTTCGTACGCGACAGCAGAACTTCAGGCTGCTGTCCCGTCACAACCAACGTAATCGGCCGATTGGCAGGCTGGCCCGACAGCCACTGCTCCGCTTCGGATACGGCTTGCTCCAGCTTGGTTCCGCTTCCGTCTCCATCGTCAGCCGAGCGGGCCGTCATGGACGCTGATCGATCGATGACGATGACTGCATGCCCGCTAGCTGTAGATGGTCTCATAATAACCGGCTGCAGAAGCGCAAAAATGAGCAGCAGCGCTGCCAACAATTGCAGAAGCAGCAGCAGTCTGCTCCGCAGCTTTTGCCAAGGCCTGTTCGCTTCCTGTTCGTTCAGCACTCTGCGCCACAGCATATGACTTGCGATTTCCTGCTCTAAGTACGTTCTCTTCAAAATATACATAGCCGCAATCAACGGCAACAGAATCGCAAACCATGCCGACGGAAGCGACAAAAACTGCATATTGGACCTCCTCTCCAAAGCCGTTGCCCGGGCTTAAGATTAATTACGACTTGCCCGCTAGTGCCTGTTCAGGCAGCAAAATATGATGGATCGTGTCGTTGAGTGAAATACCTGTATTCACGAATACATAGATTACTCCCCGTTCGGCGCAAAGGTGCTTCAATCGCTCTATGTATTCCGATACAGCTTTGCGATAGTCGGAGAGTAGCCGGTGACCGACCGCTATATCTTTGCCGGTTTTGAGCTCGCTGTCTATGAGCTTAAGCTCTCCGCTTAGCTCCGGGTCCAGCTCGGAAGGCGATAACAGATGGCATAGAACAACCTGCTGCTTCGCCGCTTGAAGCGATACGATCGCCGCTTCGATTCCTTCTTCGAACATCGCATCGGTCAATAGCCAGGATACGCCGCTTCGGCGTGGAAGTACTCCTGGCGCCCGAAACACAGCAGAAAGATCAAGCTTAGACAAAACGCTCTCGGATGATTGCTCGTAATCGATGCTACGCGTTGCATCCGCAATGAACTGAAACCATTTTGGCGATGAGGCTCTGCCGTGTACGGGCGGAAGCTCCTGCACAATGCGGTCAGTGAACAGCTTCATAGCTACTCGATCATCACCGCATAGCGCGGCATAACCTACGCTCGCCGCGAGCCTTAAAGCGTACTGCAGCTTGTTCGTTTCCTGCTCGCCGAACGACATCGAACGCGAAATATCGACATACATATGGACGATTAATTCTTGCTCGTCCCAATATTGACGGACATAAGCTCGCCTTGTCCTGCCATAGACACTCCAATCGATTCGTCTAATATCATCACCTGGCGCATAGGGCCGGTAATCGGCGAACTCCTGAGAGCCGCCTAAGGAAACCGATCTTCGCTTGCCTGCCAACGTCCCCTTCACTTTGCTTCGGGAAGCAATCCGCAGCTGCTCAATACGACCTAGCAGCGACATATCCGGGAATAGCAGCCTCAAAGCTTCTTCAGCGTTTAGCTTTTGTATCGGTGAGTGATTCTGAGCTTCACTCATCGCTCTGCCTCGATCGATTGTAAGATCGCCTCGGTCATGCGATCGCTGGACAGCCCCATTGCCTGCGCCTCGTAACCAAGCACAATCCGATGTCTCAGAACCGGAAATGCCGTTTCGCGGATATCGTTCCAGCTAACATGCAATCGCCCGGCGCATAAGGCCCGGACCTTGCTTACCCCGACGATCGCTTGAAGCGCCCGCGGGCCGGCTCCGAAACGGACATACCGTTTAACATCGTCTGGCGCATCCGCCTCGCCGGGATGCGTCATCATAATCATCTTCACGGCTGCATCGAGCAGCTCGTCAGCGAGCAATATTTGCTTCGCCATTAGCTGAATGGCAGACAACGATTCACCGTCCATGACGACGGACGCCTTATGCTGCTCCACTGATGACGTGCGCAGTACAATCTGCTTTAGTTCTTCCCTGCTCGGATAGTCCACGCCGATCTTCAGTAGAAAGCGGTCAAGCTGCGCTTCCGGCAGCGGATAGGTGCCTTCCTGCTCGATCGGATTTTGGGTTGCCAGCACGAAAAACGGTTTAGGCAGCACATGAGTTTCACCGCCGGCCGTCACCGTTCCCTCCTGCATCGCTTCGAGCAGCGCGCTCTGCGTCTTCGGCGTTGCGCGATTGATCTCATCGGCCAGCACCAGATTGCCGAACAATGGCCCCGGCTGGAACCGCTGAACAGCTGCTCCTTGCGCAGAGAAATCAATTAATGTCGTTCCTGTAATATCCGAGGGCATCAGATCAGGCGTGAACTGGATTCGCGAGAACTGCAGCGATACGCAGTCAGCTACCGTTCTTACGAGCATCGTCTTGCCGAGTCCTGGAATGCCTTCAAGCAGCGCATGTCCGCCTGCCAGCAAGCACCAAAGCAGCTGCTCGACTACATTTTGCTGGCCGACGATCACTCTTCCAATCTCATCTCTCAGCTGGGAGATTCGCGAGGCTGCCTCTTCCAATTGCGATTTCGACTCTATCATAGAAGCCTCCTATTATCGGTTCGGTTGAATTTGATCAAAATATTGCTTCACCTTATCCTGCATGCTGGCCGGTAGCTGCGATCTGCCTAGCGACTCCTTCGCCTCGGCTGCGTATTCGTTGTACACTTCCTCGTAAGGACGTGTCATGCCGTCAATCATCGGCGACTTGCCGCCCGTTTCCGTCTGACCGCCTGTAGATGGTCCCCCGTCCTGCTGCGTATTGCCTGACCCGGCCATATTGCGCGGCGTCGTGATGAGCGTTCGTCCGCCCGTTCCGACACCTGCCCCGTTTCCTTGACCGGAGCCGGAACCAGAACCCTGACCCGAACCCGAACCGTTTCCTTGGCCCGTTCCGGAGCCGGAGCCTGACCCGCTTCCTTGCCCAGAGCCAGCCCCCGAGCCGTTGCCCTGCCCGGTACCGGCCCCTGAACCTTCTCCTTGTCCCGAGCTTGGTGAAGCGCTAGAGCCTCCGCTCGGATTCGACCCGCTGCCTTGGCCTGACGATGGTCCGCTGGAACCTCCGCCTGATGGACTTTGCTCTCCGGAAGCGCCGCCGCTGCCTGCCGCTCCCCCAGCCCATGCGGAAGGGACATTAGCTCCGGCGGCAGCTGCTTGGCTGGCCAGCGCCTCGCCCTCTTGCCCAAGCTGCTCCGCCATTGATCTTGCCAATTGCTCCAGCTGCTCCTGTGACAATTGTTCCTTAAGCGCTTGTTCAAGTTCGCTTAATCCATCCTTCTCACCTGCAGACTCGCCGCCTTCACGTGCCTGCTCCGCCGCTTTCTTCAGCGCCGATGCCAGACCCTCGCTGCCTTCGCCCTCCTGATTCGACTGCTCAGCAGCGAGCTTCTCCATCATCTGCGCGATTGCTTCACGCTGCTCCTCCGTTAACCGCTGCAGCTCCGAACGCAAGCTGTCGATCGCCTTGCTCACGCCTTCCGCATCGCGGTCCTGCATCGCTTCAGCCAATTGCCGCAAGTTGCTGTCGCCGCTCATCTCGCTCGCGGCAGCCTCCAGCAGCTCCGCCGCCTGCTTCGCAAGGTCGGCAGCTTTTTGCAGCTCGCGCATCGCAGCCTCGAGCTGCTCGAGCGCCGCAAGCGGGTCGCCGCTTAACGCGTCCAGCTTGCTTCGCAGCTGCTCAAGCGGCTGCAACAGCTCCTGCTTCGCCGCCTCAGGCAGCGAAGCTTCCTCGGCCTGCGAGGCGAGCTTCTCCGCCTCGCGCTCCAGCTGCGCAAGCTGATCTCTCGCTTGCGCCAGCGCCTGTGCCCGATCATCCTGCGGATTGGGCCATAACAGCAAAGCAGCCGTCACGAACCAGACGGCTGCCACCCCATACACCGGCTTGCGCCATCTGCTCCAAGCCGGCCAAGGCAACTGCGTATGCAGCTCTCCGACATAACGCTGCGCCGCTGCGGTTGCCTCTTCCCTCTGCAGCCGCACAATCGGCTGCACTTCACCATCCGGACGCTCGAGTCCATCGAGCGCCGTACGAATCGCGTCCTCTGTGCCCGACTTATCCATCGTCCGCGCCGCCTCTCTTGTGGAAGCACGCTTCCACAAGCCGATAGCGAAACCAACGCATAGGCCAAGTCCAACTGCAGCGGCAGCATAGTCGCGCACATGGAGAATTGGCCAAATCCGGCTGGCAATCAGGAACAGTAAACCTGCGAGGCTCCCGCTTAACAAACCAAGCAGCGAGTAGCGGATAACGATGAATGTCGTCAGCCTTCGCCTAACCGGTCTTAACAGCTCTAACAGCACATTTCCCTTCATATCCGCCCCTCCTATTTTCAAGTTATTGTTCATCATTAATGTGGTTAAATACCTTCTTGGTTTCCGTATCTATCGATCATGATTAGCGTTTCAATCTCGGCCGCAGCTTCCCAATCGCCGTCCATAGCGCTAGAGCGGACAGAATCGAATAAATTAGGATAAACTCCTGCCATAATGCGAGCCATGGTTTCTTAGGCGCAACACCGCTGTAGCTTCCGTAATTGTATACCTGCTGCGATATTTCCGGATCCAATATGCTGTACAGCGCAGCTGCTGGATTCCAGGCTATAATATGTCCGACCCAGGTTTGGGAACCGTTCTGAGAAAATCCTTCCGTCACTCCTACCATGACGAAGAACAACAACGCCGTGCCCGCGAACATAAACAACGTTATACCGTACGTCACAATGACCGAAATCATCGTTCGCTTGAATAGTGTCGAGAACATAATGCCGAACGAGCCCAGTACAAGCATCATGAAAATATAAAACAGAAACACAAGCAGCAATTGCTTCGGCGATATGCCGCCATATAGGAAAACCATGCTGTATATCGGTATCGTGCTTATAACGATGAGCACCATGAAGCTTAGCGACGACACGAGCTTGCTCAAAATAATCGTCGTCGAGCTTTGCTGCGTCGTCAGCAGCAGATTAAGCGTCTGCTTCTCCCGTTCTCCGCTAACGACACCTGCTGTCAGGCCTGGCGCCATAAACGCTATAAGACCAAGCTGCGCCATACTTAAGAAGTAGAATAAAACTTTGCTCGCTTCAGGATCGAACGAGCGCCCGCTGCCCGATATGACCTGCGTCAAATAGATCGCGCTAAGCGCCATTAAGCCGATCGCGAACAAATAGAAAAACAACGTCCACATCGAACGGGGCGTTCGCATCCGAAGCCGGAACTCCTTGTTCAGCACCGGATTAATGAGTTTGGCCCGCCAGCTTAATCCGTTTTTTCCTGCCGTTTGCTCTCTCATTGGTCGCCGTCGCCTCCTTTCGTAATTTCGAGAAACACATCCTCCAAATTCGTTTGTGCTTCACTATAGGAGACAAGCTTAAATCCAGCATGAATTAGATCATGCAGAAGAGCCGACTGCTCCTCGTCCTGTCCGCTGAAATGCACCTGTATGCCCCGTTCATCGCGCAGCAACCGGTTCACATGCGGACGATCGCGCAGAAAAGCTTCCGCTTCGTCCTCGCGTTCAAGCAATCGAATATGAAGAAACCGTTTGACGCGCATCCGATTTTGAATGTCGGCGACATTGCCTTGCGCGATCATCTGCCCATGCTCGATAACGCCGATTTCATCGACCATTTCCGCTAGCTCCGGCAATATATGCGAAGAAATAATGATCGTCTTCCCCATTGACTTGAGCTCTCGCAGTATTTCGCGCATCTCGATGCGGGCACGCGGATCAAGCCCCGATGCCGGCTCATCAAGAATGAGCAGCTCCGGATCATGAACAAGGCATCGCGCGAGGCAGAGACGCTGCTTCATACCGCGTGATAGCGTGTCGACGTAGGCATCCTTCTTATCGCTTAGATTAACAAGCTCCAGCAGCTGCGGAATCAATTGCTCACGCTCCGCCTTCGGAATGCCGTAGCTCGCACCGTAGAAATGCAAATATTCTACGGTCTTGAATTGATCGTATACACCGAAGAAATCCGGCATATAGCCGATGCGCTTACGCACCTCATGCGGGTGCTTCGTMACGTCGATGCCGTCAACCTTCGCATATCCCGACGACGGAGCCATCAGCGTAGCTAAGATCGACATCGTCGTTGACTTGCCTGCGCCATTCGGCCCCACGAAGCCGAATACGGTTCCTTTGGCAATCGTTAGATCTATTCCTTTGAGTGCATGAAAATTTCCGAAATGCTTAGCCAACTGCTTAATTTCTATCATCGGAACAGCAGTGGCGTTATCATCAATTGCATCGTTATCTACTCTATTACTCGTAGTCATTTGGAAATCGTCACTCCTTCCAATGCGATTTGCGGCAATGCCGTCTCCATGTCCGATGTGACGGTCAGCTTCATACGAATCGACTGCTCGTTAACCATGTATTCCGCTACATCGGAAGCAAGCATTGTAGCATCCTCCCATTGCTGGCTGACTTCATTCCATATGCTCCACACACCATTAGAAGATGCATATTGCGAGTTGTAACTGATTTCGAGCTTATCGTATTTAACCCCTTTTGCATTGGGAACGGTGTATTCGAATTGGAGCTCGCCACTTCCGACACCCATAATTCCGTTGCCATAGTGATCCATACGCTGCAGGCCATTATCGGTAATGATAGGCTGAATAATACCAACAGGCACTTGGATCCGGTTGCCCGCAAGCGTCACCTCGCCAAGCTGCTGCACCCACATGGTCAAATTATCGGCCTTCACTTTATCGCCGTTCACCGTATAGAGCGGATCATGGTTGATACTGAAGCCTACAATTAGCGGCGAACCCATCGCAAGTCCGCTATTGTTACGATTCATATACATATTGACGAGCTCGCGCTCGCGCGAATACTCGATGTCGGTGCCGTTATAACCGGATGTGCCAGGGAAGACCATATCGCCGTACGGATAATAGCCGAGCTGGCTATTCGCTGTACTAGGCAGTGCAACGGAACCGCTCTCGCCTATTTTCAAGTCTCCAATCCGCTGGACGCTGCCATTCATAATTAAAGAGACGCTCGTCAGATCCGTAGCCGTTTTGTTAGTAACTTTGACTTCAACCTTTCCGTTCGGATTGGAATAAGCAAGCTCCAGCTGCCCGGCTTCGTTTCGAATCGTCTGCTTATCAAGCAACGTTTTGCGCGTCGACCAATAGGGAACAGATCGCCACAGGACAGATGACGAACCTTCCGCAATCTGAAGCTGAGTATTGTTGTTCAATGCAAGATTGCCGCCCATACTGGATTGATTGTCTGAAGGGTATGGGATCATATGCCGTTCCTCGTCGTAGGCAAGCTTCATATTACCGCCGTTCGGCACAAAAATCCCCGTTGCTCCCGACTTGACCGCATCGCCTTGACCGGTCAGCTCTACAATCTCAATCGTATGAGCATTCATCTCCCGCTTATCGGCAGCACCGAAATAGAAGATGATGATGCCTGTTACGATGGATACGGAAGGAATGAGCCACCATGCCCATTCTCTGCGGTCCGATTTCGCTAAAATGATATATAGTACCGGTGCAACGATAATCATATAAATAACGAACATGACGAGCAATAATAGGAATTCAGGCGCTTTAACGGAAGGAAACTGATCGATTAGATTGCTGTACTCCCAAAACATATTATCGGATACGTTGACCATCCCTTGCGTGAGCGGCGATAACGAACCTTGAAGCAGCTTCGACCATAAAGATGCGCTTCCCGCCCATGTCGCAAGCGGGGCAAGCGAAGGATCAAAGGCCACATAGATAACCGTGCCTAGACCGACCTTGCGAGATGCAGCAAGCTCTATGCCGCTCTCTTCTAGCAGTGACTGTGCCTCATTTAGTTGTCCCGTAGAAACCGTTATCGAATCGGCGTTCTCGAGCGCTGTTCCGCTATACGAGGTTAACGCTGTTGTACTCGTTAGCTCGGTTGTACCGCCGGCAATAACCGGTGCAATATCCTGGAACGCTTGCGATGTTTTGCTATAGCCTGCACCGCCGGACAATACGAGTGTTCCTCCTTGAATGACCCAGTCATTAATAGCGTCCACTTGCTCTGGCTTCCAATTGCTCGTTGCCATATCGTTAATAACGATCGTATTTAAGGTTTCTAGCAAAATACCTTCCCGCGGAAGCTCGTCTTCCGCGATGGGAATGACGGTAATATCGTAGCCGCGCTGATTGAGCGAAGGCATGAAATTAAACGTATCGGGATCACGGGAAATGACACCGATCGTATAGCTTGAACTAACTCTTGTCTCTATGTAATCGTTACCGAGTATCGGAATGGTTTTACCATCTTTTACTGAACCTTTAAAAAACCGAATTTTGCTCGTATTTTTCGAAAGCGAATCACCCGGAACGGGTATCGTCAGCTCTACCTCCGTATTCATAGGAAGCTCAGCTGACGCTACATAGTCGACAGACGTATTGCTCATCGACGATACCGCCGTCAGGACGAGCTCGCCCTTTACGTCCTCTCCCGTCTGGTTGATCAGCTTGAATCGGACCGGATACCATTCGTTTTGCTTCACCGTCCCTTGATAACCAACGCTTGCTTGAATCGCTATTCCCTCAGTCTGAGGCGCAGCAATCGCAGTGCTTCCTGTCTGCAATGCCATTGCGGCAAGCAAGCCGCATACGACGACAAACATCGTAAATCGCATCAACCTTTTGTTCAATTGGTTCACATTCTGACTCCTCTCTTTGTATAAGCCCCTCATCCTAAGCAGCACATCTCTATCAACATCTCTATCATAACGAATAAGCGAATCATTTAGTTGCAAATGATAGATTATGCTAAAGACGGCTAAGTACAATCCTAAAGCACACAAAAAAGAAAGCAACAACTACTCTACGAGGGTCGCAGCATTGTCGCTTTCTTTGTAATTATATGACTATTGGAACGAGTGCGCCAATTAGATTCGAACTGCCGTTCCGCTGACAGCTACCATCAGCATGCCGTCCCGAATGACCTCATAATCGATGTCGATGCCAACAATCGCATTCGCGCCGATCCTTGACGCTTGCATCCTCATTTCTTCGAAGGCAACATCGCGAGCCTCCTTCAGCTTGCTCTCATAGGCCCCCGAACGACCGCCGACAATATCGGTTATCGATGCGAAGAAGTCACGTACGACGTTGGCCCCCATGATCGCCTCTCCGGTCACTACACCTGTATAATCCAAAATCGGACGTCCTTCTATGGTCGGTGTTGTTGTGATTAACATTAAACTGCTCCTCTCATCTTCCTTGTATTAGACGCTTGCGGCAATGTCGTCTGTTAAGCGCTAATACGTTCAAGCGTTCGATTCTGTTTCAATTATTTTACTTTACTTCCACCAAACTGACACCTTTAAGCTTATCGGCGGCAGCTTCGACCTTTATCGTAACGCGAACGCCGAATTCTCGGCCGCCTTGCTTAACCCATAGCAGGAAACTTTCCTCGGCTTCGTCTCGGCCCATCGCGTGCCTGCCTTCATATTTGTAATCAATTATAGAAGCGTCACGATACGCCTTGGCTGTCTCCTCCATGGCTAGCTTTCCCCACTTCGCATAGCTGGGTTCTGCATGCAGCGCTGATGCTTCTTCTCCGGACATCACATCCGAATTGGTAAAGCTTAAGAGTACGAATACCGCCTTCATAACGATATGACGGAGCATAGGTATGACAACACCTTCCTATTTCCTTTGTCTAAAATCCATAACAATAGAAATAGGTTCACCTCTCCATCCATATTCTATACGTTAACGGACCGGCTGATCCAGCAGCGGCGCATACATCATTAAGGCATTGTTGGATGAGATATATTCATCATTAAGCAACTGTTGCTCACGATTAAATGTTTTGCGATGAATGACATTGCTTCGAATATAACCGCCCCATGGCTGCGATGCCATGATATGTTCTTTTTCGTACACTTCGTAGCGATTATAATGAGGCAAATCAGATCGCCATTCGCCAAAAAGCTCGTTTTCGCTTACCCATACCCGTAATTGGTAAGTTGCTTCAGTCGTATTTTTAATTTGCAGATCTAGATAGTTATACGCGCATGTTGCCCCGCTCCCGAACGGCTGCGTACGATTGACATCGGGAAATACGTCGTAGCTGTGACGGTGCCTCTCCGTTACGGTCAGCGGCGTATGCAGCGTCATCCAGTAAATCAAATTCGACATTTGACATAGTCCGCCACCAACACCTGTCTTAAAACCGCCATAAAATAACACCATTCCCTCTACATACCCTTTGCTACGTGTAGGCTTGCCGATCGTCCGCCAATAGGAGAACGTCTCGCCAGGCTTAAGCGTTAAACCGTCGAGCTTGTTCGCGGCCAGCTTTAAGTTAATCGCCTTATTGGTATGCAGCCAACGATCAACTTCCTTAAGCTGCCGGAATAATGGCGTCCGATGAGAAAAAATATTGTAGACAAGATCGCTTTCAGAACGTTCCCTTGCCATCTTCACCTTTGGCGACAGCCAAGTCGCATATCGTTTGATTGTGAACCACCATTTTCCGACTAATAATCTAGCCTTCGATCGCTTAACCGGGCGATGATGCATTGAAGCTTCAATCATAAAATGACTTCCCCCTTATGGATTCGGATACCATACAGCTTGTTGTAATATCGAACGAATGCGCTACGAAAATAGTTGCACGATAGAACGGTCTCAACCGACCATTACAGTATCGATAAAGCGAGATTTTACGTTTAAAAGCAGGTATTGTAGGGAACGTTAATGGAAGACAGAATTGGCTAACCAGCCAACGCATCAGCACCATTCGAGGAGGATTACAGCATGAAGAAGAAGCTCGCATTGACATTCACGGTCACTGCATTGGCAGCGGTTATGGCATTAAGCGGCTGCGGCAACAACAACGCCAACAATAATAACGGCAGTACAACGCCTCCCGCTGGAAATGGCGGTAATGGCGGCGGCGAAGCAAAAGCGATTACCGTGAACGCTACCAACTTTGAATTTGACCCGCCTGACGTCAAGTTGAACGCAGGCGATAAAGTAACGATTACGCTAAAGAACGACACCGGCAACCATGGCCTGGAAATTCCGGATTTCAACGTTAATTTGAAAAACGGCGAGAGCGCTACCTTTACGGTCGACAAAGCCGGCTCTTACGACTTCCACTGTTCCATCCAATGCGGCTCCGGCCATGCGGATATGGTAGGCAAATTAACGGTTTCCTAGCGGTCATATACAAGCAAAAAAAGCTGATCCATCTGCCGCAAGGGCTAGGATCAGCTTTTTTGTTGATTATGCTATAAGCGATGTCTTTCCATTACGCTTGAGCTTGTTTTTTCTTCTTACGGTTTACCAATTCATATACCATCGGTACGAAGATCAGCGTAAGCAGCGTTGAACTAGTCAAACCGCCGATTACGGTAACCGCCATGCCTTTGGAAATCATGCCGCCGGATTCGAATCCGAGTGCAAGCGGCAGCAAAGCACCGATTGTAGCAATTGCAGTCATCAGAATCGGACGAAGTCTTGTTCCTGCTGCTTCAAGCAACGCTTCGCGAACGGACAAGCCTTCTTTCTCCTTCTGGATAACGCGGTCGATGAGTACGATCGCGTTCGTGACGACGATACCKATCAGCATCAATGCGCCAATCATTGCGGTAACACTTAAGGTCTCGCCAGCCAAGAACAAGCCGACGAGTGCACCGATAACGGTGAACGGCAACGAGAACAGTATTGCGAATGGCGTTAATGCGCCGCCGAACGTAATAACGAGTACGAGGTAAACAACTGCAATGGCTGCAAGCATCGCCAATCCGAGTTGTGTGAACGACTCGTTGATTTGCTCCGTTACGCCGCCCATCTCAATGTTAACACCGGCAGGCAGCTCCATTTCATCAATCATCGTTTGCAGTTCAGCCGACGCTGCGCCGATGTCGGATCCTGTCGGTTCAGCGGACACTTCCGCATAAATGCGGTCGTCACGGCTTGTAATCGTATTTGGCGATTCGCCTTCTTCGATCGTAACGACATCTTTCAGGGCAACTTCAGTACCCAGAGGCGATTTCAACATCACGTTCTCAAGGTCAGCCTTCTCTTTGTAAGTCTTCTGCTCGACCTTCACATAAACGTTAACATCTTCGCCGTCCTTCTCAATCGTCGTGAGCAGCGGCGTCTCGCGTACCGGGCTCAGCGCCATCGCGATCTGGCCTGCAGTTAAGCCGTATTGGCTTAGCTTCGATTGATCGGCAACAATTCGGTACTGCTCATAAGTCTCCGATAAGCTGGAGTCGATTTTTTTCAAATCCGGGTTTTCTTTCAGCTTCGCCGTTAAGTCAGCAACGACCGGCGTGATCGTTTCCATGTCAGGACCGTACACGAGCATCGACATGCCTGAGCCGCCAAGACCGCCGGCGGCGAAATCTTGCTGCTTCCATTCGCCTTTGCCGCCAAGCTCTTGCAAGAGCGGTACGATCTTCTCTTTCTCTTCTATGAATCCTTTCGCATCTTCGTTGTACGTCAAGTTGAACAACGCTTGCTTCGATGCGCCAGGGCTGAATGGATTGGATCCGCCCACCGCATATTGAACGATCTCAATGCCTTGCTCCTCACGAGCGAGCAACAGCTTCTCCGCTTCAAGCGCCATCGCCGTGACTTGCTCAAGCGTTTCGCCCGGTGCTGGATTGTAAGTGACCATAACGCTCTTCTGCTCGTCGCCGGCAATGAAGCTGACGCCGATTACTGGCACGAGGAACAAGCTGCCAACGAGCAACACAACGGCAATAAGCGATGTGATGCCTTTATGGTTCAACGACTTGCTCAATACTTTTTTGTACCATTCCGCCAAGCGGCTTGGCTTTTCGTGATGCTCCTTGCCTGGCTTAAGTCCGTTGCGGAACATCATATGCGCCAGCATCGGCACAACTGTAATCGCTACAACCAGCGATGCAAGCAGCGCGAACACGATCGTAAGCGCGAACGGCATGAAGAGTTCACCGATCATGCCAGATACGAGTGCCATCGGCAGGAATACGGCAATCGTAACGATTGTGGAGGACATTATCGGAACGAACATTTCCTTCGTCGCGTCCAAAATCAAATCTTTGCCCTTCAGCTTCTCGCCTTTCAGCGCCATTCTTCTATAGACGTTCTCAATGACGACAATGGAGTCGTCAATAACCCGGCCAATCGCGACCGTCATTGCGCCAAGCGTCATAATGTTAAGCGTAATATCCAATTGGCTCAAAATAAGCAAAGCGATCAAGATCGAAAGCGGTATCGATACCACTGCAATAATTGTCGAGCGAATATCGCGCAGGAAGATCAAAATAATAATGACCGCAAAGATTGCGCCGATAAGAGCTTTGTTAATCATCGTGTGGACGGAATCTTCGATCGGCTTTCCTTGGTCGAGAGTCGTGACGATAACGAGACCGTCATTTTCTTGCTCCAAGTCCTTAATCGTTTCTTTTACCTTGTTCACGACATCGACCGTATTCGAATCGGCTGCCTTCACAATGTTAATGCCGATCGCGTCTTGGCCATTCGTACGGGAGATCGACTCTGCCTTGCCCTCAACGTTCAGATCCGCAACATCGCTGAGCTTCACATTAGGCATCAGTAATAGGTTCTTCAGATCGTCTTCCGTTACAACGTTGCCGTCAACGACAATCGCTTTCTCCGAATCGCCGAATTCAAAAATACCAAGCGGCGCTTTAACAGCCGAAGCCTGAATCATGCCTTTAATCATATCTTCGGTCAGTCCGTATTGGGCAATGGCTGCCGGCTTGAACGCCAACTCGCCTTCCATTACGTTTTGTCCGGATATTTGGGTGCTCGCTACGCCTTCGATACCTTGCAGCTCAGGCAGAATGCTCGATTGCACCAGCTTCGTCAATTGTTCAAGGGATAGCTTCTCATCCGACAAGCTAAGCGATACAACTGGGAATGCGTTCAAGCTTAGTCGGGATACTTGAGGGTCCTGTGCACCCTCAGGCAAGTTCAAGTCTGCAAGCAGACTTTTCACTTCCGACTCTGCCTTGTCCATATCCGTATCAAATGTGTATTGGATAACGACGGACGACGCATTCTCATAGGAAGTCGAGCTAACGACATCGACACCTTCCAAGTTTCTCGTCCGTTGCTCGATCGGCTTAGTCAGCTTCTCCAAAACTTCTTCCGGGGCAGCGCCGGGAAGTACCGTCGTAACACTTACGATCGGTATCGTAATATCCGGCATCGTCTCCATCTTCATGTTCAATCCGGAATAAAGGCCGGCGAACATAACTAACGCGGTTAAGATCCATAAAGCAAACTTATTGTTTAATGAAAATCGAATGATGCTCTTCAAAACCTCTCACTCCCCAGTCTTTGTTTGTCTGTTTATACTTTAAAGCGATAACCGACGCCCCATATCGTCTCGATATATTGCGGGTTCGACGGATCATGCTCTATTTTTTCGCGCAGCCTCCGAATGTGTACCGTAACCGTAGCTGCGTCGCCGTTCGAATCGAGACCCCATATTCTCTCGAACAGCTCTTCCTTTTCGAATACGCGGTTCGGATGCGAAGCGAGCAGCAGCAGCAGCTCGTATTCCTTCGAAGTCAGGCTCGATTCGTTATCGTGAATCGTCACTCTTCTGGAAGGCTTATCAATCAGCAAGCCGCGAATTCGTATTTGTTCGCCACGTTCTCCGCCTGACCGGTCACCGGTCAATCGCTCGTATCTGGCAAGATGGGCTTTGACTCTTGCTACAAGCTCGCTCGGACTAAAGGGCTTCGTCATATAATCGTCCGCTCCCAGTCCCAAGCCTCTAATCTTATCAATATCTTCTTTCTTCGAAGTGACCATAAGGATGGGAATATTATGTGATTGCCTGATCTGTCTGCATATTTCGAAGCCGTCCAGCTTCGGTAACATAACATCCAGAATGATAAGATCGAACTCTCCCGCAAGCGCCTTCTCTAAGCCGATATCTCCTCGGCCTTCAATCTGTACGCTGTAGCCATAACTCTCTAAGTAATCGCGTTCCAGCTCGGCAATAGCTTTCTCGTCTTCAATGATCAGTATGTTCTTCATGTTCAGTCACCGCTTTAGGCGTTGTCGCAAGCGGCAGCTTCAGGAAGAAGCGAGCTCCGCCATTTATCGCATTTTCAGCCCATACGACGCCGCCATGCCCTTCGATTATTTGTTTGACTATGGCAAGCCCAAGACCGCTGCCGCCGGTCTCAGAATTGCGCGACTGTTCGGCTCGGTAGAATCGATCGAATATATAAGGAAGATCCTCCTCTTCTATTCCCGGACCTGTATCCACCAGCTCGATAACCGCATATCGATCTTCGTCCTGGATGGTTACGTCAATCCGCTTCTCGCTGCCTTCTCCCTCTTGCCCCATATACTTCACGCAATTGTTCAAAATATTCGTGAGCACCCGGCTAAGCTTATCGGGATCAGCCGCTATCATAATCGACTGCTTAGCTGGTGCAGAGTAGGTGAGTTTAACACCCGATTTTTCCAGATCAAAACGCTGCTCTTCGAGAAAATGCTCCAAATATCGCTTAATATCCAGCACTTTGAAATCGAAGGCAACCGTCTGCAGGTCCAGCTTGGAGAACAGGAACAGCTCGTCGATCAGTTGATCCATATCGCCCGCTTTGCGGTAGATCGTCTGCATGTACCGCTCCCGCTTCTCGTCGGTATTGGCAATACCGTCCATTATACCTTCGACATAACCTTTGATCGCCGAGATCGGCGTCTTCAGATCATGCGAGATATGGGACAGCAGCATCTTCCGATTTTCCTCGTACAGCAAGCTTTGATCAATCGATTGCTTCAGACGTATTCGCATCGCCTCGAACGCGGCGCTCAGCTGGCCAATCTCACCTCTGCCCGTCTTCACAAGCCGCTGCGACAAGTCGCCGTCTTTGATCTGCAGCGCAGCCGTCTTAAGCTGCTGGATCGGCTTAATAATACTGCGCGACACAAAGTACGTTAACAGCAAACCGGTCAGGGCGACGAACGCAAGGCCGATTGCGGTGCCTAACGGACGCCAGAAGAGCGGAACGACGTCATATCGCCGGAGCAGCAGCATCTCTCCTTCGCTGCCATCGGGATACCGGAAGCCGAAGGCGTCTGTCTCGAACCGGAACAATCCAAGCGGCGCTTTATCTGGAGGATTGTCCAGCAGTTGTTGCCAGTCTTCTTCCGGAGACAGCTCTTGCAGGAAAGGAGGAATCGATACAAGCTTTCCTTCCTTAGCAATAAGCAGACCCGCCCATTGCTCGCTAAGCCTCGACTGCAGATCGTTCACATAACTCTCCTCGTTCATCTTGTCCGAATCGTTCTCAATAACGTACGAGAGCTCGCCGTAAATCAACATTTGACTCATCTTCTCTGTCTTTTCGATCTCGATGTACTGCCTGATGTCCTGCATGCCTCCAGCATGAAATACGAACATTAAGAAAGCGATCATGAGAATGAACGGAACTACGGTCATAGCCAGGTAAGACACATACAGCTTTACACGAATGGACATTCGATACACGCCCTGCCTATTGCTTATTCACACTGTTTTATTAGATTTATTAACGCGTCAATCTATCTTTTATCATAATGGCTATTTCTAAACGAACTAGTAACCATTTCTTACAAAATTATTACGTTTAGCGCGGTAGAAATTTATCATTTATGCGATTTATAATTAATGCTGTTAATATTTAACGACAAGTATCGTCGCTGCCTTGGCAGCATAATCTCGCCCCTGCAATGATTGAAGCAGCAAGCAGCCAAATGAAAACGATCCAGCCTATAAGCGACCGTTCCGCATTCCAATCGAGCAAAGTGTAGACAAGAATGACTAGCGAAGGCAAGAATATCGCCACTGCCTTCCTCCACCGATAGCCTGTCCCAAGTAAAAGCGAAACGAAATATAAGCTTATAAGGAAGCTCGTTATTGGCGCTACAGCCCATATGCTAATGGATAACCATTGATCCGTTATCAACAGCTTTCCTAGCAAAAAAGGCGAAGCGAATACAGGAAGCAGCAGCGTTTCTTTCCGCGGCAAACGTTTAAGGAATGGAAGGTTTGGCCGCGGCATTGCTGACTGATTGACGGATATCGTTTTATGCCATTTGGCCCAACGATACCATAGAATGATGAACGGCACGGCTAACCCAAGCGCGGATAGCGAATGCTGCAGCCAGTGATGTGCATATTCCCCTGCAATCATCATTTGAAGCGCCGGTATCCGCTGCACGAACCAACCGCCGCTATGCGTAAAATTGTCGACAAACACATGCGACATAAAACCGATCCCGGCAGACAACAACCAAACAAGAATGGCTAACGCATCAAAAAAAGCCCATTCAGCCCTATGTGCCAGTCGCCTTGGCAACAATTGCTGATGGACAAAGGTATTAATCCCGCCGATCGCAGGCATGAACAAATGCAGCCTGGGCGCAACAATCCAATGATAAGCACATGCAATCGCTAAGCACAGAGGAAGTCCAAGGGTCAGGAAACCGATAAAGGAATGGCCAATTGAACGATACGGCTGCATGGCCACAAAATATTCCATGTCGGGAGCCATGCTTCCGAGCACGAGTCCTGTTAGGCTTAGCGAAGGCATAAGCTTGCGGAGCGGAGCCGCATATAAAGGATGTGACAAGGTAAAAGGCATTGCCTATTCTCCGCTTCTAGCGGTCATACAAACCGCCGAATTTATTAATAGGCCAAATACGGAATACCGCTTTGCCTTCAATGCTAGATAACTTAATCGGGCCCAGCTCGCGGCTGTCCATGCTATGCTCGCGATTGTCGCCCATAACGAATAAATAACCAGGTTCGACAGTGAACGGAACTTCGTACATACCTGCGAAAGTGTTCCCTTTCGCATAGTCCTCGTAAAGCTTCTCGCCGTTTATGTATACTTCCCCATCACGAATGTCAATGACATCGCCCGGTAAACCAATGACCCGCTTCACGAGTCGAAGCTCGCTTTCCGGTCCGTTAATAATGACAATATCGCCGCGCTCAGGACTATGGAAGCGATAGGACCATTTATCCTCGATCAGGCGTTGTCCGGCTACAAGCGTATTTTGCATCGAGACGTTATGAACTTGAGACTGGGCGTAAACGTAATTTTGGAATAACATCGCAACAATAATGGCAATCGCAAGAGACATGAGCCAATCCCTTAATTCCTTCTTCCACTTGCTCTTCTTCGCTGTTTCCTCGTTCAAATGTCACTCACCTCTTTATCATTTATGACTAAGATTTATACGCTTATCCATGGATAAAGTTTCCACGATCCCTTACAAAATAGCAAGTGACAATTTCGAGGTTCATGCGCTAAAGTGTTAGGGAAAGGAGTTTTTATAGCCCTATGCCAGTAAATGATCGCTCACAAAAACTGTTGTTTACCATTGTTACCATTCTGTATTGGACATCCATGTACACCTACGTACCCATTCTTACCCCTTACTTAAGCGGTCGCGGGCTGTCGCTCCAAATGATCGGCATCGTTCTTGGCAGCTATGGCTTCGTGCAGATGCTTGGCCGCTTCCCGCTTGGGATTATGTCGGACAAATGGGGCAAGCGCAAACCATTCGTCTTGCTCGGCATGATTACCTCCTGCATCAGCTGTCTGCTCTTCATTGTTCCAGGAATATGGGCATGGCCGCTTGCGGGCCGTATGATGGCAGGAGTCTGCGCGTCGACCTGGGTTGCTTTCACCGTCTTATATGCAAGCTATTTCGGAGCAGGCCAGACAGGCCGGGCGATGGGCAATATAAGCGTCATGATCGTATCCGGACAGATGCTCGGCATGGTGCTAAGCGGCTGGTTGAACGATGGCCTTGGCGACAATGCCCCTTTCATTACAGGCGCCATCCTATCCGCAATTGGTCTTGCGCTTGCATTCTCGCTTAAGGAACCAAAGCTTGCTGCAGACAGCCGACCTGCGATGTCCTTCGCAATGGTCAAAAATGTTATTCGCACGAAGCTGCTCCTTCAGGTGTCGATACTTTCGATATTAGCGCATGGCGTGCTGTTCATCACGATGTTCGGCTTTACGCCGCTTAAGGCAGAACAGCTCGGCGCGAACGGCTCGCTGCTGACGCTGCTCGTATTCGCCTTCATGCTTCCTCATGCGATAGCTTCTTCGCTGACGGCTTCCTGGTTCGTTAAACGATTCGGCTATTGGGGAACAATCGGGCTCGGCTTTACCGTTAGCTCGTTATGCACCGCTTCGATGGCCTTCTTCCAATCGTATGAAATGCTCGTCATTACACAAGCGTTTAACGGCTTTGCCCAAGGGCTTCATCTTCCGCTGCTGCTCGCTCTATCTATACGGGATGTCGAGCTGCCTGGGCGCGCAACGGCAATGGGCTTGTATCAAGCGCTGTATGCGATCGGCATGTTCTCCGGACCATTCCTTGCCGGATGGCTTAATGAGAGCTGGGGACTCGACAGCGGCTTCGTATTCGGAGCGATGTTGGGCGCTGCGGCAGCTCTGCTCGTATGGCTTTGGTCTTCTATGGAACGAGCAAGCGCACGAAAAGCAAAACCTTCTTCTTCTGGGGGCATCAGCTTATGACAGGTGCTGTTAGCGAGAAGCGAACACAGCTAGTGCTTGATATTGGCGGCGTGCTCGCTACGAATTTATCGCCAACGTTTTGGCATATGCTCGCCGAGGCCGCCGAGATGGCGGTCGACCGTTTATATGCGGATTACAAACAGCAAATATCGAAGCTGCTATGGACTGGGCAGCTTACAGAGACGGATTTCTGGGAGTGGCTGCAAGTGCAGCTCCCTTCCATTGATACCGGAAAGGCTCAGCATTATTTGGCGGAGAGTCTGACTGCGCTTCCTGCTTTGGATAAGGTTGCAGATTGGAGCGATAAGGCCGACATCCACATTCTAAGCAATCATGTTGCAGATTGGGTGAAGCCGATTCTTGAGCCTGTCCGCCATCATTTCTCCACGGTTACGGTCTCAAGCGATGTCGGCATGAAGAAGCCTAGCGACAACATCTTCATCCATGTCAATAGTCTGCTGGGGCCGGACGCCTCCATTCTATTCGTAGACGATCATCCCGCCAATCTGAAGCAGGCGGAGCAGCATGGCTGGCGGACGTTGCTTGCCGATCACGATGGACAATGGATCAACAAAATCGCCGCTCTCCTATAAGGAGGCGGCGATTATTAGTTGTATGGCGCTAGCGGCGAGCGTTGCGGCAAGCAGTACGTAATCAGGCTTGCCGAATCGCAGCCGGAATCCGTACGTCGGCTTCTTGCGAGCGTGACCAAATCCGCGTGCTTCTAATGCATCGGCCATCTGCTCCGCTAGTCGTACAATCGATCGAATATATGGAATAATGACGGAATACAGCATCTTAATTGGAACGCTGCGCAGCGGCGTTACCGCCTTCCCTCTCGCATGAGCAAGCTTCGCAAACCTCTCCCATTCCCCTGCCAGCAGCGGTATGAACCTAAAAATCAACGTAACGAGCAAAGCAAAGGAATGAATCGGGATGCGCAGGCGCGACATCCATCCGAAGGTCTGCTGAATGGATCGTTGCAGACGCAGCGGGGTTACTAATTGCAGCATCGGCATGCCAAGCATCATTACGACGAGCAATTGGCATAGTCTCAGCACGGTCGGCTCCGCACTGCTCCATAGAAAGGCAAGCGGGCGGAATTGGATGCCGCTTATGACGCCGATAATGACGATAAAGTACGCATAGGCGCGAATGACGCCTGCCCACCGGTAGATATGCTGCCGGAAAGGCACGAGCAGCAGCGCCGTCACGCAGGCCGCAAGCGCAAGCGCGGCCAAGCTTTGTTGGGCGAGCAGGCTGGCTGCGAGCAGCAGATAAGCCGCGACGAGCGCGCGCGGATCGAATGTATCCGCGCGCGGCGGACGCCCCTTAGGGGCGTCCGCCGCTGTGGCCGCGGCAGCGGCGGGGCTGACGGCGKGCGGCGCGGATGCCGCCGCTGACGGTTGCGGGGCGCGCCCGCCATTGCGGCGCGCCAGCTGCTCTGCCGCCGCCGCGGCTGCTTCGCGCGGCGACGGCCATGGCGCCCCGCCGCTCCGCGCGGGCGCCGCAGGCTCTTGCGGCGGCAGAGCCGCCGCCTCGCGCAGCGCGGCTAGCGCGCGCAGCGCCTCCGGCGCAGCTGCGGCGTGCGCATGCGCCGCCGCAGCGGGTGCCGCTTCGCGGACGTTGCCGTCTTCGATGACGGCAACCGCATCCGCGAGCGGCAGCAGCGCGTCGAGGTCGTGTGTCACCACGACCGCTCCGCGCCCTGCAGCCCTGTGCGCTTCCAGCACCGCGCACAGGCTGCGAATGCCGACGGCGTCAAGACCCGCCGTCGGCTCGTCCAGCAGCAGCCATTCCGGCTCGCACGCCAGCAAGCAGGCGAGCGACAGACGTCGCTGCTGTCCGCCGCTGAGCGTCCAAGGATCGCGCGTTAACAGCTCGGCGTCAAGACCCGCTGACGCCATCGCCCGCTCGATCCTTCGCTCCGCAACTTCCGCCGATACCTTGTACGGCTTCATCGAATAAAGCAGTTCGCCGCGCACCGTGGACAGAAACCACTGCGACTCGGAATGCTGCATCGACAGGCCGAAACGCAGCGATACCGAGGCGTTTAATTTCCTTCGCCGCCCCTTCTTGATCCATAAAGGCTCATCACCGAGCATAATTTCGCCATTACGCGCCTCTCGCAGTCCCGCCAGCGTCTCCAGCAGCGTCGACTTTCCCGCTCCATTGCGTCCGACGAGCAGCGTAATCTTGCCAGCTTCGAACCGTATATTAGTTTGCTTCAACAGCGTCTTTCGCTCTGGTCCATCTGTAACGACCGATACATCCTTAAGTCGCCAATCAGCCCCCATAACCGCTCACCGCCTTCGCCAGCATCGCCGGCACGATCGGAAATGGATCAAGCGACAAACCTAACCTCTCCATCTCCCATGCAAGCTGAACCGTATAAGGCGCATCAAAGCCAAGACTCTCACATACGCTGTCTCCTTCATGCCCGTCTTCTCTTCTATACCAATTCGATGCGCTTCCATCAAACGCGATACCGCCATCCTGCATGGCAACGATACGATCCCCTTCATCCAGCTCGTCAAGCTTCTGCGTAATCCAGATGACGGTCGTCCCTTTGCTATGGATCGCTCTCGCTTGCTTTAATACGAAGGCGGCCGCTTCAGGATCAAGCATCGAAGTAGCTTCATCCAGCACAAGCAGCGGCGAAAAGACCGCGAGACAGCCGGCAATGGCGACGAGCTGCTTCTGTCCGCCCGACAAAGTGCTGATCGGCTGATGCAACCTATCGCCTAAGCCTACGGCTTGAAGCGCCTGCTCGGCTAAAGCTGCTATAGCTTGCTCCTCAGCCTCATTCTGCTCCAACATAAGAACAACATCTTCCCATGGCGTAGCGCCGACCATTGCCGCTTCGGGCTGCTGCATGACGATCGGCACTAATCGACTCTCAGGATCAGAACGCTTAACGTTTCCTGATAACCCATCGACTCTTCCGCCAGTGATGACCTTGGCAAGCGTGCTCTTTCCGCTTCCGTTGCGCCCTACTAAAGTAATCCACTCGCCTGAACGTATATGTAAATCAACCTGCTTTAATATCGGCTCTATTGGTTGTTGCCTTTCAACGAATGCGATCGGACGAACCGTAACGCCCGACAACTCTACTTCAGAAATGAAATTCAATTTTTTTCACCCAACCTCTTCCCCAAACCAAATCATTGTGCTACAATCCGAATTGTTAACCACAAATCAAATATAGTTGGTTAACAGTTAAAAAGCAACTACATAAAGGAGTCGATCCGAAGTTATGCCTGTCCAAACCAATAATATAAGAGCGCTTGTATTTACCGCCTTATTCGCCGCGTTATTCATTGTTATGAATTCGTTATCGATAAGGCTCAGCTTCTCTCCAGTTCCGATTACGCTTCAGACGTTCGGCGTATTGCTAGCCGGACTGTTCCTTACACCGCGCAACGCCTTCTTAAGCATCTTCACCGTCATCTTGTTAACCGCCATCGGTTTACCGCTATTTAATGGCAAGGGCGGCATCTCGTATTTGCTTGGCCACACCGGCGGCTTTATCATTGCATTTCCATTTTGCGCGCTGCTTATCAGCCTCGCCGTTAGGTGGGCGCTAAGCAACGAAACATTCAAGCGCAACAAAATCGTATTGTTCATTGCCTTATTCCTTGCATTTGAATTGTTCAGCTCGCTGCTAACGTATTTGCCGGGTATTCCTTGGCTTATGCATGTGCTCAATTGGAACTTTGCGAAAGCGATGACAGGCGGTTTCTACCCGTTCATTATCGGTGACGCCCTTAAGTCCGCATTGGGTGCCGTGCTAGCTATCTCCTTAACACCTTACATTGCCTATATTCGCTCGTCAACTGGTTCAACCCGTGATACTTATACGAAGACKGTATCGCCGTAACGAAATGGCATCGCAAGCTTCAAAAAAAACAAGCTGTCTGATCATTCTTCGATCCTATTGGATCTTAATGATCAGACAGCTTTTTCTTATTACAGACATTGTATGGAATAACATGTTACTACCGCTCATCCCAGTTCCATAACCTTGCTTCCCCAACATGCAAATAGCGAACGAACGGCGCGTCCTTCAACTTGAGCAATTCCTTCGTTGGGCCAGTAACGACCATTCCATATATGGTAACCCCGTTCTCTTCGACATAATCAAGCACCTGATCCGCATCAAAGAAGTGCGTATAATAATTCGTAATCGTCTTATTTTTGCTCAGCAAACGAAGCGTATTGACGAAATTCTCATTCCGAACATCTCCGCTTCCGTATGTTTCTACACCAGGATAAGAGGTTGTCGATCCGCTGCCGACTGTCCACCACAATACTTTTCTCTCTTCATATACCGTCGTGTAACCGTCTTCTTCATGCCACATAGGCATCGTAGGGAAGCCAACGGGATGTCTCACCGCAGCAGTCCCTTCCTCTCCCGCTTCACCTGTATACACAGCAAGCCACACCGGTTCCATATCCTTGCCTTCGAACAACTTTAACGCTTCATCCGTTGAATACATCCGATCAAAAGAAACATACACTTCCGCGACCGTTCCCTCCGGCAACGAACTTAGCTTTGAAGAGCCGGGAGTACCATTTTCTTCGTAACTTTCGTCTGGCAAATAAAAGGGGGTATAACGGTTTGACGAATTTTTGTTATCGTTTTGATCAATTAACCTCGGCCACCCAAGAAACATTGTTGTATTCAGATCGCCCATGTAGACACGCTCGTCGCCTACTTGCTTCACCAAGTCGCCAAAATACTTAATGCCTAACACAGAGGCGGGATTGCTGTTTAGGCTTATTCTCATATTAGGACTAGTCACGGCTATCGCCGATTCAATAACATCGGCATACAAATTACGTTTTTCCGGTTTCCCTAAGCCGTAATAAATCGAAGTCAAAATCGAATTAACGATCATAGCTGCAAGCACTATCCCGATTACGCCGCCAATGCTCCAAGACCTTGCACGCCATTTGCCTCGGCGCATAAGCTCTTTCGCCCGTTTCGGATTTAACTGCATCGAACCAACTTCGCTTATCGTATCCCGCTGTTCCTCTTCGAGCAGCTCATCGAGATGCGATTGATAAAGCTCCATCTTTGCTAACTCCGCTTCAAGCTCTTCCCGCTCCTCCTGGCTTAGCTTCCCTTCTCTATACGCTTTCAATTGCTGTTTGAAATCACCGCTCATCGTCTTCTCCCCTCTCGCGCAGCTTGCGAAGCTRCTGCCTCGCTCTGAAGAGCAGCACTTTGAAATTAGCTAATCCTATTTCCATAATGTCCGCTGCATCCTGATAGCTCAAGCCTTGGTAATCATAGAGCAGCACCGCTTGTCTCTGATTCTCGGGTAAGCTGGCGACGGCTAGACCAAGCTCGCCAAGCTCTTCGCGTCTCAGCAGAACAGACTCCGGCGAGTGCTTGGCCGGCGCACGTATGTTTCGGAA
The DNA here is from genome assembly GCF_056396205.1 of Paenibacillus sp. 05T425. Lineage (NCBI taxonomy): Bacteria > Bacillati > Bacillota > Bacilli > Caryophanales > Paenibacillaceae > Paenibacillus > Paenibacillus sp. 05T425. Next base: position 243,350 of record NZ_JBFTLA010000008.1, read on the forward strand.
GAAGATAGATGCAAATGGCTTGCTTCGCTTTTCCTTACGCTTGTAATCAATGAAAGCGTTGTGAGCAACGCGCAGCAGCCAGGGCTTCACCCTTTCGCCATCGTAGCTTTCTAGATATAGGTAAGCGCGGTAGAACGTCTCTTGCAGCAAGTCCTCGGCCGCGTAATGGTCGCCAGTGAGATATAACAAGTAACGATGAACATCCTGCATATATTGCTTGTAAAGTTCGTCCAGTTGATTGTTCGGTTTCGCCGCCTCCCTTCCGCCGCTGACATCCTATACACGCATCAGCTCCCAAAAAGTTACACTTAGCATGAAAAAAAACAACCGCATCCTCAAGATGCGGTTGTTTCAATCTCTATTCTCACTTGAACCTACATGATTTTGTTTCTGTTTTCTCCGGTATAGAACGTCTGCCACTACTAACAAAACCATTGGAGGGATAAAAGTAAGGGCGTCAATATAGACGAAGGTCCATGGAAATCTGGCTTCGCTTATGTAATTCTCATTACCGGGCAAATAGCGGAGCAGCGCAATAAACCAAGCTGCAATGATAATCATCGCTATCCAATATCCTTTCATTCGAGTTCCCTCCTTCGTCTTTCCATTATGCCCCTATTATGCCGTTAGGCATGCGAATAATTTACAGCTTCAGGGACAGACTTAGTTTATTAAAGAGAGGAAATTATTAACTATGATGCATCGCATGATGATATCGAACCAACAATTAATGGCATTAATCGTCATTTCCACCGTAGGTACTTCCAGTCTTTATGCGCCGTCTTCCTTATCGCATTATGCGGACCGAGATGCATGGTTTTTAGTCCTTATCGGCATCTTGGGCGGAGCATTGAACCTGCTGGTCTTCCTGCAACTGAATAAGCTGTACCCAGACAAAAGCCTTATAGCTATTTGCACGCATGTGCTCGGACGCCCGGGAGGCGGACTATTGGCGGTTATTTTCATCCTTTACTTTATGGATGTGTCGTCTTGGGTGCTTCGAGAGTTCGCCCAGTTTTTCGTCATTGCCTTGAACCCGATGATTCCGCAAAATTGGTATCTCCTCATTGGCATAATCATGTGTGCCTATGCCGTCTTTCATGGATTGGAGGTCATTTCAAGAGTCGCGTTTATGATTTTTTTGATCACGATCATAACCTTTCTAGTCATTTATTTGCTGTTGATCAAAGAGTACCACTTTGACTATTTGCTACCGGTGCTGGAGAACGGCTTTATGCAACCGCTGAATGGTACAATCGTGGTCGTCTCTTGGTTTGGCGATCTTATGTTCATATCCATGGTTTTGAATCACGTGAAACGTTCAAAACAGACCGTTCAATACGCGGTTGCCGGAGTAGTTATTTCCGGCATCTTTCTGATGATGGCAGTCATTGGCTGCAGTGTCGTATTCGGGGGGAAGGCGACGAGCAGCTTTACGTATCCCATCATCAGCCTGATTCAAAACATTCAATTGTTCCGAAATATTGAAAGACTTGACGCCATTTTGATCGCCATTTGGGTCATGAGTTCGTTCTTGAAAATAACCGTTTATTTTTGGTCGTCCTTACAAGCGTTGACCGAATGCTTCAGACTTAGCAACCCACGGTTGTTCATTATACCGATGGCGATAGGTATCGTTATCAGCTCGAAGTATAAAGTGTGGGGCTTGATCGAGATGAGCAGCTTTTACGACAAGCAAGCATGGTATTTTGTACTTTTCCAGCTCGCGCTCCCTGTACTGCTGCTCGTCGGGGCGGCAATTAAACACCAAACGTCATCGGAGGATAGACCATATGGAAGCGGATGATCAATTGTTGTCTTCGTCCCCGGATATAAACAAAAAATGGCTGACAGAGAAAATGCGACATACGGAAGACTTGGTCATTATTGACTTTCAAGCCGTCAAAGAAGGACAAGATGACATTACCGTCTGTTATTTGAGGGGGCTTGCCGACGAAACGAAGCTTCGTGAACTTGAGTTGTCCATATCCGACCGCAACTCTTCGTCGCTGCAACGGATGTTGTCAAGCAAATACAAGCTGCATAAAATTGCGGAGGCAGCAACGGAATTGGCTCTGGGACGGACCGTACTCTTGTTTCACAACAAACAGCTTGGCATTGCCTATGACACGCTTGATGTACAACTCCGCAATGTGGAAGAGCCCGTTAGCGAAGCTTCGGTCAAAGGGTCGCGCAGCGGCTTTACCGAATCATTTCGCAACAACCTCGCCTTAATCCGTTATCATTGCCCTTCTCCCGATCTGATGGTCGAATACCGCTCTACCGGGATCATTACGAAATTAGGTTTGGCCGTCGTATCGATAGGAGGCGTGACAAACCCTTCTCTGCTGAAGGAGGTGCATCGGCGGCTCGATGAAATTCCGGGAGACCTCGTCCCGGGAGACAATACAATTGAAGAGTGGATCGTCGATAACCAAGGAACATTGCTGCCATTGATCGAGTCAACCGAAAGACCGGATAGAGTCGTCGGAGGCTTGCTTGAAGGCCGGATCGCAATTGTTGTGCAGGGCTCTCCTTTCGTGATGATGCTGCCGTTCGTTTTCCTGCAAGCGTTCCAAGTAAGCGAAGATTATGCTTGGAATTATTACATCGGTTCAAGCATCCGCATCATGCGGCTGCTGTGTGCGATCATTGGCATGCTGTTGCCTGGTTTTTATGTCGCTACTGTAACGTTTCACCATGAGCTTGTGCCGACGCCCCTTCTCCAGAGCATCGCTTCCGCGAAGGAACCGGTTCCTTTTCCTGCCGTTGTCGAAAGTTTCTCGATGATGATCGCCTTCGAAATCATGCGCGAAGCAGGCGTTCGGATGCCTAAGCAGGTAGGCCAAGCTGTCAGCATTGTCGGCGCCTTAATCCTTGGCCAAGCCGCTGTGCAAGCGGGTATCGTATCTCCTATTATGGTTATTGTCGCTGCGCTTACCGGCATAGCTACGTTCACGCTTCCGTCCACTGCAATCAACTATGTCATCCGAATGATTCAATTCGGAATGACGCTGCTGGCTTCATTAATGGGTTATGTCGGCATCGTAGCCGGGGTTATTATGCTCATGACGTATTTGTCCTCTTTGCGATCGTTCGGCGTGCCTTACTTGTCACCGGCGGCTCCTTTCGATTTCGAATTACTCGGAGATATCGCGATCCGAAGGCCRAGTACTTTCAACAGTAAACGTCCAACTCTATTTCACCCCTTACGTCGTCTTCGTTACAGAAACGGGGCAAAAAAATGAGCAGAGTCTGCGCGTTCCTTATTCTTGCCCTTATCAGCCTGTCAACTGCCGGCTGCGTGGGCAGCGTGGAGCTGAACGAAATTCATATCGTGCATTCCCTCGCGATCGATAAGGGGAATAAACATAACATAAAACTGACCGCTGAAATTTCTAAAATAACGCCAAGCGGACAACAACCGAAAGGCATGCAAAACGATAAATTTTATTTGTCGCAAGAAGGTGAAAGCCTGTTCGAAGCGGCTCGCCAAATGAGAAATAAATCGGACCGAATGCTTCTTTGGGGGCATGCATCCAGCATCTTGTTTAGCAAGGCGATCGCCGAGCAAGGCATTATGCCGCAGATCGAAGCCATCCGCCGCTTGCGCCAATTCCGCAATACGGCTTTGTTATTTATAACGGAAGGGAACGCGTTTGAGATTTTGCAATTGTCATCTCCAAGCGCGACCATTAATTCGCAAGTGTTTCAAGGGTTGGTCGAAGGCGGCAAATCTACCGGTCAAACCTCGAAAACAACGCTTCTAATGGCTTATCGGGACTACACGAACGAATTTAAGGATATAGCGATTCCGCTTATTTATCCGACTATTCAAGCAGCTGATGAAGATAAATCCATTTTGAAAGCGTCGGGTATGTATGCGTTTCACGGCGATCGACTGTCAGGCAAGCTGTCGCCGTCCTTAACGAAAGCCTATCTTCGAGCAAGCAATCTGATGGAAGGCACAATCGAAAGCATTACTTGCGATGACGGCGGGCATGTCACGTTAGAAAATATAATGAGCAAAGCAAAAACGAACGTTAACATTAATGCGAGTTTGGAATCGCGCGTATCGATCACGATTAATGCCGATTTGACCATTACTAATCTAACCTGCAAAGGAATGGATATAACGCCGGATACGATCCATGTGTGGGAAGGCCAGCTCAATACCATTATCGAGCAAGACATCCGGAAATTCTTTCAATACACGCAGAAACAGAAAGTCGACTTGCTAGGCATTGGCGAACGAATTCACCGCAGTAATCCGAAGCAGTGGAAAGCAATGAAATCCGACTGGATGGAGAATCGTTACGGATTGGCCGATTTCGAAGTTCAAGTCCATACGAGAATCGATCATTCGAACTTCTTGATGTAATGGATGCATAAAAAAAGATCCGGCAGAAGAGCCTTCAATAAGGCTACTTCTCCGGGTCATGTATGAAATGAATAGACAAAACGAAATCGGTTATTGATCGGATCGTTGCTTAAGATCGTCTGAATTGACGCTACGCTTGGCTGGCCCGATAAAACGACCCAAAAGCATAAGGAGCGGCGAGGTTTCGATCTCGGCTAGATTGAGCATTTCCGCCCAATTAAAAACGATCAAAAAAGGCATAAGTCCAATTGCTAATACACCAAATATAAGACCCAAAAAAACATTACGCAGCATTTTACCAACCGTCATATCCCATCTCTCCCTTCCCGATCTGATATCTACCCAGTATACGCCCCTATTTTTCGATATTCAACCCTGCCCAAAACAGCTAGTCGCTAAACAAAAAAGAAACCCAACGCCATTACACGAGGGTTTCTCCAATTCACATTCACAACTAGTCTTACATGCATTCCTCTGGATCTTCAGCCGGTGAAGCATCCTCTACATTGATTTTCTCCGAAACGGTATCGCGGATAATCGATACGACGAGCTGCAGCAAGTAGTTGATATCCGTTTGGCTTTGTTGGAATTCGGTTACGATCGGAATGCCGTCCAGCTCATCCTGCAACGTCTCCATCTCGGCTTCGATCTTCTTCACCATATCAGCGTTTTTGAACGTCGTCTCAAACGCGACAACTTCCTTCTGCTTCTTCTTGATCTGATTAATGAGAACCTGAACGCGCTCATTATTATTAATTTGCTTCTCGGCGCGACGGTAATGCTGCACTTCCTCCGAAGTATAGATGACGTTTGCCAGCTCTTTCGCTTTGGCCATAATATCTTCTTTCACGATGAGGTCGCGAGTATTGAACGACGGAATCTCATGATTGCTGCAGAACTCGCCGTGCTCATGATGATGATCGTGACCGTGCTGATCCGTTTTGTTTGCCGCTGTCTGTTGGTTTGCCATTTAACATCTCTCCTGTATCGTCATTAACTAACTGCTTCTTGTGTATGTGTTTCAAGCGCTTCAGCCTTGATATACCAGGTTTGCGCATCCGTTACTTTCGCATGAATGAACTGTCCGATCCATTCCTTCGGCCCTTCCAAGTGAACGAGCTTATTCGTGCGGGTGCGTCCTGATAGGACGTTTGCATTATTTTTGCTCTCGCCTTCGACCAGCACTTCTACGATCTGTCCGAGAAGCTGCTCGTTCTTCTCACGGAATATCGCTCCGAGAAGCGCATTCAGCCGCTGCAATCGCTCCTTCTTAACGGCAAGAGGAACATTGTCCTCCATCACGGCAGCAGGCGTCCCTTCACGCGGTGAATAAAGGAATGTGTAAGCGGAGTCGAAGCCTACCTCTTCCACTAGCGATAATGTATCATCGAACTGCTCGTCCGTCTCGCCAGGGAAACCGACTATAATATCGGTCGTCAGTGAAACGTCCGGTATCGCCCGCTTAATTTTGCCGACCAGCTCCAAGTATGCCTCGCGCGTGTACTTGCGGCTCATTCGCTTCAACGTCTCCGTACTGCCGGACTGAACAGGCAGATGGATATGCTCGACTAAGTTGCCGCGACCCGCAAGCACCTCGATCAAATGATCGTCAAAGTCGCGAGGATGGCTTGTCATGAACCGAATACGCGGAATGTCAATCTTGGACATATCCTGCATCAGATCGCCAAAGCGGTAGTTGATGTCTTCGAAGTCTTTGCCGTATGCATTCACATTTTGGCCAAGCAGCGTAATCTCCTTGAAGCCTTGCCTAGCAAGCTCGCGCATCTCGGCGATAACATCCTCTGGCCTTCTGCTGCGTTCCTTGCCGCGTGTGTAGGGAACGATGCAATACGTACAGAACTTGTCGCAGCCGTACATAATATTAACCCAAGCGCGCATGCCTTCCCGCTTCTTCGGCATATTCTCTATAATGTCGCCTTCTTTGGACCATACCTCGACGACCATTTCTTTACTGAAATATGCGTTCTGCAGCAAATGCGGCAATCGATGAATATTATGCGTTCCGAATATCATATCGACAAACGCATGCTTTTGCAAAATTCGACCGACGACCGACTCCTCCTGCGACATGCATCCGCATACGCCGAGCAGCAGATCGGGCTTCTCCAGCTTCAACGTCTTCAAGTGTCCGAGCTCGCCGAACACTTTATCCTCCGCATTTTCGCGGATCGCACAAGTATTGAGCAGTATGACATCAGCCTGCTGTCGATCCTCCGTTGCCGTGTAGCCCATCTGCTCGAACATGCCCTTCATAACCTCGGTGTCATGCTCGTTCATTTGGCAACCGTACGTCTGGATCAAATAATGCTTGCCTAAGCCAAGTGTCCGCAGCTCTTCAGGAATGGAGAAATCGTAATGAACCTCGATGTCCTCTTTGCCGCGCTTCTTCTCGTCCTTGTGGCTGGGCGCCGAATTTATGTTTATAATTCTACCTTTGATCCGGTAAGTAGTTGAGCTATCATCTTGATCGATCACTTTCGCATCGCTGAAATCAAAATACTTGGAGTAGTCCTTCGTTTGGACATTACTCTTGTTCTTGTCCTCTTGAGTACGATCGGCAGCCAAGGCCTTCTCACTTCCTTATAGATGCATAAATTGTTTCCGGCACATATAGTCCAATTCAGTATTATACCAGTTAGCGGTACATATATCCATGCCTTGCCGATGGATTATAGCGCTAAGATGCTCTATTTGAACAACGGAGCTATATGCGTAAGTCGAAATTGCTCTTGCACTTCGGCCAGCGAATATCCGCATCTCGTTCGAAGATGCATGTGAGTATGCGGCGACATCACCGATATGTAGGAATGCGCCACATAACTTGGATCAATGGAATACGCGAGTTCATGCTCGGCCGCTTCCTTCAACAGGCTGCAAATAGCGCCATGGATAAAATGATAAGGCGGCGACTCGAAAAAATCGGTTTTCTGCACGTCGTTTAATTGAGAAGCATGCATAACGCCGAGAAACCGCGATTTCGTTTCCAGGAATTGAATAACGTTGCACACGACGTTATATAATCGATCCTGCACGGTACGATCTACCATTGTTTTTAATTGCTGTTCAATATCTTCACTGAAACGCTCGAAGCTGTCCTTCATCACATCCATGCACAAGTCGCCTTTGTTGGCATAACGCCGATAAAGCGTGCCTTGTCCGATTCCTGCTGATTTGGCGATTTGATGCATGCTGACGCATTCAACTCCGTGCACGTTAAACAAGTGATGGGCCGTCTGCAGAATTGCTGCGCTCAACTCTTGTTTTGTTCTGCCGCTGTCTGCTGCCGTCATTGCACATTTCTCCTTCAATTATTTTACCGTTAAAGGATTGACAATTAATACTATCCTCATTATGATTCTATAGTGCGGACAATTGTCCGCTATATAAATGCAGTAGTCGTTCTCATTGTATCCTGTACATGGTTGCAGGTCAACGCATGGAGAACCGGCATACCGCAATAGAAGGATAGGAGGAAATAATAATGGCTTCAGCTTCAATCAAGCCGCAGCAGGATGGCGCTGAATTCTCGATGAAGAGTATTATCGCTCCCCTGCTCGCTATTATTGTCGGCATGTTCATGGTTATATTGGACGGCACGGCAATGAACGTTGCTCTGAAAGGGCTTATGGACGACTTCCAAAGCTCCATGACGCTCGTTCAATGGACCATTACCGGATACGCGCTTGCCCAATCAGCCGTTATCCCACTGGCAGGCTGGCTGTCTGACCGCTTCGGCGCGAAACAGATTTTCCTGCTGTCAATCATCATGTTCACGCTCGGTTCCGCTTTATGCGCACTCGCTACAACGGCAGAGCAGCTTATCGTGTTCCGCATTATTCAAGGTCTCGGCGGCGGTATGGTAGCGCCAATCGCAATGGCCTTTACTTACAGACTTAGCCCTCCGGGCAAGCAAGGTGCTGTTATGGGCATGATCGGTATCCCGATGCTGCTCGCTCCTGCTCTTGGTCCGGTCGTTGCAGGCTGGCTCGTTGATTATGCTACATGGCATTGGATCTTCCTGATTAATCTGCCGATCGGTATCATTGCTGTCATTATCGGACTTCGTACATTGCCTCGCATTGAACGTCAGAAAGTTCCGGCGCTTGACTACTTAGGCATGATCTTCGCACCGCTCGCCTTCGCCTCTCTTGCGTACGGCGTTAGCTCGGCTGGCGGCGGAGAAGGCGGCGCTGGCAGCGGCTGGACCTCGCCTGAGGCGCTTATCGGCATTATCGTAGGCGTAATCGCGCTTATTATTTTCATCACCGTAGAGCTTAGACGCAGTGAACCGCTGCTTGAGCTGCGGGTATTCAAATCAAGCAACTTTACACGCGGAGTCGTGCTTCAATGGATTGTACAGATTGCTTTGTTCGGTACGATCTTCCTTATTCCGGTCTATCTGCAAGTGGTCAAAGAATATTCCGCCTTCACGACCGGCCTTATTCTGCTTCCTCAGGCGCTCGCAGCGGGCTTATTCATGCCAATCGGCGGTAAGCTCTACGACAAGCTCGGCGCACGTCCTGTTGTATTTTCCGGTTTGATTATCATTACGATCGCTACATTTTTACTCACGCAATTATCGGCTGACACGACTCTAATCACGCTGATGATTCCGCTTGCTTTGATCGGTGCTGGCATGGGCTTATCGATGATGCCGCTTAATACGCATATCATCCAATCCGCTCCGAAGGAGCTGGTTAGCCGCGTTACGTCGCTGACGGCTGCTGCTCAACAAGTTATGACCTCGTTCGCTGTGGCCGGACTTTCCACACTGCTTGCGAGCCGTGCAGAGCATCATTTGGCTTCGAATCCAGGACCGGATGTATTCTACTCCGCTTATGCGGATACATTCCTCGTCTTAGGCTGCATCGGCATCCTTGGCATTCTGTTCTCCATCCTGCTTCGCAAGCCGAAGCTGCAAGCGGGCGAGAATCCAAGTGATAAACCAGATGTAACGATGATGATGGGTCACTAAATACATTTAAAAACAGAAGAAGCTGCTCTCCGCTCGCGCGGGAAGCAGCTTCTTTTCTTATAACTTAGGTATGGTATGGCTACAGCAACATCTCTTAGATGTATTATGTTTTACCTGTATTACGTACAGGCTACTGAAGCCAAATCGCTTAATAAGTGACGTTTGATTGGAAAACATACAGTCAAATCCAGCATTTTAGCCTTAAGCAGCCTTCCACGGTTCATTTGAGTGCACAAGATCCAAGCAAACTCTGTTATCATCTCTTATCTAGCCTTTAGATTGTAAGAAATCCATTCAAATGGCTAGTACATTTCTATGACAGAAATCTATTCGATGATTTCCCCGCTATCGCCGTTAGCAATGCCAGCGGCATTGGCTTCATCGGTATCGATATGCAAATCGAGGGCGAAATCATCCGATACGCGGGCAATGACGTTTTCGAATACGACGCCTCGATCACCGCCGACACGAACGCGCAGCCTCTGCTTGTCCTCGATATTCCAGCGTTCCGCATCGCTCGAATGGAAGTGAATATGTCTGGCTGCTACGATAACGCCTTCTTCAATCGTCACTTCTCCTGCAGGCCCTTGAAGCTTGATGCCTGCTGATCCGGCAATATCTCCCGACTCGCGGACTGGAGGCTTTACGCCTAAGGCGAAGGCGTCTGTGCGCGATACTTCAAGCTGCGTCCGCTTTCTTACCGGCCCGAGAATACGCACCTTCTCGAATTGTCCCTTCGGTCCTATCACAGCAACCGTTTCATTGGCCGCATACTGACCTGGCTGAGACAATGGCTTCATTTCCGTTAATGTATATCCAGAGCCGAACAATGCTTCGACATGCTCCTCGGATAGGTGGATATGTCTGGCAGATACGCCGATTGGCACTAGCTTATGTATCATATCGTCACACTCCCTGATCTTTAATAATTAGATACGTTTTTATTGCAAAAAATAAGCATACGGCCCGCAGACCGTATGCTCATCATACCATTTATTTAAATTCTGAGACAAGCTTTTGGAACTCATCCTGCGTAATCATCATATCTTGTTTCGCCAACGCTTCCCGCTTAAAGCCTGTAATCATATCTTCGTACGACTTGCGAGTCGTATTCTGATAGATAAGACCGGTTAGCATACCGTTCGTTTCCATAATCTTATTCATCGCTGCAACACGATTCGACGGATCGTATTCCGGGAATTGCTCCAGATTAACGATATTTTCTTTGAACCAGTCGTAGGTGTTGATTTTGTTGAACGTTACGCATGGGCTGAATACGTTGATTAGCGAGAAGCCTTCATGTTTAATGCCTTGCTCGATCAAGCTCGTCAACTGCTTCAGATCGCTGGAGAACGACTGCGCGACGAATGTAGCGCCGGCTGACATAGCAATCTCAAGCGGTGAAAGCGTCGTTTCAATCGAGCCCTCAGGCGTCGATTTTGTTTTGAACCCTTCCGCGCTTCGCGGCGACGTTTGACCTTTGGTCAAACCGTAGATTTGGTTGTCCATTACAATATAGGTGACGTTCAAGTTACGGCGAATCGCATGAACGGTATGGCCCATGCCGATTGCGAAGCCGTCCCCGTCACCGCCAGAAGCAATTACCGTAAGCTCGCGGTTAGCAAGCTTCACGCCTTGTGCAATTGGAAGCGCGCGGCCATGAATGCCATGGAAGCCGTAAGCGTTAATGTAGCCGGATATACGTCCCGAGCAGCCGATACCGGATATGACAGCCAGCTCCTCCGGCTCCAATCCGACATTGGCAGCAGCGCGCTGAATGGCAGCTTGGATCGAGAAGTCGCCGCAGCCTGGACACCAGTTCGGCTTAACATTATTTCTAAACTCTTTGAATGTTGCCATCTTCGATCAGCTCCTTACAGGCTTTGTAAATCTGTGCGGGCAGGAATGGATTGCCGTCATATTTGAGCAGGCTCTCGATCTTCTCAGCGAAGCCGGCATGCATTTTTATTTGTGATGCAAGCTGTCCCGTCGCATTGTTCTCGATAACGACCACTTTTTTCGCGCTTTGCAGGTGCGGCAGCAGCAGTTGCGTTGGGAACGGATGGATTTGGCGAATCGTAATATGATTCGTCGTCACGCTATCGCTCGCAAGCGACATCCTAGCTTCATCAATTGTGCCGCCTGTCGAGCCCATGCCGATAATGAGCAGATCAGGCGATTGATGCGGAGCATCCACGCGAATCGCATCACGAATGTACATATTATTGAGCTTGTTAAGGCGCTTATCCATCATCTTGCGGCGGTTGACCGCGCTCTCGGATGGACGGCCGACTTCATCATGCTCAACGCCCGTTACATGGTGCAAACCGCCTTTCTCGCCTGGCAGGACGCGCGGCGAGACGCCGTCTTCCGTAAGCTCGTAGCGCTTGAACAGCTCTGGTCCCTCGAGTGCAGGTGTATCGACGGTAAGCTTTCCTCGTTTGATTTCGATTTTGCTGTAATCAAGCTGCTCACAGGATTGCTTGCCTAAAGATAATTGAAGGTCGGTCATTAGAATGACCGGCACTTGATATTGTTCAGCGACGTTGAACGCTTCAATCGTATCGTAGAAGCAGTCCTCGATCGAGGCTGGCGCAATAACGACCTTAGGAATTTCACCGTGCGTTCCGTAAACCATCGCGTTCAAGTCGGATTGCTCTTGCTTCGTCGGCAAACCTGTAGACGGGCCGCCGCGCTGCGTGTTGACAATGACTAGCGGCGTCTCTGTCATTCCTGCAAGACCGATTGCTTCCATCATAAGCGCAAGGCCAGGGCCAGCGGATGCCGTCATTGTGCGAACGCCGGCATAGTTGGCGCCGATCGCCATCGTAACCGCTGCGATCTCATCCTCCGTTTGCACGACCGTGCCGCCGAACTTAGGCAGCTTCTTAATTAAATATTCCATAATTTCCGATGCCGGTGTAATCGGATAGGCCGACATGAGTCGGCAACCTGCCGCAATCGAGCCTAGGCCAATCGCTTCATTACCGATCATGAACAGCTTTTGCTTGCCGTCTGCTTCATCCAGCTTGAATGCATCTATCGGTCCGCCAGCTTCCGCAAGAACGAACTCGGCACCGCGCTTAACCGCTTCAATATTTTTTTCGACGATGGCTGCGCCCTTGCGTCCGAACTCCTCTTCAACCGCTTTATTGAATACTTCGAGCGGCAAGCCTAGCAGCGCCCATGAAGCGCCGGAAGCAACCATGTTCTTCATTAAGGAAGTGCCAAGCTCCTCTGCCATCGCCGTAATCGGCACCGCGAATAATCTCGCATCGATACCTTCCGGAATCGTTGGTTTGAACTTTGCATCCGCTACCACAACTCCGCCTGGACGAAGCTCCACCGCGTTCAGGTCGATGCTTTCTTGGTCGAATGCAACCAATATATCCAAGTCGTCCGAAATCGCGCGAATCGGTGTTGTACTAATGCGAATTTTGTTGTTCGTATGTCCGCCTTTAATCCTTGAAGAGAAATGGCGATAACCGTATAAATAATAGCCCAATCGATTGAGCGCCGTGGAAAAGATCCGATCTGTACTTTCGACGCCTTCCCCTTGTTGGCCCCCGATCTTCCAAGACAATTGACTGATCAAAATGCCCATCTCCTCTTTGTAGCCATTCCAGCACGTTCTAAAATGGCATGCGTGAACGATCGTCGCCGCCCTCTGACGACATCATGTTTATTCCATCGTAAAATCGAAAAATACGGATCCGGCTTGCCCAAGCGTAAACGGCTGTCGCCGTCCTTTGGTGGCAACAGCTAACGTTTCGCGTTGAAATATAAGCACAGTATAAACAGCAAATTTATACTTTCTTATATTTTAAAAATGAAACGTATATCGACATGATCTAGCGATAAATGTGTATCTTCTTATAACAGTCACAACAATTTTAATGGTCAAAGTGCCAAAATGCAAGATGTAAACGCTTATAGGGAACGATAGTTTGTTTAGATGAAATCAATACCGCAATTAGATCGTAGATGTATATTTTGTTAAGGCAGCTGCTTCAGCAAAAAATCGATCGCATTTCCGCTGAAAAACCGCTCCGTCTGCTGCTCCGTATAACGCTTTAGCAACGCTTCCCGCAGATTAACGAGCTCACCCGGATGGGTTAGTCCTTCCACATAGACATCGATTCCGTCAAAATCCGAACCCAACATGATCGATCGCTCTCCGCCTAGCTCGCACATATGTTCAATATGCCGCACAACGTCGTCGATCGTTACCCGCTCCGCATCCGATACGAAATAGGGAACGAATGTTATGCCAAGCATGCCGCCTTTCTCGATAATCCGCTTAATCTGGTCATCAGACAAGTTGCGCGGGTGGTTGCATATCGTCTTTGCATTCGAATGCGAAGCGATAATCGGCCTTTTCGTCCGCTCCGCGGTATCCCAGAAGGCTTGTTCGGATAAATGAGATACATCCAGTAGGATTCCCCATTTATCGCATTCATCAACGAATTGGCGCCCGAGGCCTGTCAATCCGCCGCCTCGCGGCTCCATCACGCCATCCGCTGCCCAATTCGCATTATTCCAAGTCATGCCAGCCGCCCGAACGCCGAGCCTATGCAAGGTGCGCAGCATGGACATATTCCCTTGCAGGCCGTCCACTCCCTCAAGCGAGAGCAGCGCTCCGATTTTTCCCGTTGCCAGACAAGTCTCCAGATCGCTGGCGGATTGTACCCACACCATATTCTCGCATGTCAGCACCTGCTCATGAAATCGATCAATGCTTTCCAGAATCGGTTCCAGTCTTCCGCTTATTGCCCTCGGTATGTATATCGCAAACGTTTGAAGCACCGTGCCTGCTGCCTGCAGCCTTTCATATGTAACATCGAGTGCGCCTGACTTGCTGCTTTGAAAGGTCAACAGCTCGTCTTCCAGCAGCTTGCAGAGCACATCACAATGGAAATCGACAACTTTCATGTAGCACCTCACCTATAGGGACAATATGAATAAACCTATGCATTTAAGAAGAAACGCCTGACGGCGTCCTTTTCTATGACGCCATCGTTTCGTCGAAACGTATAGAGAAAGTATGAGCAAAATCATATACCTTCCTATACGTCAAAAAAACCTGTCTACGACGTAAACAGGCGAACGATTTGATCGGTCATCCAGACATTCCGCCGCCGCTCTACTATTTCGTTATTATCGTGGTTCCACGATCAGCTTAATAGCCGTTCGATCCTCGCCGTCAATAACGATGTCTGTAAAAGCCGGTATGCAGATGAGATCTACCCCGCTGGGAGCGACGAACCCGCGTGCAATAGCTACTGCTTTGATCGCTTGATTGAGCGCCCCTGCGCCGATAGCCTGCAATTCAGCGCCGCCGCGCTCTCTGAGAACACCAGCCAATGCGCCTGCAACGGAATTTGGATTGGACTTTGCTGAAACTTTTAATACATCCATGAAAAGTACCTCCCCTGGGAATGTTGGATGGATTCCACTTTTAAATAGTATTCGAGGGAGGTTAAAAAATTCCTGCTTTATTCGTCACACTTTACATGCTATTCTGAATAGTCGCACTTTTCAAAGATTTTGAGCCTTACATAAGCAGCCATTCGTCCTCGGTCAATCGAATTTTTTGCATTTTCGTCGCTTTTCCCGTCGCATCGTCTAGCTGAACGGATACGGCATGCAAATGCCATTTGCCCTCGTCAACGACAAAACGAACAGGCATTTGGGTAATAAATTTATGAAGGACTGCGTTGCGTTCCATACCTAAAACGCCTTCTTTCGGGCCAACCATGCCTACGTCGGTTAAGTAAGCTGTGCCGCCGGGCAATATCGTATCGTCATTCGTTTGTACATGGGTATGAGTGCCCACAACAATCGACGCTCGGCCGTCTAAATGCCAGCCCATAGCGATTTTCTCTGAGGTCGCTTCCGCATGAAAATCAACTAAAATGTTGTTTGTCTTCTGGCTTGCTTGTTCTACCAGCTCATCCGCCTTGGCGAACGGACAATCGATCGGCGGCAGGAACGTTTTTCCTTGCAAATTAATGATCGCCAGCTGCTTGCCGCCCGCTTTAATGAAAGCCATGCCTTGACCAGGCGCACTCTCATGGAAATTGGCCGGACGCACGAGTCTTGGCTCATCGTCGATCCATTCGAATATATCTTTATTATCCCACGTATGGTTGCCCATCGTAATGCCGTGGACACCCCATTCGAAAAATTCCTTCGCTATGTTCGCCGTAATGCCTCTGCCGGCGGCTGCATTCTCGCCATTCACAATAATAATATGCGGATTATATTTGCTCTTCAGCGCGGGCAATACCCGTTTAAGCGCGCTTCTTCCTACATTGCCTACAATATCGCCGATGAATAATACGTTCGTGCTCACTTTTAATCCACTTCCTTCTATTTGTACGCTATATGCAGAAAAGTGGCTGACGAGCAGCCACTTTTCGGTATTGCATATGTGGTTCGTTGTTTATTTCGCGTATTCGACCGCTCTTGTCTCACGAATAACGGTGACTTTAATATGCCCCGGATAATCGAGTTCGCTCTCGATTTTCTTCGTAATGTCGCGTGCAAGTCGGAACGCTTCCGTATCATCGATCTTCTCTGGCTGTACCATAACGCGCACTTCACGACCAGCTTGAATCGCGTACGACTTCTCAACGCCTTCGAACGACTCGGAGATATCTTCAAGCTTCTCCAGTCGCTTGATGTACGTCTCAAGCGTTTCACGACGTGCTCCAGGACGCGCAGCCGACAAAGCATCAGCTGCTCCAACGAGCATTGCGATAACGGAAGTTGCCTCGCAATCGCCGTGATGGGAAGCGATACTGTTAATAACAACAGGATGCTCCTTGTATTTCTTAGCAAGCTCTACGCCAATCTCAACGTGTGAGCCTTCCACTTCGTGGTCAAGCGCTTTCCCGATGTCATGCAGCAAGCCTGCGCGCTTCGCGAGCGTAATATCCTCGCCTAGCTCGGCAGCCATCAGACCTGTCAGGTAAGCAACCTCCATGGAGTGCTTCAATACGTTCTGACCATAGCTCGTCCGATATTTCAATCGGCCCAGAATCTTGATTAGATCTGGATGCAAGCCATGCACCCCAACCTCGAAAGTAGCCTGCTCACCGTATTCACGGATACGCTCATCCACTTCTTTGCGGGATTTCTCGACCATCTCTTCGATACGGGCAGGGTGAATACGTCCGTCAGCCACAAGTTTCTCCAAAGATGTACGAGCAATTTCACGTCTAATCGGGTCAAATCCAGACAAAATGACCGCTTCCGGTGTATCGTCGATGATGAGATCGATACCGGTCAATGTTTCCAAAGCACGGATATTGCGGCCTTCGCGCCMGATAATGCGGCCTTTCATCTCTTCATTAGGCAATGTTACGACAGATACCGTCGTCTCTGCCACATGATCCGCCGCACAGCGTTGAATAGCTAGGGAAATAATGTCGCGCGCTTTTTTGTCCGCTTCTTCCTTCGCTTGCTGCTCGATCTCTTTAATCATTTGTGCTGTCTCATGTCGTACTTCCTGTTCGACATTCGACAAAATAATTGATTTCGCATCTTCCATCGTCAGACTCGATATACGCTCAAGTTCACTGAGCTGCTGCTTATAGATGGAGTCGATCTGCTCCTGCGTTTCTTCGATCCGCTTCTCTTTGTTGGCCACAGATTCTTCTTTGCGTTCTAGCGCTTCTATTTTCTTATCCAACGACTCCTCTTTTTGGAGCAAACGTCGTTCTTGACGTTGAGCCTCATTGCGTCGTTCACGAATGTCTCTCTCGGCTTCCGAACGGAGCTTGTGGACTTCGTCTTTTGCCTCAAGTACGGTTTCCTTTTTCTGTGCCTCCGCTTCCTTCTTCGCGTTTTCCACGATTTGGACTGCGGCTTGCTCGGCACTCGAAATTTTAGCCTCTGCAATCGACTTTCGAATAAAATAACCAATCACAAAGAATATTGCGCCAACAAAGAGACAGATCAAGATCCAATATGCATTATGCATCTTGTTCACCTCCTTGTTGCACACCAAGCTTGCGCTTGGGATGATATTAGGTTTTCAATCGGTTTCCAAACCGTTTCTCATCTACCATTTTGACGAAAATAATCGTTTCGAATCAACTTTTGGAAGGAAAATTGATTCAAATAGAAGGAATACATCCTCATTTTATCGTTTCGTAAAATCAATTGTCAAGCGAAAACGGCTTACAGCTTCCTTTAGTACTCCTCATCCATGTCGAAAGCATCCTCATCTTCATCGCTATCAACTGACTTCACGGCTTCTCTAGCGATGTCGCTCGGGAATCCGCGTCTCAGCAAAAAGACAATCAGCTTCTGTTTTCTCTCCTTCGGCGTGCCTTTGAGAGAACGCCATTTTTTGCCAGCAGCTGCAGTTGCGGATGCTAACTCCGCTTCTCCATTCAGCGTACGCAGCGCTTCTCCGGCCAGCTCTTGCGAGATGCCATGCTGCTGCAGCTCCTGCTTAATCCAATGTCTGCCTTTTAGACCGCTCTTCAACCGCTGAGCAGCGAATTGAAGCGCATATTGTTCATCATCCACAATATGCTCGCTTTCTAAACGGTCGAGCGCATAACGAATATTCATTTCCTCGAATTGCTTCCTTAATAAATACTGCTCGATCTGCTTTCTCGTCCTCGGCTTTGAGCCCAAGTAATAAACCGCCAATGCATAAGCGCGATATCGCTCGTCCTCCGTTCTTATTTCTTCCAGCTCCGACTCCGAAAGCAATCGGCCCTTCATAAGACTGAACTTTATAAGGATGTCCTCATGGACGCTTAATAACGGCTCCTCTGATCCTGCGAACAGCTGGTATCTCCGTCGTTCCTTCTTGTCTTGCTTAACGGATATAATCATCCATCCATCTTCTTCCGAATGCTGCTCACCCACTGTGCTGACTACCTCCCGACAAGCTGACGTTACTGCCGCTAGGCGGTTAAGTCGCTTTTAAACGAAGCTTCGCCGCCCCTTACGGGACGGCGAAGCGACATTAGCTATAAGTTCATCCTGCCTGTTGCAGCTCTATTCCAGATCTTCGAATTCGTCTTCTTCTTGCGGCTCTTGGTTAAAGTTTGCTTGCTGCGCCGTAGCCGATAGATTGCTCTCATCACGAATCTTCTTCTCGATGACAGCAGAAATGTCCTTATGGTCCTTCAAGTATTGCTTCGCGTTCTCGCGGCCTTGTCCAAGACGCTCGCCTTCATAAGAGAACCAAGCACCGCTCTTCTGAACGATATCCATCTCAACGCCGATATCGATCAATGAGCCTTCCTTCGAGATGCCCTCTCCGTACATAATATCAATCTCTGCTTGCTTGAACGGAGGTGCAACTTTGTTCTTCACGACCTTGATACGCGTACGGTTACCGACCATATCATTACCTTGCTTAAGCGTCTCAACGCGGCGTACATCAAGACGTACGCTGGAGTAGAACTTCAATGCGCGTCCGCCCGGTGTTGTCTCCGGATTGCCGAACATAACGCCAACCTTCTCACGAAGTTGGTTAATGAAGATCGCGATCGTCTTCGACTTCGAAATCGCGCCGGACAGCTTACGTAGCGCTTGCGACATCAAACGTGCCTGAAGACCAACGTGCGAATCGCCCATGTCGCCTTCGATCTCAGCCTTTGGAACAAGTGCGGCAACGGAGTCAATGACGATAACGTCAACTGCGCCGCTTCGTACAAGCGCTTCAGCGATCTCGAGTGCTTGCTCGCCTGTATCCGGCTGGGAGAGCAACAGCTCATCAATGTTAACACCGAGCTTGCTAGCATAGAGCGGATCGAGTGCATGCTCCGCATCGATAAAAGCAGCTTGTCCGCCAATACGTTGTACTTCTGCAATAGCATGAAGAGCAACTGTCGTCTTACCGGACGATTCAGGTCCATATACTTCAATAACACGACCACGAGGTAAGCCCCCGATTCCAAGCGCAATATCTAGAGCAAGCGAACCGCTAGGAACGGTCTCTACTTGCATGTGTGTAGATTCACCTAATTTCATGATAGAACCTTTACCAAATTGTTTCTCGATTTGGCGTAAAGCCATCTCTAACGCAGCGCGACGGTCCGACAAGAAACTCACATCCTTCATCGTTTATAATTGTATGATACCTTACTTGTGACTGCTTGCCAAGCATTTTTTTCGAACATACATTCGCTTTTTTTCTAGATGCGCATGCCAGAGGACAATAAAAAAACCGCAGCAAAGTATTCTTCGCCACGGTTCTTCCGATAACTACTTCCGATTATAGATCTGCCTTCGACAAAAGACAAGCTTTTTTTCAGCATCAGTGTTTGCCAGTAAAAAGATCGGCTGCTTGGCTTCTTCGTTACAACCCGCACCCAATCACTGCTCCCGAAGAGCCTGCCAGAGCCGGTACATCGCAGCTTTCACCGCTCTTAAGCGTATCATCGCCCGATCTCCGCTTAGGTTCGTCGTGTGCACGAGCGTATCCTTGCCCCGTTCCGCGATCGCGAAGTAAACAAGGCCAACCGGCTTGCCCTCCGACTCGGAAGGTCCGGCAACGCCGGTCAGCGAGACGCCGAAGTCGGCATCGGCTAACTGTCTGACACGCTCAGCCATGAGAGCGGCTGTCGACTCGCTGATCGCCCCAGGAGCGCCGTCTCCTTCGAGCTGTGACATCGGAATGCCGAGCAGCCGATGCTTCATCTCGTTCGTATAGGTTACGACACCTCCCACGAACTCGCCACTGCTGCCAGGAACGTTCGTAACGAGCTCCGCGAACAATCCCCCGCTACAGCTCTCCGCGCTTGCCAGCTTGCGCCGCGAGCCTCTCAGGAGCTGTACGATAGCTTCCTCCAGCGGGATGTCATCCTGCGCATACAAATGCTCTCCGATTCTAGCTTTAATCTGATCGACGATATCGTCGATCTTCCGCTCAGCTTCAGCAAGCGTTGCCGCCTTCGTGGACACGCGTACCGCAACTTCGCCTTCCTTCGCATAAGGGGCGATAGTCGGATCGCTTTGCGCTTCAATGAGGTCGATAAGCTTCGCTTCGAGGTTCGACTCGCCAATGCCGGCGAACTTAAGCTGGCGCGAATATAGCGGCTGCTCATCAATCAGCTTCGTTCGAAGCCACGCCTCGCCAGGACCGTCGATCATCGGTTTCATCTCTTTAGGAGGGCCAGGCAGCAGCAAATAAAGCGTACCGTCTACGTCCAGGCCATTTCCGACCGCAAGGCCGGCGCTATTGTCAATCGCATCGCTGCCCTCGATCATATTCGCTTGGCGGCGATTGCTCTCGACCATATGCAGTCCCCGTGAACCGAACAGGTGCTCAATGCGCTCCATGGATGAGGAGTGGAGATATAGTCCTCTTCCCAAGTAGTCGGCCAGCACATCCTTCGTCAGATCGTCTAGTGTCGGACCAAGTCCGCCCGTGAAGACAAGCAGATCAGCGCGCGCGCGACCAATTTCGATTGCTTTCCTTAATCTTGCGGCATTGTCGCCAACAACCGTTTGATAATATACGTCGATGCCAAGCGAAGCAAGCTTTTGCGATAAATACTGCGCATTCGTATTTACAATTTGGCCAAGCAGCAGTTCTGTGCCGACCGCAATAATTTCTGCCTTCATCCGCAGCCTCTCCTTTGCTACATGCGTGAGCGTTCTAATATCCTACTATATGCAAAAGCACCCTTCCTTTAATCGGAAAGATGCTTATCGGCTATTCTACGGGAATTAATTTCTTATTCTTCACGAAGTAATCAACGCCAGAGTATACCGTTATCGCTGCTGCTATCCAGCTCGCAATGACATCGAAAGGAAAATCGATGAAGGCGAATGGGAAATTGTTAATAAGCAGCGCAATAATCATCGTAATCTGAATGGCTGTCTTCCATTTGCCCCATTTGCTGGCGGCCATTACCGAACCTTCGAGCAAAGCGACTTGTCGCAAACCCGTCACGGCAAATTCACGGCTAATGATAATGATCGCAATCAATGCGCTCAACTTGTCCATTTCAACGAGCGAGATAAGTACGGCTGCCACAAGCAGCTTGTCTGCGAGCGGATCGAGCAGCTTGCCTAGATTGGTGACAATCTTGTTCTTACGGGCAATATAACCATCAAGACCATCCGTGCTCGCCGCCACTATGAAAATAAGCGCCGCAACGATTTGATTGTATGTAATGGTGAAGTCGGCTATTGTTAGCGACCCTAGATCAACTTTCATAAGCAAAAACAACATAATAACTGGTACCAAAAAAATTCTGGCAAGCGTTATGCGGTTCGCCAGATTCATGCAATTACCTCCCCGGACATGTCAAACTCATAGGTGTGCGTAACACGTACCTTATGGATCGAACCAATTTCATGCAGCTTACAAATACTTCGAGTTCAAGTATAATACATGGTTTTCTATGTGTCAAAAACAGCCAATGCAGTTTCTTGTATCTTATAGTATGAAAAAAAACTGCAAAACCCCGCTTTGCGAACGATCGACAAAGCGAGGCTCATGGCGGCTATGTAACATTGTGCAGCTCTAGATGCAAAGTTATCGATAATTCATGAATTGCAGCTCAATCGGCAATTCCGCTCCGCGCAAAAGCGCCATAACCGCTTGAAGATCGTCGCGGCTCTTGCCCGTCACCCGAATTTGATCGCCTTGAATTTGGCTTTTTACTTTAAGCTTCGAATCGCGAATCAAAATATTAATTTTTTTGGCGACATCCTGCTCGATGCCTTGTCTTAGCTTAATCTTTTGGCGGACCGTACCGGCCGAGGCGCCTTCGATTTTGCCGTAATCCATATTTTTGATCGGGACGCCGCGCTTAACCATCTTGGACAACAAGATGTCAATAACTGCCTTCAGCTTATAATCATCATCGGATCCGATAACAAGCTCTTCTTTCTCAAGCGCGATACTGCTCTTGCTGCCCTTGAAGTCGAACCTCGTCTCGATCTCTTTCTCGGCTTGCGATATCGCATTAACAAGCTCCGCCATATCAACCTTTGATACAATGTCAAATGAACTTTCTGAACTCAACCACAATCTCTCCTCTCGTACTTCTATTCAGATGTTACGGAGTCCGGCTCGTTGCCCGCTCCGCCAGTTTCTCCTGTATCGCTCGTATCGGTCGGCTGTCCCGCTGATACGATCGGATTAATTAGCAGCTTCTTCGATCCGGCACGGTCGCCGTCAGGAACAGGGACGCCGTCAACCGTAATTTCCGTGAGGTCAGCCCGGCCGACATTCACATACAAAGTCTGCGTTAGATCGTGCGTCTCAACCGTCCCGTCATCCGCATTGGCCGAATACAGCTTCTCGCCGCCTGCGCCGCCTACGCGAATCTCGAGCCAGCTCTTGCCGCCGCTAACCTTAATCTCCAACTTATGCGTTCCCTCAGGACCGATATCGTATTTATCCGCTTTGCCGACTTTACTGGCGAAAGTAACCGTCGTCGGAACCTGAGTCGGTTCCGGTGTTGCAGATGGCACCGGATTGTCCGTGCTTGTGCCGTTTCCTTCATTATTGTCCGTTGGAGGCTGCGAAGCATCGGTAATCGGCGTCTTCTGATCGAGCTTGTCTGCCGGATTAGGGTCACGATTAATGACAAACATCCACACCACAACAAAAATAAGGATTAGAAAACACCACATCATTACGTTAAAGCCGATTTTCCCCATACGCTCCGACGATTGCGACTTCACTCTGCGAGGCGCCCGTACAGGAATCGGTTCTGCGGATTGTTCCTTCTGGGCTGCAGGCACCTCATGCTGATAGAGCCGCAGCACTTCGTCGGGATCAAGTCCGACCGCTTCGGAGTAGTTTTTCACGAATGCCCTTACGTAGAAGCTGCCTGGCAGAATGCTATGATCTCCGCTTTCAATCGCTTCCAAATAACGTTTGCGAATCTTCGTAGTCTCTTGAATATCATCCAACGACAACCCTCGCTGCTCCCTCGCTTTGCGAAGCAACGCGCCCAAATCAGACATTGAAATACCTCCTTCCTACCCTGCTTTAGAAGTCGTCTGTATAATTTGCGGTAAATTTCTCATAAGAAATCTCTTCATCAGGAGAATTGCGCAATTCAACAATAATATCGAAGTGGCTGTAATCGTAATGGGACTCCTTAATGAAAATGTCCGGATGCTCAATGACCTTCGTCGAAGGCATGGCCATAATCTCTTGAAGCAGCGCATGATGCTTCTCGTTGGAACGAATCGTGCTTACGATACCATCGATAATATAAATATTGTTTGGCCCCATCTCGTCCTCAGACAACTGGCTGCGAACCGTCTGCCTAAGCAGCGTCGAGGATACGAAGGTCCAACGTTTATTGGAGCATACGCTACCCGCAATGATCGATTCGGTCTTGCCGACACGCGGCATGCCGCGCAGCCCGATCACTTGATTGCCGTCGCGCTTGAACACTTCGCCAAGGAAGTCAACCAATATGCCAAGCTCGTCTCTCGTGAATCGGAACGTCTTGCGGTCATCGGAATCTCGCTCGATATATCTACCGTGACGAACGGCCAATATATCGACAATCGTAGGCGTTCTAAGCTTGTTGACCGTAATGTTGTCAACCTTCTGCAGCATTTTGCCTAGCAGCTCGATCTTCTCATCGTCGTCCGTCTGCAGCAGCATGCCGCGCGTACGATCCTCGACGCCGTTAATCGTCATAATGTTTACTTCGAGCATCCCGAGCAAGGAAGCGATGTCTCCGAGCAAGCCCGGACGGTTTTTATGTATTTTGTACTCCATATACCACTGTTTTTTTTCCATTGCCTGCTGTCACCGTCCTAAATTTGAACATAATCGTAATGGTTGTGCGGAAAATTATACGTCATAAAGCATTATTCTACAATTTTCATCACAATCCTGCAACCTCACATGAAACATTGCAGAAAAGCCTCCATTTCGGAGGCTCCTCTGCTGTTTCACTTTGATTGCGACGATTACGGTCGCTTAGGACGCAGTTTGCGGCCTAAGACTTCTGGACGAGCTTCACCATCAGGCTGGCGAGAGCCTTGCGCTCTCCCTCATCGCCTGCATCCCAAAGCTGCTTCAGAAGACGTTCTTCCTCGTTCTTGGGATCGACCTTCTCATCCAGAAATGAACCGATCTCGAATGCTAAGCTCGCAATCGTCTCCTCGGTCATCCCCATCTTCTTAGCATGCGATACGCGATCAGCCAAGAAATGCTTCCATGTAGCAAAGTTAGTTAGGACGGTTGACATGACTCTTCGCCTCCTGTGGGTGTGGAAAAGAATAAGCAACAGTCCTTATGATGCGATATTGAGGTCTTGATTATTCAGCAAACGGAGATTTCACAACATTGGATGCTTGTCCTAAGTATGCCATCCACCGTTCGGGCTAATAATTTGACCTGTTATATACGATGATTCCGGCAACGATAAGAAGTAGACGAGCGAGGCAATCTCTTCAGGCGACCCGAATCGTCCGACCGGAATTTCCTGCTGCAGCGCAGCCTTCTCTTCCTCGTTGAAGCTGTCCATCATGACCGTATCAACAGCTCCCGGCGCAACCGCGTTCACCGTCACCCCAGAGGGCGCCAGCTCCTTAGCCAGCGCCTTCGTGAATGCATTCATGCCGCCCTTGGTCGTCGAGTATAGAACCTCGCAGGAGGCGCCTGAGATGCCCCAAATGGACGACACGTTAATAATACGGCCGAAACGCTCCGCAATCATATGAGGCATGAATAGCTGCGAGCATAGAAACATGCCTTTCAAATTAACAGCCATGACGTCGTCCCAGTCTTGCTCGGTCACATCCATTAACATGCCGTAATGCGATATGCCTCCGTTATTAACCAAAATATCAGGCAGCATATGATGGCTTTTCAGCTTGTCGCGCATCCGCTCAAGCTGTTCTTTGGAGCGCAGGTCGGCGGAGATGGTCAATACATTTGCGCCTAACGCCATGCATGTGCGAGCCGTTTCGTTAGCTGCTTCATGCGAATGCAAATAATGAATGACAATGTTGACGCCCTCCGCGGCGAATCGTTTGGCGATGGCCGCCCCGATGCCGCGGCTTCCCCCGGTAATCAAAACCGTCATTTGCTGCAAAGTCTTCACTCCGCAGGCGATTGTACGATCGACACGGACATTTGATTAAAGTCGAAATGTCCGCGAAGACGTTCATTAATTTGATCTAGTGTGCAGCTTTCGTAGAATGCCAGCACATCGAACATATCGCTGTCGCGGAAGCGGTATCTCGTAAACTCGCCGGCAATCGCTTCTGGGGAATTAAGCATCCGGAGATATCCGCCGATTTTTTTGCGTTTGGATCGCTCGAACGCCGCAGGCTCGATACCGGACTCCAGTAGCGCTTCCACTGCTTGCTTGATCTGAGCAATCAGTTCATCCGGCTTCGGCGTATCGCCGCCGACAACCGAGAATGAATAACCGCTGCTTGAATTGAATTCATGTCCGAAAGAATCGGAGATCAAGTCTTGCTCATACAGGCTCTGATAGAGCTTCGAGCTTGGGCCGATCAGCGCGTCAAGCATAAGCTTCGTTTCGACCTCTTGACGGAGCAGCGCTTCGCCTTCGAGACCAACCTCCTTCTCCTTAAAGCCGATCATCACTTTCGGAAGCGAGACAGGAAGCTCGGATACTTTACGCGTTATTTTGACCGAAGAAGGCTCATCGTCAAAGAAGCGCCGTATTTCGCCTTGCGGCCTGAACGTCTTGCTGTTTTGGTTAGCTCGCACGAGATCAAACACTTCATCGGCCTTGACGCCGCCAACCACGAACAGTAGCATGTTGGACGGGTGATAAAACGTTTCGTAACAGCGATACAGCGTTTCCTTGTCGATCTGGTAGATGGACTCGACCGTGCCGGCAATATCGATATGCACGGGATGATTGTGATACAAGGCGTCAATCAAGCCGAAGTATACTCGCCAGTCGGCGTTATCCCTGTACATGTTGATTTCCTGCTCGATGATGCCTTTTTCCTTATCGACATTCGTATCAGTGAAATAAGGATTTTGGACAAAATTAATGAGCGTCTCCAGATTGGCATTAATCTGTTCGGTTGCGGAGAACAAATAGACGGTCCGATCGAAGCTCGTAAAGGCGTTTGCCGAAGCGCCCTGTGCGGCGAATACGGCAAAGATGTCGCCGGTCGGCTCTTCGAACATTTTGTGCTCCAGGAAGTGCGCAATACCGTCCGGTACTTTCACAGGTTCTTCGGTGCCAACCGCAAAGTTGTTGTCGATCGAGCCGTATTTCGTCGAGAAAGTGGCATACGTCTTCTGGAAGCCTTCCTTCGGCAACACAATCACTTCCAGGCCGTTATCCAAAATTTCGCGATAAAGCGTCTCCTGTACATTCGGATAGTTCAACGTTTCCACGCTATTATGCCTCCTTTCGATCGCGCAAGAAGTAGACGGTATCAAGCTGTACGCGGTTCGCTACGCGCACGATGTCCTCAGCCGTAACCGCTTGAACCTGCTCCAGCAGTTGCTTCGCGCTGCGTTCATTGCCTGTCAGCACACCGTTGAAGTCGTAAGCGATCATTTCGTAAGCCGAGTCTTGCAATTCGCGCAAATGATTCGCAATCATCGCTTTCGTCTGATCGAGCTCCAGCTCTGAAATTTGGCCTTGGCGCAGCGATTCAAGCTGTTCCTTTATTATGGTAACGGCTTTTTCGTAGTTTTTGATTTCGATGCCTGACTGAATCGTGCAAATGCCCTTATGACCATCGAGACGGGAAGCTGCGTAATAGGCAAGACTTTCTTTCTCGCGCACGTTAAGGAATAACTTCGAATGCGGGTAGCCGCCAAGAATCCCGTTATACATAAGCGCTGCAGGGTAATCGTCGTCTGCGTAGCCTACGCCTGTGCGAAGACCCATATTAAGCTTGCCTTGGTTAACGTCCATTTTGTCGATGACAGTCTTAACTTCGCTTACTTGATGCTTAACATCCGGCAAGCTATAGCCTGCAGGTGTGCCAGGCTTCAACTGGAATGCCTTTGCGACAAGCTGAGTCACTTCCTCCAGTGTCGTATCGCCTACGACATACAAATCAAGCGCTGCTTGCTCCAGCCAGTGCTCATAGCGTTCCAAGAGCGATGTCGGCGTGATCTCGTTAATCTCCTCAAGCTTGCCGAGCGGATGAAGCCTATAAGGCTCATCCTTGCACATTTCCTCGAGACAGCGCTCAGCCGCATAACGAATCTTATCGTTGACGATAGACTCGAGCCGCTTGCGAAGGGTCTCCTTCTCGGCATCTACATATTTGGCTCTGAACGCCTCCTTCTCCTTCGCAGGATCAGTGAACACTTCGCCAAGGAATGTGATCGATTCGTCTAGAAGCGGAACGTCGCTCGAGACAAATTGATCGTTAATCACATCGAGACGGAATTGCACGATCTGTGCATCGCCTCGCTTATATACATCAAAACCGAAGCCTGCGCCATACAAGTCGTCAAGCCGTTCACGGAACGCAATCGTCTCCGGCGTGCTTGCTGTGCCTCTGCGCAGCACGAACGGAATAAGAGCTACAGGCGTTACGTTATCTTCCTCAAGCGGAAGTCCTGCAAATAACGATATAGCAAACGTCTTGAATCGTTTCGTCGGCAATACATGAAGCCGAATACGCTCCAACTGCCCTCTCTCGAATTGGGTCACTAAAGGTTAGCTCCTTTCGCTCTTACAGTTATGTAAACACGTAGACCGATTTTAAACATAATCTATTCCAAATGACCATCTGCTATACCATTCTACCCTATAAGAAATGGAAGAAGCAACCGACGCTGCGCATGGCAGTAGCGGCTGCTTCCTCTCTTTGTTGCGATGTAGATTACATGCAAAATATGTGTTTGCCAATCGTCTTGATTTGCGTTCGCGTCCATATCCATTTCGATGTAGCCGTGACCGGATTGAAGTAGTAGAGACAACCGCCGGATGGGTCCCAGCCGTTAATCGCATCCTCTACTGCATCTTTGGCACGTTCGTTCGGCGTTAAGTAAATTTGGCCGTCTGCAACTGCAGTGAAAGCGCCAGGTTGGAATATGACGCCGTAGATCGTATTCGGAAAGCTCTCTGATTTCAGACGATTCAGGATGACAGCCGCAACTGCAACTTGGCCTTCATAAGGCTCGCCGCGCGCTTCTCCATATACGGCATTCGCCATAATCTTCAGATCGTTATCGGTCAAGCCAAGCCGATTCGATTGACCGATCGAAGTAGAATCGCCGGTTGCCGTCTCATTGCTCGCCCCGCTGCCGCCGCCTGTTGAAGGCGAATCCGCAGCAGTCGGCTTCCACGACTTGGTTGCTTCCCAGAGCTTCAGCTTCGTCTTGCTGCCTACGACCCCGTCTGACTTAAGTCCGAACTTCCATTGAAACCACGTTACTGCATTTTTGGTCGTTGTACCGAATTGCCCGTCGATCTTGCCATTATAATAGCCCAAATATTTCAATCGACCTTGCAACTCGTATACATCCGAGCCTGAGGAGCCCACCTTGAGTATTGCGCTGCTAAATGTTTCGGCTGCTTCATTCGAATAGCTTCGCAGCAAGGAGAAAGTGCCGAACAAGATCAGCACAATGACCGAGGTCACCACAATCAAACGGTTTTTCATGAAGGGATCTGCCTTTCTCTTGCAAGTTAGTTCGCTGAAGTGAGCGTTACCTAACCTTATTATGAGAAAGTAATCCTGCTTCTATGCACCTCTGCCAGCTTATCCAATACAAGACAGCTTACGACCCCGTTTTGCCTGCTTGGAATTGCTCCATCGTCATTAACACTTCACGCGGCTTGCTGCCTTCATAAGGTCCGACGATCGACTTCGCTTCCATCTGATCGATTAACCTCGCAGCTCTCGTGTAGCCGATTCGCATCCGTCGCTGCAGCAGCGAAACGGAAGCTTGCTTCGCTTCCAATACGATTTGCACAGCTTGATCGTACAGCTCGTCGAGCTGCATGTCATCGCTCGATGTGTCGTCATCGATCTCAGGAACGAGGTCTTCCTTGTACTCCGCTTCCGCTTGTCCTCTGGCGTAATTGACAAGCACCTCGACCTCTTGGTCGGAAAGGAAAGCGCCTTGCACGCGTATCGGCTTCGACATGCCGACTGGCAAGAACAACATGTCGCCGCGTCCAAGCAGCTTCTCCGCGCCGACCATATCGAGGATGGTACGCGAATCCACCTGCGAAGAAACGCCGAATGCGATACGGGAAGGTATATTCGCCTTTATGACGCCGGTAATGACATCAACTGAAGGCCTTTGCGTCGCAATAATCAAGTGGATGCCGGCAGCGCGCGCCATCTGAGCAAGACGCGCGATTGAATCCTCTACATCATTCGCTGCAACCATCATTAAATCAGCCAGCTCGTCTACGATAACGACTATGTACGGCAATACAGCGGACGGGTTGTCCGCCACTAAGTTGTTGTAACCTTCGATGTTGCGCGTCGCTGACTTGGAGAATAGCTCATATCGCTTCTCCATCTCAACAACAATCTTCTTAAGCGCCAGCGAAGCTCTGCGCGGATCGGTAACGACTGGCGCAAGCAAATGCGGAATCCCATTGTACACGTTAAGCTCAACCATCTTAGGGTCAATCATAAGAAACTTTACTTCGTCCGGCGTTGCTTTGTACAAGATGCTCGTAATGATGCCATTGATACATACGGACTTGCCTGATCCCGTTGCCCCTGCAACGAGCAGATGGGGCATCTTCGCCAAGTTGCCGATGATAGGCTGTCCAGATATATCTCGTCCGAATGCAATGGATAGTCTTGAAGTTGCATTTTGGAACGGGACGGTCTCCATGACCTCGCGCATCGTTACGACCGACACTTCCATATTCGGCACTTCAATACCGATTGCCGACTTTCCGGGAATCGGCGCTTCCATCCGAATATCCTTAGCTGCAAGAGCAAGCGCAATGTCATCCGTCAAGCTGACGATACGACTTACCTTCACGCCTGTAGCAGGCTGCACCTCGTAGCGTGTTACAGCTGGTCCGCGAACTACGTCAAGCACGGTTGCTTTGACACCGAAGCTTTCCAGCGTCGCCTCCAGCTTGCGCTTCGAATCGTATTTATCGGTAGCATCAGCTCCCTTACCTATGGAGCTTGGCTTTGTCAGCAGCGAGAATGGCGGCAGCAAGTATGGCTTCTCTACCGGTCTTTCCTCCGCTATCGGTCTGCGGGGCGCATGCTCATCGCCGCTCACAGATACAACAAGAGCTTCCGATGTTTCGACCGAGCCTATACTTGTACTTGCGCCTATAACATCGCTAGGAACAGCTGATCCTTCTCGAAGCACAACATCGTCTTCGTTCGTGTCATCGCTTGAATCTGCACTTCCATTAGGCTCCTGCTGCCATGGCAGCGGTTCTTCAACTGCTTGCGGCCATTCGCCGCGGCCAGCCTCTTCATGACGTTCAGGTTCAGACTCGATTACGACTGGAGTATGATTAATCGTCTCGCTTTGCTCCCAAGGAGCAAGGTCGGCATCCGGCTCTACTGCGTCTCCCGCTTCACCGGACTTCTCCCATGGCTGCTCGTTATTGTCCGACTGCCAAGACGGCTTGCTACCGGAAAGACGTGTATCGTCCTCCGGCTCGAAGATCCATTCGTCCGATGACTCATCCTTATCGACATGCGCCTCTTGTGATTGTTCTTGCCTCCATGAGAAGAACAAAGATTTTTTCTTCTTCGGCTTCACGATTTCATAATCAGCGTATTCATCATCGTCGTCAATTGTCTGATCGTCATCACCGTTTACGGCGACCGGACCGTTAGCTGCAGCTGCTGCCGCACGGAGCGAGGATCGTTTTGCCCATTTGGCCATCAGCAGCTTAATCATATTGCCTGCCCGTTTCTGAATAATGCGGCCAAGCTCGACATACGATTTGCCGGTCATCAGCATGATCGAGATTGCGAACATGACGAGTAGGATGAGCACAGATCCGTAGTAACCGAATAATGAGAACAGCATCGAATATTGCAGTGCCCCAACATACCCGCCGCTAATTGCCCTATCTTTAATCGGTGCATCGGGTTCAGCCGCAACTTCAGCATCAGGAGCCGATAGCAATCCCATTCGGATATCCGTACTTAATTGAGTCAAAATAAGACTTCCCGACAGCTCCGTCGTCGGGCGAAGCTTCTTATCGATCTCCGTTACCGAGCTCCACAAGGTCAATGCCAACACCAAGATAAACAAGCCCGTCTTCCGATTCGACCATCCTTTCGGCCATATCCGTTTCACCATCACGTATAGACCGACGTATATGCCGATTAGAGCAAGCACGAAATAGAACTTGCCAAGTATAAGTCCGAATAGTTTAGATAATGATCGCCCGACAGTTGCTTCGCCTGACAACGCGATGATGGAAATCGTTATAAGCAAAATGCCGTAAACCTCATATTTTAGTTGAGCTGCTATCGATTTTTTACGTTTTCTTCTCTTCGCCAATTCCGTCACCTCTAGTAAAACATTATACCATAGGTGGGGAAATGTTCCTATGAGACGATGGTACTTGCAATAGCCTTTATACGTAATCGTAGTTGATAATCATCCCCGGATTAAGTCTGGGATTCAAATAATCATCGAGCGAGCATTCAAGTAAACGTACGATCTTGCCCATGCCTGGCGCAACAGGCGTAACAAGCATCTTTACCCCCATTGCCCACACCTCTTGCAGCGGCTCCATCTCTTCGCTGAATCCTTCCAGCACGATCTCAAGCGGCATACTTGTATAAAGCGTCATACGGTCGCTTCCTCCCCGACTTTTCGTTTCGTCTCATTTCTGCGTTCGTCAATCAACCGATTAAGCTCCTTCAAAGCATCGCCTAATCCGCCTACACGATCGATTAAGCCATGTTTGACTGCGTCAGCGCCGATTACAGTCGTACCGATATCGCGTGTCAGTTCTCCGGTCTTGAACATCAGCTCCTTGAACGTAGACTCCGGTACTTTGGAATGCGAGGTGACGAACCGAACGACACGCTCCTGCATTTTGTCCAAATACTCGAATGTTTGCGGCACCCCGATCACTAGACCGTTTAATCGTATCGGATGAATCGTCATCGTAGCCGTCTCCGCAATAATGGATAAGTTGCCGGCTACCGCAATCGGTACGCCAATGGAATGTCCGCCACCGAGAACGAGCGTAACCGTCGGCTTCGACAAGGAGGAGATCATCTCGGCTATGGCAAGGCCCGCCTCTACATCGCCGCCTACCGTATTGAGTACAATGAGAATGCCTTCTATCTTCTGATTCTGCTCCGTCGCAACAAGCTGGGGAATTAGATGCTCGTATTTAGTTGTTTTATTCTGAGGCGGCAGCACGATATGCCCTTCCACTTGACCGATAATCGTCATGCAGAAGATGTTGGACTCCGCATTAACCGGTGTAGAGGTTTGGCCTAGCTGCTGAATCGTCTCGACAACGGACGCAGCCGCTTTTTTCTTCTCATCTGCTCCAGCCGGCTCGGGTTGTTCTGCTGTCAAATCATCCATTCTGATCGTTGTCATAAATCGATATCCCCCTCTATGCTCATAACCTGCAACTCGTCATAGTATGGGGCTGATGGCTGAATTTATACGGCTGCGCTTCATATGGGAGGAGAAGAAATGGATCGCTTGCGCGCAAGCGTAAACGGCTATCGCCGTCCTTTGGCGGCGTAAGCTAACGTTTCGCGGTGAAATATAGGCGTAAAGATAAGAGTGAAACTTATACTTTCCTATATTTTAAAAAAAGAGGACCGTCAAGCATAAGCAGCCTAAACTGCGAACACTTGCGATCCTCTGTTTATCCGGAATGGAAATGGAAATTACACTTCCATAATAATCGGCAAAATCATAGGGCGGCGAMGAGTTTGCTCATACAGGAAGCGGCCAAGCGCATCCTTCACATTCGTCTTAAGCGAAGCCCATTCATTTACTTTGTCATTCATTAGTTTCGTGAGCGTCGATGTAACGATACGGTTCGCTTCATCAAGAAGTCCTTCCGATTCACGAACATAAACGAATCCGCGCGAGATGATGTCCGGGCCGGATAAAATTGCGCCGTCTTGCTTGCTTAGCGTAACGACAACAACGAGAATCCCGTCCTGCGACAGCAGCTTGCGATCGCGCAATACGATATTGCCTACATCGCCTACGCCGAGTCCATCAATCAATACGTTGCCGGCTTGTACCTTCGAGCCCTTACGGCCTACGCCGCCTTGAACTTCAACCGTATCGCCGTTATCGATGATGAAGATGTTCTCGCGCTCAATACCGATCGATTCAGCCAACTTAGCGTGTTGACGCTGCATACGATATTCACCGTGGATAGGAATGAAATATTTCGGCTTGATCAGGTTAAGCATAAGCTTCAATTCTTCTTGGCTGCCGTGACCGGATACGTGAACGCCCGATACGGAACCTGGACCGTAAATGACGTTAGCGCCTAGACGGAACAGTTCATCGACAGTACGTCCTACATAACGTTCATTACCAGGGATTGGTGTTGCTGCGATGATGACGGTATCACCAGGCAAAATATCAACTTTGCGATGTGTCGAACGCGCCATCCGCGTAAGTGCCGACATCGGCTCTCCTTGGCTTCCTGTGCACAGAATAACGACACGGTCAGCAGCAAGCTTATTCACTTCTTCCGGTTCGATCAACATACCTTCAGGAATGTTCAAATAACCAAGCTCGGAAGCGATTCCTACAACGTTAACCATACTACGGCCTACGACAGCAATTTTGCGGCGAGTTGCTATCGAAGCGTTAATGATTTGCTGAATACGGTGTACGTTGGATGCGAATGTGGCAACTACAACGCGTTGCGTCGATTTGCGGAAAATATCTTCAAGCTCTTCCCCTACGTTGCTCTCCGAAGGTGTGAAGCCAGGACGCTCAGCATTCGTACTGTCGGACAGCAAGGCAAGTACGCCTTTACTTCCAATCTCAGCAATACGCTGCAGATCAGCGAACTGATCGTTAACCGGCGTATGGTCGAACTTAAAGTCACCTGTGTGAACGACTGTACCTTCAGGCGTGTCCAAACTTACGCCGACAGAGTCCGGGATACTGTGGTTCGTTTTGAAGAAGGATGCGCGAATCGAGCCGAACTGAATTTCGGATTCAGCGTTGATAAGAATACGCTTCGTCTCGCCAAGCAAGCCCGCTTCCTTCAGCTTGCCTTCGATTAGTCCAAGGGTAAGTTTTGTTGCATATACCGGTACGTTCAGACTTTTCAACACGTACGGCAAACCGCCAATGTGGTCTTCATGACCATGCGTGATGAGAATAGCGCGAACTTTGTCGCGATTCTCTGTAAGGTAGGATATATCTGGAATGACGATATCGATTCCGAGCATGTCCTCTTCCGGGAACTTCAATCCCGAGTCAACAACAACAATGTCGTTGTTATATTGAATTACGTACATATTTTTTCCGATTTCGCCTGCGCCGCCTAGTGCAAATATGAGCAGCTTATCCTGGTTGTTCTTCTTCGACAAGTGGATCTAGACCTCCTTAAGGTTATGCGAAGCAGCTTGCTGCTTCGTAAGCAATATAATTTGTTGGTAAGTATGTGAAGCTTATGACAGCTTCATGGAAAGCATATAGTGTGGCTTATCAAGCATAAAATCCCTCGAAAGCCTATTCTTTGGAAACGTAAAGCGGTGAGCCGATCGTACGAATACTGCCATTCGGCTCTGTGAAACCATAAGTCGCCACGAAAAATCATACGAAAAGTACCGAAGCTTAGACAGCTTCGAAAGCGTATTCTCGATCGTTGCAAACCGAAAATGCAAATATGAGTTTACGTATGCGCTTCTATCGTCAGACGCCGTTCCGACGTTATTACTTTCGTTCTCAAATATTTGCCGCACCCAGTCACTTGAACTCATTATACATGATGAAAAAGCTGGAATACAAGTGAAACCCGATTTAGCGATATTATTTAGATTTCCCCAAAAAATAAAACCGATGCTGGACGCACCGGCTGTCGTTAAATAATTGCGTTATTTATTGAATCAAATCGCGAATGAAAGCAGCTTCCTGCTCCGTTGCCGGAACGAGCGGCAGCCTTACTTCGCCTACCGGAATTCCTTTGAGCCCTAGTGCGTATTTCACTGCAACCGGATTAGGAACGGGATGAGGACAGTTGAACAAACCTTTGAATATCGGGAACAATCGACCGTTAATACGCGCGGCCTCCTGAACGTTGCCGCTCAAGTATGCGTCGATCAGCTGCTTCATCTCTGAGCCGACGATATGGCTCGCCACGCTGACAATGCCGTAAGCGCCAACTGCAAGCGCAGGCAATGTCATGCTGTCGTCGCCGCTATACACGACGAAGCCTTCCGGCGCTCCGGCAACGATTAGCGTCAATTGATCGGTCGATGCGCAATCCTTCGTCGCAACAATATTGTCAATCTGTGCTAGTCGAATCGTCGTTGCTGCGGAAATATTGACGCCAGTGCGCCCTTCAACATTGTAAAGGATGATCGGCAATTTCGTTGCTTCTGCCGTTGCTTTGAAATGCTGGTACAAACCTTCCTGGCTAGGACGGTTGTAATACGGGGCCACAAGAAGTATGCCATCCACGCCGCAAGCTTCCGCTTCCTTCGTAAGATGGATCGTATGGGCCGTGTTGTTGCTGCCTGTTCCTGCAATAATTTTGACGCGGCCTGCCGCATGCTTAACAGCGAAACGGAACAGCTCCAGCTTCTCTTCGTCGGACAACGTTGGCGATTCTCCGGTTGTTCCGCATACTACGATGCTCGTGTTTTGTTGCACGTCAATCAAATAATCGATTAAGCGTGCTGCTGTCTCCAAATCAATCTGTCCGTTTGCGTCAAACGGCGTAACCATGGCGGTAATTAGTCTTCCGAAGTCCATCTGATCTCCTCCTATAAGTATAAGAGCTTTGCCTGTTCGCATCGAAGTTCGATCGGGCAAAACCAACATCGTAAACAGCTATGATTAAGACTTCATCGAATACGGGAATAATCTGTGAAACCAATATATATATCACTAACATTGCTCACTATTGCGAATAAAGCGGCAGGTGAAGTTCGAACTTTGCATGCAGCGCCCGAAGCGCAGCCGCCATATCCGCTTCGCGTACAAGCACCCAGATCGTCGTATTCGAATCCGCCGATTGCATAATGGAAATGCCTTGCTCTGTCAATGCTTCGACAATTCGGGCCATTACGCCCGGTTCGCCGTTCATTCCGCCCCCGATTACAGATACCTTCGCGCAGCCATTAATCGCTGCTGGAGTGAATCCGCCTTCCCTGAGCACGTTGACAGCTCGCTCAGCGTCCTGATCAAATACGGTATATATGGCTCCGCTCGGCGTAACATTAATAAAATCGACGCTAATACGATGCTTAGCCATCGACTGAAACACTTGTAGCTGAACATCGCTGCGTCCTTCAATCGCTTTGACCGATATTTGCGTAATGCCTGAGACATGCGCAATGCCGGTCACGTGACGATCCCTAACCGTATGCTCTGAACGATCCAAAGACGTATCGGTAACGAGTGTCCCCGGGTCTGTATTAAATGTTGAACGAACTCGGAAAGGGATCTTCGCATGCTGAGCGATCTCAACCGCGCGAGGATGTATGACCTTCGCGCCTTGCCGCGCCATATTGCATATTTCTGCGTAACTGACGCGGGGCAACGGTTTCGCTTCCTTCACAATGCGTGGATCGGCTGTCAGAATACCGCTGACATCCGTATAAATATCAACCATCTCAGCTCGCAACGCAGCGCCCAGCGCCGTAGCCGACGTGTCGCTTCCGCCTCGACCGAGCGTTGTTGTATCGCCTTGCGCGGTAATGCCTTGGAAACCTGTCACAATGACGACAACGCCAGAATGCAGCAGGCTGACGATGCGATCAGGCCGTATTTCCTTAATACGTGCATGACCATACTGTTCATCGGTTATAATGCCCGCCTGTCCGCCGGTTAGGGTAACAGCAGGAATATCTCTCGCTACAAGTAAACTGCATAAAGCGGCTGCAGATATGATCTCCCCGCAGCCCAGCAGCATATCTCTCTCGCGATCCGGCAATCGATCGCCATTATCCCTGATAAGTTGAAGAAGCGTATCCGTAGCGTACGGATCGCCCTTTCTCCCCATCGCGGACACGACGATGACGACCGCGTATCCATTGCTTCGTTCTCTTCTTATGTGGTCAATGACATGTTCTCTGGCATGATCGGATGATAATGAGGTGCCCCCGAATTTTTGAATCAGGATGCGCATGTATGCTAGCCTCCGTAGCCGATCGCAAGATGAAGCAGTCTACTATCCTTCTCTTAATACATGTACCTGTTGCGTTCATTTCGGCGACTCATATGACGTATCATGCTGCAAATCGAGCAGGTTATCAAAGACCATCCACGTATTAAGGCCGCCAGCAACTGCTTGACACCTTACTAATCGCAGTTGTTATTGATTAAATTCTTGTTAGTAGCCTCTGAAACGACAACGGCCGACGATATGTGCGTAGACGCATCAAGAAGGTGCCGTCTCATTGTGCGCAACAATTAGTTATAGCGTTCAATGAGCAGCGGCTGAAGCTGCTTGCCCTGTAGTGCTGCCTCGCAGGCTTCCATAACAAGATCCATCTTGGCAACAAGCGAATTCGGCTTCTGCACCGGATTATCTTGACCGAAAGGCACGAAATAAATATGTTTAGCCACTAGCAACTTCGCAATGTTAGCAGCATTCAACCCTAATCCATCATTAGTAGATATAGCGAGCACGACCGGACGGCCATTGCGCATCTGCGCCTTAGCAGCCATCAAGACTGCGCTGTCTGTAAGTGCGTTAGCCAGTCGGCTTGTCGTATTGCCGGTACATGGCGCGATAACGAGCACGTCGAGCAGCTTCGAAGGGCCAAGCGGCTCTGCCTGCACAATCGTGGAGATCAACTCATTACCGGTAATCGACTTCAATTGCGCTTGCCAATCTTCGGATTTGCCGAATCTAGTATCCGTAGTCATTAACGTATTCGATACGATCGGTACGACATTGGCACCCGCGTCGACGAACCGTTTAATTTCTGGCATGACTTCAGCAAACGTGCAATGTGAGCCCGACAACGCATAGCCCACCGTAATTCCATTCCAGTTCATGACCCATTCCCCCGCTTAATCGAATCGTCCAAAATCAACTGAGTCAAGCAATCCGCTATGATACGTCCAGCTGTCTTCGGTGCGACGATACCGGGAAGTCCGGGTGCAAGCAACGCCTTGATGCCACGCTTCTCAGCGAAGCGGAAATCAGTCCCGCCAGGCTTCGATGCAAGGTCAATAATGACCGCTCGCGATGGCAAATTTGCGATAATTTGCGCTGTGACTATCATAGTCGGAATTGTATTAAAAAGCAAGTCAATATTACCCACTTGCTGCTGCAAAACCCCCATATAAAAGGGCTCAAAACCCATCTCTGAAGCACGTGCAAAGTGCTCTGAACGGCGCACGCCAACCTTCACTTTCGACCCTAAGCCTTGAAGCGTTCGAGCTAGCGTGAACCCGGTTCGGCCCAGTCCAAGAATCATGGACGTAGACCCGTGAATCGTAAAATCGGTATTCTGAATAGCCATCATAATGGCGCCTTCGGCAGTCGGTATGGAATTATAGATCGCAACGTCATCACGGTCGAACAGTTCAACTAAAGCAATATGATTTTGCTCGCATAGCTGCCGCAAATAGGGCTTCGCCATGCCGGCATATACTTTGCAATGCTTCGGCAGCTTCGCAATATGAGCTTCGGTCAGCTTCATTTGACGGTCGCTGAACACGGCATGAATAATGCCCTGATCATCCGTTCCTACTGCGGGAAGCAGAAGCGCATCCACTCCTTCGAACAGCTGCTCGTCGAATTCCGCATGCACGGCGCCGTCTAGCGAGGAATGCAGTCCGTCGAAGCCGCATACCGTAACGGTTGCATCAAGCTCCGTTAACTTGCGGATAATTTCAAGCTGCCTTGCATCACCCCCAAGCAACAGCACTTGAACGCCTGTTAGCATTAGGCCTCACTCCTTTCTGGCAACTGGATATGTATCATCTTATGCTATCGCCCAAATCGGGGTGAAAAAGAAAAAAAAGATCGGGTAAAATGCCCCGATCTTTCTCGTATAGCTATCGTGTGCGTTACACGCCTGTATGACCGAAGCCGCCCGCTCCGCGCACCGTTGCCGGTAATTCGCCCGCTTCTTCTACTATCGTTACAGCAGGCACCACCTGGAATACCATCTGCGCAATGCGTTCGCCTCGCGTAATCGTGAAAGGCTCTTGCCCTAAGTTAACGAGCAGCACCTTTACTTCTCCGCGGTAATCAGCGTCGATTGTACCCGGAGAATTCAAGCAAGTGATACCATGTTTGAACGCTAGACCGCTGCGCGGCCGAATTTGTGCCTCAAGCTCACCCGGCATCGCCATGGCGAAGCCTGTCGGGATGAGCTTGCGCTCTCCCGGTGCCAGCACTATAGGTTCGCCGACCGCAGCCTGCAGGTCGAAGCCTGCTGCCCACTCGGACATTTTGCGAGGCACGGCTATATCCTCATTACCCTCTAGTCGTTTAAACAGTACCTGGAACAAATCGATTCCTCCCCAATTGTGCAGCTGCTTTGTCATTAGATCCTACCATCGCAACGGCAAAAGGAACGGACAGCATTTGCTTCGTTACAGATTGTACATCTTCCATCGTCACCGTATCGATACGCTGCAGCAAATCGTCAAGCGTATAATGGCGTCCGAGCATCAGCTCGTTTTTGCCAAGACGGTTCATCCGGCTGCTTGTGCTTTCAAGGCTGAGTATCAAGCTGCCTTTCAGTTGCTCTTTGCCGCGATGAAGCTCTTCCTCGGATAGTCCCTTGACGGACAGCTCGCCGATCTGCTCCATCGTCAGATCAAGCACTTCTTTCGTCTGCTTAGGGGCAGTGCCGGCATAGATCGTGAACAATCCGGAATCCGCATAGGACGTATGGTAGGAATACACGGAATAAGCAAGTCCGCGCTTCTCTCTGATTTCTTGGAACAGTCTTGAGCTCATGCCGCCGCCCAGCGCATTGTTGAGCAGGATCATTGCATACAGCTTGGAATCAGTAATCGAGCAGCCGGGGAAGGTGACGCAAATATGATTCTGCTCCGTCTTCTTCTTAAAGAAGTTGTATTCTCCATGGAATATCGGCGGCTCGTTGCCAACGATAATGCCCGAGTTGTTCTTAAAGCCGCCGAAATGTTTCTCAAGCAGCTCCAGCAAAGTCGATTCTTCTACGTTTCCTGCAACGCTAATGACCGTATTATCAATCGTATAACGTTCTTTCATATAGCCGCGAAGCGTATCCGGTCCCATTGCCGTCAGTCTTTCTTCAAGGCCTAGAATCGAATAGGCAAGCGGGTGATCGCCGAACGATGCCCTCGATGCTTCGTCATGCACCTTGTCGTCGGGTGTATCCTCGTACATCGAAATCTCTTCCAAAATAACGTTTTTCTCTTTCGCCAGCTCTTCTGGATCCATCTGCGAATTGAAAAACATGTCTGACAACGCATCTACCGCAATCGGCAGATGCTCATCAAGTACCTTTGCGAAGTAACATGTGTATTCCTTCGCCGTAAAGGCATTTACATTACCGCCAATGCCGTCGAATAAATCAGCAATATCTTTCGCAGACCGTTTGTCCGTGCCCTTGAAGAGCATATGCTCGATAAAATGTGAAATGCCGTTGTTCTCCGGCGTCTCGTTGCGCGAGCCGGTCTTTACCCATATGCCGAACGATACCGATCTGACATGCGGTATATATTCAACGACAACGCGTAATCCATTACTAAGCGTATATTTGTTCACCAAGTATCCTCCTACAACATGAATGATATCACTATATCAGAATAAGTCCGCTCCCTCAACAACGGAGGGCGTTATTCTGCTCGAAGACAATGTCTCGCTAACCGTTCCCAGTGCATATCCCTTCGCCTTGGCGCTTGCAATCATCCCCGCCAGCGCATCCCTGCTGGATGCCGTCGGATGCATCAAGATTAATGCGCCTGGCTCAAGCTTAGCATTGATTTTGCGAATGATTGATTCCGCCGGCGGCTTCCTCCAATCCACGGTATCGATCGTCCATAATACCGTTTGCAGACCTTGCTCCCTGGCGACTTGAACGGTCATTTGATTAAAATCGCCGGAAGGCGGCGCGAACCATCGATTGTTAACGCCAAGCGTTGACTTCAGCAGCTCCTCCGTCTTCGCAATTTGCGTATACGCCGCTCCACGGCTTAATTCGCTCATATTGGGATGGGAATAAGCATGGTTGGACATTTCATGTCCGGCTGCTTGAATCTTGCGTGCCATATCGGCATTTTTGTTCAACCAGCTGCCATCGAGGAAGAAGGTTGCCTTCACGTTCTCCTGCTCGAGCGTCTTCAGCATCGGCTCAATATATTCATTGCCCCATGCTACATTAATCATTAGCGCAATCATCTTCTTATTCGGGTTACCGCGATATACGGGATGGGCTCCAAGGTCCTCAAGCTTTATAGACGGCTCTATTTCCTTGAATACGTATGGGATAGCGCTGTTAGCCGGCAATCGCAACGCGGCTTCATACGTTCGCTCGACATCAACTTCGATGCCGTTGTAGCCGGGGATCGCTCGCCATACGCGATCAATCGTTGCATTGACGGGAGCTTCCCGCTTATTCGCTGCTTCGGCAACAATTGTATCATAGAGCAGCCGTTTTTCCTCATCGCTGCGTTCAACCTTGCCTATTGCCAGACTTGCGCCTCCTGATTTGACTGCTGTTAGATAAGCAGATACGTCACCGTTTATACGAACGAAAACAATCAGCATCAGCATGCTTGCCGCGATGATTGCTGCTTTTCGAATCGCCATAGCCCCAACTCCCGCATAGCCTATTGCGCTCCCCGCCATTCTTCTTGCAACAAGACGCGGACACGCTTTACACATATGTATGAATCGTTGGACGAGATTATGAAGCTATCCGTAAAAGCAGGGCAAAACAAAAAAAGAGACAGATCGAATCTGACTCTTCGTTTGAAGCGATATAGTCGTTCCAACCGCCTTATTGCGCAGTCTCTGGTGTAAGAACAGCTTTACGGGAAAGGTTGATACGGCCTTGTTGGTCGATCTCCGTTACTTTAACCGTAATTTGGTCACCGATGGCCACGACGTCCTCACACTTGGCTACACGCTCATTCGCAAGCTGCGAAATGTGTACAAGACCGTCCTTGTTCGGCAAGATTTCAACGAATACGCCGAATTTCTCGATACGTTTAACCGTACCTAGATAAACTTCGCCGATGACAACTTCTTTCACGATGCCTTCGATGATCGCTTTCGCCTTTTGGTTCATCTCTTCATTCGAGGAAGCGATGAATACCATGCCGTCTTGCTCGATGTCGATTTTTACGCCGGTTTCTTCAATAATTTTATTGATGATTTTGCCGCCTGCGCCGATAACGTCACGGATTTTGTCCGGGTTAATGCGAAGCGTCAAAATTTTCGGAGCATATTTGGAAAGGTTTGTACGGGATTGCGACATAACTGCTGTCATTTTACCAAGAATGAACAGGCGTCCAAGACGAGCTTGCTCAAGCGCTTGTTGCAAAATGCTGCGGTCAATGCCGTCGATTTTAATATCCATCTGAATAGCCGTTACGCCTTCAGCCGTACCTGCAACCTTAAAGTCCATATCGCCGAGATGATCTTCCATCCCTTGAATGTCGGACAAGATCGAGAAGTGATCGCCGTCTTTGATGAGACCCATTGCGATACCTGCAACCGGTGCTTTGATCGGTACGCCGGCATCCATCATGGCAAGCGTGCTCGCGCAAATACTTGCTTGGGATGTCGAACCATTCGATTCAAGAACCTCGGATACAAGACGAATCGTGTACGGGAAGTCAGCTTCAGAAGGAATAACTTTCGATAACGCACGTTCGCCGAGTGCGCCGTGACCAATCTCGCGGCGTCCTGGAGGACGGAGCGGACGAGCCTCGCCTACGCTGAATGGCGGGAAGTTGTAATGGTGCATGAATCGTTTCGTTTCCTCAGGGGAAATGCCGTCCAAAATTTGAACGTCGCCCATTGCGCCAAGCGTACAAATGCTGAGCGCTTGTGTCTGACCGCGAGTGAACAGACCGGAACCGTGTGTACGCGGCAGCAAAGCCACATCGCACTCGATTGGGCGGATCTCGTCCAATCCGCGTCCGTCAGGACGAACTTTATCATGAGTAATGAGGCGGCGAACCTCTTCCTTCACGATATCGTAAAGCACTTCCTTCACATCGGACAGAAGCTCAGGCGAATCCGCATACTTCACTTCAAAGTGAGCAATCGTTTCGCTGTTCACGGCATCGATTGCTTCTTGGCGTGCATGCTTCTCCGCGATCTTAATCGCTTCTTGAAGACCTTTGGAAGCAAATGCGCGCACTTCTTCATTGGCTTGCGCATCAACGCTATGAAGCTTGACAGCCATCTTCGGTTTGCCTGCTACGGCTTGAAGCTCTTCGATCTTCGCAACGATATTTTTGATCTCGTCGTGGCCGAACATAATCGCTTCCAGCATAACTTCCTCAGACACTTCATTGCCTTCAGCCTCTACCATCATAATGGCATCTTTCGTACCTGCTACCACTACGAAAATATCAGTTACTTGCTCTTGCTCAACCGTCGGGTTGATCACGAATTGACCGTCCACACGACCAACGCTTACGCCGCCGATTGGACCGCTGAACGGAACGTCGGAGATCGAAAGCGCTGCAGATGTACCGATCATTGCCGCAATCTCAGGCGGGCAATCTTGATCTACGCTCATCACGATATTCGCAATTTGCACATCGTTACGGAAGCCTTCTGGGAACAAAGGACGAATCGGACGGTCAGTCAGACGGCTGGACAGAATCGCCTTCTCGCTTGGACGTCCTTCGCGCTTAATGAAGCCGCCAGGGATTTTGCCGACCGCGTATAGACGTTCCTCGTAGTTAACGGTCAACGGGAAGAAGTCCAAATCCTTCGGTTCGTTTGATGCTGTAACTGTACACAATATAACCGTGTCGCCATATCGGACGGTTACCGCAGCGTTCGCCTGCTTTGCAAGACGGCCTGTCTCAATTGTGAGCGGTCTGCCGCCTAAAGTCATTTCAATGCTATGTACCATCTGTTATCCCTCCTATACCTTACATTTTTGGCAAATCTCTCGGAAACTTTTCATATTACAAAAAGCAACCCGAATCCGCTTATCCGATATTCCCGGACGGCAGGACAGCCAGGTTGCTTTTCATTACGCATGTTTTTAACGGCGAAGGCCGAGTTTTTCGATCAATGCGCTGTAACGTCTAACATCTTTGTTTTTCAGGTATGCAAGCAGCTTACGGCGCTGACCTACCATCTTGAG
The DNA here is from genome assembly GCF_056396205.1 of Paenibacillus sp. 05T425. Classification (NCBI taxonomy): domain Bacteria; kingdom Bacillati; phylum Bacillota; class Bacilli; order Caryophanales; family Paenibacillaceae; genus Paenibacillus; species Paenibacillus sp. 05T425. Next base: position 288,121 of record NZ_JBFTLA010000008.1, read on the forward strand.
CAAGCCACGGCGGGAGTGGTGGTCTTTCTTGTGCTCCCGGAAATGTTGCGTCAAGTTAACGATGTTTTCCGTCAGGATAGCGATTTGAACTTCCGGAGAACCCGTATCGTTCGCGTGCGTTTTGTGAGTGTCGATCAATTCCTGTTTACGTTCTTGCGTGATTGCCATCCTAATTCACCTCCTTCTTCATAATCGCCATTAGCCTCGTGCGCCGCCGGTGAGAGCGGACAACCAAGCTAAGGTTAAGTAGTGCCCGTATATACAAACTGTATAATCAGTCACAACGTTGTACAGTATATCATATCGAATAGGCTTTTGTCGAGGCGTTGGTTTACTTCGCCTTGAATTGTTCTCTTACCTGGTCGGAATCCCTTCCAATCTGCTTAATAAGTTCGTCCACCGAGCTGAACTTCTGCTCAGCCCTTATGAAGGATTTGAACTCGATTCGGATTGGCTCACCATAGATATCCCGGTTGAAGTCGAACAGATGGGCTTCCATAACGGGCTGAACGCCTTCCTTATTGAAAGTTGGCTTCATGCCGTGATTAAGGACACCTGGGTACGGCTTGCCATTCAGCCATGCAATGACGGCGAATACGCCAAGTCTTGGCGATACATAAGGATAATCGAAATCGATATTAGCGGTTGGAAAACCGATCGTTCTCCCCCTGCCATCCCCATGAACAACTGTGCCCGTAATTTCGTAGGTTCTGCCCAGCAGCAGCGAGGCAGTCTCCAGATCACCTTTCTCCAGCGACTCACGAACCCATGTACTGCTAACCTTGGATTCATTCTCGTAGAGCGGTTCAACGATGTGTACGACAATGTTAGGCGCGCCAAGACGCATAAGAGCTTCCGCATTGCCTGCGCCTTTGCTGCCGAACCTGAAATCAAAGCCGACGACAACTTGCTTCGCGCCTAAACCAAGAAGAACTTCGTCAACGAATCGCTCTGGCGTAACTGAGGCGAATGAGGTATCGAAGCTCATTACAAAAACAAGGTCGACGCCAAGCTCCTCGAACAGCTTCGTCTTGATATGCAGCGGAGTCAGGCAGCGGTAATAATGATCGCCTTGGCCCAGCACCTCTTTCGGATGCGGATCGAAGGTCATGACCGCCGACAACTGACCTGCAGCTTTTGCCTCAACCACGGCTCTGCGGATCACGTTCTGATGACCGCGGTGTACGCCGTCAAAGTGGCCGATAGCTATAGAAAGCGGTTTGTCCAGCGGCAATGCGGACAAACCGTCTAACGGATATTGAAGGGATATTATCTTCAACGCTGATACACCTGCATTTCCTAATAAGCTTTAATTTACTCGGCGACTGAGGAGAATACCTTAATCGGCTTCAGCAACGCGCTTTCCGTATCAATCTGAAAGATTCCAATAAATAATCGTTGATCATTATATAAACGCACAAGAACACCATTATTAGCAACTGAACTGTCAGCTATGGCAGCATGGGCTAAGGCTATCTTCTGCCCCAGCAATGCTAGCTTGCCAACAGAGGCTGGTACTTCGGCGACCGGCAAATGATCGATTGCTTCATCAGCGTCAATGAGATGCTCATTAAGCCGGCCTGATTGCTGCAATTGTTCAATCTCCTCAAGCGTCAAGCAACGCTCGCGAGTAATACCGCCCGACATCGAGCGCGTAAGACTCGCCATCGTAGCTGGAACGCCTAGCGCCTTGCCAATATCAACGCATAATGTGCGAATATAAGTGCCTTTGGAGCATACAGCGGAAAACCTAATTTCCGGATACTGTTGATCCAGCTTCATGTCCAGAAGCTCCAACTGGTAGATCGTCACCGTTCTTGACTTCCGTTCTACCGTCTTCCCTTCACGCGCTAGCTCGTACAGACGCTTGCCGTCTACCTTAACGGCAGAGAACATAGGCGGAATCTGGTCGATCTGACCAACGAATTGACGCAGCGCCTTGCGCACGGCATCCTCCGTCACTTGCGGATTCGGCTGATCCTCGAGAACAGCGCCTGTTACATCCTCCGTGTCGGTTGATATACCGAGCTTAAGTACCGCCTCATACGCTTTTGGACGCTCCTGCAAGTACTCGACGACCCGTGTAGAGCGGCCAAGGCATAACGGGAGCACACCTGTTACCATCGGGTCAAGCGTTCCAGCATGGCCGATCCGCTTCATCCGCAATATGCGCCTTACCTTTGCTACTACATCGTGGGATGTCCAGCCCTCCGGCTTCCAAACCGCCAAAATGCCGTCCATGAATTAAACCAACGCCTTTCGAACTGCTTCCACTAGAAGATTTGGCGCAGCATCAAGCGAGCAGTCAAGCCGGCAGCCGGCCGCTCTGACATGTCCGCCGCCGCCGAATGATTGGGCTATTGCCGCTACATCAGCTTTGCCAGCCGAGCGCAAGCTTGCTTTCACTGCGCCGTCTTCCGTTTCCTTGAATAAAATGCCGACTTCAACGCCATCCACATTAAGCGCATAATTAACGATTCCCTCAAGGTCCTCTGGAACGGCCCCCGTCGTACGAATATCGTCCTTGCCAATGTGAACCCAACCGATCTTCAGATCGTCAGAGAAGGTTAGCCGATTAAGCGACAGCTTCAACAGGTTCAGCTTCGCTATAGTCATCTTCTCGAGCAAATGATCGGCGAGTTGATGGCCTGATACGCCAATGGCGAGCAGCTTGGAGGCGATCTCCATCACGCGCGGACTCGTATTGGAGTACCGGAATCCTCCCGTATCGGTGAGCAGGCCGGTATAAATGGCCGTCGCACAATCAAGATCGAGTTCAATGCCGGCATGCTCGATCAAATCATATAAAATTTCAACGGTGGCCGCCGCGTTGTCACGTATGACGTTAACGGTGCCGAAGCCGTTGTTCGTAGGATGATGATCGATATTAAGCAGCTTCACGCCTTCAGTGAAGCTGCTTGCAACGTCACCGATACGGCGGAAGTCAGCGCAATCGACTGATACGACCGTCGCAAAGGACTGCTCTAGAGGATTCGCCCGATAATGACCGATCTCCGAGGAACGATGCAAGTAGCTTAGGCGTGAAGGCAGCTCGCCTTCGTTAATGAGTGTGACTGCTTTGCCCAGCTTATGAAGCAACCAGCCTACGACTACCGTAGAGCTGATTGCATCACCGTCAGGCTGTACATGCGATACGACTAGAAAGTTGTCTCCTTCTCGCAAGAAAGCGAGTGCTTCGTCCAACTGCTTCAAGTAGCTCGCGGACCCGATCATCGAGCATCGTTTCCGTTATTAATATCGTCGAGCAATGACTCAATTCGGCTGCCGTACTCAATACTGCTGTCGAACTTGAACAGCAGCACGGGCGTGTGGCGCAGCTTCATTCGCTTGCCAAGCTCGGAGCGAAGAAATCCGGTGCCGCGGGCTATCGCCTTAAGTGTCTCTTCCTTCTGCTCTTCGCTGCCAAGCACGCTCAAATATACTTTCGCTTGCGAAAGATCGCTAGTCGTCTCTACCCCTGTTACGGTAATAAAGCCGATTCTTGGATCTTTAAGCTCCATTTGAATAATTTGGCTCAGCTCTTTTTTAATTTGCTCGCTGACCCGCCCTACACGAATTTTTGCCATGCCGTAATCACCTCTCTACCGTTTCCATGACGAACGCTTCAATTATGTCCCCTTCTTTGACATCGCTGAAACGCTCTAGCGTGATGCCGCATTCGTAGCCTTGAGCAACTTCCTTCGCGTCATCCTTGAAACGTTTGAGGGTATCGATCTTCCCTGTATAAACGACAATGCCTCCGCGGATAAGTCTTGCTTCAGCCGAACGCGTTATTTTGCCCGAAGTAACCATCGAACCGGCAATCGCGCCAACCTTCGTCACTTTAAATACGCTACGAACTTCCGCATGGCCGATAACGACTTCTTTGTAGATCGGATCAAGCATGCCTTTCATCGCTTGTTCGATCTCGTCGATGACGTTATAAATAACGCGGTGCATACGCACGTCTACTTTCTCTTGCGCGATCGTCGATTCCGCTTGCGGATCAGGACGAACGTTGAAGCCGATTACGATCGCGTTCGAAGCGGAAGCGAGGATAATATCCGATTCCGTTATTGCGCCTACGCCGTTATGAAGAATCTTAACGCGTACGCCTTCAATATCGATTTTCGCGAGCGAGCCTTTAAGCGCTTCGGCCGAGCCTTGAACGTCAGCTTTAATAATAACGTTCAAGTCTTTAATTTCACCGTCTTTGATATGGTTATACAGATCATCGAGCGTAACCCGTGTATTCGCGCCCATCTCCGATTGACGATGCTTGATCGAACGGCGGTCAGCGATTGCGCGAGCTTTGCGCTCGTCCTCGAATACCATGAACGGATCGCCCGCTTGCGGAACTTCCGTAAGACCGGTAATTTCCACCGGTGTCGACGGTCCAGCTTCTTTTAAGCGGCGGCCTTTGTCGTTGACCATCGCTCTAACGCGGCCGAAGCAGTTGCCTGCAACGAATGCATCACCGATCTTAAGCGTACCGTGCTGCACGAGAATACGTGCAACCGGGCCTTTGCCCTTGTCCAGCTCGGCTTCGATAACCGTTGCGCGGGCACGTTTGTTCGGATTCGCTTTGTAGTCGTTCACTTCTGCGACAAGAAGAATCATCTCGAGCAAACCTTCAAGGCCGATACGCTGCTTCGCCGATACTTCAACGAAGATCGTGTCGCCGCCCCACTCTTCGGGAACGAGTTCATACTCGGTCATTTCTTGCTTAATCTTATCAACGTTCGCTTCCGGCTTATCGATCTTGTTGACTGCAACGATGATCGGAACGCCAGCTGCTTTCGCATGGTTGATTGCCTCAACCGTCTGCGGCATAATGCCGTCATCGGCGGCTACGACAATAATCGTAATATCCGTTACTTGTGCGCCGCGGGCACGCATGAGCGTGAACGCTTCGTGACCAGGCGTATCGAGGAACGTAATTCTTTTATGATTGATTTCGACTTGGTAAGCACCGATATGCTGCGTAATGCCGCCAGCTTCGCCGCCCGTTACGTTCGTCTTGCGAATGGCGTCAAGGAGCGTCGTTTTACCATGATCGACGTGACCCATAATGGTCACGACTGGCGGACGAGCTTCCAGCTCCGCCTCTTCATCCGTTTCTTCAACGGTCTCGAAGGAATCCTCTTCAACTGGAATTTTCACTTCAACTTCAACGCCGTAGTCGCTCGCGAGCAAGTGAATCGCGTCCATGTCAATCTCTTGGTTAATTGTAGCCATTACGCCAAGGAAGATCAGCTTCTTAATGACTTCGGAAGCATCCTTGTGAAGCAGTTTGGCGAGTTCCCCTACCGTCATCGTACCGCGTACAATTATCTTCTTAGGCGTATTGTCGATCTTCTCGCGCGCAGGCTGCTGCTGCTGATATCTGCCTCCGCGGCCTTTTTGACCACGGTTATTGCTGTTGCCGCCTCTGTAGCCGTTAGGCTTGCCGTCATCAAAACGTTTCGTATTGGTGCGACCGTTCTTGTCCTTCGCATCGTTGCTGCGATTAGGAGCTTGCGTCGTCGATCTGGATTCGAACGAACGGCTTGGCGCAGCCGGCGCGGATGCCGAACGATTGCCGCCGCCGTCTGGACGAGGAGCGCTTGGACGATTGAAGCCGCCTTGACCTCCGCCTTGGCCTCCCTGTGCTGGACGACTGCCTTGACCTTGCGAAGAAGGACGGTTAAACCCGCCGCCTTGTCCGCCTGGACGATTCGGATTCGAGCCGGATTGAGCAGGGCGATTGCCGCTGCCGCCTTGGCCTTGTCCGCCTTGACCGCCTTGACGATTCGGATTGGATCCGGACTGTGCCGGTCGATTATTGTGAGATTGCGCTGGACGGTTGTTGCTTTGTTGTCCTGCTGGTCGTTGTTCGCTTTGCTGTTGGGTAGATGGTGTTTTCGTATTAATAGAATTCGTAGGCCCCTGTCTGTCATGATTTGGATTATTGCTTGTCGGCCCTTGCGTCGCCTGAGAAGATTGTGGCGCTTGTGCCGCTTGTGGTGGCTGTGGCTTTCGCTCTTGCTGCTGCTGTTGCTGAGGCGGCTGCGATTGCTGCGACGGCGGACGGTTAGCCCCTTGCTTAGCAGAAGCAGACGAAGATACGGACACGCCCCCGGATGATTCCTGTGCGCGCTTAGCCGCTGCATTCGCCTTAATATCACGGAAGAAGCCTTCAACCTTATGAACCATTTCGTTTTCCATAACACTCATATGGTTGTTTACAGGCAAGTTCAACCGTTTAAGAATCGTAATAATTTCTTTGCTGCTCATATTGAGCGACTTCGCATATTCATATACGCGGAGTTTATCTTTATTGTCCTTGCTGTCTTGTTTATTGTTCAATATTATCCACCTCCGTATTATGGCTCAGATGACTCGCAATCATTTTTCCGAACTGCGCATCGGTTACCGCAAGCACGACTCGATCCGGCTTGCCTATCGCCTTTCCTAGTTGCTCACGGTCGAACGCTTCGGCGAGTTGTATCCCGTAGGTGCTGCACTTATCGTTGAATTTCTTCTTCGTATTGGCAGAAGCATCTCCGGCAATAATGACCAGATGCACTTGCTTCTGCCTTACCGCCTTCTCCACAATTTCATCGCCGGTGATGAGCTTGCCGGCACGCATGCACATGCCAAGCGACGACAAAGCTTTATTCGTCTTCATCGGCGCTCAGCTCCTTGCCGGCAATGAATTGATCTTCGACGGCTACGAAGTCTTGCTCTAATTGATCGTAAATATGATCGCCTACCGGCTGCTTAAGCGCACGATCAAGCGCCTTTGTTTTCTTAGCAAGCTTGAAGCAGCTCACTTTGCCGCACAGATATGCTCCGCGTCCAGCCTTCTTGCCCGTCAGGTCAATCTGAACCTCTTCGGCTGGCGTCCGCACAACCCGGATAAGTTCCTTCTTCGGCATCATCTCTTGACAAGCGACACATTTGCGAAGCGGCACTTTTCTTGGTCTCACCGCGCACCCCTCCTCTGCGAGTTACATTGACAATCGTGTTGCTCTATACTAATCGATCGAGACGGAGTCCTGATGCATCGTGCCCGTCGTTGTTCTTGGACGTCCGTATTCCTGCTCGGCTTGCGTCTCGCTCTTAATATCGATTTTCCAGCCAGTCAGCTTCGCGGCAAGACGAGCGTTCTGCCCTTTGATGCCGATCGCGAGCGACAATTGATAGTCGGGCACGATGACGCGCGCCATCTTCTCTTGCTCGAAGACGATGACTTCAAGCACTTTGGATGGGCTGAGCGCATTCGCCACATACTCCTCGACATTCTCGGACCAGCGAACGATATCGATTTTCTCGCCTTTCAGCTCGCCGACGATCGTTTGAACGCGCACGCCCTTCTGACCTACGCAGGAGCCGACAGGATCGACTTCGCTATTGCGCGTATGAACGGCAATTTTCGAGCGGAAGCCCGCTTCCCGTGCAACCGAACGAATCTCGACAACGCCGTCGTAGATTTCCGGCACTTCAAGCTCGAATAGACGTTTCAACAAGCCTGGATGCGTACGGGACAAAATAATTTGAGGCCCTTTAGTCGTGTTCTCAACCTTTGTAATATACGATTTGACACGGTCGCCATGCTTGAACTTGTCAGTCGGCATAAGTTCGGTAAGCGGCAATACCGCTTCCACCTTGCCTAGATCGACGAACAGATTCTTCACATCCTGGCGCTGAACGATGCCGTTAACGATATCTTCTTCTTTGTCGATAAAGGCATTATAGATCAGTCCGCGTTCTGCTTCGCGAATACGCTGCGTAACAACTTGCTTCGCMGTCTGTGCGGCAATACGCCCGAAGTCTCGAGGCGTAACTTCGATCTCGGCAACGTCGTCCAGCTGGTAATGCGCGTTAATCTCGCGGGAAGCTTCAACCGAAATTTCCAACCGCGGGTCAAGTACTTCCTCGACAACGGTCTTGCGGGCATATACTTTAATAACGCCGGTATGGCGGTTAATATCAACCCTTACGTTTTGTGCGGTATTAAAATTGCGTTTGTAGCTGGAAATTAGCGCTGCCTCGATGGCCTCTAACAGCACATCCTTCGTAATGCCTTTGTCTCTTTCGATTTCCTGTAACGCTTCAATAAAATCCATGCTCATTGGAATGGAGTTCCCCCTTTCAAAATAGAAAAAAAACGAATGTTAGAACACGATTGCCAAACGAGCGCTTGCAACCTTCGAATATGGAATACTATGCTCTTTTTTCCCCACAGCAACAACGGCGTTATCGCCGTCAAACGAAAGCAGCAGCCCTTCAAACTCCTTAGCGCCGCTGATCGGTTCGTATGTCGTTATGTAAACGTGTTTCCCGACGGCTTTACGCACATCCTCCGGCTTCTTGAGCGGGCGCTCCGCGCCAGGGGAGGACACCTCGAGGAAATAAGCATCCGTAATCGGATCATTTTTATCCAACTGCTCGCTTACGTGTTCGCTAATTCGGCCGCAATCTTCAATGTCGATTCCGCCCTCCTTATCTACGAAAATCCGGAGAAACCAGTTGCTGCCCTCCTTCACGTATTCAATATCGACCAGTTCAAATCCTTGGCTGTCAAGAAATGGTGAAATCATTTCCTCAACAACGGTTTTGATTTTGGATGTGCTCAAATTGACTTGACCTCCTGTATTTTACGCGGTATGCCTGTTTTGCCGAATACAAAACGTAAAGAGTGGGTTTCCCCACTCTTCTGCATTAGAGCCTTTATCATCATCATTGCCACAAAAATTATAACATAACCACTATAGAGTGACAAGAAATGTTTTCAAGTCTCTTTCAAAACTAGAACAAAGAAAGCTGGTTAGATTCAGGCAGGCCGCGGAAACAACCCATCGATCCGAGTACCTCGACAATCGTTTTTGTTGCTTTCGATTTCATTTGGAAATCTTCGATCGACAGGAATTCGCCATCTTCTCTCGAAGCTGCGATATTGCGCGCCGCATTCTCGCCGATACCAGCAATCGCTGCAAATGGCGGGATCAGAGAATCTCCGTCCACCTGGAATTTCGTAGCATCCGATCGATAAAGATCAATTGGCTTGAACGAGAAACCGCGGGCCGTCATCTCGAGCGACATTTCGAGCTGCGACACCATATTTTTCTCTTTCGGAAGCGCATTGAACCCTTTGGCTTCGATCTCAATCAACTTAGCCAGTATGGCATCATAGCCTTGGCAGAGCAGCTCCAAATCGAAGTCGTCGGCACGAACGGTAAAGTAGGTTGCGTAATAATGAATCGGATAATAGAGCTTGAAGAAGGCGGTACGAACAGCCGAAATAACATAAGCCGCGGCATGCGCCTTCGGGAACATATACTCGATGCGCAGACAGGAATCAATGTACCAGGCTGGCACCTTGCAGCGCTTCATTTCTTCGATCMATTCTGGCGTTAACCCTTTACCTTTACGAACGCTCTCGGTAATTTTGAACGCAAGTCCGGCATCCATGCCGGCTTTGTAGATCAGATACAACATAATATCGTCACGACAACCGATTACGGTCTTGATGTTGCAGGTTCCGTTCTTAATCAGCTCCTGCGCATTGCCGAGCCATACGCCCGTGCCATGCGACAGACCGGATATTTGCAGCAAGTCGGCGAATGAAGACGGCTGTGTTTCCTGAAGCATCTGACGAACGAACTTCGTACCCATCTCCGGCACGCCGTACGTTGCCACCGAGGAGCGAATCTTCTCGGGTGCGACTTCGAGCGCCGCTGTCGAGTTGAACATGCTCATCACTTTCGGATCGTTCATCGGTATCGTCGTCGGATCCACGCCGGTCAAATCCTGCAGCATCCGCATCATGGTCGGATCGTCATGTCCGAGAATATCGAGCTTGAGCAGATTGCTTTCGAACGCGTGATAGTCAAAGTGCGTCGTCTTCCACTCGGCATTCTGATCATCCGCGGGATATTGCACGGGAGTTACGTCCTCGACCTCAATATAATCGGGAACAACAACGATACCGCCGGGATGTTGGCCAGTGCTGCGCTTAACGCCCGTACAGCCGCTGGCGAGCCTTGCAAGCTCCGCCCCGCGCCACTTCTTGTTATTCTCTTCCTCATATTTCTTCGCGAAACCGTAGGCTGTCTTCTCCGCCACAGTACCGATCGTTCCGGCTCGGAATACGGCCTTCTCGCTGAACAGAACTTTCGTGTAGTTATGGGCAACGGGCTGGTATTCGCCAGAAAAGTTAAGATCGATATCGGGAACTTTATCTCCCTTGAAGCCTAGGAAAGTCTCGAACGGGATATCTTGTCCTTCACCCTTCATCGGCTGATCGCATTTCGGGCACATCTTAGCCGGCAAGTCAAATCCACTCGGCACGCTTCCGTCTAGGAACCATTCGCTGTGGCGACAATCCTGATTTTTACACATATAGTGAGCAGGAAGCGGATTAACTTCKGATATGCCGAGGAACGTCGCCACGACCGAAGAGCCGACCGAACCCCTTGACCCTACGAGATAACCGTCCGCATTCGACTTTTTCACCAGCTTCTCGGAAATGAGATAGTTGGCAGAGAAGCCGAACTTAATAATCGGAACTAACTCCTTCTCCAGGCGGTCGATTACAACTTGCGGAAGATCTTCTCCGTAAAACCCCTTAGCAGTCGAATAGCAGGTATTCCGAATTTCTTCGTCAGCGCCTTCAATAATCGGCGTGAACAGCTCGCTTGGGAACAAATCATACGATTCGAACCGATCGGCGAGTTCAGACGTGTTCGTTACGACAACTTGGCGCGCGCGAGCTTCCCCGAGGAACGCGAACTCCTCCAGCATCTCGTCTGTCGTACGGAAGTGAGCATCCGGCTTGCGTTGTCCCTTGAGCGGACTAAAGCCCGTAATGCCATTTATCGTAATGTCCCTATACATCTTATCCCGCGGGTTCAAGTAATGCACATTCCCTGTTGCTATAACCGGTTTGCCAAGCGCATCGCCAATCTGGCATATGCGGCGATGCGCTTGCTCGATCTCCGCCCGGCTTCCGACCAAGCCTTTCTCAACCAAATGCATGTAGAAGTCGATCGGCTGAATTTCCAGCACATCATAGAAGCGGGCAACCTCGGTAGCCTCTTCTTCCGACTTATTAAGCACCGTCTCGAAAAACTCGCCTTTCTCGCAGCCGGAGATGACTAATAGTCCTTCCCGCAGCTCGACGAGCTTGCTCTTCGGAATCGTAGGGACACGCTTGAAATATTCGGTATGAGACATCGAGATGAGCTTGTACAGATTTTTTTTGCCTACTGCATTAAGCGCGTATATATTGCAGTGGAATGGACGTGAATTAGAAAGATCCATGCCTACATAATCATTTAGCTGATGTAGATCGGTAATATTGCGTTCCGCCGCGTCACCTATCAAGCCGAACAGCACTCCGCCAAGCGCAATCGAGTCATCGATGGCCCGGTGATGATTCTCCAAGCTGATCTTATATTTGTCGGAGAGCGTGTTCAGTCGGTGGTTCTTTAGCGAAGGATGTATGAATCTAGCCAACTCGAGCGTATCGAGCACAGGATTCATGACCTCCGGCATGCCGAATGCTTTGCAAGAGGCCTGGATAAAGCCGATATCGAATMGCGCGTTATGCGCAACTAATACGTCATTCCCAATAAATTCAATGAATTCGCGCAGCTTAGGTTCCAGCTCTGGCGCATCCTTCACCATATCGTCGTTAATATTCGTAAGCTGCTGGATGTTGTACGGTATTTTCTCATGCGGATTAATAAAGGTCGAGAAGCGATCTACTTCCTTTCCTTCCCGCATCTTCACGCCGGCGAGCTCAATAATTTTATTATTAATGACGGACAAGCCTGTCGTCTCGATATCGAATACGATGTAAGTCGCAGAAGCGAGCGGCTCGGGTCTTGATTGCAGTACCATCGGCACAGCGTCATTGACAACGTTCGCTTCCAAACCAAACATAACTTTAATGCCATGCTTCTTAGCCGCTTTGAACGCATCGGGGTAACATTGGACATTGCTATGATCCGTAACGGCAATCGCCTTGTGTCCCCACTTCGCAGCCGTCTTCACGTAATCACCGATCGGTGTTACGGCATCCATGACACTCATCGTCGTATGAAGATGGAATTCGACACGTTTCTCTTCGGCCTTGTCCTTCCGGTCCGGAGGTGAACCAATCTCGTGCAGGTCGTTCGGCATCATGACAAGCTCAGGCTCTTGCATGAATCGGTCATACTCGATCCGACCGCGCGCTTTGACCCATTTGCCATTAGCCAGCTGGCTTAGCACTTTTACGTCATCCTTCGTCTTGGCGAACATCTTCATCGCGATGGAGTCCGTAAAATCGGTTACGTTGAACGTAAACAAGGTGCTGCCGTTGCGGAGCTCCTTCATATCTAGTCCGAATACCGTGCCCTGTACCGTTATTTTCTTCTCTTCCTCTTGAATATTCATAAGCGGTACGGCTTCTTCTTTAATATCGTAACCGACGGCAAGCTTAACGGATTCCTCGTCGTCACCCGAAGATGAGGATTCCGATTGCGAGCTTGCCATCAGCTGCTGCACAACTTCACGCTCTTCCTCAACAAGCTTCAGATTAAACTCATCCAATATTTCTTGGCGGGATTCGCTGACGATCATCTTCACTTTGCATGTGCGGTTAAAGCTCGTTTCGTAGAAACGGACGATCTCCTCATCAAGTCTCTTCTTGCGCGCAAGCTCCAGCCCCGTTGTATCGAGCAGCGACAGCGTAAGCAAGTCTCCCTCTACATCAATCGATGCCTTCTGCAGCCAGCCGTTAACCGACGCGATCTCGCGCTGCGCCCATTCCATGAACAAGCCCCAATATTGCTGTAAAATCGATTCCGTCTCGACAATGGGGTCATAGATAAGCTGAAAAGAAACGGCGGCAATATGCTCGAACTTCATTTTCGCGGCTTGGCAGAAGCCATTATACGCCTGTAAAGGCACCATGGACGTTTTGCGGATGCAAAACGTCCACTCCCGATTGCTGTTGCTTACGATTACTTGATCAATATAGCCGTCTTGAAAATAAGATTGTATAAGTTCCTGCGGCAGTCCTGCTTGCTGCAACAACAGCTCGAAGCGCTGCCGCTTGTCACCGGTTTGGCTCATGTTTATCACTCCTTATGATCCAACCCCAAGGTGAAACGCGCAGCGCCGTCTTTTGGCGGCGCTGCGCGTTTCATTCCGGAGAAATATAGAGAAAGTATGGCAGATTGATATACGATCCTATATTTGAACAATGTTATTCGTTCTAGGCACTCCGATAGGAGTTTATCTTAATAAGCTCTTGCAAATACGACTGTATGCTTCGAATCATCGCCGCATACGAGACATTTCGGCTTCTGAACGGAAGGTTCGAAAGGAATGTTGCGGCTTGTAGCGCCCGTCTCTTCCTTCACTTGCTTCTCGCAAGCGGCAGAACCGCACCAACCTGCTTCAACGAAACCGCGCTGCTCTTCAAGGAAAGCTTTCATCTCGTCGATCGTATCGACGGAACGGGAATTGTCGCTTCTGAATTGCTTCGCTTTCTCCAGCATGCCGCTCTGTATCTCGGCAAGCATCGCTTCAACTTCAGCTATAAGATTGTCTTGCTGTACGATGCGTTTCTCGCCAGTGATCCGCGATACGAGCACAACGACGCCGTTCTCCATATCGCGTGGTCCAAGCTCGAGACGAAGCGGTACGCCGCGCATTTCGTATTCATTGAACTTCCAGCCCGGACTAACGTCCGCACGGTCGTCGACGCGAACGCGAACGCCAGCTTTTTTCAACTCGGCATACAGCTCGTCCACGCGACCAACAACTTGCTCGCGCATCTTCGCAGGTCCGATTGGAATCATAATAACTTGTGTTGGAGCAACCTTAGGCGGCAACGCAAGCCCGCGGTCGTCACCATGCACCATAATAAGCGCACCGATGAGTCGCGTGCTTGCTCCCCATGAAGTCGTATGGCAGAACTGCAATGTATTTTCACGATCCAAATATTTGATATCGAAAGCAACAGCGAACTTCGTTCCGAGATAATGGGATGTGCCGGCTTGAACCGCCTTGCCGTCCTTCATCATCGCTTCGATCGAATATGTGTCTACCGCGCCCGCGAATCGCTCCGAAGGTGTCTTCTCGCCTACGATAACCGGAATCGCGAGGAACTCCTCTACGAACTCACGATAAACGTTCAACATGCGCATCGTTTCTTCACGTGCCTCTTCTTCGTTCTCGTGAGCGGTATGGCCTTCCTGCCATAGGAACTCGCTTGTGCGAAGGAACGGCATCGTACGCTTCTCCCAGCGTACAACGTTAGCCCATTGGTTAATAAGGACAGGCAAATCTCGGTAAGATTGAATCCACTTGGAATACATATGGCCGAACATCGTCTCGGAAGTCGGACGAACGGCCAGGCGCTCCTCCAGCTTCTCGCCGGCAGCCTCAGTTACCCATGGAAGCTCCGGGTTGAAGCCCTCGACATGCTCCTTCTCTTTTTGGAAGAAGCTCTCCGGGATGAACATTGGGAAGTAAGCGTTGCGGTGACCTGTTTCCTTGAATCTTCTGTCCAGATCGCGCTGAATATTTTCCCACAATTCATAACCTTCTGGGCGGAACACGATACAGCCTCGAACCGGCGAGTAATCCATCAGCTCGGCTTTCTTAATAACATCGATATACCATCTGGAGAAATCTTCGCTCTGCGGCGTAATTTCCGTAACAAATTGCTTATCCTTAGACATGAGCTTTCTTACTACTCCCCTCGTACCAATCGTAAAATATCGTTATAGGTAACTACCAGCATTAACAGCATAATCATTGCAAACCCGACAAAGTGAACCATGCTCTCCCTGTTCGGATCGACCGGTCGACCGCGCAATGCTTCAATTCCGAGGAAAATGAGACGGCTGCCGTCCAGCGCCGGAATTGGAAGCAGGTTGAATATGCCGAGGTAAAGACTTAGCAGTGCTGTCCACGAAGTCAGCTGTACGATGCCTTGGCTTGCAATCTGGCCCGTAACTTCTGCCGTTCGTACTGGACCGCCGACATCGTCTAGATTAAAGTTGCTGATTAGCTGCTTGAATCCTTCGAAAATGCTGATCGTCATATTTTTCATTAATTTAGCCGAACCCGTAATCGTCTCCGCAAAAGTCGCCTGCCTCATCGGCACTTTATTGACGCCAGCGGTAATGCCGACCTTGCCGACTCCTTCGTCGTCAGGCTTCGGTGTAATCTCAATCTGCTGAGCTACGCCGTCTCTTATAATATCGACCTTAAGCGCGACATTAGGAGACTTTCCGATGATATCGAGCATTTTATCAAAATCGGTACCGATCTTCGTGCCATTAATGGCATGAATGACATCGCCTTCTTGCAGCTTGCTTTGTGATGCAGGGGAATCTGGCAATACCGAATTAATTAGCAGCTTATCGGGCTGAGTGGTTGGTACGCCAGCCATCTGAATGTAAGCAGCGAACAGCACGAATGCCAGTACGAAGTTCATAAATGGACCAGCTGCAATTGCAAGCGCGCGCTGACCTACCGTCTTGCTGCCGAATTGGCGGTCAAGAGGCGCAATTTGCGTATCTCTACCTTTCGTAATCAGCAACGCTTGAGGATGCACAGCAAAACGTTCCGTTTCCCCTTCTATATCCAGCGTCACATGAAGATTGCGCTCTAGATCAATCGAGGTAACTTCACCGCGAATAACGTCGCTCCGCTCATCCAAGCGATCCAGATACAGCTTCTTGACCACGTTATCCTTAACGCGGACTGCTATCGTCTGGCCTGGCTGAACTTCAACAATCTCTGGATCCTCGCCAGCCATTCTAACGAAGCCGCCTGCTGGGATCAGTCTAAGCGTATACCTGGTCTCGCCTCGCAACACCGAAAACAGCTTTGGACCAAAACCGATCGCGAATTCGCGGACTAATATTCCCGCCCGTTTGGCAAAGTAATAGTGTCCCCATTCGTGAATCGTGACAATAACGAAAAAAACGAGCACGGTCAGAAGAATGACCTGAATCATATGCATATACGTGAAGCCTCCTGTTCGTTACGGCCTGTACATAGATTATCATTATTCTCCCGTCCGATACAAGAGAACCGGTTTTTGACCGTATGCAATCCTATACGGTTGCCGCAAACCGGCGGGCCCAGCTGTCTACTTCCGCAATCGTCTGTAAATCGTTAATCTCCGTAACAATATGCCGGCTAACGGTCGACTCTACAATTCTCTCTATATCGAGAAAATTAACTTCACCGTTCAAGAAACGAGCGACCGCTATTTCATTTGCTGCATTGAATACAGCTGGAGCGGAGCCGCCTAAGCGTCCGCTATCGAAAGCAAGCCGCAGTAACGGGAAACGGACAAAATCCATCTCGCGGAAATGAAGCTTGCCGATCTCAGCTAAGTTCAGTCGATTCGTCGGCGTTGCCACGCGATCCGGATAAGTGAGCGCATATTGAATCGGCACTCGCATATCCGGCAAGCCCATTTGAGCAATTACGCTATGATCGGAAAATTCCACATAGGAATGAATGATGCTTTCCGGATGAATAATGACATCTATCTGATCGTATGTAACCCCGAACAGCCATTTGGCTTCAATGACCTCAAGCCCTTTGTTGACCATCGTAGCCGAATCAATCGTAATCTTAGCACCCATTGACCAGTTCGGATGGTTAAGCGCCTCACTCACTGTAACGCCTTCTAGCTGCTCGCGCGTACGATCACGGAACGAGCCCCCCGATGCGGTAAGCGTAATTTGCTTGATGCTCTCCCGCTTCTCGCCATTCAGACACTGGAAGATAGCCGAGTGCTCGCTATCGATCGGCAGAATCGCCACGCCGCGCTGTTTCGCGCGTTCCATAACGAGATGCCCAGCCGTAACGAGCGTTTCCTTGTTAGCGAGGCCAATCGTCTTGCCGGCATTAATAGCTGCAAGCGTTGCCGGAAGGCCTCGGCTGCCAACGATCGCCGTAACAACTATATCTGCATCCGTATGAGAAGCCGTTTCGATCAAGCCCTCTTCTCCATATACCACTCTTGTTCCAGAGGGGACATGCAGTCTAGCGGCATCGGCTAGCTCCTTCGATCCGAGACATACGATTGCCGGCTTGAACTGACGCGCTTGCTCGATGAGCAGGTCGACGTTAGATCCCGCCGACAGTCCGACGACTTTGAACAGCTCCGGAGCATGAGCAACGATATCAAGCGTTTGCGTTCCGATAGATCCTGTCGAGCCCAAAATACTAATTTTCTTCATCACCCATATCCTCCAAACTTAAGACGGCAACAGGCCGGTTAGGAGCAGCAGCGGAAATACGATCAGCCAGCTGTCGAAACGGTCGAGTACGCCGCCGTGGCCGGGAAGCAGTGTTCCCGTATCCTTAATATCACGCACTCGCTTGTAGGCAGATTGGATCAAATCTCCGAATTGCCCAGCAACTGCGGCCAGCAAACCGATGAGAAGTGCTTTTGGCAGACCAAGACTAACCGTATCGGGTGCGAATAGGGAGAAGATCACTGCAACGATCAAAGACAGCACGACACCGCCTAACGCACCTTCGATTGTCTTATTCGGGCTGATCGACGGCCATAGCTTCGTTCTTCCGAAGGCTCGTCCGCAGAAATAAGCGCCAGTATCCGACGCAATCGTACAGGAGAAGGACAGGAAAGTCCAGAACAGGCCGTTCGGAACGATGCCTCGTACTTCGATCATGGCCGCAAAGCCGTAACCTACATATAAAGCGCCTAGCAACATAAGCGCGGCGCCATCAATTGTCGTTTTGTTTTTGGTAATGACAGTCACGGCAAGCAATAGAAAGGCCAGCATCCACACGATTGTCATTTCGGAAGGCACATCAACGTTCCAATCCGACCAAGGAAGCACAAACAGCAATACGCCCGCATACCCAAGCAGTGCGGACGGATGCGACCATTTGACGCCGTTCATTCTTGCATACTCCGTAAACCCTATAATGGCGAGCAGTACGAGCAAAGCGGTAAATAGCCAGCCACCGACAATTGTCAGAGCAACTAAAAGCGCGCCAGCCAGCACCCCTGTAATAATCCGTTGTCTCAACGAAACGTCACACTCCGATACTTGAAGCTACAAACCGCCGTATCGGCGCACACGGCGCTGATACTCTTGTAAGGCCTCATGAAAATGCTCTTCTGTAAACGCTGGCCAATACACATCCGTAAACCATAATTCGCTGTAAGCGAGCTGCCACATCATGAAGTTGCTTAGACGGAGCTCTCCGCTCGTTCGAATAAGCAAATCCGGGTCAGGCATTCCGCTGGTATGTAACCGGCTTGCCATCAGCTTCTCATCAATTTCATTGATGTCGACCTCGCCTCGCGACACATCCGAAGCAATATCCTTGACCGCCTCCAGCATTTCCTTGCGGCTGCCGTAGTTAAGAGCAAAGTTCAAGACGAGCCCGGTATTGTTCGCTGTCTTCACGATCGCTTCCTCAAGCGGGCTTATTGTATGGGCAGGCAAGTTCTCTTTATGCCCCATCATTCGGACTTGAACGTTGTTGGCAATCAGCTCGTCGAGCTCGATCTCAAGAAATTGCTGGGGAAGCTTCATTAAGAAGTCGACCTCATCCTTCGGCCTCGTCCAGTTTTCCGTGGAAAACGCATATAACGTCAAATATTTAATGCCCAGCTTATCAGCGGCCATCGTTATTCGCTTGACCGCCTTCATCCCGGAATGATGACCTGCCGTCCTCGGCAATCCACGAGTTTTAGCCCAACGGCCGTTGCCGTCCATAATAATAGCCACATGCTCAGGAACCTTTTCGAAGACTTTAGGATTAGACGGCTTTTTGGACGATTTGCCAAGTAGGGCCCAAAGTCGCTTGATCATCTTCGTTCCTCCCAACCGGAATCAAAACCAAACCCCACCTGTCGGAGGGGCCTATTGTATAATTATACTTCCATAATCTCTTTTTCTTTGGCAACAAGCACTTTATCCACTTCAGCGATGAACTTGTCCGTTGCCTTCTGGATATCTTCTTGATGGCCGCGTGATTCGTCCTCGGAAATGTCCGATTTCTCAAGCTTCTTGATGGAATCGTTCGCATCGCGGCGAATGTTGCGGATAGCCACCTTCGCTTCTTCACCGAACTTTTTCGACGTTTTCACGAGTTCGCCGCGACGCTCTTCCGTAAGCATAGGCACGGAAATGCGGATCGCAGTTCCATCGTTAGAAGGCGTAAGACCCAAATCCGACTTCATGATCGCCTTCTCAATTGCAGCAACGGACGATTTGTCCCAAGGCTGAATGAGCAGCGTGCGCGCATCTGGTGTATTGATATTAGCGAGCTGGTTAAGAGGCGTCATTGCCCCGTAGTATTCAACTTGAATGCGGTCAAACAAAGCAGGACTCGCTTTGCCTGCGCGAAGCGACGCTAGGTCGCGTTTTAAAGCCGAGATTGCTTTATCCATGCGTTCTTCAGCGTTTTTCTTAATTTGAAGCGGCATTATTTGACACTTCCTTTCACAATAGTCCCGATTTTATCACCGAGCACGACACGCTTAATATTACCATTCTCTGTTATCGAGAATACAATAAGCGGAATATTGTTGTCCATACAGAGCGAAGCGGCTGTAGAATCCATTACGCCCAAGTTGCGGTTAAGCATGTCAAGGTAAGTAAGCTCTTCGAACTTTTCTGCCGTATCGTCTTTGAACGGATCGGCCGAGTAAACGCCATCCACTTTGTTCTTCGCCATCAGAATCACTTCTGCTTCGATCTCAGCAGCGCGAAGTGCGGCTGTCGTATCGGTCGAGAAGAACGGATTGCCTGTTCCTGCCGCGAAAATAACGACTCTGCCCTTCTCCAAGTGACGAATGGCACGGCGTCTAATGTACGGTTCAGCAATTTGCTGCATCGCGATCGACGTCTGCACTCGTGTTGGCACATCAATTTGTTCCAGCGCGTCTTGAAGCGCCAGTGAGTTCATTACAGTAGCAAGCATGCCCATATAATCGGCTGTCGCGCGATCGATGCCTTTCGCCGTACCGGCGATTCCGCGCCAGATATTGCCGCCGCCGCATACGATTGCGACTTCTACGCCGAGTGCAATAACTTCCTTCACTTGGTTCGCAATGGAAGAGATGACCGACGCTTCAATGCCGTAGCCTTCCTGTCCTGCCAATGATTCACCGCTGACCTTAAGAACGATACGTTTATACACAGGATGTTCCAACGTTTATACCTCCATCATACAGCTCAAATAAGTGTGCAAGCTTCTACAAAATGTGTCTTTGAAAACAAGCAGGCGGGGCGGACGCCCCGCCCCGCCTGTGCGTTCGGATTAAAGTTTTGCTTGAGCCATAACTTCTTCAACGAAGTTGTCGACTTTTTTCTCAAGACCTTCACCAAGTTCGAAACGAACGAAGCGACGGATCGAGATGTTCTCGCCGATTTTGCTAATTTTTTCATTAAGCAAAGTCGAGATTGTTTTGTCTGGATCTTTGATGAACGATTGCTCCATCAAGCAATATTCTTCATAGTATTTCGAGATGCGGCCTTCAACCATTTTTTCAACGATTTTCTCAGGCTTGCCTTCGTTAAGCGCTTGTGCTTTCAAAATTTCGCGCTCTTTCTCAAGCTCATCGCCAGGAACTTCTTCGCGGCGAACAAATTTCGGATTAGCAGCTGCGATTTGCATAGCGATGTCTCTTGCAAATTCACGGAATTGATCCGTTTTTGCAACGAAGTCCGTTTCGCAGTTTACTTCAACGATAACGCCGATACGACCGCCAGCGTGGATGTACGATTCTACTACGCCTTCTGTAGCGATACGGCCAGCTTTGTTAGCTGCAGCCGACAAACCTTTTTCACGAAGCAAAGCGATCGCTTTTTCGATGTCGTTGTTTGTTTCGTCCAAAGCTTTTTTACAATCGAGCATTCCTGCTCCCGTTCTTTCACGTAGTTCTTTTACCGCGCTAGCGCTAACTGCCATGTTAAACCCTCCTAAATGTTGTGCGAAGCTGTTATTCTACCTTATTTTGAAAAAATGATTTTCGTTCAAAAAAAGGGCAGTGAGAGGTTTTTCACCATCTGACCACCCTTTGTTGACCTGCATGAACTGCTATTTAAGCCGTTGTTTGCTCGCCTTGGTTAGCTTCTACGATTGCGTCAGCCATCTTCGAAGTCAACAACTTAACGGCACGAATTGCATCGTCGTTACCAGGAATGACATAGTCGATTTCGTCTGGGTCACAGTTCGTATCAACGATACCAACGATTGGGATACCAAGTTTACGAGCTTCTGCTACAGCAATACGCTCTTTGCGCGGATCGATGATGAACAGCGCGCTTGGCAAACCTTTCATGCCTTTGATGCCGCCAAGGAATTTCTCCAAACGGTCTTTTTCTTTGCGAAGAATTATAACTTCTTTCTTAGGAAGAACTTCGAAAGTGCCGTCCTCTTCCCATTTCTCAAGTTGTTTCAAACGGTCGATACGCTTTTGAATTGTCGAGAAGTTCGTAAGCGTGCCACCCAACCAACGTTGGTTGATGTAGAAGTTGCCGCAACGTTCTGCTTCTTCTTTAACCGAGTCTTGAGCTTGTTTCTTTGTGCCGACGAACAGCATAGTGCCGCCCTCTGCAGCAATGGATTTAACGAAGTTATACGCTTCGTCAACCTTCTTAACTGTTTTTTGCAAGTCGATGATGTAAATTCCGTTTCTTTCTGTGAAGATATAACGATCCATCTTAGGATTCCAACGACGAGTCTGATGACCGAAGTGTACCCCAGCTTCGAGAAGCTGTTTCATGGAAATAACCGCCATATTCAACACCTCCTGTATTGGTTTTGTGTGCTCCTCCGCCACTMGCATCTCTTGCCAACACTTTCGCCGAGCGAAAGCACCATTGGCAAAATTGACCGGCGTGCGTTTTTAACACCGTCAATTAATATATCATATATGACAAACGTCTGCAACAATGGTTTATAGAATAAAATCAGTTCGCTGCCTTGGAGCTATTGAACACGTCCGCTTCTGCTTTCGTAATCGGCTTGCTCGTAACGGTTTCGATGGCTTCATCAACCGTCATATTCTCGTGAAACAAAAAATAACCGGCGCGAACCAGTTTTTTGTCCTTCTTCATTTGATTGATGAACCCCGTCTTATCGTCAATAATATGGTTCTTCTCAAGCAATGAAGCTGTATTGCTTAAGTTCGCTCCATGTTCAATCCGCAGCACCTTCTCAGCTTTAGATTGATCAGCTGCAGGCTTAGCCGGAACGGGCGTAGAAGTAGGCTCAAGGGGCTTGTCGCTTGCTTTCACTGGCGCATCCGCTGCTGCTTGATCCGCATTATGATTCACTTCGTCGTTTATCTCGGCTGAATCCTTCTGTGCTGCCAGCAGTGCATCGACTTCTTCTTGGGTATACAGCTTCTGTTCAGTTGCTTGATCTACGCCAAGCAAAGACAGCTTGTCCTCGCTTTTCTCGCCGATGTACATGAGCTCCAAAAGAAGCGCTCCTATAATAATGCCGACGCCGAGACCAATCATAAATGTCCGGTTTTTAAGCATGAGCAGCATCCTCCTGCTTTGCAAGCTGCATAATGAGCTGCACCTCGCCTTTGTTCATGCCAAGCTTCTTCGATATCGCTTCGATCGATTTTCCTTGCTCATACAATTGGAACAGCTCCGCGTAACGAGCCTGGATCGAGTTTTTCATTTGAATGGGCTCTTCTTCTGTCTGCGTTACTTCTTCCTCTAGATTGGACTGACTCATTATTGGAGCAGATTGAATCACTTCTTGCTGCACGGATTCCTTCGTTAATGGATACAGCCTTGTCCCTTGGTTCACTATACTCGCAGCTTGTTGCGTCGCTAGAAGCAGCTGTTGCTCAAGTGTAGAGCTCTTGCGCTCTAGCTCTGCTATTCGCATATCTTTGCGCTCTGCGTCCATCTTCGCTTCCTGCTGCGATTTCGCGACAAGCGAGACAAGCTCCTGATTGTCCTTCTCCATATTCTCCATAAACTGCTCGAGCGCCGTCTCCATATTTTGAATACTTTGTGATGGCTGCTCTGCTTGCCGCTTCTGTCTAGGCAGCATAAAAGCCAGCACGATGACAACCGCTCCAACTAACACAATATATTGCCAGTACGATTCCACCTCACTTACCGCCTTTCTCCTGATGACTTGCTCTTCTATAATTTAATGTCAAGATTATGCCCCTTGAATGGATGGGCAGGCTTCGCTTCCGTCTGATCGTCCGCCTGTTCGCCAGCTGTGCGCTTGGAAGCAGATGAACGTTGACCTCCGGATTCTTTACTCTGATCTTGATCGCTGCGCACCTTCTGACCGGTCGCTTGCTCAACTCCGGTATTTTTTGACCGCAGCTGTTCGGTTTCCTTGGACGCTTGACCCGCTAATGCTGACTGGTCAGCTAAGGGCTTATGAGCAGCTTGTCCTTGCAGTCCACTATACTCTTGCGTACGCGGCACAGACATTTGCATATCAAGTGGTTTGAAGGTCATAGAAGACTCCCCCTTATAAGGTAGTCGGCCGAGCAGAAGCCGAGCAGTGCGGTCTATCTCTGTTTCTTGCCGCAGTCAAATGCTTAAGTTCGCTTATACTCCAAGGACTTGGACTTCTAATGTTATTACGAGATTAATGGATTCATAGAAATATCCCCGTCCTGATAACGGAAAGATACTCGCTGCGCTGCGTCTTTAACGAATTTGGTATAACGTCCGATGACGACCTTCGTTCCGCCGTAGATCGTATGTACGATCTCAATCGTGGCCCGATCCGTATCTTCCAGCGAACGTTCAATCTCGAGAATGCGCATTCTCGTCTCTTCTACCTCTACCTTAGTCTGACGCTTCGTCACGCTAAGCTTAACCCGCAAAGCCATCTTCTCCTCGGAGAGTTGTCCAGCTGCGGCCAGCTGATCGAGAATCGTAAGCGCTTTATCCGTTTTGTCCAAGCTTTCAACAGATTGCTTCAACCTCGTCCTTAGCTCCTGCAGTTCATAACGGAACTCTGGTTTCACGCCAACCTCGATCGCTGTTGCTGTAGACATCGTGTTTCCGACGGTGCGGGCACGCACCAAGTCGCCTGCTTGAACGATGCCGCCAACGATTAATCCTTTTGCTCCTGAGCAAACGATGCTTTTGCCCGCTCTTATGCTTGAATGCATAATGCTTTGGGAGACGAGAATATCTTCACCGGCAATGACATTCGCTTCTTGAATAAAGGAACTGCGCACGTTGCGCCCAGCCTTCACATGCCCCTTATTTCCACCGAGAATACCCCCTGTAATCTCGATAGAGCCTTCTGAATCAAGCTCAGCGCCTTCTACGCCGCCTATAACGCGAATATCGCCGGCTGCTTTAATACGGAAGCCGTTAAGTACGTTGCCGCGAATGACGACCGTTCCGACAAAATCAATGTTACCGACACGATAGTCAACGTCGCCATTCACTTCATAGATCGGAAAGACGTTAATCTTTTCCTTATCCGTCATCGTGATCAGACCGTCAATTGCTGCATACATAGCCGTTTGTTCCGGATTAAGCACAACGTTTTTGCCTACTTTGAAACGTACCTGCTTGCCCAGCTTGGAAGGAATCACTTCTCCGTTAACCGTTACTCCGGATGRCCCTGGCTGCGGATCAATTCGTTCAGCGATCAGTTGCCCGCGCGTAACGTTCTTCAGCTTATTAACGTCCTTGAAGTCAATCTTGCCGTCTTCATTCTCGGACGGACGTTTATCCCGCTGTTCAAGTTCATAGATAAGGTTAATGTATCCATCTTTGCCGGGTTGCGCTGATCTGCCCTTTGCAATGATGGTTTGTTCCTTGCAGTAGGCAAGCGGATTGCTGCTTATGTAATTTAGCATCTCTGTCTGAAGCCCTTGAACAATTCCTTTGCTCCGTACAAAACGCTCCAACTGCTCAGCTGTACACTCGAATTCATCCGTTATACGGCTAAAGGTTAAGAAGGCCGACATCTTGTCCGCTGAAGTCTGGACGCGCAGAAAGCTGTCTAATTGTTGATCATCCACCTTATCTCCTCCTTTCTAATGCTGCAAGAGTTGATCCTTATGTTTAGCCAGCGCTCCGCGCAACCGTAAAATCGCTTTGGAATGGAGCTGGGAAATTCTCGAAGGCGATAATGACATCACTTCAGCTATTTCGCTCAAAGACAATTCCTCGTAGTAGAACAAGGATACTACCGTACGTTCCTTTTCGGTCAATCTTTCGATCCCCTTCACTAACGATTCCTTCATATAAAACTCATGAACCTTGTGATCGGGATTTTTCGCTTTGTCGTCCACCAGCAATGACATACGTGTCTCCGATTCCTCTTCACGAATAGGATCTTCCAAGGAGCATACCGTCGTCACAGCAATATCTTGAAGCATGCCGGCAAATTCTTTCTCCGATATTTGCAAATAGGAGCTAATCTCGGCATCTGTTACGGAACGCAAATACTGCTGCTCGAGATGCTGATAGGCTTCCTCCACTCGCTTCGCTTTCTCACGCACCGAACGAGGCACCCAATCGCCTTGCCGCAATCCATCGATAATTGCCCCGCGTATACGCCATGAAGCATAAGTCTCGAATTGCAATCCCCTGCAATAATCAAACTTCTCGATTGCATCGATTAAACCCATAACGCCATTGCTAGCGAGATCATCCTTAATTACATTTTTGGGCAGCCCGATTGCCATACGATTCGTAACGTAATCAACAAGCGGCAAATATTGTTCGATCAATTGCTTCTTAGCTTCGACTTCACCACGTTCTCTCCACGCTTGCCACATCTGGATGTTTGTCAGATGAGCGGTTTTTGGCTCGGCCATCGATTCACTCTCCTGTCAGGTGACGAATGGCCTTAGCCAATTCCTCAGGCTGTGAATTTTTTGTAGAAAGCAATTGAGGAGGATTAAGCGGTTGAAACGCGCTAATTGCCTCCTGCTTTTGGGCTCCAACAGTAGAATTGTCTTCTCGCATCTGTTTCTTGAGCAGCTCATTCAAATCGTCACTTTCGTTCGGCGTCTGAAGATCGAGCTGCCCTCCTGTTAGGCTGCCGGCAGCTTCCGCGCTTTCGGATGGTTCTCCAATTAGCGCCGGAGGTTTAAGGATGATGGCAAACACTGCTCGTACCGCATACGCAAGAACAAAGAAAGCGATGAAAGCATACGCGCTTCGAAGCAGTACTACGCCAGGCGGATTCGCTCCGAGTGAGAAAGCTACCGTCAGTACCGTGCCGACGAATCCTAATCCAACATTCCATCGCCATGTTCCTAGCATGTCAAATCTCCTTTATTCCAAACTGCACACTTCGTATCGAAAGTATGCCGCTGTTGCTGTCTATTTCAATCGTGCGACCGACACTGCCTCCGGTATCTTGTGAAAGGATCGGAATTTTGAATCGGTGAAGCATTGCTGTGCACGATTCTACGTTACGCGGTCCGATTCTCATCGTATCGCTATGTCCAGACATCGCAAACATTTGTGCGCCTCCAGCCATCTTCGCTTTCATACGCTCTATTCGCGCGCCTTGCGCAAGCATTCGATCCAGCAATTCAGGAATTGCCGTATCCGAATATTTTGCCAAATTAATTGTAGTTTCGCGGGCAATATCTGATGAAGGCAGCATGACATGCGCCATACCGGCTATTTTGCGAATCGGGTCAAACAACGTAAGACCCACACAGGAACCAAGTCCTGTTGTCTTAAGGAATGCCCCGTCCATTGCGATATTCAGATCTGCCATGCCTACCTTGATCACATTTTGCTGTATCATTGAACGACTCCCAGGGCCCTGAATATTTTGTCGAACGATTCTGGATCCGGGATTAGGAAGAAGTGCCCCTCTAGCGCCTCACGATCTTCTAAGAAAGTCGTTTCGATCAGCATTGCAGAGTCGCCCATCTCGCCATATTGGACAAGTCCATAACTAAGAATAGCTCCCGCCATATCAAGCGCAATCTGTGGAACAGACGGCGCCATCGTCAGATGAGTAAAATCGGCCAGCGATGATAAGTACGATCCGGCGAGTATATTGCCAATCTCGCATAATGCGGAAAGCTCCATCTCTGAATAACCTTCTTGGCCTTCCTCTCGTATCGACAATAATTGTCTTAACAAGCGTTCAGCCGATGCTTCCTCGATGATAAAGAACATATTGCCCGGGGCGTCCCCTTCTACGCGAAGGAAAACAGCGAACACAATTTGTTCGGAGCCGCCAACTCGATCGGCAACTTCTTCGAAAGGAAGCAAACTTACTTTGGGAACAGCCATATCAACCGGCTTGTCCAGAAGACGGGACAATGCGGTCGCTGCATTGCCCGCCCCGATATTACCTACTTCTTTCAGTACATCTAGCTCGAAGGCTTCGAAACGACTAAATATACTCACTTCTACGCCTCTACTTGCGCTAGCTGGACAATCTCGTTTTTGTTAAGTACTTCCGATAGATTGAGCATAATAAGAAGCCGGCCTTCTCCGAGCTTCGCAATGCCGCGCAAATATTTCGCTTTTATGCCGCCAACAATCTCTGGCGGCAAATCAATAGAATCCGTATCGATATCAATGACATCGTTAGCTGCATCTACGATAAAGCCTACTTCAATCTCGCCTACCGCTACGACGATTATCCGCGAATTTTCAGTTGGCTGCGTCTCGGATAGATTAAAGCGGCCGCGAAGATCAATAATGGGAACGACTATTCCGCGAAGATTAATAACTCCTTTAATGAATGCCGCTGTTTTCGGGACACGAGTAATTGGAGACAATCTTTCAATCGTGCGAACCTTATCTACTTCAATTCCATACTCCTCGTTGCCTAGCGCGAACACGATAACCTTTACTTCTTCTCCCATTGTAAACCCTCCCTATTTAATGAGTGCATTCGGATCAATGATAAGTGCCACATAGCCGTCGCCAAGAATCGTTGCTCCGGAGATCGCTTCAATGTTGGCCAAATACTTGCCAAGCGTCTTAAGTACGATTTCACTTTGGCCGATGAACTCGTCTACCGTAACGGCAGCCCACTTCTCGCCTTTGCGAACGACTACAATTTCTGTTTCGTCTTCCGTATCCTCGTTATAATCAGGCGAATCCAAAACTTTGCTAAGCGAAACGACAGGAATAATTGTATTACGGAATTCAATCATCCGATTGCCATGTACATGAAGCACTTGCTCTTTGCGAATAATGCCCGTCTCAACGATGGACGTTAGAGGAATCGCATACTTCTCGCTTCCTAGCTTAACAAGCATTGCAGATATAATAGACAAAGTAAGCGGAAGCTGAACAGAGAATTTCGTTCCTCTGCCTGGCGCGGAATCTACCGTTACGTTGCCGCCGAGTGATGTGATCTTTGATCTTACGACGTCAAGACCAACACCGCGGCCGGAAATATCGGATATTTTGTCGGCCGTACTAAATCCAGCAGCGAAGATGAGCATATTAATTTCATCGTTCGTCAGCTTCTTCGCTTCTTCCTCAGTAACGACGCCATTCTTGATTGCGGTCTTCAGCACTTTATCCTTATGGATGCCTCGGCCGTCTTCTTCCACTTCAATAAATACATGGTTACCGCTATGGTAAGCACGGAGATTGATCGTACCTGTCTCCGATTTGCCAGCGGCTATACGCTCTTCAACCGTCTCAATTCCATGATCCACCGAGTTGYGAAGCAAGTGAACAAGCGGATCGCCGATCTCATCGATGACCGTGCGGTCAAGTTCGGTTTCAGCACCGGAAATGACGAGATCGATCTTCTTGTCCAACGACTTAGCCAAATCCCTGATCATCCGCGGGAAGCGGTTGAATACCGATTCCACTGGAACCATGCGAAGCTTTAGAACGATGTTTTGCAAGTCAGAGCTGACACGGGCCATGTGCTCAACCGTCTCGGTCAAATCATTGCGTTTAATCTCACTGGACAGCTGCTCCAGCCTTACACGATCGATCAACAGTTCGCTGAACAAATTCATAAGCGTGTCCAAACGTTCAATATCGACGCGAATCGTACGCGAAACGGCTGGCGCTGGAGCCGAAGATGCACTCGATTGAGCAGCTGGCGCAGCAGCAGTTGCCGCCGCCGTTTGGCTTTGGGCTTCAATAACAGGTGCTGCTGCAGTTTCGTTCCCTTGGGCAGCACTATCGATCGCAGGCGCCGCTGGTGATTGGCTAAGCATAGCCAGCGATTCCTGATCAAGCAGCGTAACGACTGCCGATTCGATTTCTGAAATATCGGAAATTTGTTTCTGTAGATCTGCGCCCTCTAGCGGCGATATTGTAAATACAGAGAACGATAGATCGAACTTTTCTTGCTCAATATCCTGAACGGACGGTTCTGACTTCACGATCTCGCCGCTGCGCTCAAGCAAGTCGAATACCATGTAGGCACGCGCCGCTTTCAAGACGCAATTATCGCGGACCGATACTTGAATGTGATACACATTCTGACCGCTTTCGATCGATTGCAGCAGTACCGATGATTGGAATTCATCGAGCAGCATGGCTCCAGCGGTTCCCGCAGACGGCTTAGCAGCCTCAGTTGCAACAGGCTGAGCCGAAGCAGCTCCCGATTTATAATCGCTTTTGAGAATGACTTGAAGAGAAGCAACGATCGCCGTTACGTCCGCTTTGCCCGTTCCTCCGCCAACGATATCCTGTACCATCGCTTCCAATGCGTCAAGCCCTTTAAACAATGTATCAAATATAAAGCTATCCATCTTAAGCTTGCTATTACGAACGAGATCCAGTACATTTTCCATCTCATGCGTTAGAGCTGCCAGATCCTCGAAGCCCATCGTTGCCGACATCCCTTTAAGCGTATGAGCGGAACGGAAGATGGCTTGAACGATGCTTAGCTCCCCGGGCTCGCCTTCAAGCTTGAGCAGGTTTTCGTTCAATGCTTGCAAGTGATCGTTCGATTCATCGATAAACATGGACAAGTATGCATTCATATCCATTTCGAGAAACACCTCCTGTAAGTACTTATGGTAGTCACTAACATTTATTTCAACACTGCATTCACTAACTCGGACGCAATGTGTTGCAACGGCAATACAGTTCGAGCGTACCCGCCTTCAATCGCACATCTTGGCATACCGTAAACGACGCAAGTTTCCTCGGATTCAGCAATCGTTGATACTGCGCCGCTTTGAGCGAGCTGCATCATTCCTTTGGCGCCGTCGCTTCCCATGCCGGTCATAATAACCGCATGCCGCTTCAACTCCTGATGATCGATTAATGATTCGAACAACACATCAACAGATGGACGATGACCATTTCGCACTGGCTGTTCTGTCAACTTGATCCGATATCCGTCAGTGTCCTTGTCCAGCAACATATGATAGCCGCCTGGCGCGATATATACGACACCGGCCGTTACCTTTTCTCCATTGGTCGCTTCTACAACCTGCAGCGGACTAAAGCTGTCTAACCGCTGTGCGAGCGACTTCGTGAACTTCGGAGGCATATGCTGAACAACAAGTACAGGGGATGGGAAATTCGCTGGCAGCGAGCATATCACTTCATGAAGCGCTCTTGGTCCTCCAGTCGATGTGCCAATCGCTACGATATGGCGGAAATTCGAAGCCGTTCCCGATAATGGCTTAACGACATTATTCGGTGGCTGAATCACTCTCGATTGTGCAGGTTTCGCCTTCGCAACCGTCTCCTTAGGAAGACTGCTTGGCTGCGAAAGTGCAGGTTTTGCTTTCAGTGCCGGCAATGGTTTACTTGGCGCGGCATCATTAAGCGGTTTATGTAAAGGGGTGGTCGACCTTGCCGGCAGCGGCTTGTCCTTGGACGGCTGAAGCAAAGGCTTCTTACGTTCACTAAAGATAGGAGCAGCAGGCTTTGGCGTCGTATCCTCATATTTTTGAGGTTCAGATACAGGTTTAAGTAACGGTATAATGGCTGCGTCGACTTTGCTCGCTTCGACTTCTTGGATCTGGATGACCGGTTGATGACGCTTCGTCAAGACGGCAATTTTCAGTTTCTCCAGTAATTGCTCGCCAACCTGATGAATATCGTGGGAAATGCTGCTTGACGGCTTCCGAATAAAGTCGAATGCACCGTATTGCAGCGCTTTGATCGTATCTCTTGTGTTATCTTCGCTAATGCCGGATAACATAATGATCGGAATTGAATGATCCTTCATAATGTGCTGCAGCGCTTCGAGCCCGTTCATAAGCGGCATTTCCAAATCCAGCGTTACAGCGTCCGGCTTCCATTGTGTAACAGCTTCTATGGCCTCCTCGCCGTTATCGGCAGTGGCAACAATCGTGAATTGCGAATCTTGGAGTATCAGATCGCTTATAATTTTCCGCATGAAGGCGGAGTCATCTACTACTAGAATGCGATAAGGAGCCATCTGCGTTCCCCCTAGATCTCAAAGGATTATCGTGAAAGTCTGAACATTTTGTGTAAAAACCCTTTGACGCCTCCCGTCTCTACGGCTTTAGGCATCTCCAGAAATTGCATGGCAATTCGTTCAATTGCTGAGGAAGCCTCCGAGCTCGGGTATGCGACAGTGAAAGGAATTTGTCGTTTTACAGCCTTGGAAACGTTCGAATCATCGGGTACGATGCCAAGTGAAGGAATCTCCATGTGCAAAAACTGACTCGATACGAGATTGATCTTGTCGGCCGTCTGACGACCTTCGCGATAATCCGTTGCTCGATTGACAATCAGCTTGAATGGGATGTGAATATCCATCCCTATTACCATCTTGATAAGTGCGTAAGCATCCGTGATGGAGGTAGGTTCAGGTGTCGTCACTACGATCGTTTCTTGCGAAGCGGCAATAAACTTTACCGTTTCCTTCGATAATCCCGCACCTGTATCGAACAATATAATGTCATATTGCCCATGCAGCTTATCGATCTGCTCAGCGAAGCCGTCAAGCTGCTCCTTGGTCAAGTTCAGAAGATCGCTAAAACCCGAACCTCCAGCAATAAAGTGCAGCCCTTCCGGACCAAGCTGTATAATATCCCAAATCGTTTTCTCTTGCTTAAGTAAGTGATAAAGACTATAACGTGACGAAACCCCCATCAGAACGTCGATATTAGCCATTCCGATGTCGGCATCGAACACAAGCACTTTCTGTCCTAAACGCTTCAGCATGATAGCGAAGTTAAGGCTGAAGTTCGATTTCCCAACGCCGCCTTTGCCGCTTGTCACGGTAATGATGCGGGTTTGGCGACCTTCTTCTATTCGTTCTCTCTGCTTAATTAAATTTCGCAGCGCTTCTGCTTGGTCATTCATGGGATGAATCCCCCAGTAAAAGCTGAATATAGGACTGTATCCGGAACCTTTCTATATCGTCCGGCACCGTCTGGCCAGCAGCCAAGTATGTAGGGAGCAGCTCGTATTTCATAATTAGATTGAAGATCGTTCCAAAAACTGATGTCTCGTCCAGTTTCGTGAACAATACCTTCCGTACGCCATACTTCGCAAATTGCTCAGCAACGGCCGCCATATCCTTCGTCTTGGCCGTTAAGCTAAGGACAAGAATCGTCTCGCTCGGCTCCTTCGTTTGCAACAGGCTAAACACCTCGGATACATGAAGCTCGCTCCGGAAATTACGTCCCGCCGTATCCATATAGATGAGTTCACGATCGTCTAGCTGCTTATACGCTTTCGTTAAGTCAGGCTGAGACACGACGACTTCAAGCGGAATGTTCAAAATATTCGCATACGTGCGGAGTTGATCTACCGCTGCTATACGGTACGTATCCGAAGTAATGAAACCAACCTTGCGGCTGAACTTAATCGACTGCTCGGCGGCAAGCTTAGCAATGGTGGTCGTCTTGCCTACACCTGTAGGCCCAACAAAATGGATGACTCTTGCGTCTGGATCGATTGCTTGTCCAACAAATGGGCGCATCCATTCTTCCAACAATTTGGCTGCCTCAATCCACAGCTGCTTCTTGTCTAATTCGGTTTGCTGCTCATTCTGCTTATCCGCAATAGCTTGCAGCAGGCGGTCAATCCATTCGTCTGACAATTCCTGATCGATCAGTCTCTCCTTAAGCTCCAGCATTTGCTCAGAATAAAATGCTCTTTCGCTTTGATGCTTAGAGAGCTGAACCATATATTGCCGTAAGTCTCTAATCTCATCGATGATGAACTGCTCCCGTTCCGCCCGCATGCTTTCTTTCGATTCCGGTGCAGGCGGTGCTAATACAGGGGGCAGAATAGGCGCTTCAGCTTCTTGAACTGCGGCAGATGAACGCTGCATGTTTTGCAAAATCTGCATCGCTGCAGCATTCACCTCGGGTGGTGCCTGCCGCTGCGGTACAGCATTCGCAGGCGTCGATTCTACCGCTGCTATCACTTCAACCTTTTTTTTGCGGAACATTCCCAGGAAGCCGCCAATCTTTATTTCCTTCGAATTCAATATGACTGCGTCTTTGCCTAGCTCCGACCTGATAATGGATACGGCTTCCGGCAACGCGTCAACGATATAACGTTTTACTCTCATAAGTTCACCACCCCGATACTTTGAACTTCAACGTTCGGCTCCAGTTCACTGTACGAAAGCACGGGTACATCCTGCATCGTCCGCTCGACAATTTGTCTTAAGTACATCCGTATCGTCGGCGAAGCGAGTACGACTGGCTGCTGCCCGGTTTGAATCTGTCTGTTCACATGTTCAGCAAGCTTCTGATAGATCTGTTGCGTTGATACCGGATCAAGAGCGATATAGCTGCCCTGCTCCGTCTGTTGCACCGATTCGGCAATCTTCTTCTCAAGCTGCGGGCCTACCGTAATGACACGAAGCGTATCGCCTTGCGGCGAGAACTGCTGTGTAATTTGGCGGGACAACGATTGTCTTACATATTCCGTCAGCACATCCGGATCTTTGGTATAGCTGCCATGATCGGCAAGCGCTTCGAATATGGTAACGAGATCGCGAATCGATACTTTCTCACGCAGCAGCTTCGCAAGCACTTTCTGAATTTCGCCTATCGATAGAATCGAAGGAATGAGTTCATCAATAAGAGCAGGATACGTTTCCTTCACATTCTCGATCAGCAGCTTCGCTTCTTGACGTCCAATAAGCTCATGCGCATGGCGCTTAATAATTTCCGTCAAATGCGTCGCCACGACGGAAGGCGGATCCACGACCGTATAGCCAGACAGCTCGGCGCGTTCCTTCATCTGCTCATCAATCCATATTGCTGGAAGACCGAATGCCGGCTCCATCGTTTCGATGCCGATAACCGAATCGTCTTCAAAGCCTGGGCTCATCGCCAAGTAATGATTAAGCAGCAGATCACCGCGCGCCACTGTATTGCCTTTGATCTTAATGACATATTCGTTCGGCTTAAGCTGAATGTTATCTCGAATGCGGATGACTGGAACAACAAGTCCGAGCTCAAGCGCGCATTGTCTGCGGATCATGATGATACGATCAAGCAAGTCGCCGCCTTGCTGCGTGTCGGCGAGCGGGATTAAGCCGTAACCGAATTCGAATTCGATAGGATCCACTTGAAGAAGACTGATAACGCTCTCCGGACTGCGAACCTCTTCGATCTGTTGCTCCTCGACAAGCATTTCCGCTTGTTCTTGCTCCTTTGAGATGACCTTCTGCATCTTCCATGCCCCAAACGCTAGTAACAGTGCGAAAGGCCATGTTCTGAATATTCCGATTGGCGTAAAACCGAGTAAAAACAATGTGCCCGCTGCTATGTAAAGCAGCTTCGGATATTTGAATAATTGGCTTGTGACATCTTCGGCAAAGTTTCCGTTGGAAGCTGCTCTTGTTACAATAAGACCTGCCGCCGTCGAAATCAGTAGTGCCGGGATTTGGCTTACGAGTCCATCGCCTATCGTAAGGATCGAGAATGTCTCTAATGCTTCACTAAAGCTGAGGCCACGAAGCGTCATCCCGATAATGAAGCCGCCTACCAAGTTAATTAATAGAATGATGATCGACGCAATCGCGTCACCTTTTACGAATTTACTCGCACCGTCCATTGCGCCGTAGAAATCTGCTTCACGTTCGATCTTGGAACGGCGCTCTTTGGCTTGCGACTCATTAATCAAGCCGGCATTGAGGTCAGCATCGATACTCATCTGCTTGCCTGGCATTGCATCGAGAGTGAACCTTGCGGCAACCTCCGCTACCCTCTCCGAGCCTTTCGTAATAACGATGAACTGAACGACGACAAGGATAAGGAAGACGATAAAACCAACTGCTATTTCACCGCCGCCTACCCATCTGCCGAATGTCTCAACAACTTCGCCTGCATGGGCATGACTCAAAATATTTCTTGTCGTTGAAACGTTAAGCGCTAATCGGAACAAGGTCGTTACGAGCAAAATGGCGGGGAAGATCGAGAAATCCAGCGCTTCCCGCGTATTCATCGCAATAAGTAAAATCATCAACGCTATCGATATATTGACGATAAGGAGAAAGTCTAGCAGCAGCACCGGGATCGGGATAATCATCATGAGAACAATCCCAATGATACCGAGTAATATGATTATATCTCTTGCTTTCATGACGCTGCCTCCTCCCTATAGTTTATGATGACTTTGCTCGGCCTTTCATTTTATATACATATGCCAACACTTCAGCCACAGCTTGGAACAGATCACCCGGGATCACATCCCCGATCTCCGCCCGTTCGTACAGCGCTCTGGCAAGCGGCTTGTTTTCCATCGTAATGACTCCGTTTTCTTTTGCAATCTCTTTGATACGGAGTGCTACATGATCCATCCCCTTCGCGATTATAGTAGGTGCCTCCATATTGGAAGCGTCATATTTGAGTGCGATCGCAAAGTGAGTCGGGTTCGTGATAACGACATCGGCCTTCGGAACTTCCTGCATCATACGCTGCAAAGCCATTCTGCGCTGCTTCTCGCGGATACGGCCTTTTATAATCGGATCTCCCTCTGTCTTCTTGTGTTCGTCCTTAATATCTTGCTTGGACATCTTCAAGCTCTTCGCATGCTCATAACGTTGATAGAAGTAATCCGCGAATGCAAGCACAACCAGCATTGCACTGACTTGCAGCCCGATCTTCATCGTTAAACCTGCTACATAGCTGAATATTTGTTCAATTGGTAAAGTGGTGAGCGATAAGATCCGCTCCCAATCTTTCCTTATTGCCATGAACACGAAGATGCCGATCACTAGCAGCTTGAGGATACTCTTCAGTCCTTCTACGACCGTCCTCATAGAGAAGATTTGCTTGAAGCCTTTGAGAGGATTAACCTTCTCCAGCTTCATCTTCAAAGGCTCGCCAGTAAGCAGGAAACCGAATTGCATGATATTGCCGATAATGCCAATCAACATTGCAATAGCGAAAATTGGCAACAGAAACATTAAGATCTCGACCGATACGTCAAGCAGTAACGTCATTACGTTCTCGGTAGTCAGTTCCATTGTGAGCCAATCCTCGAACAAATTGCCGAACAAACCGAGAACATGTTTCTTATAATAGCCGCCCAGCATCATGAAGCTGGAGAATATAGCGAGCAGAATGAGCGCGCCAGGCAAATCGCTTGATCTAGCAATTTGACCTTTCTTTCTTGCTTCACTTAATTTCTTAGGTGTCGCCTGCTCCGTCTTCTCTTGACTGAACAGCTGCAAATCTAATTTAAAACGATATGTACGCATCGACGCTGCCTCCTAACGCCCGGCGGGCGGCCCTTGCACGATGCCGAATAACTGCTCTAACGACTCGAACATAATCGAGAATAATCTCTCGAAGATGGAAGCAAGCCCTGGCATAAGAAGTACGAGTAGGAACAGACCGATTATCAACTTAAGCGGCATGCCGATAACAAAAACGTTGTATTGCGGCGCTGTCTTGGCAAGCATGCCAAGTCCCGCGTCAGTCAACAGCATTGCTGTAACAAGTGGTGCCGAAACCTGCATTGCGAGCAAAAACGTATTGCCAACGACCCTGACAAGAAAGTCAGAAATGCTGCCGCTCATTATTCTTGCAAACAGCTCATTCGACAGTGGCATCCATTGGTAGCTGTCCATTAAGCCTTTAAGCAAGTAGTGATGGCCATTCATCATCAAGAAGATCAGAATCATCACCATATACTTGAAGTTGCCAAGCAGCGGCTGAGATGTGCCCGTGTGCGGGTCAATGACGTTCGCCATCGCAAACCCGATCTGCATATCCATTAGTGAACCAGCCGTGTTGACGACCGAAAAGAACAAATACACAACAAAGCCCAATAAGACACCAAGCAATATTTCACGGAATATGGCTAATACATATTCTGCGTTCAGTAGAATCGTCTGTTCCATTCCATAAGTAAGAAATACGATAAATGAAATGAAGAAACCGAGCCCAATCTTGAACGTACTCGGCACGCCTCGGGAAGAAAAGACCGGTGCGACAACGAAAAATGCCGTAATTCGACAAAAAATAAGCAAAAAAATAGGAAAGCCAGTTACGATCGCGTCCATTCATTCACAGCCTATCCGATGTACTTATGGAGATTATTCAGCAGATTGTAAGTGAAGTCGACGACCGTATTCAGTATCCATGGGCCAAAAATGATGATGGCTATAAAAACGGCTACAATTTTGGGCACAAATGCAAGCGTCTGTTCCTGAATCTGAGTTGTCGCTTGAAATATACTGACGATTAGGCCAACGACTAAAGCAAGAATGAGCATTGGCGCGCTGGCTTTCAACACCGTAAAGACGGCTTGTCCGGCTAGTCCGATAATGAAGTCAGCACTCATGTTCTTCTGGTCCTCCCTGCCTTTGTCATGTGTTGAAGCTTAACAGCAATGATTTGACTATTAAATACCAGCCGTCGACTAGAACGAACAATAGCAGTTTAAAGGGCAATGAAATCATAATCGGCGGTAGCATCATCATCCCCATCGCCATCAGCGTGCTTGAAACGATCATGTCGATGACTAGAAACGGTATGAATATCATGAAACCCATCTGGAACGCTGTCTTGAGCTCGCTTATCGCATAGGCTGGAACGAGAACGGTAATCGGAATATCCTTAAACGTTTCCGGCTTCTCAGCCTTCGTATAATTCATAAACAGCTGCAGGTCCTTCTCCCTCGTATGTTTGAACATAAACTCTTTCATAGGAATGGAAGCCTGCTCAAACGCTTCGGTTTGTGAAATTTCGCCTTTCATATACGGCTGCAATGCTACCTCATTCACTTGAGAGAACGTCGGTGCCATTATAAAGAAGGTTAGAAACATAGCAAGTCCGATAAGCACTTGGTTCGGCGGCATCATCTGCGTGCCGAGCGACGTTCTGACGAAACTGAGCACGATGACAATACGCGTGAAACTTGTCATCAACACCATAATAGCCGGAGCGATACTAAGAACCGTAATGAGCAGCAAAATGGATAATGCGCTCGTTGCCGGCTCCCCTGAACTGCTGTCTCCGATATTAATGGAGATGTCCGGTATAGGCTCAGCGAATGCTGGCGTGTAGAACAGCATAGCAAGCAGTTGTACAGCTACTATGGATATCCACCATTTATTTCTCATCGTCGATCAACCGTTCATTTGATTTAGTATCGTTAAGCAATGACTCTAGTTGTTGCTTGCGGTCCGACTGCTGAGTAAGCTTGCTTTGGAGCATGCTTTGGAATGATGTTGAACGATTCCATTGCTCATTGTCAGGTTGTTTATCTTTGTCCGTGTTAGATCCGCGCAGCTTGCTTGTGAACTGCTTCAAGGCGTTCTGAGGCCACAATTGCTCAGGCTGACGTTCTAACGACTCAATAATCGCTTTAATTTCCTCTGGATCGACAATCTTGTCCAGCAGCGTAATATTTTCGCCTATTCCGACAACATAGATGCGTCCGGCAATTTCAACGACTTGCATCGAATTGTTCTGTCCTAGCGCAATGCCGCCAAGCGAGCGCATCGAGCGATTCGTTCCCCATGACCGATTGCGCTGGGACAGCCATTTGATTACAAATACGATTAGTACGATAACAATGGCCAGCGACACAATTACCCATACGAAGCTGCCCGCAAGACTGTCCGATCCCGTGAAGACCATCTGCTCATCATTAGTCGCATTGTCAACCGTTTCTTGCGCCGCCGAAGCGAGCCCTGGCATTAGCGCCGTCCCAAGCGCAGATGCGATCGAGACGCGCGAGATTAAGTTAGCCATGGCGTTACCTTTATCCGAGCGTCTTCTTGATCGCTTCGATAACGCGGTCCGCTTGGAATGGCTTCACGATAAAGTCTTTAGCGCCTGCTTGAATCGCATCGATAACCATCGCTTGTTGACCCATAGCGGAACACATAATAACTTTAGCGTTGCCATCCAGCTTCTTGATTTCTTTCAATGCGGAGATGCCGTCCATCTCAGGCATCGTAATGTCCATTGTAGTCAGGTCAGGCTTCAATTCCTTATACTTCTCAACCGCCTGCGCGCCGTCTGGTGCTTCGCCGACGACTTCGTAGCCGTTCTTCGATAAAATGTCGCGAATCATCATTCGCATAAAAGCTGCGTCGTCTACGATAAGAATGCGGTTTGCCATCTTTTTCTTCCTCCCAGGATGTTACTGTAATTTTTGAATGCGGTCCCATTGGCTTACGATATCCGTTACGCGGACGCCAAAGTTTTCGTCAATGACGACAACCTCGCCTTTGGCGATCAGTTTGTTATTCACGAGGATGTCGACCGGCTCGCCCGCCAGCTTGTCCAGCTCGATAATGGAGCCTTGCGACAACTCAAGAATATCCTTAATTTGCTTTTGGGTTCTTCCTAATTCTACAGTGACCTTAAGCGGTATGTCGAGAAGTAAATTGAGGTTTGTCGAATCAGGTTGAACGAACGCACCTCCGCCAAAATTAGCAAATTGAACAGGTTGTACATTGACATTGCGATTTGCTGCTTGATGTCCATATGTATGCGGTCCAGGGGGCTGCATTGGCATATCATATCCAGCTGCCGGCGCCCCATAAGGCATGCCTGGTTGCGTCTGTGGAGGCATCGCATACATCTGAGCTGCCGCAACTT
This sequence comes from Paenibacillus sp. 05T425, assembly GCF_056396205.1. Taxonomy (NCBI): domain Bacteria; kingdom Bacillati; phylum Bacillota; class Bacilli; order Caryophanales; family Paenibacillaceae; genus Paenibacillus; species Paenibacillus sp. 05T425. Next base: position 328,106 of record NZ_JBFTLA010000008.1, read on the forward strand.
CCTGATAAGCTGCCGTTTGCTCGACTGCCGCCGGTGAAGCCGCAGCAGGTGCTTGCGCAGGCGCTGGCGCTGGTGATGGTGCTGGCGTCGGAGCTGGAGCAACCTCATCATCGAAGCTGCCGCCCATAAGCGTAGAAACCATCTGCTTAGCGAACGATACCGGCAACAGTTGCATGATCGTCGAATCGATAAGCTCACCAATCGTTAAGCGGAACGAGATTTTGATAAATACGTCGACAGGAGGCAAATGTCCTAAACCGTCACCATTGTTCACATCCAGAATGTCGATGCCTGGAGGCGATATGTTGACGAAGCGGTTAAAGATCGTTGACATCGAAGTCGCAGACGAGCCCATCATTTGATTCATCGCTTCTTGTACGGCGCTTATATGAATCTCATTAAGCTCCTCGATCGATACTTCGCCTTCGCCGCCTAACATTAAGTCGGCAATGACTTGCGCATCCTTCGTCTTAATGACTAGGGAGTTGATCCCTTGGAAGCCATCTACATATTGCACGCTTACGGCCACATGCGGCTTCGGAAAGATATCTCCAAGTTCATCGCGTCTAACCAATGTAACTTGAGGTGTCGTAATATCGACTTTTTTGCCTAGGAGCGTAGATAGAGCTGTTGCCGCGCTTCCGAACGTAATGTTACCGATCTCGCCAAGCGCATCCTGTTCCAAGGACGACAGGAAATCTTCCAATAGTTCGGCTTGTTCGGTCGACTGCGCTGATTCAGGCTCATTAGAGGATTGACGAAGCAATGCATCGATTTCCTCTTGCGATAAATAGTCTTTACTCGTCATATTCTTCTTCCACTCCTTCGCTGAGAACCTCGTCCACCTGTATCGCAATCCGATCCTTAACCGAACCCGGACTGCCGATGAACTTAAGCTTATCTCCAACTTTTATTTTGAGTCCATCCTCAATCGGCTTATTTAATGTAATAACGTCACCGATATTCAAACCTAGAAATTCGCTAATCGATATCGAAGATTCGCCAAGTTCTGCAACGATCGGAAGCTTCGCCCTATGTACCCGTTGTTCAAGTATTTCGTATTCCTCTGGGGCGCGCGCTTTCTTCTGCGATACAAACCAGTGGTGGACGGACAGTCTTTGCATAATCGGTTCGATGACGACATGAGGAATACAAAGATTGATCATTCCCGTTGTATCGCCGATCTTCGTGCTGAAAGAGATGAGTGCGATCGTCTCATTCGGCGAGACAATCTGCATGAACTGCGGATTTGTCTCTAAGGCTTCCATGCTCGGCGAAATATCAATGATTGTTCTCCAAGCTTCCTGCAAGCTTTCTAATGTCTTGCTGAAGATTTTTTCCATAATCATTGTTTCGATTTCAGTCAAGTTGTTGATCTTGGAAGGCGCCGAGCCTTGGCCGCCTAACATTCTGTCGAGCATAGCGTAGGCAACATTGGGATGAACCTCAAGCACCATCCGCCCTTCCAGCGGCTCCGCTTCAAATATGTTCAGAATCGTCATTTTCGGTATGGATCGAATAAATTCGTCATACGGCAATTGGTCTACGTGAACGACGTTAATTTGAACAAAAGTGCGAAGTTGCGCTGAGAAATAGGTTGTCAAATATCGCGCGAAGTTTTCGTGTATGCGAGTCAAACTCCGAATATGATCCTTCGAAAAACGAGTGGCGCGCTTGAAGTTGTAAACACTGACTTTTCGTGACGTATCTTCCTTCTTTAAATCCTCTGCATCCATTTCCCCTGAGGACAAGGCAGCGAGCAGCGCATCTATTTCGTTCTGCGATAAAACATCAACCAATTTTCTCACCTCCTTCGAGGAATGTCGGCCTTAACCTTTAAATTTCTGCGATTGTAAAGTTGGTAATCTCGACCTTAACAAGCTTGCCTTTGACGAGAATAGGATTAATCAAGTTAAGAAGCTTCGATTCCAGCGCGTCTTCGCCCTTCGAGCCGCTCAGCTCTTCCGCCGTCATATCCGCAACCGCGCGGTTAATAATCGGACGCACTTCAATTTCCATGATCTTGTCAAAATCTTCTTTCGCCTTTTTGCTATCCAGTTGGAAAGCAAAGCTTAGTATGACCACATATTCTGGGTCGAGCAGATTCCGTCGGAAATCTTTCAGTTCGGAAGTAACCTCTACGCGCTCAGTGGCGGACAAAACTTTCACTTCCACTGGCTTGTTGGCAGCCTCCGCATCTGTATCAGTCAAAAATGATTTGAACAGAATTACAGCTACGATGGCGATAAGCGTAATGGACAGCAAAATCGTAATCAACCATGGCATCATCTTTTTCATGTCGAAGGACCCTCMGTTTGTTCACTCTTCTGAGCCGTCGCAATGAGGCCGATCGTCCGAAGAAATTGCTGATTAAGCAGTATCAGGTCAGATGACTTTTCTTTTACGACCATCTTCTTGCCAGTCGTAAGCGTGATAACTGTATCAGCCGACTCCTCGATCACTTCAATTAAGAGCGCATTAATTATAACTTTTGTGCCGTTCAAACGCGTTACGGTAATCATCAGTTACCCCCTCACACCTAGGGGAGACGCCTTACGCCGCCTCCCGCCGGTTAAGACTTAAATTATCGTTTTAAGTTAACAACCTCTTGCAAAATCTCGTCGGATGTCGTAATGATTCGCGAGTTGGCTTGGAAGCCGCGTTGCGCAACGATCATTTCTGTGAACTCAGCAGTTAAGTCCACGTTCGACATTTCAAGCTGACCTGCAATGATCGAGCCTGTTCCAAACTCAGGATCGCCTGCGAATGTCAGATAGTCTTCAATGGAAGCCTCCGGATTCGCATTTGCCGTCATCCGGTACATATTGCCGCCAAGCTTCTCAAGTCCGCTAGGATTGATGACTTTAGCTACAGCGATTTGCGGTCCAGGAACCGTACCGTCAGCCGTAACCGTCATAACCGTTCCGTCTTGACCAATGGAGAATGCCGTTACCTCCGGATCAAGGACGATTGGCTCTTGGTCCACGGAAAGTACGAAGTAACCGTCAGCCGTTACGAGCTGTCTGTTCGCGTCCAGTGTGAAGTTGCCTGCCCGAGTCAGCAGCATTTCAGCGTCGTCGTTAGCTCTAACCACGAAGAAACCGTCACCGTCGATACGCAAGTCTGTCGGCTGGTTCGTCGTCATTGCGCTGCCTGCCGTATGAACGGTATCGATCGAACCGATCGATACGCCGAGGCCAATCTGCTTCGCGTTGACGCCGCCGCGGACGCCTTCCTCTGGTGCTGTAACGCCAGCAACCGTTTGGCTCAAAATATCTTTGAACATGACGCGACCTGCTTTGAAGCCGACTGTGTTCACGTTCGCGATATTATTACCGATTACATCGAGCTTTGTTTGGAAACCGCGCATACCGGATACGCCGGAGTACATCGATCTTAGCATTGTTCGTTATTCCTCCTAAAAGTTTTTTCTGGTTCGATAGCTAGCTGCTGCAAGCCGCTTCAATCGGTCGGCGGCTCGAGGCCTCCTATTAGGTCCAGCCTTATTGAATAATTACAGCGCTATCGATCTGAGTAAATACGTTGCTCTGCATCTGACCGCCGTCCAGTGCTGTTACGACTGTGCGACTTGGAACGTTGACGATCATCGCAATGTCTCGGAAAACGATCAAAGAATCTTTCGCACCTTTGGACGCTGCATCTTCGACGGCATTCATAATCTTCGTTAATGATTCGGGTTGAAGCTTAATGCCGCGCTGCTGCATGCGCAATTCCGCATGATGGCTGAACTTAAGCACCTTCGCATCGAGCATGTCGCGGAATTCCGTTGATTGCGATCCGCGTGATGCCGCAGTTTTGCTTGGGACAAGCGGAGTGCTCTTGACCGGAAACAAATGGCCGATCTTCATCGCGTCACTCATTATGCTTCAGCCTCCTCGCTAGAATCCGAGGCGCTCGTTTCTTTAATGCCAAGCACGTAATCTAATGCGACCGACTTTTCACCCGCGGTTGCGTACAAAATGCCATCTTTCGAGACGATCGAATCCACGACGCCGCTAACAGGAATAATCGTTCCTGCTTCGTCATACTCGTTCCATTCGATCGTTTTGCCGATTAGACTAGAAGCGGAACCGATGCTTTGACGAAGCTTGGACACTTCAGCTGCCATGTTCACCATCTGCTCAACCGATGTGAATTGAGCCATTTGAGCGATGAAATCTTTGTCTTGCATAGGCTGCATCGGGTCTTGATTGCGAAGCTGAGTAACTAGGATACTTAGAAACTGATCTTTGCCTAACGTATCCGTCTTCTTCTCAGCCGCTTTCTGAACATTATCTGTACTGTAATTGGGCCAAACTACTTTGGAGGAAACGCTGTCTGCCATTTCTAATCACCTCCGTTTCTTCTCATTGTCGCCGCTATGCGCTACGCCTTCACATTAATTGCTCTGCCGTATCCAAGTCCTTGAATCGTTACCTGCTCAACGATCTCGTTCTCGAAAGCCGCATCTGCTGATCCATCGCCGTTACCTTTCGAGGATTGTCGGTTGCCAGATGCCTGTTGCCCATTTCCTTGGCTGTTATGTTGACCGAACAACTGCGAGGATGCTCCGCCTTGGGATACTTCCAGCTTATCGACAACTAATCCTTGCGCTTGCAGCGCCGTTCTTAATTGGGCTAACTGGTTGTCCAGCATATCTTTTGCTAATGCCGTATCTGTATGGAAGATTGCTGTCAGCTGTCCGTTTTGCATCGAGATACGAACGTCTACTTGCCCCATATGTTCAGGGAATAAAAGCAGCTTCGCCTCCGATACGCCGTCTGCCGATGTAACGTCGAACTTTTGAACGACAAGTCCAGTCATCGTTTCGGCGAATTCTTCGGCAACTACATACTGGACAGGCGCATTCTTCGCAATAAGCGGAGCTGCATGTTTCGCTTGCTCAGCATTTGCTGTCGTCACAGGCGCAAACGGTGTTTGTTCGGCTGCTGCTTGTTGTCCTGCTTCTGAATCAACCGTATTCTCAGAAGATTGCGCAGCTGCTGCAGCAACATAAGAAGGATGCAACGCTTGTTGAGATAATCGTTGCAGTAGCGTGCTCGTTTCTGACTTCGGTGAAGATACAGCCGTAAACAATGAATTCGAAGCCGAATCCGACTTCGTTTCCTGCTTGATTTGAGAATCCGAATCGTCCTGAAGCAACGCTGCCAATGCTTGAAGCTGTTGACTAACTAACGTCGTTGGCTCTTGCTGATTAACACGCTTCAGATCACCTTGCGACATGAGAGCTTGCAACTGCAATAACGCATCTTGCAGGTTGTTCTTGATCATAGCTGCATTCGTGTTAATGCCTAAGTCCGCTGATTCTTCATTGTTCGCTTGCAAGTTTACTGCAGGTTGATTCACCATTACGATCGGTGCGCCTAACATCGCGAGCAATGCGTTTAATTGATCTAACGCCGACTCAAGCTCCGTCAAGTTGTCCTCAAGTTCAACAGCAGGCTCGATGTTCCCATCCTCATCTTTCAGCTTCTCTAGCAAGCCGTCAATCAATGACATCAGATCCGATAGAAGCGTTAAGCTGTCTACATTCTCATTGCCTGCTGTCACTGGCTGTGTTCCGCCAACAAGCTGAACGATTGGTTTGGCTGATCCAGCAGCTTGCGATGCGTTGCCTCCGATTTGTTGAACGAGCGCTTTCTGAAAGCTGCCACTGGCACTTGAGCCTCCAGCAGCATTCGTTGCGCTTGAAGTTTGATTCTGACCTGCCGATGTTCCTGCCTGCGATTGAACGTTCACTGCCTGCGGAATAGCCATTTCCATTTTTCTCACCTCCTCTCCATGATAGGATCTAAAAGGATGCTGTGAAAAATCAGTTACCGCTCATGAGCTTCGTTACTAGCTGTGCCGTTGTCGACTCATTTATGGCTGACATTTCCGCTAATATTGCCGAACGTGTCGTATTATCTACAAGATTCAATATCCGAAGTGCTTTACTAGGACTGACATCAACCATCTTAATTAACAATTCGGCTGCGCTTTTCGCATTCATCGAAGTAAATGTTGCGCTTAGCTGTTCCTCGTCTAGCATGGAGGAGGCCGGCTTCGTCGTCTTCGACTTCAGCTCATCCACTTGCGATTGAAGTGCAGCGATCTGCAAATCTTTCGCCGTACCAACATCCTTCAGCTTGATTGCTGCATCAGCAGCCGTCTGAGGGTTCATCTTCTCCATAATCCGAACGCGATCGTCAGGACGCATGGAGCTAAAGATAAGCACCATCTCTTCAAGCGTCATGCTCTGCATGATTGGCGCTGCTTTACTCGGGGAAATGGTCGAGAACATGTTCGACAGCTCAAGCACTTTCGCCTGATACTGTTCATCCTCTACGAGCTGTTCCTCGTTCGAGCGTTTCAACTGAGCAATCTCGCCTTCAAGATCTTTGATCTGCTGCTCTTGCGCGGTCTTGGACTCTACGGCAGTCGCCAGTTCCTGTTCCTTCGTTGTAAGCTCAGCTTGCAGATCAGCGATCTTCTTGGACATATTGTCCGTCTTCAACTGTTCATCGTCTGAAGCAGCCCCTGCTTCAGCTTTCGGTTCCGGAAGTACTTCTTTAAGGAAAGGAACCGAATTACCGACTTCCAGCGCTTTATTCCGTATATCACTGTTAAACAGGATTAGCAGTACAACCAGCATGACAATTGCGAATAGAATCGGTGTCGTAAAAAACATGAACCGTTCGATCGCGCTATAACTTTGCTTCTCTGCATCCGCACCCGCCAAATCATTCACTCCCTCTAGCCAGCGTCACAGATCACGTTACGGGGTTGATATCATGAAACGGACGGTTGCCATCTCATCCAGCTCGTTCTGCTCCTTCACCTGCAGGGCGCTGCGAAACCGGTCAAAAGCGTGATCCTTGGCTTTTAGCCATACTTTCTCGTCTTTCATCTTCTCCGTAAGCAATCCTCTTCGATGCTCAACCTTTTTCTTCGCTTGGAGAACATCCGCCATCTTGTTTTGGATACAAGTGACCAAGTGATCCAAGTACTGTTGCATGACCTGAAGCTCCATTAAGGAAACCGCKGTCTGAGAAGCTTCGATCAGCTTAATCTCCCATTCCCGCTTGGACATGTGCAGTTGCTCAAGCGACTGCTCTTCCACAGCAAGCGCGCCAACCGCTGCGGACAAAATCCATTCCGCTTGCGTCTTCTCGCTAGACTTTAAATCAACGATCTTCTGGAACGAATAACGAAATGCCGCCACTTAGCAGATCAGCTCCTATAGAAATCAGTAATTAATCGTTGCTGGGCTTCCTCTAGGGTTACCTTCTCATTCGTTTTTTGCCTTGTGTAGCTTTGGATTTCATCCATGTATTGGATGGCCCTATCAATTTCTTCATTTGTTCCTCGCTGATACGCCCCAATATTGATCAGGTCTTCCGAATCTTTATATACAGCAAGGTATTTTTTTAGCACATTCGCCGCGTCTTGCTGCTCTTCCGTTACAATTTCTTTCATGACACGACTGACGGAAGCCAATATATCAATTGCCGGAAAATGTCCCTTATGAGCAAGCGCCCTGCTAAGTACGATATGGCCATCCAGAATACCGCGCACTGCGTCGGCTATCGGTTCGTTCATATCGTCACCGTCTACTAGAACGGTATAGAAGGCAGTGATCGAGCCTGTCGGACCAGTGCCCGCTCTCTCTAGCAGCTTAGGCAACGCAGCAAATACGGATGGCGTATACCCTCTTGTCGCTGGCGGTTCGCCGATGGCTAGTCCAACTTCACGAAGCGCCATCGCATATCGTGTAACGGAATCCATCATAAGCATCACGTTTAGTCCGCGATCACGGAAATATTCTGCGATGGAAGTAGCGATTAACGCGCCCTTCATCCGAATAAGTGCCGGCTGATCGGACGTAGCTACGATGACAACCGAGCGTGCTAAGCCTTCTGGACCAAGATCCTTCTCAATAAATTCGAGAACCTCGCGGCCACGTTCACCGATCAGGGCGATGACGTTCACATCAGCCGATGTGTTGCGGGCGATCATACCGAGCAGCGTACTCTTGCCTACGCCAGAGCCTGCGAAAATGCCGACCCTTTGGCCGTTGCCTACGGTAAGCAAACCATCAATCGCGCGTACGCCAATGCCCAGCGGGTGTTCAACCCGAGGACGCATAAGCGGATTGCTTGGCTCGTTATGAGTCGAGTATTGTTGCATACGGCTTGGGAGAAACGATCCATCGAGCGGATTTCCTAAACCGTCAAGCACTTTGCCTAGCAATTCGGATCCGACTTGAACCGTTAATGGCTTGCCCGTTCCAACGACATCGCAACCAGCGCTAATCGAATGAAGATCGCCTAGCGGCATAAGAATAACTTTGTTATCCCGGAAACCGACAACCTCCGCTTTGAGAGGCTTCGCCCCTTTGGACGGATAAATGTAGCAAACGTCGCCGATACTTGCATCCGGACCTTCTGATTCAACAGTAAGCCCGATTACCTGGGTAACTTTTCCGTTGACCCTGATCGGATCGAGCGGTTGCAAATGTTCGATATACTTGAGAACGTCAAGCTTAATCGTTTCCATGCGTATGGCCTCGCTCTTCGTTGCTGTGATGCGCAAGCTGTATTAACTCTTTTTTGATCTCGGCTAGCTGCGTATCGATTCGAGCATCGATGCTGCCGTAAGCCGAACGGATCACGCATCCAAAATCTTTAACGGTAGAATCCGGCAAAATCTGGAGCTCGGCTTGCGAATCGATTKAATAATGCAGTTCTTCCCTTGCTGCTTGTACGAAAGCAAGCTGTCCAGGGGACACACATAACGTAATGACGCCTAGCTCTCTGCGTCTCGATAACGATTTGCGAATGAGCTCAATTGCCATTTCCGGTGCAGCCGACAATTGCATTCCGATAATTTTCTCTGCAATCGCGCAGCTTAATTCAACAAGGAACGGTTCAGCTTCCTGAATGATCTGCTCTCTCATATCATAAGAGCCTTTCAGAATAGCAGATGCCTCTTCGAGCTTATGTTCCCAATGTTCACGAAGCTCTGCCTCGGCTTGTTCTGCGCCTTCCGAGTAACCTTGTGCGTAGCCTTGTTGTCTAGACGCTTCCGATGTCGCTTCATCTTCGGAACGCTTGAGAAGCCACCAGGTTTCAATCTGCTGTTCGGTCTCCTGAAGTAATTGCTCACTTTGCTGCGAAGCTTCGCGCAGTCGGTCTTCGGCGAAAGTTTGCGCATCCGACAGAATTTGATCTCGAAGCGTTATTAACTCCTCGTCGGGTACCGGTTCGCTGCTTTGATGTTCTTCCGTCTCAGGCACTTCTGGAGCATATGGATTCATCCATTGCAGATGCTTTAATTGTTCTACCGAAATGACGCTCGAAGATTTTATCAAATTAGACAATGATATCGTCTCCTCCGCCGCGCGAGATAATGATCTCGCCCGATTCTTCTAGCCTGCGAATCGTTGCAACGATACGAGTCTGAGCTTCTTCGACGTCGCGAAGCCTTACAGGACCCATGAACTCCATTTCTTCTTTGAATGTCTCGGCCATACGCTTGGACATATTGCGGAAGATAACTTCGCGAACTTCTTCGCTCGCCACCTTGAGCGCCAATTGAAGATCGGTGCTCTCGATATCGCGAATGATACGCTGAATCGAACGGTTGTCGATATTGACGATATCTTCGAATACGAACATGCGTTTCTTGATTTCTTCAGCCAGTTCCGGATCTTGGATCTCCAGCGAATCGAGAATCGTACGTTCCGTTCCGCGGTCTACGCCGTTCAGAATCTGAACGATCGAATCGATACCGCCGGCATTTGTGTAGTCTTGAGTTACCGTTGAAGACAGCTTCTGTTCCAATACGCGTTCAACCTGCGAAATAACTTCAGGAGACGTACTGTCCATTAGAGCAATTCTTCTTGCTACATCAGCTTGCTTCTCTTGAGGCAAAGATGACAGAATATGTGACGATTGCTCGGATTGCAAATACGAAAGCACTAGTGCAATGGTCTGCGAGTTCTCGTTCTGAATAAAGTTTAATATTTGAGTAGGCTCGGCTTTACGAGCAAAGTCGAATGGTCTAACTTGAAGCGTTGCCGTCAAGCGATTGATAACATCAAGCGCCTTCTGTTCGCCAAGCGCCTTTTCCAAAATATCTTTCGCGTAGCCGATACCGCCTTGCGATATATATTCTTGAGCCAAACATATTTGATGAAATTCGCTAAGAATCGTTTCTCTGTCTATACTGTCTACCTTCCGAACATTCGCAATTTCAAGCGTCAGCTGCTCGATTTCCTCATCGCGCAAGTGCTTGAATATTTGAGCCGATACTTCGGGACCGAGCGTAATGAGCAGGATGGCCGCTTTCTGCCGGCCTGACAAACCTTGCATCGCTTTGGACAATTAAAGCACCTCTATTCATCCACTAGCCAAGTACGAAGAAGGTTGACGAATTCATCCGGCTTCCGTTTGGCAAGTGTTTCAAGATTTTTACGGGCTTGACTGTCACCATTGACACTATCAAAATCAAGCGTTGGATATTCCACTTTAGGAGGCGAAGCCATATCAATTTCTTCAACAACACTTTGTTTGCGTCTGCGAACGAGCATTACGATAAGACCGCCGATTAATGCAAGTGCCGCAGCACCGATTCCAATAGCCCAGCCGAGTGATAATCCGCTTGATTGGCTCGCAGAAGCACCTTCTGCAAAAGTTTGTGCGATTACCGAAACCTTTTTGCCCATTAGTTCGTCATTAGTAACATCTTGACCCGAATCGGCTAGTTGTGCTCTTACAAGCGCCGTCAAATATGTTTTTACCGCTTGATTCGATTCGTCATTCAGTTTTCCTTGTTCGACGCCGATACTAATAGTAAGGTCCTTTACAAGAAACGGAGCGGACTCGATCTGATTTTTGATTCGATCAAATTCATAATTTGTCGCCTTAGAACTACTCTCCGAAGTACTTTCGCCAGAGCTCGCAGCATCATAGCCAGGAACATCGGTTTCACCTGTTCCCGTAACTCCGCCGGCTTGCGAAGAACCACCCGTAGACGAGCTGTTATTCGATTCTTCACTCAGAATAATTCCGTTGTTATTGTTGCCTTCAAGCGGTCTAACGAGATTTTCCTCCGAATATTTCTTATCGAAGTTCATCGTGCTCGCTACGCTAATGACAAGATTGTTCGATCCGACCATCGGACCTAGAAATTGTTGAATGTTCTTCTTTAATTCMGATTCGTATTTGCGCTGGATTTGGAACTGTTGTTCAACGACGTCCGTATTTCCGACAAGCGCGCCGTCAACTTCAGACGATGCGAGCTCGCCTTGCGGGCTCGATATTGTAATATCTTCCATAGCAAGGTTCGGAACAGCTGTTTTCACCAAGTTATAGTACCCATCGATTTCTTTTTGGCTTGGGCGATAACCTGACGCAAAGTTAAGCATGATGGACGCTGAAGCTTTCTTCGCTTCTTCAGCAGACAGAAACACGCTTTCCTCCGGCAAATTAATGAGCACGTTTGATGAATTCACACCTTGCATGCCGTTAAGCAACTGCTGTACTTCACCGTTTAATGCGTTCAAGTACTTCACATTGAATTCGTTGTCCGTTGTGCCGAAAGCGCTCGAGCTAGCGTTGAACGCTTCGAAACCGATCGAACCATTTTGAACAAGTCCTTGTGAACCAACATCGACTTTAACTCTGGATGCCACCGCGCTTGGCACTGAAATGCTTTTGCCGTTCGCGCTAAGTTCGTAAGGAATCCCACTGCCATCCAAATGATTCATGATTGCCGCTGCATCGGTTGTATCCAAATTTTGAAAAGCAATCTCGTATTCCGTTCTAGTGAACACGATTGTTAACAAAATAATAGTTACTAACAACCCTCCAATGGATGCCCCCAACCATATTTTTTGTTTTCTGCCCATCTGGCCCCAAAACTGCGTAAGTCTGCCTCGATATTGGGCGATTCTCTCGTTCACATTGTCACCTCACCCAAATGCTATGCTAGGAACGTCCTCATGCTAAATTTGCATCCGCATCATTTCTTGGTATGCTTCGACTACTTTATTGCGGATTTGCGAGGTTAGCTGCAAACTAAGCTGCGCTTGTTCCGAAGCGATCAGGACTTTCGTCACATCCACCTGACCGACTAAATATTGATCGTTAAGCTTATGTACATTTTTTTCCTGCGCACTAACATTTTCAATCGCCGTTTTTAAGTATTCGCCGAACGATTGTGTCATCTCCGCCGGAGTCGCCTTGTCAAACGATTTAGTCTCGATTAGCTTCGTCGGTTGAATCTGGCTTAGCGACATCGGTTGTATCATCAGTACCCCTCCATTCTAGTTCAATTCACTCCATTGCTTACCTGCCAATTTCAAGCGCTTTGACAAACATGGCCTTCGAAGCGTTTATTGCTGTTATGTTTGCATCATAGTTACGAGTTGCCGCAATTAAATCGACCATTTCTTTCATCACGTCAACGTTTGGCATTTGTACATAACCGTTTTCGTCGGCGTCTGGATGCGTAGGATTATACACGAGTTTGGTCGGTGTCTGATCTTCTTTGATTTCGGTCACCTTCACGCCTTGTCCAACGGAGCTATTGCTGCCCATTTGTTGGGAAAGGACGCTGGAGAACGATTGCTTCACAGGCTCCATGACAACCATCTTGCGTTTGTACGGCTCGAACTTACCATTCACGAAATTTGCACGCGTCGTTTCAGCGTTTGCGATATTTGACGAAATAACGTCCATCCGCAACCGCTGTGCCGTTAATGCAGAAGCATTAATATCAAATCCTGTCGAAAGCTTCACTCTCTACCCTCTCCCTTCTATCGCAGTTCGCATCATGGAGACGTCATGGTTAATTTGTTGGATATAAAAATTGTAACTCAATTGGTTTTTCGCCAATAACGACATTTCACGTTCAATGTCGACATTGTTTTCACTGTTCGTCATAGAAGTCGTTTCATCGGTTACCACTTTTGCAGTTGGCACGTTAGAACCCCCGATACCAATCGGGATATGCCTGGAATCGGTCGTTCTGCCTGCAAAACGATTGAGACTATTGCCCCCCATCGATTGCTCCAGCAGTTCTTCAAAAAGTACCTCTGTCCTCTTGAAATGCGGCGTTTCAGCGTTGGCCACATTGTTTGAAATGACGCGATGCCTGAGCTCAGCCGCCTGTACGGCTCCCTCCATTCTTTGGAATGAAGCGCCATTCAACAAATTCATGCAGTTTCACCACTTTCATTGATGATCTTCTCTTAGTTATTCAACAGAATAATCTTCATTCCTGCTAAGTTCGACACATAAAAATGAAAAAAATGAGACGAGTGTGTCGATATTTGCCGACTTCATAATCTTCAACAATTCCCTAATTTATTACAATAAGAAAAAAGCCCTATCTTTGAATTCAGATAGGGCTGAAATGGTCTAAACGTCCCATTTCTAGTTTTTCATCTTTTGAAGTTCTTGTAAAAGCTGATGGTTTAATATTTTGATGTAGGTCCCTTTCATGCCTAACGATCTTGTCTCAATGACGCCCGCACTCTCGAGCTTGCGAAGCGCATTGACGATTACCGACCGCGTGATGCCGGCACGATCGGCAATTTTGGACGCTACGAGCAGCCCTTCCTTGCCATCAAGCTCTTCAAAGATATGTTCAACGGCCTCCAGCTCACTGAAGGACAACGAACCGACTGCCACGGATACAGCAGCCCGGCTGCGTACCTCTTGTTCGATCTCATCCGCACGCTCACGCAATATTTCCATTCCGACGATCGTCGATCCGTATTCCGCAAGCACTAGATCATCATCATCAAACGTGCCTGACTGTCGAGTCAGTACAAGCGTTCCTAGGCGATCTCCGCCTCCGATAATAGGTACTACGGTCATAATTTCTTGGTCGCCAAGCCGAGGAAACGTCTCATAAACGCCTTCATCCGGCTTCACGTTCGTCATGGATTCCTGCATATCGAGGAACCTGACGTTAGCGTCCTGCGGAAACCTGAGCTCATCAGACGACAAGGAACGCAGGAAATCGTGATCATACACATCAACCGCCGCGCTGCCGAGAATTTTCCCTTTGCGGCTCACAACGAATACATTTGTCTGAATCGTCGTGCACAGCACCTCGGCCATTTCTCTAAAGTTAAGCGCCTTGCCCGCAGCGCGCTGCAGCAAACGGTTCAAGGTTCTTGTCTTTGTAAGTAAAGTCATTACACTGCCTCCCAAAAATCTTAACAACTACAATATATATTGACTCAAATCGCGATTTTGCGCAATGCTTCCCAGCTTTTCCTTCACATATTCCGGTGTAATCGTCATTGTCTCCAGCGATAGCTCAGGCGCTTCGAACGACAAGTCCTCCAGAAGCTTCTCAAGAATCGTGTGCAATCTGCGCGCACCGATATTTTCAGTATTCCGATTGACGTCTGCCGCTATTGACGCGAGCTCACGAATCGCTTCGTTCGAAAACTCCACTTTAATGCCCTCTGTCTCCAGAAGAGCGGTGTATTGCTTCGTCAATGCGTTCTTAGGCTCCGTCAGAATGCTTACGAAATCATCCAAGCTTAGGCTCGTTAATTCTACCCGAATTGGGAAACGTCCCTGAAGCTCGGGAATTAGATCAGAAGGCTTAGCCATATGGAAAGCTCCCGCGGCGATGAACAGCACGTAATCCGTCTTCACAGGACCATACTTGGTCATGACGGTAGAACCTTCAACGATAGGTAAAATGTCCCGTTGAACGCCTTCTCTCGATACGTCGGGACCGTTGCCGCGAGATGGACTGGCGATCTTGTCGATCTCATCTATGAATATAATGCCGGATTGCTCTGCGCGAAGTACCGACTCCGAGATGACATCATCCATATCAATCAGCTTATTCGCTTCTTCCTGGGTAAGCACCTTGCGGGCTTCCTTGACCGACAGCTTACGCTTCTTATGCTTCTTCGGCATGAACTGACCGAACAGCTCCTGCATATTCATGCCCATGCCTTCAGGGCCTTGGCCAGACAACATATCCAGCATATTAGGAGTGGAGTCTTCAACCTCGATCTCTATCGTCTCGTTCTCCAGCTTGCCTGCTGACAGCTGTTCCTTCACCTGACTGCGTCTTTGCTGAACGTTAAAGTCAACGTCCGGCTCTTCGACTTCCTCTTTCGCCTGCTGCTGATTGTTGCCGAACAGCATTTCAAAAGGATTTTTGGCTGACTTCGCTTTGGCAGCAGAAGGCGCTAGCAACGATACAATACGCTCGTTAGCAAGCTTCTCGGCCCGCTCCTGCACGCGCTCCGTACGCTCGGCCTTCACGATACGAATCGACGTCTCAACGAGATCGCGAACCATTGACTCGACATCACKGCCAACGTAACCCACTTCAGTGAACTTCGTCGCTTCAAGCTTCACGAAGGGAGCTTTCACCAGCTTAGCCAAACGGCGGGCAATTTCCGTCTTGCCGACACCGGTAGGACCGATCATTAAAATGTTTTTCGGAACGATCTCATCGCGCAGCGATTCATCCAGCATGCTTCTGCGATAACGATTGCGGAGCGCGATCGCAACCGACCGCTTCGCTGACTTCTGACCGACAATATATTTATCCAGCTCTGCAACAATTTGGCGCGGCGTTAAGGCATCATTTTTCATACTATAATCCCTCCGATAATAGATTCCATCCGATCATTACACGCTAAGCTGATAGTTCTTAAGACCTAATTGATTATCCGATTTCTTCAACGATAATATTATTGTTCGTATAGACACAAATTTCGGCAGCGATTTGCAGGGAAGCGCGAGCAATTTCCTTCGCCTCCATTTGAGATGAATAGCGAGTTAACGCCCGAGCGGCAGACAGCGCATAAGTTCCGCCTGAACCAATCGCCAGAATACCGTCATCCGGTTCAATGATTTCACCATTTCCAGAGATCAGCAACAGACCGCTTTCGTCCATGACGAGCATCATCGCCTCCAGCTTTCGGAGCACGCGATCCGATCTCCAGTCCTTAGCCAGCTCCACGGCAGAACGTTGCAGATTGCCATGATGTTCTTCAAGCTTGCCTTCGAATTTCTCGAATAGAGTAATGGCATCGGCAACCGATCCTGCAAAACCAGATATGACTTGTCCGCGATAGAGTCGTCTTACTTTTTTGGCGGTGTTCTTCATCACCATGCTATTGCCGAACGTGACTTGCCCGTCTCCGGCAATTGCGCCCTTTCCATTATGTCTGACTGCGCAAATCGTCGTCGCGTGAAATTGCATTTCCATTGCTTTGCCTCCTCTATGGTATGACTCAAGCAAGATAAGCTCCTACTTGAGCAGCAGTTGTCTTTCTTCCAAAGTTAAGCGCCTATATGATGAAATCCTATACAAACGCCGCCTTGAGTAGACCTTGCTATGCTTTCCTACGAAATTTTATTGCAAATGTTCCCGTTTAAATTGCTCAATACCTTCCAGTGCACGATTTGCGATCGCTTCGTTTTTCTCTTTTTTGCTGCGAATTCTCGTTTCTAACGGCGGGAACAGCCCGAAATTCGCATTCATCGGTTGAAAATGCTTGAAATCGGCGGTCGTAATATATTTCGCCATACTGCCCAGCGTCGTTTGCTCTGGCAATACGATCGGCTCCTGACCTTGAGCGACTCTAGCGGCGTTAATCCCCGCTATAAGGCCTGAAGCGGCTGACTCCACATAACCCTCTACCCCGGTCATTTGGCCGGCAAAGAACAGATTCTCACGCGTGTTAAGCTGATAAGTCGGCTTAAGCAGACGCGGCGAGTTAATGAACGTATTGCGGTGCATGACCCCGAAACGGACGAACTCGGCATTTTCCAGTCCTGGAATGAGTGAAAATACACGCTTCTGCTCGCCCCATTTCAAATGGGTTTGGAAGCCTACTAGATTGTAGAGCGTTCCGGCAGCGTTATCTTGGCGCAGTTGAATAACCGCATGCGGCAGCTTGCCGGTATGCGGGTTAACAAGACCGACAGGCTTCATCGGCCCGAAGAGCACCGTTTGCTTGCCTCGACTCGCCATAACTTCGATTGGCATACAGCCTTCGAAATAAACCTCTTTCTCGAATTCCTTAAGCTCAGCAGTCTCGGCTGTCGTAAGCGCTTCGTGGAAAATTTCGAATTCCTCTTCGGTCATCGGACAGTTGAGGTAAGCTGCTTCGCCTTTATCATAACGGGATGCCAGATACACTTTGTTCATATCGATTGAGTCTTTTTCGATTATTGGCGCAGCCGCATCATAGAAGTAGAAGTATTCCTCGCCAAGCAGTTCTTGAATTTGAGCCGACAAGCCAGGCGCCGTTAACGGGCCTGTTGCAATGACGACGATACCGTCCTTCGGAATTTCGGTTACTTCTTCGTTGCGCACCTCGATAAGAGGATGCTCGCGAAGCCTGCTCGTTACCTCTCCAGAGAATCCGTCACGGTCGACGGCGAGCGCTCCGCCAGCAGGTACGGCATGCTGATCAGCGCAGCTCATAATAAGCGAGTTAAGCTGACGCATCTCTTCCTTCAATACGCCTACGGCGTTCGTGAGACCATTCGCACGCAAGCTATTGCTGCAGACAAGCTCTGCGAATTGGTTCGTATGATGTGCCGGCGTTTGCCTAACCGGACGCATTTCATATAAAATCACGGGCACGCCTTGCGATGCGATCTGCCATGCAGCCTCGCTTCCAGCTAAGCCTGCTCCGATGACGGTTACGGTTTGTGGTTGTGACAATGACAATTTAGGTCAATCCTTTCAGTTTTTTGATTGCAAAACATTTTCGAACCCACCCAAACCCTCCCTTCCAAGGGAGGGCCCCATAGGGTTGCACCCTCTGGACACCGCCTGACTAACGATCTAGTTAAAGAGACGCACGCGAGTTTACACTGTGCTAGGATCGCTTGTGTCCTTCCGGACACTCTTTTTTTTGGGAGGCGTTTAGTTACCTGGTTTCGTGCAACAGTAACGATGGAGTACCAGATGTGTTTTTGAGTTTATTTAGTGCTTCGAACGCTTTGTCCCTACGGGACACGCTTATACTGGGCAAAACTTGGTTAGTTTTGAGTGCATGCTGTGCAAGGTTGGATTATTGATCGAATATTCGGACATAAGTTGAGTCAGTTACATTAGCACCAAACACTTACCAATCATTTATTGGCAACCATACCTCACAATCTATGCGCTCGCCATTAACTGGAATTTGTCCTGTTAATATGCGAGTTTAGAGCGATTTTCTCGAAATAAATGGAATTCCTCCATTTATTTAGTAGAGAAATGAGCAGGTTGCTGATAATAGCCAACAATAACGGGAGTTTTTCCCGTTATATTTGGCTCAATCGACAACGGAGAGACTTTAACGGGAGAAATTCCAGTTATTTTCACTCCTTACTCCGTTCTCTATCCTACCTGCATTCACGCCGACCGTCTATGGACGGTCAAACCCTCCCCTTTGCAGGGAGGGCTTGATACGATAATGCATCGAGTGTTAAAAAATGGAATGAATAGCCCATATAACGACGGTGTCCTCCCTAGTAAGGGAGGACGGTGTGCCACTCGCAATGGCTGTTTGTTCATTTCATTAACAAGTTAGCTTTAATCCACGATTTCCTCGTTATCCTCTTCATCCGGTACTTCTTCCGAATAGTCGCAGGTCGGACAATTCAGCTTAACCCCGCTCCGGTTACGCTTCTCGACCAACATACTGTCGCAATTCGGACAAGGTTTCGTAGTCGGCTTATCCCATGACACATAATCGCAGCCTGGGTATTGATCGCATCCATAGAAGATACGGCCTTTCTTGCTGCGCCGCTCGATAATCTTTCCGTCTCCGCATTTCGGACAAGGAACGCCAATATCCTTGACGATCGGCTTAGTATTGCGGCAATCAGGAAACCCTGAGCATGCCAGGAACTTGCCGAAGCGGCCCATTTTGTATACCAAATGCCTGCCGCACTTCTCGCACAGCTCGTCGGAAACCTCATCCTGAATTTCGATTTCCTTCATCTCGTCCTCTGCAACCTCGAGACGTTTCTCGAAAGATTCGTAGAACGTTGCAAGCACCTTCACCCAATCTTCCGTGCCTTCCTCCACATGGTCAAGGTTTCCTTCCATGTTGGCGGTAAACTCGGCATCAAGAATTTCGGGGAAGAACTCCTCCATTAGTTGGATAACAAGATCGCCTAGCTCGGTCGGCATGAACTTCTTCTCTTCCATCGCCACATAACCGCGCTTCTGAATCGTCTCCAATGTCGGCGCATACGTACTTGGACGCCCTATGCCGAGCTCCTCAAGCGTTCGAACGAGCCGAGCTTCCGTATAACGCGGCGGGGGCTGGGTGAAATGCTGTTTCGGTTCAACCGTCTCGGCAGCAATCACATCGCCCGTTGCAAGCGGCGGCAAAAACTTATGCTCTTCCACGGTGCCGTCATCGTTCCCTTCGACATACACCTTCATGAAACCCGCGAACTTCACTTTCGAACCGACCGCACGGAACACAGTGCTGCCAGCTTGCATATCAACGGTCATCGTATCAAGGATAGCAGAAGACATTTGGCTAGATACGAAGCGCTCCCATACGAGCTTATATAGACGGAACTGATCGCGGCTCGTGAATGCCTTAACCGACTCCGGGTCACGGAGCACGGATGTCGGACGAATCGCTTCATGCGCATCTTGTGCATTGCTGTTCTTCTTCGTATAGACGCGCGGCTGTTCAGGAGCAAAAGCCGGACCGTACTTCGTCGTGATGTACTCCTTCGCTTCCTCTTGTGCAACCGGCGAGATACGAGTCGAGTCCGTTCTCATATAAGTGATTAAACCGACTGTACCCTCCTTGCCAAGCTCTACGCCTTCATAAAGCTGTTGGGCAACCGACATCGTCTTGGAAGCGCGGAAACCAAGCTTTCTGGCCGCCTCCTGCTGCAAGGAGCTCGTAATGAACGGCGGAGCCGGATTACGGAGTCGTTCCTTCTCTCTTACATCGGAGACACTGAACTTCTCGCCTTTCATAGCGCTCAGCACTTCTTGCACGTCCGCTTCCTTGCCCAGTTCCTTCTTCTCTCCGTTCACCGAATAATATTTGGCGTCGAACGGGATGCCGGAATGGGTCAGCTTAGCGGTAATGGACCAATATTCCTCGGGCACGAAAGCGTCGATCTCATTGTCGCGATCGATAATGAGCTTAACCGCAACGGATTGTACGCGTCCGGCGGACAGACCCTTTTTCACTTTTTTCCATAGAAGAGGGCTAATCTTATAACCCACAAGCCGGTCTAGTATACGTCTAGCTTGCTGCGCGTTCACCAAATCCATATTGATCTTCCGTGGCGTCTTGAACGCGTCCTTCACGGCTTGCTTCGTTATTTCATTAAATACGACACGGCAAGTGTCTGTTTCGTCAAGCTCCAAGTAGTGTGCCAAATGCCACGCAATCGCCTCGCCTTCGCGATCCGGGTCAGCCGCCAGAAAAACATGTTTTACTTTTTTGCTGGCGTCCTTCAATTCCTTGAGCACGCTTCCCTTGCCGCGAATGGTTATGTATTTGGGATTAAAATCGTTCTCTACCTCTACGCCGATCTGACTTTTAGGCAAATCGCGAATGTGACCCATCGATGCTTTAACGATATATTTGCTGCCTAAATATTTGCCTATCGTTTTGGCTTTGGCCGGTGATTCGACGATAACTAATGAATCTGCCATGCGAGGTGCCTCCTCTCTCTACTGCTAGTTACAATGCGATATATATGGATCCGGGCTGAAGCTCGATTTTCCGTTTTATACATAAATTTATCAGAAGTGCGTTCAAATGTCCAAACGGAATGGCGGACAGCTCGTGTAATTCATTAATGGACAATGGCTGATCTTGCAAAAAACGGACGATTTGCCGCTCTTCTGTTGTTAAACTTAAGGCCGAGTCTTCACTGGCACTCCCAGCAGTTGTCTTGCTTTTGAACCTATTCTCGATAGCGGCTGGCAACCACTTAAGCTCTTCAATAATATCATTTGCGCAAGAGATAAGCTTAGCTGTGCCTTTCTTGATAAGTTCGTTGGGGCCATCGCTCTTTGGCGAAGAGATTTGTCCCGGTATGGCGAACAGCTCTCTCGACATGTCGAGCGCATATTGCGCCGTTATGAGCGACCCGCTTCGTTTGGCTCCCTCCACAACAACCGTACCAACCGATAATCCGGCAATGATTCGATTGCGCTGGGGAAATTGTCCCGGATGAAGCTTCGTGCCAATCGGCGTCTCGGATAAGAGTAAGCCTTTCTCGGCTATGTCACGAAATAATGAAGCATTTTCCGAAGGATAACAGGTATCAATCGGCGTTGGCAACACTGCTATCGTTCCGCCAGTACCGTCTAGCGCCGCTTCATGCGCAACGCTATCGATCCCTTTGGCAAGTCCGCTAACAATGGTTAGACCAAGATCGGAGAGCTCCTTCGACAGTTCTCTCGCACTATGTCTGCCATAGGCGGTTGGCACTCTCGTACCGACAATAGCAACGCTTGGCGCGTGAAGCAGTTCGATATTGCCTTTCGCGTACAGCACCCAAGGAGGCTGATCGATCTGTCTTAAACGATATGGATAGTTCTTATCGAACGGCGTTAACGTAACCGCCCCTGCTCTTTCGGCAGCTGGAGCCGACTTGTCAGCGAGATCCCATCTCCCCGCAGCGAACCGGTTCATGACCGATTGTGCCTGATCTTTCTTCAGACCAATGCCGGTCAACAGCTCAAATGTCCATATTGGCGTAAGCCATAATTGATGCTCAAGCGCCTTCGTAATGGAATGCCAGCCAATGCCAGGTATTTCATAGAATGCGACAACCATGCTTCTTTTCAGTTCATTATTGCTATTCATACGCCCATCCCTCTCCTAGATCCGGGCGGCATACATTCTTATCTATTGTGCGTTACATGGATAAAGAATGCAAGTCGGCCGATTAAATTTTGAAAAACCAAATGAAAATGAACAAAAAAAAGCAACCCTCCAACTCCCGTTAACGGGTCGTCGAAAGGTTGCTTACCTTCAGTTCTTGCGTATTAGATTTGTGCTTGGTGAGTCGTGCATTTCTCAAGCAAGCCTTGCTCTTTCAGCACGCTTACGAGCGTGGAGCCCATATCCGTAGGTGTCGGAGCAACTTTGATGCCGCATGCTTCAAGCGTAGCGATCTTCTCTGCTGCAGTACCTTTGCCGCCGGAAATGATAGCGCCTGCATGGCCCATGCGTTTGCCCGGAGGCGCTGTTGCGCCGCCGATGAAGCCGACTACCGGTTTCTTCATGTTCGCTTTGATCCACTCAGCAGCTTCTTCCTCTGCTGTACCGCCGATCTCGCCGATCATGATTACCGCATAAGTGTCAGGGTCTTCATTGAAGCGGTTAAGGATGTCGATGAACTCGGATCCTTTAACAGGGTCGCCGCCAATACCAACCGCGGACGATTGACCGATACCGCGAGTTGTAAGCTGGTGAACCGCTTCGTACGTCAACGTACCCGAACGGGAAATGACGCCAACGTGGCCTTTTGTATGGATGTAACCCGGCATAATACCGATTTTGCACTCGCCTGGTGTAATAACGCCTGGGCAGTTCGGTCCGATAAGAACCGTTTTGCTGCCGTCCATATAACGTTTTACTTTAACCATATCAAGTACCGGAATGCCTTCTGTAATACAGATGACAAGGTCAAGCTCAGCGTCTACGGCTTCCATGATTGCGTCAGCAGCGAATGCCGGCGGTACATAGATAACCGAAGCGTTAGCGCCCGTAGCTTTGACAGCTTGAGCAACCGTGTTGAATACCGGAAGCGATACAACATTTCCGTTGTCAAGCGTGATGTCAACGTTCGTGCCGCCCTTGCCCGGAGTAACGCCGCCAACCATTTGCGTACCGTATTCTAAAGCGCCTTTTGCATGGAATAAGCCGGTTGCGCCTGTAATACCTTGAGTAATGACTTTTGTGTCTTTATTGACCAAAATGCTCACTCTTAACTCACATCCCCTGAATGAATTCGTATGCGGGCATGCCGCAAGTCAAGCTATTTATTTCACGAGAGCGACGATTTTTTGAGCGCCGTCCGACATGGAGTCAGCAGCGACAATGTTCAATCCCGATTGTTTCAAAATAGCTTTTCCGAGGTCTACGTTTGTACCTTCCAGACGAACGACGAGCGGTTTATCAAGACCAACTTGTTTAGCCGCTTCGACAACGCCGTTAGCAATAACGTCGCAACGCATAATGCCGCCGAAAATGTTAACGAAGATCCCTTTTACTTTTTCGTCGGACAAAATAATTTTGAAAGCTTCGGTAACCTTCTCCGCTGTTGCACCGCCCCCTACGTCGAGGAAGTTGGCCGGGTCGCCGCCGAAGTATTTGATAATATCCATCGTTGCCATTGCAAGGCCTGCGCCGTTAACCAAGCAGCCGATGTTGCCGTCTAGGGCGATGTAGCTGAGATCGTATTTGGAAGCTTCGATTTCTTTCGCATCTTCCTCTTCGAGGTCGCGAAGCGCTACGATGTCTTTGTGGCGATACAGCGCGTTGGAATCGAAGTTCAGCTTCGCGTCAAGGGCGATAACTTGTCCGTCGCCAGTAACAACAAGAGGGTTGATCTCCGCGATGGAAGCGTCCTTCTCAACGAATGCCGTGTAAAGAGAGATCATGAACTTAACTGCTTTATTAACCAGCTCGCCTGGAATATTGATTGCATATGCCAGCTTGCGCGCTTGGAATGCCTGAAGGCCAACAGCCGGATCGACAACCTCTTTGAAAATTTTCTCCGGGGAATGCTCGGCAACTTCTTCGATTTCCGTGCCGCCTTCTTCCGAAGCCATTATAACGACGCGGCCTGTACCACGGTCGAGAACGACGCCGATATAATATTCTTTCTTAATGTCGCAGCCTTGCTCGATGAGAAGACGTTTGACTTCTTTGCCCTCTGGGCCAGTTTGATGCGTTACGAGCACTTTGCCAAGAATTTCGCTAGCGTATGCACGCACTTCATCCAAGTTTTTTGCTACTTTAACGCCGCCCGCTTTACCGCGTCCGCCAGCATGAATTTGTGCTTTCACGACAACTACGGAAGTTCCGAGCTCTTTGGCCGCTTCTACAGCTTCATCAACCGTGAAGGCAACTTTACCTTCAGGTACGACTACACCATACTGTTTAAGGACCGCTTTCCCTTGATACTCATGGATATTCATTGTTGAAATCCTCCATTTCACAGACTGAAATCAGTCATATGTACACAAACCTTTATTATTGTAGCACCTTTCCATGCTTGTTACCTTATTTTCACGCATAATTAATACGGCTTTTTTGATATGGGTTTAATCTCTTTTTGAGATTAAACCGCAGGAGCCAGGCAAACTACGCCAAATAGTATAACCTTAAACCTCATTTATTACGCGACAAATGTTATAGGATTGACAGTAAGGAAAGGCATGATCTATGATAGTGCCATAATCTAAAAAATGGAAACGGAATGGTTAGGAAGCACCTTCATTCAATACTTGGAGGTGCTGTTTTTTATGTTCAGTTTGGTACAAAGCGCAAGCGTTTACGGAGTTGACGGCAGAAGCATTTCGGTTGAAGTCGACATATCGAGCGGCTTGCCTCAGGTCAATGTAGTCGGGCTGCCCGACCCCGCTGTTCGCGAATCAGTGGAACGTGTTCGGGCTGCGATTAAGAACAGCGGCTTCAGCTTTCCAATGGATCGCATAACGGTAAATTTAGCGCCAGCTGATCTTCGCAAGGAAGGCACCGCGTTCGATCTTGCGATCGCAGTTGGCATATTAACGGCCAGCGCGCAGATCGGCGCTCAACCGTTCGAGCGTACCCTTCTCATCGGCGAGCTATCTCTTAATGGAGGCGTCAAGCCCGTATCAGGAGTGCTTGCGATGATCGAGCAGGCAAAGAGCAGCGGTATTACGAGAATCGTCCTTCCCCTCGCCAACGCTGCCGAAGCGGCATGGATATCCGGCATGGAACTGTTCGCCCTCACGCATCTCAAGCAATTGCAGGGCGAGAAGGCGAGCGGCGAACAGGATTGGAATCGGCTGCGGTTCGACCCATCGGCTAAGAATGCAGGCACTCGCGGCAAGGCAGGCCTTGCAACTGCTCTATCGGATGAAGATGATGCTTTCGACTTTAGCGACGTTATCGGTCAGCATCAAGCGAAGCGGGCAATGCTAATCGCAGCCGCCGGCAAACACAATATTTTGCTAAGCGGACCGCCGGGAACGGGCAAGACAATGATGATCCGTCGTTTGCCCGGCATATTACCGCCGCTGAGCGAGCAAGAAGCGCTTGAGGTAACGAAGATATACAGCGTAGCCGGCAAGCTGTCTGATGCGCCTCAGGGGTTAATTACGCGTCCACCATTCAGAGCTCCGCATCATACGATTTCTTCTGGCGGTCTAATTGGCGGCGGCTCCATTCCGAAGCCGGGGGAAATTACGTTAGCCCATCGCGGTGTCTTATTCCTCGATGAATTGCCTGAATTTCCGCGGCAGGTGCTTGAGATGATGAGGCAGCCTTTAGAAGATCGGGTCGTCACGATCGCAAGATCGAAGGCCGTTTTCCAGTTTCCCGCCAATCTCATGCTAGCCGCCTCCTTCAACCCTTGCCCTTGCGGCTATTATGGCCATGAATATGGCGAGAAACGCTGCACATGCAATTCGACGGCGATTAGCCGCTACCGTTCCAAGCTATCCGGCCCGCTTCTTGACCGTATCGATCTGCAGCTTGAAGTGCCTAGGCCTATCATGATGGAACAAGGAAAAGGAGCTGAGCTGGGCTTAACTTCAGCAGATATGCGACGGATTGTTCAGGAAGCGAGGGTGCGCCAACAGCAGCGCACACGCTCAATTGGGACCGTGTGGAACAGTGAGCTGACCAGCTCTGCGCTTCGCAAGCATGCCTTGCTTAAGCCAGCAGCTTTATCGCTGCTCGACCACGCTTTCCAGCTGTTCGGTATCAGCATGAGGGCCTATGACCGGCTCCTTAAGCTCGCGCGTACAATCGCTGATGTGGAGGGGAGCGAAGAGGTCGAGGCGGAGCATGTCGCCGAAGCAATTCAATATCGGAGATTGGATACGGTGTAGCAGTTGCAAATAACTGCTTACACTTGATAAGATTTTTGTAACGACTGCATAAAGTCGCTATTTTGAATGGATTTTGTACAATCAAAAGGCTAAGAACGAGACGATAATAGAGTTTGATTGGATTTTGTGCAGGCAAATGGTCGGAGGTTGGCAGGTTGTTGAAGGTAGCGTCAAGAAGTTTGTGTAAGAAGGTAGGAATATCCATTGGGGAGACGGGTGTGAGTTGTGTTTGAATATTCTGAAAAAATAGTCGGTAGGGGCTTAGCTCCTATTCGACTGGAACTTATTGGTTAACCAATGGCCTGTGGATA
>NZ_JBFTLA010000009.1:0-325040 GCF_056396205.1 Paenibacillus sp. 05T425
ACGCATTAATCGGCCCTTCGAGCTGTTCCGCTAATCGACGTACATCCGACATCTTGGACAGATCTGCATAGAGGTAGCCCRCCCCCAGCTCGGCGGCAATCTTCTCGCCTTGGGTTCGATTACGACCGACGATCGTTACCTCCCAACCGCGTTCCGCGGCAAATCGCGCCGTCCCGTAACCGATTCCGCTTGTTCCTCCTGTAACTACGATTCGCATAATAGAATAGCCCCCTTATTAATTAGGATCCTAGCTATATGGCATTTCCATTTTCATTAATAGATGCACCATTGCATTCACCTCCTCTCCGATTGCTAGGACGCTAGCTATTAGTGAAGGCTGAAAGCCCCTACTAATTATATTCCGTATCCCCTAGATTCTTGGCCACTCGTTGCAGCCACTGTCCCAGCAAATCTCTCTCGGCTTGCGTGAACCCTTTAAGCATCTCGTTCTCGAATTGCAGAATAAGATCGACCAGCTTACCGAACACCTCGTTGCCCTGCTCCGTGAGCGTCACTACGTTAGCCCTTCCGTCCGTATGGCTAGGCCTACGGGAGATGTATCCCCGAGCTTCCAGCTTATCTAATATTCCGGTCAATGTCGCGGAGGTAATCCCGCTATGATACTGGAGCCTTTGCTGCTCCAACCCCCCGGATTGAGCCAAGTAGCCCAGGATCTCGAATTGCGAAGTCGTCAGATTGAATGTGCTTAACCGTACGTCCAGCTCTTTGCGCATAATAATATAGGTTCTTTTCAAGTAAAGGATGGATTGAGACATGCGGTATGGCTCCATTCTAAGATCGTGTTAATATAATTAGCATCCTAATTATATATCAGAAATTCCCAGAATGTCAACTGAGTGCGCTTCAAGACAAGGAACTTCGTTCACTGCCTTCTTCAATATAAATTTAACTTATCGTTCGAATATAGATTCGATTTCGGAAATATATGACGCACCTAATCTTCCGTTATCAAATTCATCATAATCTACTTCCTTAATATATGAATCAATTGCACTTTCAATTTCACGAACGCTAAGATTATATGATTTAGGCAGAGATATGATACTATTTATATCCTCGTTCAGATTTGATACTTTCTCTAGTATCTCTTTATCTATCTCATCACTAATCATTTCCTCTAACGCTGACGTTATAGCATCAATATCAATATCTACTTCTTCACTGCCACTATAATAATAAACTTTAGTGTTCTCTTTAAGTAATTCATGAATATCATTATTATCGTAGTAATCCGAAACATTTATGTTCTCCGAATAATATAGAATCTCATCATTCATCATTTTTTTACACAATAACTTAAACCATACATACTCCTTTCCATTTATCTCATAACATTCTGTTAATCGGTTAATTGTTTCAATTAATTCGTCTAAATTTAAGTTGCTAAATAAATTATATATATGAAATTCATCCTCAATAAATTCATTTATAGAATAGAATTCATACATATCTTTATCAAGTAAGAGTGTAAATACTTCAATATGAGATAACCAATCACTTTTGGAATAAGTATAACAATAAGAATGATCCAAATAATCGAATATAACTTCTCTATATTTATAGTTTTTTATATTGTATTTGCAAATATGTGATGAAATGAAATAATTCCTTTCCGAATCGCTATCAAAATCAATTTCATTTATCTTTTCGCTAATAATATATTCAAAATAAACATTTGAAAGCTCCTCCTTTGAATAGCTGCGTTCAAACTGATTGAACATACATATTGAGTTACGAACTTCATTGAGTTCTAATTTATTTAAAGTTAAAGCATTTTTCAAATAATCATTTACAGAAGGGTTTATCACTCCAATACTCATTTTACTTTTATTATCAATAACATTAATAAGAGACTCATTTAACCGCGATAAAACTAATTCAAAATTATTCAAAGTGAAGTCAATATTACTTATTCTTGTCAAACGACGGTCAAAACAATTTTTAAGCACTGAATATTCAACATTAGTGTCAGTTAAGGAATATAAAGTACTTAAAAATGCTCTATCAACTTCTTGCAATCTTCGCTCAAACTCATTCTTCCATATATCATTCGGATTGTCTAAGCTATCGTGTATATAATCAAAATACTTAGATGGAATTATTTTTAGATAGTTAAATGAAAAAGTAACATGTTCAATAACACGAGGGGTATAATTTTTATGTTGAACAATTTTAAGATAATTTTTATTTTCTTTAATACTATTAATATATTGTGATGGAACACGTTTATAAATTAAATGATTATAAAAAATTTTCGCTTTCTCTAATGAAGTTATACTATCCATATTAATTATGGAATGTCTTATTTTGTTTTCTTTAAAGAATATATTAAATTCCCCCGAACGCTCCTTCGCTTCGTTAAAAATTGTGATCCTTGAATTCAAAATAAGTTTTTTGTTGTTAGATAATTTTACATATTTAATCAATGAGAGCAATTCATTTTCTTGAGTACTCTTCATATGAAAATAATGTTGTCCTAAACAATCGTCTAACAGTACAATTTCTTTGCATTCCTTGTCATTTGATAATGATTTCTTAATATCGGAAATGTCTCCATTAGTTGTATATCTAACTCTATATCCCTGTGAAGCATAATATAAAACTAACATTTTTGATGTAGTTGTTTTTCCAACCCCTGGTCCCCCTGTTATCATTAATAACCCCGTCTTATCCAGATGTTCAATACATTGATTGTATATATTTGTTTGAACAAAGAACTTACAACCTTCGTCTATATCACTAAGAAGTGCCTCACAGTCTATAAATATTTCTTGGTTGTATATCTCATTTAGAATATTCGAAGCGTATAGCCACAATTTATAATGCTTTCTTACTACATCACCATTTTCTGGTTTTTGTAAAAATTCATCAATTTCCTTTAATGTAATAATATTCTCATCACTTTTCATATAATCTGAAAACATTTCATAGACATCGCTAATATTTCMATCAGTAAGTTGCATCCCACAACAGATATAATACTGTGTAGGATTCCATTTATGAACATTATCAATTTCTTTTTTCAAGGTAGTACGCAGATTAGCAAACTTGCTTCCAATATAGTGCTTTACCTGTATAATAATGCTGTGCGTATTTACATTATCCGTTAAATCAATTCCACCATCTCTACCCTTAGCGAATACCCTTAGACTTGTGGATAGTTTTTTTTGCATAACATCCTTACATAACTCTTCAAATTCAACATCATTTAAATTAGCATAATTAAACATTTTATCATCCCTTTTCAATTGAGTTTTAAAATATATCTTCTTAAAGGTTAAATTTCCTATTAGGTAATTTCATATACCACTTTTATTAAAAACCTCAAATATACAACTGGATAATATTACAACTCCTATATTGACTATAACATGTCATTAGACCTATTCAAACAAATAACAAAGTTTCTTTGACATTCATTAGTTGATTTTCTGTTGAATAGGTTGCTAATTGGAAAAGTTGTTAACTTCGTGATTACATGATTACGGTGAATATTGAAGTAAAACATAATAGACATAGATTAATCGAGGTCTGACAGTCACTCGATTAAGGAGGACTATCGGCATTTGTTTAGCCTACACGGAGAGCTATACGTCTTATCGTCAATACAAGCCCACGTCCTTCATGAAGCCTTCTGAGTATTCTCACGAAACGAGCGTTGACTCATTGTTGACTTGGAACATAAAAAATACATCGCCCAGAGCATCCAGCCCACATGACGATGTATTCAACTTTACATACTGTTATATGCCTCTCAGCCCTTACTCTTCACCCGTTGCAACCGGATTCTTGCTATACGATATCCAATCGCTTCAGCTATCGTTTATGCTTTGAAAGTGTTTTCATCACGGGAATTCTGGGCTTGTACTGAGCAATGAGATCTCTTGGTTTCATTGTATGGTTGCCTACGATGATCGAGGGTGCTGTTCCCGCCGCGCAGCCAAGAGTCTCAGCTTTAGCGCACGCCAACGTCATTGGTTCGGAGGGTCAGTTGCACTGCACGCCGCTGGCATTCAGCCCAATGCCAAGATTCCTCTGGTTGGTGGCACTATGGTTGGCACCCTTGCCGACAGGGATCTAGTAGCACTATAGCTATAAAAATAAGCACACGGAGCAGCCCCCACACTTCTCCAACTTCCGCCAACGCCTAATTCTTATTGTTGAAGTAATTTTTCTAGCTTTTGTAGCACTCTATTCTTTGCATTTTCAGGGTAATTTCGTAATTGTGCTACCATTGAGAATGCTTGGACGGCATCTCCAATAGTGGCTAGGTATATAGCTTTATTTTTAAGAAACAGGTTATGAAACTTTGATCGTTTCGTCACCCTTTTTTCTATTTCCTCAATAGTTGATCTCATTTCTTCTCTCAAATCTAATCTCTGAGTAATCCGAAATTTGCTAAACAGTGGATACAAATTATCGTGATATTTATCAATTGCACGATCAAGCACCGGAATAGCACTTTCTGGATCCCCTTCAAAAACAGCCATAAACTCCGCTTGCATTTCCATATACATAACATCTGCTTTTTCTGATTTAATCTTCTTTAGATTTCCAAGAAGTTCTTGTAACTTTTGGACTTTTTCTTCATATGGAAGCAATTCAGTTTCATTAGTATTAGACAGACATTGAAAGAATGCTTGAATGTGATATGGATTGTTAGTATCATTTTCATAATTCTGCTTTGCGAGTTCGTATGCTGTATCAAAATCCTCAATATTCAAATAAACGATAACTAGTTCTCGTTTTGCTCTTGAGAAATTTGGTTTTTGCTCTAACGCAGTTTTCAGCCTATCTAAAGCGCCAATTGTATTACCATTTATTCTATAGTAAAAACCCATAAGGAAATTATGTTCGTGCCCTTTAATTTTTTGAACCTCATCTAAAAATCGAGGATTTCGGGTCCTTGCTAATGATGAGCATAAATAATATTGAATTTCAAACTTAATGCGCTGATCCATAAAACTGGACTTACGTAAGACTATATCAGCTAAATTTATTACCTCGTCATATCGCTCTCCTCTATCGTAGAGTTCCTTCATCGTTTTTAGATAATTAGAGGGGATTAAGAACCGTTCGTCAATTGGCTGTTTTTGCATAAGTGCTTCTTTAATTGAAAATAAGAGATCAGATATATCTTTTTCCTCTGATTCATATGTTTCTAAAAAATTGTTTAAGTGGTTTTGCAATCCTCTCCTAAACTCTTCAGGTAACGTAGGTTTTAAACGTGTTACATAATCTCTTATTGCATCGTTAACTCGAATGTATTCGTTGTTAGCACCTGAAGTTCCACAAATAGCCTTCGAAATAAACTTTTCTAGCAGATGGAAATAATCCTCATTTTCATTGAGAATATCAAATAAAACTTCATAACTCACAAATTCAAAGCGCGATAGTAAATAGAGGAGATCAAGCGCCTTCTCGTCATCTGCATATTCCCCAAGTAAAATTTGCACTTTTTCTGTTGTATAGTCAACAATTAATTCTGTATGGTTCCGAGTGTAAAGAAGTCCTCTTTCTTTAATCAAATCAACTGTAAAAAACACTTGTTCAGGATATCCATTTAAAATATCTGTAAAATTATTTAGATCCGATCTTTCCAGTTCGAGTTCTTCTAAAAGGGAATAACGTTTTAATAGGCCTCCTCTTTCAGAAGGTGATAATTCAGGCATATCAATTACATATACTGTTCCCATTCTGTTTATTGTTGGGTTATGTAGTCTGAAGGATGCCGTTACACAAAAACATATTCGACCCAATGGTTGTAATCTCTGAATCAAAGACAAAAACCATTCATTTATTTCCCTGTCGGGAGTGACAATGCATCCTCTATCTCTAATTAATATTATTTCTTTGGCTTCTTGAATCTCTTCAACCAACTTTGTTGCTAAGTCAATTTTTTCTTCAATGGTCATACTAATCAAATTTTCCATTGAATATTCTGAAGTAAATCCAAGATCATATATCTTCTTAATGAAATCTTCAATACTCTGATGTGAATCAAGTAAAATTACAGGAAGTTTGTGTGAGTGCTTTACTACATTCGTTTTTTTCAAACAGTTCTCTAAAAATGATTTACGTCCAATAGTAGGTATCCCAGAAGCGATCAAACAAGTAGGAACCATAAGATCGATAGAGTCCAAACGTGTTTCAATTACAGACATTAATTCATTACGACCGACAAAAAAACGTTCTCTGCTCTCTATCCTTGGGTTAAAACTCCAGATTAATTCTCTGAGTTTTTGGATAATTCGTCTAGTAGCAACCGACGGTCTTTTTACAGGTTTCAAATTATAATCACTTGATAACCAATCCGGAACTCTAACATCATCATATTTTAAATTCTCTTCAATAACCATCGGAAAAATTCTTTTTATATGTCCGGTTTTTTCCAACTCAAAAGCTCTGTTTAATTCTATCTTTACCCAATCAGACTGTAAGGAGTTATTCGACAGAAATATGACAAAAATATCGGTACTATCTAATCCACTCATAATTTCGTCAATCGACTTTATACCTTCTTCGAAAGTCAAATTATCGTATATTACTCTATGCTCACCTATTTCTTTTACCAATTGGCGAGCAACGATTTCTACATAATGGTTTTTATCTTTACTACTATGTGACAGAAATACTTTCCTCATTTTATGTCGCCTCCCACTTTCTCTATGAATCTGAAAAAACACTATTATTTCAATAGTAAGATATTTCCTTCCAAAAACCAACCAAAAAGTATTGCCTAAATGAAAAATTGAGTGGTGATCAGAGCACTGTCGTGTTGAATGACATAACGCATACGCAGATTGTTGATTTTAATACGGATGGCTTCCCTGCTCTAGACCGGTCAGTTTATCATTAGACTGAACACAACAGCTACAGGAACAATTTTCATAAGCTTCCTGGTTTCATTTTGCCGTACATAAAATAGGGAAGTGCAATCTAGAGCATTTAGTTAGTAATTTGAGCATGCTTGTTGACTCGATGTTGACTACAGACCACACAAAAAAAAAAAAAAAAAACAGAACATTGTGGTTTTATTCCACCATGCTCTGTATTGAATCTCACAAACTACTAAGCGCTTGACAGCCCCTATTCCTCGCCCACCGCAACCAGATTCCCCTCATAACTAATCCAATCACTCCAGCTCCCCGCGTACAGCCGCACCTTATTAAAGCCCGCTTCTTGCAGGGCGATAACATTAGGTGTCGCGGTAACGCCCGAGCCGCAGTAGACGATAAGCTCGCGGTCGGTGTCCAAATCGGCGAAGCGCTCGGCTTGCGCCGCAGAGTCCTTCCAGTTGCCTGACTCAGCAAGGCCGTCCTTCCAGAAGCGGTTAATCGCTCCGGGAATGTGACCGGCGACACGGTCGATCGGCTCGACTTCGCCGCGGTAGCGCGGAGCTTCCCGCGAGTCGATGAGCGTCACTTCTTCGCTGCCGAGCAAATCCTTCACTTCATCCATCTCAACCAGCATACTGTGCTGTACCGTTGCGATATAAGTCGCAGGCTGCGCCTCTGTCCGTTCAGACGATACCGGCAGATCCTGCTTCACCCAAGCCGAGAAGCCCTTGTCCAGCACGTAGACCTGCTCATGACCGAGATACTTCAGAAGCCACCATAAGCGGGAAGCCATTGCTCCGCCTTGATCGTCATAAGCGACCACAACCGAATCGTTGCTTATTCCAGCCTTGCCGAACGTGACCGTCATTGCGAATATATCCGGCAGCGGATGGCGTCCCCCAACCTCTTCAACCTCTCCGGACAGATCCTTCTCCAGATCCATATAGACAGCTCCCGGAATATGCGACTCCTCGTAAGCTTTGCTCCCTGCCGTGGGATCGTCCAATCGGAAGCGGCAATCCGCGATAACAAGATTCGTGTCCCCCATCTTCTCTTGCAGCCATTCCAACGATACGATATTATTCATTTGCTTCTCCTCTTTCGTTCAAAATTTCACCTATATCTATAGTATAGTTTACGGATTCAATCTTCAATGGAACGATTCCTCTTCCTATCATCCCACATCTTGGATTGAACGACAAAAAGCCCAAAGCGTCAACGCGCTTCAGGCTTGATGTTTTCAAGGCCCAGCTTACACAATATGCCGCCAACCGCCGTAAGCCGAGATGTCTTCGGCATCCTGCTCGGCATAGCCTTCGCAAATAAAACCGGGAATTAACGTCCCATCCGCAAGCTCGACTTTCCCGATGCCGAGCGGCGCAGGTATGAGCGCCGCGAATGTCCCGAAGGCTGCGGCCGGCATTTCCCATACTTCTAGTTGGAAAGCATGTCCGCCCTCMTGCCGTTTAATCAAGCCGGGCTTAGGCGGCGCGGTCGCCAATTTCACCATTGCATATTTGGCAGCCGTTGCCGCTTCGCGTACGAACTGGGCGCCATGCTCTTGCATCTGCTTCTCCAACGGAAATCCCCGCATATGCAAGCCGCATACCGCAACGGGAATCATACCCTGCTTCGGACTGCTCACGGGCGCTATCCGTCCATGAATAATCATCTCCGCCGTACCGGAAACAAGAGCTTCCTCCTCGGCCAGCGCGAACAGCGTAATCCCGAACGGCAGCGCCGGAGCAGCTTCTCCCGCAGGGATGGCTACGGCGCATAGATCGAGCAAATTGCAATGGTTCGTATATCGCCCCATATTCGAGTTCGTGCCGATCGGGTCTAACCTCACCTGGTCGCGCAAATACGTACCGCCGCATGTCGGCATAATCATCACGGCGTTGTCCAACAGCTTCCTTGCAGCGAGCTTATACTGCTGCAGCTCATGCATCGCTTTAAATACGGAAGCAGCAGTCTGCTTCTCGGAAGCCCCAGAGCGCAGGATTTGCTCCGTCGTTCCGAACACCGCTTCCGGATTAGCCTCCACAAACTCGCTCAAGCTTGCCCAACGCTCCGCCACCCACGGCCCGTCGTACAGCAACGCCGCCGTCCGGCCGAATAATTCATAATCGATATAGGCAATTGGCAGATCAAGCTTTGTAATGCGATCGACCGCCGCATCCCATGCATCGCTATATTCAGCCGCATAAGGTCCGAAGAACTGCGGCGGGTCGACCGGCAAATAGACCTTTTGCGGCAGTCTGGACGCCGATCGCTCCAGGCTGCGAGACCAATGATCGGATGCATCCAAGCCTCGTGCATAAGCATCAACCTTAAGCGCATCCTCCAACGAATGAGCAAACACATTCACGCAATCGAGGCTGGCGCAGGCCGGGACGACGCCCTTGGTCGGCCAAGCCCCCAGGCTCGGCTTATAGCCGACCAGATTGTTCAGTGCGGCGGGTACGCGTCCGGATCCCGCCGTATCCGTGCCGAAAGAAAAAGCGGCATGGCCGCGTGCGACCGCAACAGCCGAGCCTGAGCTCGAACCTCCGCTAATCAGCTCGGCACGCAAAGCGTTATGCGTTTCTCCGTATGGACTTCGAACGCCTACAAGACCTGTCGCGAATTGGTCCAAATTGGTTTTGCCCAGCGGAATCGCCCCTGCGTCGATCATTCGCCGTACGACTGTCGCGTGCTCGGTCGGCTCATAGGAATAGGCAGGGCAGGCCGCAGTCGTTGCGACTTGAGCCACATCAATGTTATCCTTAATCGCAAACGGTATGCCCCATAAAGGCAGACCTCGTAATTCCGTTTCTTCCAAACGTGCTAGATACGGCTCCAACGCTTCGATAGTAGGAGGCGTGATCCAAATATTCATAGCCGAATCTGCTTGGACACGGCTTATTATCTCTTGGATGACATCCCTAGGCGTAACCGCTTTACTCGCATATAGCTCCTGAAGCACACCGATCGTCAGCTCGAATGGAATAGTCGGCTTGCTCATCATCTCACCCTCCCCCGTCATTTGGGTCTCATCTCGTTAAGCTTGACGGCCAAATACAACTGAAATAGATCATCGCCGTCATCGATGTTAATGCCCAATATTTCGCATACCCGATCGACTCTATAAGAAACGGTATTATAATGCGTAATAAGCTCCGCGGCCGTCTTCTTCAGATTGCGGTTATATTTGAAATACACCTTGATCGTTTCGTAAAATTGCGAATTATGCTTCTGATCGTATTCGAGCAACGGCACGACATACTGATCGCGGAAGCTCATGACCTCCTCCGTGTCCGGGAGATGATATAGCAGCTGATAAACGCCAAGCCCTTTGTAATCAATATAAGGCTCGTCATATTTGCAAATAGCGCTAATATGGTTAATTTTCTTGGCATCATCGTAGCTTTCCCATACCCGGTCCGGACGATTGACCGTCTTGCCGACGCAGAGCGAGAAGCCCTGCGAGCCGAATTGGGAGCGCAGCTCTTCCGCAATTCGGTCAAGCGTCGTTCGCTGCGGGGTTTGCGGAGAACCTGGAATGAGGATGACTAGCTCCCCTTCCAACAGAGTAGCCTGCAAGCCCTCGCACGGCGACTTGGTTCGAAGACGTCTGACGGCCTGCAGCAGCTGCTTAGCGGGAGGCTTCCCGACTATCCAGCGTACAAGCCCCACGTACATATTCTGATAATCGTCCAGCGAACTGCCCGACGCTTCCGCCCTTATTCTTAAATCCTCCATGGTCACGATTCTTCCCGAAATCCAATCTTGGAGAAACTGATCGATATATTTCAATTCAACCTCTCGTCTAGCGTTTGCGTTGATCATCTCCAGCCCGACGAGAATGCCCACGCGGTCGATCGTCAACTGATCGACCACGGAATGCTCCTGATTCCACTCTAATAGAATCAACAAACATTTCTCATGCCGCTTATCGTTGACTTCGGATACATATACGCGAATGCGGCGATCGCCTATCGTAATGAAGCTGACTCCGAGATTGGATTCAAGCCGCA
Organism: Paenibacillus sp. 05T425; assembly: GCF_056396205.1. Classification (NCBI taxonomy): domain Bacteria; kingdom Bacillati; phylum Bacillota; class Bacilli; order Caryophanales; family Paenibacillaceae; genus Paenibacillus; species Paenibacillus sp. 05T425. Next base: position 10,877 of record NZ_JBFTLA010000009.1, read on the forward strand.
GTCGAGACCACAACGCGGTATCCTTAGCCTGCTCCAATCGCTCTGCTTGAGGAGACAGAAACAGCTGATCCGAATCGTCGAGAAGAACAATCGGATTATTAAGCATGCCGTCCAGCGTCTGCATAAACTCCTCGATTCCTTTACCATAGAGAAGCTGTTGGGACAGCTTCTGGAATCGGCTTTGCAGGAGCGACAGCTCCCTCGCCTCCGTAACGAGCACCCGCTCCATAATGTCCCGAACAACATCCGAGAACACTGTCGAAGCCGGAAGTTCGAACACGGGAAAGTCGAGCTGGTTGGCGAGCTCAAGCGCCCGCGGCGGTATTTGCTCGATGAACCGTTTGGTTTTGATGCCGAGAGCCGCAACGCCTTTCTCGGCCAGCTGCGGAATGATGTCGGCGATTACCTCCGGCTGATCGCGGAAGGGGAATCCGCTCGTAATAAGAAATTCCCCTGGTCGAACCCAATCAATAACATCCGGCACTTCCATGACGTTCACCCGATTAATGCTCCGATGCATGCCTCCGGTTCCGGCCAATACAACCGCTTCCTTGAAACCGGGCATTAACAAAATGTCCCCGCATGTAATACCCGCCTGATTGTTATTCGCCATGGCTGTCCCCCGCAATCTTATTTCTTAATGGAATAGATGTCTTCCACGAGAGTCGTGTTAAAGAAAGAGTTAGCCGGCACATCCTGCTCAACAGGCAGGAACACGCTGATCTGCTCCGTCGGCTGATCATCGTCATTCGCTACGGAATGAACGACTCCCGCAGGGACGTGGAACGTATCTCCGGCTTTGTAGCTTTTCCATTCGCCATTGCATAGGAGCTTAACTTTACCCACTGTAATATATATAATTTCAGCGACATCGTGGTAATGCGGCAGCACTTGCCCGCCGACGCCGATTTTCTCCCATAGAATCGAGCTTGAACGAATGCCAAGCTTATCGGCCTGAGCAGCAGATACGATTTCGCGGTGATAAAGATGGATATGATCCGGCATAAGCCCCCACGCCATCTCTTCTCCTACCATTACCTCTGTCTTGTTTGCATTGATCATATCGTTAGTCTCCTGTTCTCAGTTCTTTATTTGATTTATAAAAAAAGGTTAAGCCTTGCGACGAAAGACGACCGCCACCGGTCCGCCGCCTGCCGGTCCTTGGTGCTCTGCGCCGCCGGATACATAGATCATCGGATCGCCGCACACGGAAGCAAGAACGCCTCCAACGACCGCGCGGGCATGGCGCGTGTGGTTAATATCCGAATCATCGAGCATCGTATGCCTTTGTCCCCGCACATACCCCGTCGGATCGGCTTCGGCCTTCGCAAGCACTTGCACCATCTCCGCATTCGGGTATTTGTCCAATATCCGCTTTAATGCCGCGGCGTCTATCGCATCCTTCATGACATCATGGTCGATAAAATACGGCCCTTCCGCAAAGACGGAATTGCCGAACACAATAACCTCGCAGTACTGCAGCTCGCTCCCCGCAGACGTAGAAGCGACATCGCTGTATAGCTCCCAAGAATGGCAAATGTCCGATTCCTGCAGCTGCTCACGGTCGATTTCCCCCAGTGCCACTGCGGCCCCGAGAGCCGAGGCGCCTCTGGAGAAGCCCATTGATTTGTACGTATCTTCCGTGACGAGGCCCATGCCTCTAAGATGCGCATCCTGAATCTGCTCCGCTGTCAGCAGCGGACACTTAATTTGCACGAAATGAACGTCGGCAGGACTGCCGATGCCTGCCTCGCCGATTGCGCGGCGGACAGCTTCCGCGACTTGATCAACCTGGGCCATACGTCCGAGCTCTTCGGGCTTGAAGTCGGGTGTTCTCGCAACGCCGATCGCAAGCGATTTCTGCTCCTGTTGAACCGAATCCTTATCGACCGTTCCGCTGCGGCTGATGACCGAGAAATGAGGACTCAATATGCCCTCGGTTCCCCCTGACATGACGAATGAGATGGACTTCGCCTTCTCGCCGCTATAGGCAGCGAACAGATTCTTCAAGGCAAGAACGGCAAAACCGCGGGTAAAGTCGTTCACGCAGCCGTTTCCTTCTGTCTTGCCGAGCACGGCGACGACATCATCCGGATTTATCGTTGAATCTTCAAAGCGCTGTTTCAGTGTATGGGTATCGTTAGGTGAACGAGCTGGAACTTTAACAACCGAGCATTTCATCATATTTCATCCGTCCTTTGCCAAAATACGACTTTCTTCTCTAGCCAGCTGATGCCCCAGAAGAGCACCAACCCGCATAACGCCGAAGCAATAATAGCCGAGAACATAATCGGCGTATCCATATGATAGGAAGATACGAGCACGACATAGCCAAGCCCCTTGTTCGCCCCGACGAATTCGCCGACGATAGCGCCGACAATGGCGAGCGACGTCGATATTTTCAAAGCCGAGAACACGTAAGGCAAGCTCGTCGGAAGACGAAGCTTCCAGAATATTTCCAGCTTCGTGCCTTTGTACGTCGAGAACAGCTCCCACGCTTCATGCTCGATGGCCTTTAAGCCTTTAACGCTGTTAACGAGAATCGGGAAGAAGCAAATGAGCATGGACGCGACGATTTTGGAGGAATAGCCGGTACCCATCCATACCACTAGCAACGGCGCCAGAGCAACGAGCGGGGTCGTCTTGAGCGCAATCGCCAGCGGGAATATACCTTTCTCAATCGGTTTGGAGTGTACGAAAATAACGGCTGTTATCATCCCCAAAATGTTGGCAAGCACAAAGCCGATCAAAGCCTCCATTAGCGTAACGAACATATGAGACGCCAAGGAGCCGTCGATTACCGTCAGAACAGCCGATGGCGCAGGAAGCAAATAAACCGGAATATCGAACAGACGCACGGCTAATTCCCATATCAAAACGAAGCCTAATGCAAAAGCGACAGGGTACATGATCTCTTTTGTTTTTTTCATCATAGATGCTTGACCCTCTTTCTTAATTCGCTGACCGTATGATGATACTCAGGAAGCTCTTCCATGCCTACCTCTCTATGCGAAGGCAGCGGAACAGGTATAATCGCATCGACTCCGGCAGGCCTAGGCGACATCATAACCACGCGATTGGACATAATCACGGACTCTTGAATGGAATGGGTAACCATGACGACCGTGCTGAGGCTCGTATCCGGGCTTTCCCACAAGCGGAGCAGCTCGAAATTCAGCTTCTCCCTCGTAAATTCGTCAAGCGCTCCGAACGGCTCATCCATCAGCAGCACCGTCGGGTCGGCGGCAAGCGCCCGCGCGATCGCGATTCGCTGCTGCATCCCGCCGCTTAGCTGATGCGGGAAGTGATTAATAAAGTCTTGCAAGCCGACTAATCGCAGCGCGCCCTCCGCCTTTTCCCTCGCGACGCTCTTGGAGAAACGCTTCTCTCCGATCGTGAGCGGCAAGACGATGTTCTGGATCGCCGTCAACCATGGCATGAGGACCGGCTTCTGGAATACCATCCCGATTGATTGATCGCCCGATGCAAAGCTGACCTCCCCTCCAGCGTTCGGCTGGAGGAGATTCAGCATGAGCCGCAATAGCGTTGATTTTCCGCAGCCGCTCGGACCAAGTATGGAAACAAACTCATTTTTATAAATGTCCAAGGATACATTGTTCAGCACCTGAACATCGCCAAACGAAAGGGAACAATTTTTCAATGTAACCGCGACTTCGTTCCTCGAAGAAGCTGATGTTTTCCCGTCATTCAGGTGCGCTGCACGATTCCCCAATTCACTTAATGTCGCTTGCATTCAAATCACTCCCTATTCGATAAATTCATTCGTGAACGCTTCTTCCAGGTTCTGTTCTTCCTTCAAAAACTTCAAGTCGATCAGGCTCTTCTGCAGCTCGCTCCAAGCTTCCGTATCCATCTTGCCAAGCGGCAGATTGTCCGGCTCAAGCAACTCTACGCTAGCCTTCATCATGCCTATTTCATGTTCGAGATTCAGCTTGCTGCCGTACTTCAACCCGAATTCCGCAGCCTCTTCCGGATTAGCAATCGCGTACTCCCAGCCCTTCATCGAGGCTTGGACAAAGCTCTTCACCATCTCTGGATCTTTCTTAATGATAGACTCGGTCGTAAACAGCGTATCCGCATAAAAATTAATGTCGTAATCGCCAGGTTGGATCACATTTACTTCATGCCCTTGCTCTTGAACGGCAAGCATCTCGTTAATCACATAACCCGGCCATGCTGCCACTTGGCCGCTAAGAAGCGGACTCATATCGTATTTCACCGGCATTTCTTCGATCTTCGAAGCTTCGATGCCGGCACTGTTCACCATAGCGCGGTAAGTCAATTCCTCATTGCCGCCTAATTTCACGCCGACCTTCTTGCCGATAAGATCCTCCATTTTCGTTATGCCGGAATCCTTCAAGGCAAACAAGACGAAAGGCGTCTTGCGATATACGGCCGACAGTGCTTGAACCGGCACGCCTTTTTCCCGCGCCATCAAGATTTGATCGGCACCGGTAACGCCGAAGTGCTCGCTTCCCGAAGCGATCATCTGCACGGAAGGGAAATCCGCTCCGCCTGGTCTGATCTCCACATCCAGGCCCGCTTCCTTATAGAAGCCTTTCTCCACCGCAGCATAATACCCGGCGAATTGCGCTTGATGTATCCACTTCAGCCTCAGCACGACCTTTCTCAGCTCACCCGTCTCTTCGTTCGACGCTCCTGACGAAGCAGGTGCTTGATTAGATCCGCATGCCGTCGCAACGAGCATGATAGCCGCCAATACGATAAACAATGATTTCTTTGAATTTCTCCACATAATAGTTCCCTCCATTTATCTCTTCTCTATGTTTTGGTTTTGTCAGATTAATAGTTTTGCAGTGCCTTCAACACATGTTCGGAGCTGCTTACGCTTCCGAATACGCCGCCCTGCATCGTTACCATGTTCAGCGCAACTTGATGGTTGGCCGGGTCTGTCGCCCCCGTGCAATCCTCCAGAATCAAGCATTCATAACCTCTGTCGTTTGCCTCCCTCATCGTCGTATGAACGCACACATCGGTTGTGATGCCGGTCAATATTAGATGCGTAATGCCTTTGTTTCTCAATACTAGCTCCAGGTCCGTTGCATAAAAGCTTCCCTTCCCCGGCTTATCGATGATCCATTCACCTTCGATCGGGCGGAGGTCCTCGATGATTTCCCAGCCGGGCTCTCCCCTAACCAAGATGCGTCCGGCAGGACCGTGCGAGCCGATCTCCGCGCCGATCTGTTTGCTCCTCCACCTTTTGTTGGGAGGCAGATCGGATAGATCCGGCTTATGGCCCTCTCTCGTGTGAATAACCGTCATGCCTTCTATTTGCCGAACCCTGTTCAACAACTTCTTAATAGGCTCGATAGGCTTTGCCGTCAGCGACAAGTCATACCCCATTTGCTCCACATATCCGCCTTTGCCGCAAAAATCAATTTGCATATCAATAATGACCAGCGCCGTTTTTGAAGGATCAACGCTTCCATCATAGGGCCACGCATAAGGGTTAGCTGTTATCTGCATTGTTGATTCAACTCCTTCCAAACCTCACATGTTTGTCGTATTCCACAAGATGAATGCTTTCTTTTTCATTTATGTGTCACATTATATCACATGTAATTCGGTTTTTGTTTGTTAATTTCACAAATATGTAGGATGCTTGATTGTGATTTTATACAAAAGAACAATTACGTGTCATGTTTTATTACATATTGACGATTTTTCACAACAAAAAAACGCCGCTTTCCCCATAGGGAAATGCGACGCTTTTATCAGACAGCAAGCAGCAGAGTCTTGCTTGCGAGTATCTTGGTTCACAAACACGAATCTACAAATTTTGTTCCGTTACACCCAACTCAGGGTCAAAGCTCAGCATCTTTGTCCCTATCTTATCGATGAAGAACCGATCATGGCTAACCGTAATGACGGCGCCGGGAAAATGGATCAACGCCTGCTCCATCACCTGAATGCTCGTTAGATCCAAGTGGTTGGTCGGCTCATCCAAAACAATGACTGCGGCGCCAGAGAGCAGGCATTTCGCAAGCGCAACCCTTGCCTTTTGACCGCCGGAAAGATTGCCGATGAATTTGCTTAGATCCATCTCCGAGAATTGCAGCATGGATAAGAACTTATTCACCTTTTTGCGAGGCGCGTCCAGTCCCAAGCCGTACGTATTAACCGCGTGGCTAACGGTATCCTTCGGATCAAGCTCGTCCCACATCCGGTTGAAGTAGGCATAACCTACGCCCTTCTCCCAAGTCACTTCGCCGGACTCCGGTTTTTCCTGCCCGGTAAGCACCTTAATGAGCGTCGATTTCCCGCTTCCGTTAGGCCCAACGATCACTAAGCGGTCTTCCTTCTGAATATCGAAGCTGATATTCTCGAAGATCGTCCGACCGTCGTAGGTCTGTCCGATGCTCTTCACTTCGCACAGCTTATCCGGAAAACGCAGCTTTTCGTAAATATCCGTAATCAGCACGTTAACGGGATGAGGCTCGATCCGCTTCTTGTTGTCTGCCAGTTGCCTTGAAAGCCGGTCCTTCGACGCCTTCTTGCTCGCGCGGCTATCGATCGCTTCAGACTCCATGAGCAGAAGCTCCTCCTCCCACTCGAACTGGCGGTCCAGCTCCTTCTTGCGCATCTTCTTTTTGCGGACATAATCCGTATAATTGCCTTCGTATTCCTGAAAATGATAGTTCTCGATCTCGATCGTGCGCGTAACCACTTTATCTATAAATTGACGGTCATGCGACACTAGAATCATTGCTCCATTGAACCGATACAGCCACTGCTCCAGCCACGTTATCCCTTCGATATCCAGGTAGTTCGTCGGCTCGTCGAGCAAGACGACATCCGGCAGCTCGATTAACATCTTGGCTAGCGCCGCGCGGTTCCGCCAGCCTCCCGACAATTCATCAATAGGCTGATTGCGGGATATATCGTTGAACCCCAGCTTCGTAAGCACCGTGTTAATCTCGACGGAAACGTTCCAGCCGTCCAAATGGTCCATTTGTTCAAAAAGCTCCGCTTGTCTCGCCAGCAGCCGCTCCAGCTCGCCATCATCGGTGACGATTCCCAGCTTTTCTCCCACTTCCTGCAGCTCACGCTCGATAAGAGCGACCTGCTCGAAGCACAGCTCCAGCTCTTGTTGAACCGACAAACTGCCGGTCATTTCCGAGAATTGAGAGAAGTAACCGATCTTCACCTTCGGATCTATATCCACTTTGCCAGACGTTGGCTCTTCTTTGCCCATGATCAGCTTGAACACCGTCGACTTGCCCGCACCGTTCCTCCCGATAAGGCCGATACGCTCTCCTTGGCTCACGCGAAAATAAATATCGCGAATGATCAGGGAGTCTTCATACTTCTTAGTCACATTCTCCAAACGAATTACGCTCATCGCTATCACCCTTCTAATTCCGTCGGTCTACCGTGATTATACCACTACCGCCTAATTCGGGAATATTTCCACCCCCTATGTAAAGTTTACTTGACACGATGAATGGTAACATATACATTATGTATATCAAGCTTAACTTGGAAAATAAATCCTATAGGAGGTTTAAGGCATGACTTATCAAGAAAAAAAGAGCATTGTATCGATCATCAGCGCCATCCTCATTTTCGTTTCTTTCAGCGTATTCAAGTATGCGCGGTATCCGGAGGAAGGACTGGCGTCCACGGAAATGCTTCGTTATTGGGGCTCTTTCGTCCTCGTCCTGACTTTGGTTTCAATCCTCGCGCATATCGTGATCAGCATCGTATTCAACATCGTGTTTCGGATTACAACCGGGGAGAAGGAGCCGACGTTCGCGGATGAACTGGATAAACAGATCGAATTGAAGGCACACCGAAACGGCTTCTTCGTATTCATAATCGGCTTCCTTCTCGCCATGGCATCGCTGGCTATCGAGCAGCCTGTACAAATGATGTTCGTCATCATGATCGTCTCGGGTTTCATTTCCGATGTTGCCAGCAACGTGACGAAGCTGTATCACTACCGGAGAGGAGTGTAAGAATGGGCAAAAATCTTGTCGGCAATCACATCCGCAAATTACGCTTCAACCATGACGAAATGACGCAGCAGCAATTGGCTGACAAGGTCGGCGTAACCAGACAAACGATCGTAGCGTTGGAAAAGGGCAACTACTCGCCCTCGCTCGAGCTGGCTTTTCGCATCGCTATTGCCTTCGGCTTGCCTTTGGAAGAGGTATTTTTCTACGGGGAACACGCGAGTAAAGAACAATAGGAGGTTATCTTATGAAATCATCCAATACAGCTGGTAAAATGGTGGGCATACTGTTTATTCTTGCGGCAGCTTCATCGATTATAGGGCTTATCCTGTACGATCCGATCCTCAATGAACCCGATTATTTGGTTAACGGCGCTGCTCATGCCAATCGGATCGTACTCGGGGCACTCATGGAATTAATTCTTGTCGTATCGGCGATCGGCACATCCATTATGATGTTCCCCTATTTGCGCAGGTACAATGAAAGCCTTGCTCTCGGCCATGTATGCTTCCGTTTCATGGAAGCCGTTATCATTACCATCGGCATCGTCAGCATGCTGGCCCTGTTAACCTTGAGCCAGGAGTATGTAGCGGCAGGCGCTCCGGACGCAGGCTCGTACCATGCTTCGGGCACTGTACTGCATGCCGTTCACGACTGGACATTCATGCTGGGACCTAACTTCATGCTAGGGATTAGCACGATGATGTACAGTTATATCTTCTATCGAACCAAGCTCGTACCGCGTTTTATCTCCATCTTAGGCATGACAGGGGCGACTCTCGTATTCATTGCGGCGTTGTTCGAAATGTTCGGCGTATTTGCTCAGCTTTCCGTTTGGGGCGCGCTCTTATCGCTTCCTGTAGCAGCGAACGAGATGATTTTAGCGATATGGCTTATCGTGAAAGGGTTTAATGGGTCTATACGTTCTCGACAGGTGCATTAAAACCATAACAAACAGAGCAGCGGACGTCATATTTCCGCTACTCTGTTTAACACCATTCCTATTTAGATAACTGGCGTCTGATTCAGCCGCAGCTCTTCTTCCGATGTTAGTCCGTTCTTCAGCGCCTGTTGACGCAAGGCCAGATAAAGTTCCGCCTTTGTGGCGTATATATATGGCATTACGAATAGAACACCAACGAATAATACGACTATACCGAGAAGAATCCATCCAAGAAAGCTTAGATCAAGCACGAAGATACGGAATTTATGTCCCCGTGTCATTTCCTTGCTTAATTCCACTGCGCGCCGATACCCAATGTTCGGGTTGTCCGCCAAAATGTAAGGCACCATGCTGTATGCGTACGATTTCACGATTCCCGGGATAATAAGGAGCAGAAACCATAGGAAGTTCAGGAACGTTCTCCACAGCATCGCTTTCACGACATCCCAATACCTGTGTTTGTTGAACGCGTAGCCGATATGGTTGAGATTCACCTCATGCTCCGCCGCTTGCTTGAAGTAGCGCATCGAACCGACCTCAAGAGGAAAACAGAGAAAAATACGAAACGCTAAAGCGAACACGAAGACAATAATAAAGATGATGATCGCGATCGCAATGAAAGGACCGATAACCTCCCAGTCTACATCCATGCCGGAGGAAGGGGATGATCCAAGGTTAAAGGTTGACGGACTGCCGCCGCCTCCAGTGACAAATGCAAGAATAATACTTACGAGAAACGCCTTCCAATACGATGTGCGCAGCACCTCTTTGGCTCTCTGCTTCAGCTCTTTCCGTTCCCACATCGCTGAATCTCTCCCTTCATCCCTTATTTCACACCTTACAATATGTACCATGTTAAATATAGTATGACAAGCCTTGAAATATGCATATAACAGCAGCATGAATCGTAAAAAGGCCGTAAGTCTCCCCGCTAAAGAGGCATCCGGCCTAAATGACGATCATCGCATTTGAAAACTAAATAGTACCATTCGTATTTACAACCGTAGCTGTAACAGCCCGGGCATTTATCGATCCCCCGGCGTCTCCTGCAGCTGTAGCCAGCCCTTTAACAGTAAATGAATAATTGTACGTACCCGGTCCCGGATTGTCGACCCAAGTAAGACTAGGTGTCACGGTAATTTGCTCGAACGGAGGCTGATTCGGCCCCGGCACAACGGCTTCATTATTAACAGCGATAATATCATTCGGATTTCTTGATAGGAAGCTATTGACCAAATAACTTAGACTATTAGTAAATTCCACATTTGCAAAAGCATCTAATTTCACGATTTGATTTGCTCCAAGAACAATTGGCGACAGGGTTAACGTGGTCGTTGCCTCGTTTTCCGTCAAAGGAACAGGCTCACTGCTTCCGGCAAATCGTACATCCAAAATGCCAGGGGGACCCGCTTGGCCCTGTATTCCCTCTATTCCCTGTTGCCCCTGTGGACCAGTAGCTCCAGTTGCCCCTTGTGGCCCAACTGCTCCTTGGGATTCTACCGCTCTAGCTGGTTCAGCAATATTCGCAGCTTGAATGGCTTGCGCGAATGCGGGCGTTGATACAAGACCCGGCAGCACGGAACGGACAACTTTATCGAATGCGGGAGTTGCAATTAAATTTCTAGCTGTTATAGGCAACTCAAGTCTGCTGACTCGTTCAACAACTGTAAGTCTTCTTCTTCTGACCACCAAAACATTCATTCCCTCCTGCCATTGCGTTGGATATATAACTATCCGGTTAACAGTGTATTTTCGGGGGATAGGTCATGGCACGACGTTTGTACCTGATTCATTCGTCTATTTTCGGCTGCAAGTTCTCCTGACCACTGATCGGTCAATCGGATGTATAATAGAAGGCAACATGATTAAGGAGGACCAACATGTTTATTATCATCGGGCTTGTGTTTATCGTTGTGTACGCCCTCATCGTATTCTATATCGGTTGGAGCGGTTGGACGTGGATAAAGCCGGCGGTATCGCGCAGGTTCCGGCTATTTTATATCATTACGCTAGTCTTTCTGGCAAGCTCTCTCTTTCTCTCCAGAATTGTCGCGGGGTCGACCATCCTCAGCGTCATCGGCAGCTATTGGCTGGCCCTATTCAGTTTATTGATCATGCTGCTCCCGCTCGTTCACCTTACGGTCTGGTTAACGAAGCTGACACGGCTGCCGCGCCATGCCATCCAGAAGTGGTCGGGAATCGTCACTTTGCTCCTGTTGGTGGCTCTGCTCGGTTATGGAAGCTTTAATGCCTTTAGTCCGACAGTGCGGTCCTATGACATACATATCGACAAGAAAGGCACAGCGAATGGTGAGCTTCATATCGTTATGGCGTCCGATATGCATTTTGGCTATTTGTCGGGGAAAGGCCATGCACAGCGAATGGTTGAGGAAATTAACGCGTTGAAACCGGACATCGTATTGTTGCCCGGCGACATTGTGGATGACGATATTTTACCTTATAAAGAAAATGGCATTGGCGATATTTTATCGGAGATCGAGGCGCCTCTTGGCGTATTCGCTTCTTTGGGCAATCATGACCGGTTCAAAGGCGAGACGGAGGAGCTAGTCGCGCTTATAGAGGAAAGCGGCATCCAGGTGCTTTATGACGAGACAACCCAGGTTGGAGACTGGCTCACGCTGGTCGGGCGGAAGGATTACAGTGATACGGAGAGAGCGGAGCTTGATCGTTTAATGGAAGACATCGACCGCTCCGGGCCGGTCATTATGCTTGAGCATCAACCGGTCGAACTGGGTATCGCGGAGGAGCAAGGCATCGATTTGATGTTATCCGGCCATACCCATCATGGACAAATCGCACCCGGCAATTTAATAACCGACAGGTTGTTTGAAAACGATTGGGGTTACTTGCAGAAAGGATCGCTGCATTCCATCGTATCTTCCGGTTACGGCTTCTGGGGCCCTCCGATCCGTATCGGCTCGCGGGCGGAAATCGTGTCCATTCATGTCCGTTTCTCCAATTCGGAAAGTTAACGCCTAGTCCTGGGCTTTTGAGTGGATTTTGTGCAGTCAAATGGCTGAAAACGATACGATATCAGAGTTTGATTGGACTTTGTACAAGCAAACGGACGGAGGAACCCTGCTGAGGGCTCAAATGCCGGTTTTGACTGTATGTTTTCCACTCAAAAGTCGCTTAACAGGCGGTTGGGACCGATTAGACTGTATGAAATACAGGCAAAACGCCATATCAGCTGGAGAGGCCCGAAGAAGGGGCATGCTGAACTACACTACACCCAAGCATCGTTGGAATAACCGCGTTGCTCCCAATATCCGACATGCTCGCCGTCAATCAGCTCGATCCGGTTCAGCCATTTGACCGACTTGTAGGCGTACATCTTCGGCACGATCAGCCTTACGGGACCGCCAAGATCGCTTGGGATTGGCTTACCGTCATGCATAACGGTGACGAGCACATCGTCCAAATCCGCTTGTTCAAGCGTCAATGTATCCGTGTATACGCCGTCACCGGAATAGAACTTCACGGTACGGGCGGATGCCTTCACCCCTGCCTGCTTCAGCAGATCCTTCAGCTTAATGCCCTCCCACGTATTCTTATACACCGACCAGCCTGTTACACAGTGGAAATCGCTCACCTGCACCTCGCGCTTCAGCGCGACGAACTGCTTCCAGTCCCACTTGAAACTGTGGTCGACGAGTCCGTCTATCGTGAACGACCAGTTCTCGTTCGTGAACGTCGGGATCGGCGTGACGGTGTACACGCGGAATTGCCCTTGGGCTCCTCCGCCGAGCGGAGGCGACGATGCCGGAAGCGGCTGCGGCACGGGAACGAGGCTGTTGCCATCGTTCTCGATCAGCTTCTCAAGCGACTCGCTGCCGCCAACGCCGAAGTTGCCGAGCGAATCGCCGACCCACTTCAGGAAGGAAGGTCCAATCGTGACCGCAAGTCCTGCACCAATTGCGCCGCGTATGAACGAGCGGCGCGTATACACCGGCTGTGGCGCTGCGGGATGCAGCGCTCCTACAGCCGCCGCAGCCTCCTTCTCATCACCTCGCTTAATCGTCCGGCGGTTCGGCTCCTTGAGCCATTTGACCCGAGTGAGCGAGTGATAAATGATATACGGCAGGCCGACCCACGTAAGCAGATCATGCACGACCAACGCGACATTAGAGACGCGCGGCCCGACTGCCCGGAACTGCCATAGCAGTACTCCCGACAAAAACCAGCCCAGCAGCAGAGCCAGTACAACGATTACATTTGCCCGCTKGGCAGGCTTATCCTTAAGCTGCTTCCAGTGCTTACCCGCAAGCAGCAGATAATAGATTACCGGCAGAATCGAGGCGATACCGACAACGATATGCAGCCACTTGATCCATACGCGTCCTTCGCCGAGAATGCCGCGCCAGAAGCCGCCCACTAGAATAAGCCCCGTAAGCGCCAGAATGACGACGATCCATCCGTTCCACGAATGCAGCGACACGAGCTTTTTGCCAAATCCTTTGCGCAGGCTTGCAAGCATTTTCCCCATACGGCTGCCGCTCCCTCATTTCCGATTTATATCCTTCTTCTATTATAGCGCCTCGATAGAACATATTCGATATGCTATAACATGACGGATTACGAAAACGAAAGGACCTCATCCGCCACGGTTAGGTGGTGAATGAGGTCCTTCATGCCGAGTAAGGCACTTACTTCCCGGCAGCACCCAAAGTAAACTCGAACGCTATTTCCTTATCTGCCGGGATCAAGTACTCGTCATGCACAGGCGCTCCCCAGCTGTCATCGCCGCCGACGCCCATTTGCTTGCCAGCAATGGTCACGACCGTATAATGGATGTTCGGCAGCTCCCATGCATGGGCTGCATTCTCCAGCTCGAAGGCGGTGTATGGTGACAACGTGCATTCCACAGGCGCTTGCGGATCGGCGCTCATCTTCAGGCCCGCTCCGGCAGCATCGGTAATCAATAATCTTCTCACACCCGTCCGATTTCCCGACTCCTGTGGCACTAGGTAGCTGGAGGGCAGTTCGTCAACACGTCGCTCGAATACGCCAAGACGCGCACCGAAAGCGCGGTCGACATAGTTCTCTTCCGGCCCCATCGCATACCACTGCGAACGATCATAATCAGCCGGGATCTTGAACGTTAACGCAAAGATCGGCAAGTTCGGCAAGCCTTCGGCACCGCTATACCGCGAGCGAACACGAAGACGTCCGTCTGCGAATACGGTGTAGGCTACGTTCACGCGCACATCCGGGCTAACACTGAACGAGTACTCATAAGCAACTGTTGCCGATCCGGCGTCCTCGGTTAGCTCGACGCTCTCGCAACGGCGTGCCAGGCTTGCCGCATACCAAGCCCCTGCTTGGAAGCCTTGGTTGTAGCCCTTGTCGTTATCCGTCGTCGCCCGCCAGAACAACGGCATTGGCGGAGCGGCAATCATCTCGCCTCCGTCGCCATACCGCAACGATACGATCGAGCCCGCTTGCTTCGAGAACAGCATGGCGAAGCCTTCCCCGGTTACGCCGATATTAACGTCTCCCTCGATAACCGTCAGTTCCACGGACGTCTGCCCTACATCGACAGCTTGTGGCTCTACAATATAAATGTGTTGCCCGAACGCGACTTCATGTCCCGCTTCTGCCCAAAGCTCGTCCTCTTTCAATACTAACGAAACGTGCAAGCAGTATTCGCCTGCCTCACTATCGCTTCCTTCCGGCAATATGAAAGGAATAACATCGGTTTGCTGCGCCGCTACAAGGACGTCGCTTTGACCGACAAACACTTCCGTACCGTCCCTATACAAGCGGTATTGGAGGCTCAATCCCTCCGTGCTCTCAAAGAGGTTCTCGTTCTTAACGGCAACCGAGTCGAGCGACACTTCCAGCTTTATATTCTGATACAGGAACTTAACCTCCTGCATCTTCGGCGTCTCCTTCCGATCGGCGAACACGATGCCGTTGCCACAGAAGCTATTGTCGGTTGGACGGTCGTCGAAGTCTCCGCCGTACGCCAAGTACTCCTGACCGTACCGATTGCTCTTCACGAGCGACTGATCGATATAATCCCAGATGAAGCCGCCTTGATACATCGGGTATTTGCTCTCCAGCTCCGTATATTTGTGCAGTCCGCCAACGGAGTTGCCCATTGCGTGCATATACTCGCAGCTGATGTAAGGCTTTGCCGGATCGCTCTGCAAATAAGCTTCGATATCCGCAGGCTTCGCGTACATGCGGCTTTCCATATCGCTCGTGTCGTCGAACGCCCTATTGTGGAACACGCCCTCGTAATGCACCAATCGGCTCGGATCCGCCTCGCGGAAATAGTTCGATACATTCAGGATAACTTCGCCCGCATATGATTCGTTGCCGCATGACCAGATAAGAATGGACGGATGGTTTTTGTCCCTCTCCAGCATCGATATCGCGCGGTCCATGACGATGGGCTGCCATTCGGGCTTATCGCCCGGCACATTCCACGAAGGCTCTACGGCCCCCATCTTCTGCCAGGAACCATGCGATTCCAGGTTCATCTCATCGATGACGTACACGCCGTATTCGTCGCACAGCTCGTACCATAACGACTGGTTCGGATAGTGGGATGTACGCACCGAGTTAATGTTGTTGCGCTTGAGCGTCGCAATGTCCCATAGCATATCCTCCTTCGTCACAACCCTGCCGCTGCGGCAATTGAACTCATGGCGGTTAACGCCCTTAAATACGATCCGCTCACCGTTTAAGCACATTAACCGATTAATCATCTCGAACCTGCGGAAGCCGGCCTTCTGCACAATCGCCTCTACCAATTCCCCTTCGGCATTCCATACCGAAATACAGACCCGATATAAATAGGGCTTCTCCGCGCTCCAGAGCTGCACCTCTCCTGCAGCAGCGGTCAATGTCAGCGGACCGTCCCCGAATTGTCCTGTCACAGCAGCCACCGTAAGGCCCTCCGCATCCTTCAGCTCCACTCGTGCCTGAGCAGCCGGATGAATATTGTCCATCAACTGCAAATCCACTGTTAAAGTACCCTGCGAATAGGAATCGTCCAGCTCCGCCCGAACGCGCACATCCTGCACATGCAGCTCAGGAATCGTATACAGGTACACATCGCGGAAAATACCCGAGAACCGCCAGAAATCCTGATCTTCCAGCCAGCTTCCCGTGCTCCGCTGATACACCTCTACGGCGAGCTTGTTCTCTCCCTCACGCACGTATGGCGTCAGTTCGAACTCCGACGGCGTGAAGCTGTCCTCCGCATAACCGACGAACTCGCCGTTTAACCAAACGTAGAAGGCTGACTCGACACCCTGGAACGAAATATATACAGGCTGGCCCGCCATATTAGCAGGCAGCTCGAACGTCTTCACATAGCTGCCGACAGGGTTCTCCTTCGGAAGCTCGGGAGGACGCACGCCATCCAGCCCGTCCCACGGGTACATCGTATTGACGTATTGCGGCGAGGCGAAGCCTTGCAGCTGAATATGACCCGGAACCTGAATGTCCGACCATCCCGAGTGATCATAATTTACGTCATAAAATAAAGCTTCTCTCGCTTCCGCTCTGCCCGAATAGCTGAACTTCCAGCTTCCGTTCAGCTCATGTCTAAGCGCCATCGGCGCTCCCGCCTCCGCTTCCTCCATCGTGCGATAGTAACGATGATCCGAGTGGGCATCGAGACGGTTCACCCGAAATACGCTCACGTCGCTAAGCCAACCGCTTGTTGGTTTCATTTCTGCTCCCATTGCTTATGCTTCAATCCTCTCTATGCCAACATTCGTTAGTTTATAAATGCTCTCCCCGCCTATATACACGTTGAAGCTATCGTTCTCGCAGACCACTCGAGGCCCAATCTCCCACTGCTCTGCGCAATCACCTAGCTCGCTTCCCGGATTGCCATATACGCCAGTCGCTACCCAATGGACGCCCGGCTGCAAGCTGGCCGTCACCGTCGGAATGACCGTCCGCGCGTACAGCACATTCGTATTCGCGTTCGGATGAACAAGCTCAGCTTGCCCGCTGCCAAAGAGCAGTCGGATGCCGCTTGCACCTAGAGCGGATACGGCCAGCGCTCCTCCCTGCTCCTTGCCCTGTTGCAGCGTTCTCTTCCCTTGACGATCTTCAACGCCGAGCGCGAACCCGCCGTCGGCGGCATCGAGATATCTGCTGGACGCGATGCGGTGAATGCGCACATGCCATGGCGCGCCGACGATGAGCCATGTCTGCACCTCGACATCAAGCCACGGCTTCCATACGGTATGGATAACGCCATCCTCGATCGTCGACCGCTCCGCCTTTCGCTTGACCCGATAGATCCGGTCGCCTTCGCTAAGCGCGAGCATCGAATCGTATGCGCCTTGCGCAAGTCCCCATTCCGCTCGCGGCACGCTGAAGCCGAATCGATTGGAATAAGCGAACTTCTCATATTTGGCAGCGGTATGCGTATGCTCGTTCGTCGAGGGATGTCCTGCATTGAAAGCGACAATATGGTTGCTTGCTTCCTGCCTCTGAATGATTAGATGAGGCGACGGCTGCAAGAAGCGCTCGTCCAGTTCGGGCAGCGGCAGTTCCTCTGCCTGCCAGAACGGATGCTGCTCCGGCAGCGCCAACGGCAGGAACGTCTTGAACGCCCAATACGGTGATCCCGGTGCATTGTAGTTCTCCGCCATGACGAGATTCGGATACGCGTATCCGATCGACAGTCTTCCGTCCGCTTCGAAGATCGGCTGCGCGAACCACCAACGCAAATGCCGCAACACAATTCCCTTCATGACGCCATAGGGAACCACCTCCACGCCCGCATAAGCAAGCGCGCTCCAGAAGGCTGCCTGCGAGAACCGATACGTCAAGCTTCGACCGTAAGGCAGCGCGGAGCCGTCGCCTGCGAACCAGTAAATGAAGTCCTTCGCGAACAGCGACGCCCTTTCCTTATAAAGCGCTGCCCGCTTCGGATCCTCCTCCCCCATCCACTCCGCATAGATCAAGCCGTAATAATGAATCGCGAACGGCCCGTAGTAGTCGCAATGTCCGCCGATGCCGTCCGAATACCAGCCGTCCGATAGATAGAACTCGTCGATCCGATCCAAATTCGCGTTCATTTGCTCTCGGTCGTGCGGAAGGCCAAGCTTCTTGAAGCCGAGATTGACCATTACCAGAAAGAAAAGCCAGTTGCAGTCGTAGACCGGACGTTCGTTGATTTGGTTGAACCAGTCGAAGAAGCGCCCCTTCTCCACATCGCACAGAGGATGAAACACCTGCTCGGGCGCCAGCGCCATCGCAAGGCCGAAGGACGCCATCTCTACCAGCTTCTGATCGTAATCGTTCACGACTCCCCAATATTCTTCGTGCTCCGGATTCGTTCCGTTTCGGATTCCTTCCCTATAGATGTCCCATAGCGCTGAATCGCCGCCTCCGGCTGCCAACGGCGCAAGTCCCCATAACACGCGCGAGAAACCTTCCATCTCCGCGGTTTCACTCGTACAGCCCGATCCTGTCTCACCCAGCTTTAGATGCGCCTTCCCATCACTATAATAAGGAACCAGCGGCTCGCATAACTGGCGAAGCGCATCCTGCATATCCTCTTTTGTCGCGAGCGGGTTCGACTTGATCGGCAATGGCTTCCCATTATTCGTCATGATCCTGTCTCTCCTCTCTCTAACCACTCGTTCTTACCAGAACAGCTCTTCATGCCCGTTCAATTGCGCAATGCCTTCGGCGAAGAAATAGTCGCCGTAAATAAGCGGCACATCAATATTTCTGCCTTCCGGATAATGACTCGTGCCATGCAGGATCAGCCCTTCCTCATCGTTGCGGTCCCATGCACCGTAATTCGTATACAGCGAATGCAGCATACGCTCTCCGGCATCATAGTAGAGCGAGCTCTCTTCTTGGCGCACCAGCCTTGCGAGCAGCAGAAGCCCCGAAGCGGCGCAAGCTCCCGCAGAAGAGTCGCGATACTTGACGACTTCCGGCGGCAGTCTGAAATCCCAATGCGGCACATGGTCCTCCGGCAGATTGGCGATGAAGAAATGAGCCACGCGCTTAGCAGCATCCAAGAAGCGCTCTTCACCCGTATAACGGAAAGCCAGACTCATGCCGTATAGCGCCCATGCTGCCCCTCGCGACCAAGCAGAGTCGGGCGAGTAGCCCTGTCCTCCATGAATACGCTGACGCTCTCCGCTCTCCGGATCGAACTCAACGATATGATTGACCGAGCCGTCCTGCCGGATGAAATGCTGCAGCACCGTATCCGCATGCGCCAGCGCCATATGCTTATACCGGGGATCTCCCGTAATGTCCGTCGCCCATAGAAGCAGCGGCAGATTCATCATGCAGTCGATAATCGCCCAACCTTCGTTGCGGTCGCCGGGCTTCCATGGATTCCAGGCACGTATGAACTTCCCTTGCATGTTAAAGCGTCCGCTTAGCAGATTAGCAGCCAGCAAACCTCTCCGCCGGCCCTGTTCATCCCCGAGCAGCTTATACCTCGCCACGCTTGTCAGCGTCCACATGAATCCGATATCGTGATCCAGCCGCTCATAGTCGAGAATGACTTGATCCAGCTGATTCTCGCAGGATTCGGCCAGCTGCCGCAGACGCTCCTCTTTTGTATCTCGATACACGAGCCAAAGCAGACCTGGCCAGAAGCCTGCCGTCCACCATGAAGCCGGCTCGAGCTTGTACTTCCCCTCGACGCTTGCATGAGGAAATCCGTCACCTATACGCAAGCTGGTGCTTGCAACCTTTTTCGCAATCTGCGACCACGCATCCGCATGCCAATTCGAAAGAGTTTCCATTGCTTTTCCCCACTCCAATCTTTTTCTATTGCATCCTCTCTCCAACCAGTTTATAATCGAAAACTTCACTGGACTATAGCAACATGCTGTACTTAGTGAACAAAGGTGCGGTTTTCATGTGAACGGTTGTGTGCATCGTTCATTATTCGACAAACACCCGCACAGCGCGGCTCTTTTCACAGAAATGTTCACATAAAGCAACTTTGTTCACTGCCGAAAGTGGAATTTATGCATAAAGTAGGGAACGCTCTACTACCGTATACACTGTGCACAAGCTATAATTGAGCAGAAATGTACACACGCAGCAATGAAACATTATAGAGATTAAGGGGGAGTATTCATTGCGTTTGAACAGGATCAGAAGAAACGGCAAACTATACGTCAGACTACTGCTCGGTATTACCCTCAGCATCGTAATGGTGCTGCTGATCAGCTCGTCCGTGTATTACTTTTCATTCACCCGCATCCTTCAGGATAAAGCGTATGAGTCGGATCTCAGTAATCTAAGGGAGACTGGACAAGCCGTAGCCAAAACGACAGAAAGCGCACAATCGGTTGCTTTCCAAATTTATCGGAACAGCGCGATTGCCAAAGTGCTCTATTATCAAAATCCGAGCGCTTTTGACGAGCAGGCCGTCATGATCGATATCAGCAACTACTTAGCCACCATGCCTTATATCCAGTCTATATATGTATATAATCCGACTGAGGATCTCTTCTATATATCAGCGCAAACCGGTCAGAGCGGTATTCTTGAACAAAGCGAAGTCAATGATGCAGGCATTATGGACATTCTCGACCACTATCAGGAGTATAAGCCGTTCACGCCGATTCCAAGGATTATCAAGGCAGTCAAATCGAATGAGGAGGATATAGGTGTATACACGTATCTCTGCTACGATGCCATCAGCTCCAACAAACAAATGAATTCCGCCGTAGTCGTCAACATCTCGGCTTCTTGGATCACTGGCGAGCTGGCGAGAAAAACGACTGACGGCTCTGCACGCACGCTGCTATTGGATGACCGGAATATCGTGCGTTCCGTGGGCGATCTTAAGCCTTTGCAGCTAAGCGAGCAAGACTTCGAGCTTATACAAGCAGCGCAAGAGGAGCCGAATAACGGGTACACGATCGCCTCGTTCGAAGGCGTCAAATCGTTAATCTCACGCACCTCTTCTCCGCAATACGACTGGCACTACGTCCGCATTTCTCCATACGGAGAGATCGTCAAGGAAATGAAGTCGGTGAGGGTTACAACGCTGCTTATCGCCTCCTCCGTACTGCTCGCGGGCCTGTTCCTTTCCTGGCTGCTCTCCCGCTATTTGTACGTGCCGATTAACAAGATCGAGAGCCGCATGGCGGATCTCGAGTCCGAACGAAGAAACAGCAGCTATACGATACGCCAGAACATTCTGCACAAGCTTGTTCAGATTCAAGAGTTCGATCCGCAGGTGCAGCTGGACAAGCTGCGACGGGCAGATATCTCATTCGATTTCACAAAGCCTTATCTGCTCATTTATCTGCGCATCGATCAGTTCGAGAAATTGAAGAAATATAATTCCAAAGATATGCTCACTTACAAATTTGCGATCATGAATATCGCGACTGAAGTCTGCTCCAAGAACTTCCGCGTCGATTCTATCGAGCTAGAGGATGACAGTATCCTTATGCTGCTCAATGTAGTAGATCCAGCGTTAGCGGAATCAGAGCCGCTTCGTGCAATGCTCAGTGAAGTGCAGGCAGCGTGCCTCGAGTACATTCATATCGGCATCTCTGTTGCAGTAACGCCTATTACAGACGACCCGCACCAACTTCATGCCATGTATAAGCAAGCCAAAGAAGCCTCCTTCCACCGCTTCTTCCAAGGCAGAAGCGCGGTGATCGAGACAGAGTCGCTTCAATTCTCTGAGGGCGTCGATTACTCCTTCCCGGTAGGCAAGGAGAAACGTATGATCGATGCGCTGATCGCAGGCAAGACCGACGAGGCCAAATCGATGTTCACGGAAATCATCGGCGAGACCGCGCCGTATCCGATCCGCGTCGTCCATTCGGCGGCTACGCATATGACCGTCGCGCTAGGCAACATGCTTAAGGAAATCGAGCGAAACGGCTCGCTGCAGCTAGGCTTTAACGCGGAGCTCGCCGTGCCGAAGATCGATGACTTCGAAACACTGGAAGAAATGACGGAAGCGTACTTCACGTTTTTCGACTTAATGAAATCCAAGCTCGTCGAGAAACGCAGCGGCAAGCAAGAGGATCTCATACGGAAGATTACGCATCTTATTGAAACCCATTTCACTGATCCGAACCTTAGCTTGAACTACGTCGCGGACGAGCTGAACATGTCTTCCTATCACATCAGCCGCGTCTATCGTCAGCAGACGCTCACCACCATCGTCGACATGATTAATCATGTCCGTATGGAGAAAGCCAAGGAACTGCTAACAACGACGGAATGCTCCGTATCCGACATCGCCGAGAAGACCGGCTATACGAGCAGCTCGTACTTCCATCGCATGTTCAAGAAAATATACGGCGTCACGCCGTCCGAATTCCGTAATGCTCACCCTAAGAAGAAATAGGAATCGACTGTGCCCGTAAAAAATGCGGCAGCCAAGTCGGAATACATCCGCGAGGCTGCCGCATTTCATTTGTACATCTAACGATTATTGCTGGCTAAACGTAGCGTCGCTCTTCTCGGTAGCCGTCGAGATTGGGTCAATTCTTAGGTTATAGCTGGAATGCCTAATATACCGGGTAGGATAGTTGTAGGATTGGAACGAAAACTTACTGCTGTCCGCAAGCCCAGCCACTTTATAGAACGTAGCGTCGGCAGCGAATGCACCTCCCGTGTTCGTCTGTGCAACGAGCACGTAGTTGTAGTGTCTCAAGAAAATGCCAGGATTGCTTTTCAATTGGAACGAAACGCCCGACGGGTCTGCCAAGCCGGGAACCATGATCCACTCGGAATTCGCAAGCGTCGGATTTTCTACAATCTTAGCGTTACCAGCGTCATTGGAAATATATCTCGTCGGGAAGTTATGCGACGTCCATCTCGTCGTCACCGCTGTAGTCGCTGGCGTTCCATAGATCTTGGCTTCCCAAAGTCTTGGCGTATACCAGTTGCCAGGGTTATTCCACAGATCGGCATTCACCATATTAACCCGTACATACCGCGCCGTTGCATAGAGCGAGTCCGAAGTAAACCCGTAAGTCGTATTGCTCGTACGATCCAGCGCTACCGTCCAATTCATATTGTCGAGACTCGTCTCGATCTTGTATTGGTAGAAGCCTTCGGAGCCGTTCATCATCCACCAGGAGAGATCAACCGTTTTGATCGTATAGTTCGCTCCAAGGTCTACCTGCCACCAATTCGGCCATGTTACGCTTGTCGCGACCCATTCCGTCTGGTAATTGCCGTCATTCGCGTAGCTTGCCGGATTGGTCCCTAATGCGGACTGAGCCGTTGCCGTCTTGCCTTGGGAGATGAGCGTGCCGTTCGATACGCCGGATACGGCTCCCGTAGCGGCATCTATGCTGACTTTCTCGTAGTAATCCATCGACGCTGTCGTACCGCTTAACGTCAAAGGAAGCCATACATATCTGGAATCGCCCAAAGCGCCAGAGTTCCAGCGGTCACCTACATAGATATAGTTCGTCGCGCTGCTGCCCTGCACCGTCAAGATGAAGGAAGCCTGCGTATAGAAAGTGGACGAGTTGCCGATCGGCTGCAGCGCCGACCAAGGTCCGTTCAAACTAGTGGCTGTCGAATATTTCGCTTGGTTCGGATACCAACCCGAAGCGCCTGAAGTAATCAAATAATAGATGGAGCCTTTCTTCACGATTGCCGGAGCTTCCCGGTGGTCGCCTTCGTAAATCATGTTCATCTCGGAATCAATGGCTAAGTAATCGGACGTCAGCTTGTATATTCTGAGATTGTAGTTGTTGTCGGAGGAGGAGATGAGGTACGCCGTACCGTCCGTATCCTTGAAGAGTGTCATGTCTCGGGACTGCATGCCGTTCGGCTGGAAGCTGCCATGGTAAGTGAACGGTCCAGTCGGTGAGGAGGACGACGCAACGGCTACCCGCGCAAGGGAATAGTCCGTTCCGTTCTCGTAATGTCCCCACAGGACGTATTTGCCCGTCGTAGCGTTATAGATGACTTTAGGACGCTCGATCTTGGAGCTGGCAAGCTCCGGGGCGGACGTCGTCGTGAGAGCATTGCTTTGGAACGTCCAATTCTTCAGGTCGGTCGAGGAATAGATCGACACTGCCTTAAGATTGGCACTGTTATGGATCTTGTCCTCGCCATACCAATAATACGTAGATCCGACCTGAAGAATCGAACCGGCATGCGCCTGCAGCGAAGCGCCGCTCGTGTCCTTCCACGGCGTTCCGTTCGTGATCGTTTGGGCGGCAGCCTCAGTGGAGGATGCGCCAAAGTTAAAGATACTAGCAGCAAAAGCGAGAGTCAGCAATAATTTGAACATCTTACTCACAACAAATCATCTCCTCTTGGTTTGTAACTGACTAAGCATCACTAGCCGAAGACTTATGTAAGCGTCTTCAATTGTAACAGAACTCCTTCCTCCCTTATTCTTGCAAGCGATTCGTTACATCTATATTGCTACCATAACCATATAAACAATGACAGTGAACAATCCGAGTAAGCATGAACTAATCTCATTTTGCCCAGATGAACAAATCTCGTACATTGTAAAAAGCGCAACGGCGCGTTATTTCGCTGTTGTTCACATATAGAATAAGAGCTGCCCCTAGGTTCATAACCTTATGGGACAGCCCTTATTCTTAGTTAAATGCTATTATTGAATACCTGCTTCAGTGAGATACGCCAGCCATTGTTTCTTGTAGCCCTCTTGAATTTTCTCAAGTCCAGCTTGCTTCGCTTTCTCCATGAATGTGTTCAATCCTGCTTCCACGTCTGCCACTTGTCCAGCCATCAATGGGAACAGATATTGTTTCTCTACTTGCTCAAGCGCCGATCTCTCTGCTTGATATTCCGTGTAGTCTTCTGCAAAGCCCGTGTAGATGTCTGGTACTTGAATAGCGTCCAACTCGTCAAAAATCTTTTTCACGCCGTCATAGCTTGGCTCGAACAGCATGAATTCCGGATTACGCCATGCCCAGCCTTGCATGCCTTCACGAGGGAAGCCGTTCGTGTTCGCGTCGCCAACCATTTTGTAGTGACCGTCTTCTACCGTGTAGTTCACGCCTTCGAAGCCGTATTGCGCAAGCAGGTTATAACGTTTGTCCGTTACAAGCTTCTCGTAGAATGCAAGCGCGCGCTCTGCGTTGTCGCTGCTCTTCGGAATAGCGAAACCGTTGTGGATCGGGTGAACCGGCGTTGCATAGCCATTCGTACGGCCGTAAGGCGTGTAGCCCAGCTCCCAATCCGGGTGAAGCGACTTCATTTGTTCTTGCGTGCTGTTGTAACGAGTCGGGTTATCGCCTAGCATAGCGGCAGCCGTTCCGTTTTTCAGCTTATCTTGGGACGTTTCTTTTTCGTTCAGCTCGTTTTTGGAGAAGTAACCTTTGTCTGCCCAGCTTTTGAAACGTTTCAGGTCTTCCAGGTGCTCAGGCGAGCCCCAGTACGAAGTGACTTCGCTCGGTTTTTGGTAAGTAGCGAATACGCCGTAAGGCAATGCTCCAACAATTTTGCGTTGGAAATCCAGATAGGCATCGGACAAAGCTTGATCAATTGCTCCGCCAATCGTTACCGGTTGAATCGAAGGCTCATTTTGCTTAATGCCATCCAAGTATGCTTCGAATGTAGCCATATCTATAGGAGTCGGCAGATCGTATTTCTTACGCAGATCCTCACGCCATACGAAGCCGTTCGTTACATACTCTTTGTACGTTGCAGGAACGGTGAAGATTTTGCCATCGATACGAACGGCATCCCACATATCCTTCGGCACGAAGGAGTTAAGCGTTGGAGCTGCTGTTGGAAGCAACGGTTCAATATCCAGGAATGCGCCTTTTTTCGCGTACTGCTGATATTGCGTCCAGTCCGCTGTGAAGATCAAGTCAACGTCTTGACCCGTGGAGAGGAGCAGCTTGTACTTTTGATCCCAGTCCGTCCAAGTCGTGAAGTTGAATTTAACCGTCGCGTTCAAATCTTCAAGTGCCATTTTATTAATCTCTGCTTCGACCTTAGGCAAGTCCTTAGGCGCGTTGCCGAGCATGTAGAACTGCAGTTCTACCTTCTTGGAAGTGTCGATGCCCGCTTTTTCGCCGCCGTCTGCCGGTGCGTCTGTTGCCGCCGTATTGTTCGTTCCTGTATTGCCAGTGTCGTTACTCTTGTTGTTGCCGTCGCCATTGCTGCTGCAAGCGGCCATTGTAGATAGGAGCAATACAGATGAAAGCATAATACCTGCCGCTTTTTTTGTTTTTCCTAACATGTGAATCCTCCCTTTGAATGTGTAATATCTATGTTAGCCGAAATCTGGTTGCMCAAACAACGGTTCTAACCTTTGACCGCGCCAATCGTTAAGCCTTTGACAAAATAACGCTGAATGAATGGATACAGCAGTAGGATCGGTCCTGTAACGACGATGGCCATGCCCATCTTCATCGATTCGGTTGGAACGCCCTCCGACAACACGATGCCTGCGCCCGCTCCAATGTTGCTCAGGAATGCGGAAGTATTAATGATGTTATATAAGTAGAATTGGAGCTGGTATTTCGTTGCGTCGTTAATGTACATCGCCGACGAGAACCAGTCGTTCCAATAGTGAAGCGCTAGAAACAAGCCTACAGTTGCCAGTCCGGGAATTGCGAGCGGCAATACGATCCGGTAATAGATCAAGAAGTCATTCGCCCCATCGATCTTGGCTGATTCCACAACCTCATCCGGTACGGCGGAGCTGATGAAGCTCCTCATTAGGATGATAAGGAACGGCGTCATTAACGACGGCCAAATGAGCGCGTACATCGTATTCGCGAAATCCAAGTAGTTGGTGATCAACATATAATAAGGAACAAGTCCGCCGCCGAACAATGTCGTGAAGTAGATCAGGAACGAGAACAGGTTGCGGTATTTGAAATCTTTGCGCTGTAGGACATAACCCGCCATTGTCATAAGCAGCAAGCCAAGCACCGTACCTACGATCGTTACGAAGGTCGTTACGCCGTAAGCTCGGAACAGCTCGTCCGGCACCTGGAAGATGACTTTATAGCCCTCGAGCGAGAATTCCGACGGGAAGATCGTGTAACCATTTTGCAGAATAGATGCATTGCTTGAAAGAGATGCCGACAGAATTAGGATGAACGGCAGTATGCATAAGATGCTGCCCACTAGAACGACTGTATAGGCGATTAACCGAAACCACTTTGTGGCGCTATCTTCTCTAATTTTCATATAAGCTCCCTCCTAGAACAGTGCGTAATCTTTGTTGATTTTACGGATGATGGTGTTAACGACCATAATGAGCGTGAATCCGAAGATCGATTGGTACACGCCGGCAGCTGTCGCCATCCCCATATCGAACGTTACACGCAAGGAGCGGTATACATAGGTATCCAGAATATCCGTCGTGCTGAACAGCAGGCCGTTGTTGCCGACCATTTGGTAGAAGAGGTCGAATTGACCTTTCATGATGCTTCCTAGCGAGAACAGCAGCAGAATCGCGAACGTGTTCTTCAGCATTGGAACGGTAATATGCCAAGCGCGTTGGAAGATGTTCGCTCCGTCGATCTTCGCGGCTTCATAATATTCTTCGCTAATTCCCGTAATGGAAGCCAAGTAGATAACCATGCTATAACCGAAGTTCTTCCATAAGAAGAACATGATAATCAAGAAAATCCACAGCTTCGGTTTGCTGTATACGTCTACCGGCTCTGCTCCAAACTGCTGGAGCACCGTGTTAATAACCCCTTGCTCGTAGTTGAACAAGTTGAATACGATAACGCTTAGAATAACGAAAGATACGAAGTAAGGAAGGAACAGTGCGGATTGCGTAATCTTCTTGAACCATTTCCCTTTGACCTCGCTAAGCAGTACCGCAACCGTTATCGATAAAAAGTTTACTAATAAGATGAAAGCGACGTTGTATCCGACCGTATTGAGCGTAAGCTCGGTTAGCTTGCCTGATTTCCATAGAAACTCGAAGTTTTTCAGCCCGACGAATTCCATTTGGAAAAGGCTCGTATTGAAGTCGAATTGTACGAACGCGTAGTAGATCCCGATCATTGGTAGATAGTTATTGATGAGAAAGTACAATAACACCGGCAATAACATAAGAAACAATATCCGGTTCGTGTATAGCTCCCGCAAAACTCCTTTTTTCTTTAACATGCTTGTTAACTCCCTCCTACTGGTTCTGAAGCTTGTGACTGTACTTGCGTGTTCAACTGCGTGTTCACCTTACGTGCTTATGTGGCGCTGACTGTGCATCTTGTCGACGCCTTGGCCCTGAGACCTACTATAGTTGACCGACAATGTTCTACATAGTGAAAATCCGCTTCACTGCTGAACATTTCACAGTTTTGGACAGTGAACGAATCTGACATTTCTGCACAATAGCAGCTTTGTGCAATACAAAACGGCTGTTCACTCACTTTTGTGCAGCATGAAGAAAGCCCTGTGAACGTAATGTTCACAGGGCTTTCTTCATCTTTCAATTGCTTAGTTCTAACCTCAATGATGAAAATTCCTGTTCTCTCCTCTCAAGGAGAGCTTAACCCCTTAAGGTGAACATTTTCCAATCCGGCATGCGTCGTCCTCATGATGTTGACCATTTCCGTATACGGCTGATCCTGCTGATTGACTAGGCCCACGTTGTAGCTTTCTCCGTCCGTACGCCCGGTAACCGGCTGGTCATAGTAGGAATACCAGCCCGAGCCGACAAACAATGGATGCGCAGCCTGGCTTTCCGTAAAAGCTTGGTATGCCAATCCTCTTTCCCTTATGCTTGTTGTCATCGTAGCCAAGCTGAAATAGGAAAGTCCGCGTTCGGACGAGCCGAAAGTATGCTCCAGATTCAATAGGGGCTTACCGTAACCTTCATATCTGGTAATCCAGCTTCCGTCTCTTGAATAACTGTCAACGGAAAAGGCGTCTACATAATCCATGGCCGCATGATCCCATTCCAGGCTGGTACGCCAAGTAGGAACGATGGACGTGCCTAGGAACAGATGGTTCGGATCGTATTTTTTAATAATGTCTTTGATCATGGAATGGTACGTTCTGGACGCCAGCCTGATATATTCCGATACGTCGGCCGCGGGAACTTTGGCGATATCGACCGGGATATCCTTTAAAGCGTCGAATGATGCAGCGTTCGTGCCCAGCTTCTGATTTACCAAGGTTAAGCTGCCATTGTATCTTTGCGCAAGTAAATCAACGAATGCGCTTTTCGCCGGAGAGGACGATGAGTAGGACAGAACCTCTTTTACGATATCGGTAGTCCAGCCCGCTTCGTTATCGTAGGTATAGCCGATCAACCATTTGCTGTTTCTCGCATTTTGAAGCTGCGCCTTCAGCGCGTTCTCGATGATGGGTCCGCTCTGCGGATCAAATACGTCGTACGTCCATAGGATCCTTCTCAAATTCGAGGGGTCCTGCAGCGATTGAATGAACGGGAACGTCACGTTTTTCGGTTTGGTCCACTTGCTGAACGTGTTAAACCCCCACTGGATCAAACGCTTCTTCGTGATATCCTCCCATTTCGACTCAAAGTCGCTTCCGTATTTTTTCATGACATTGGCGACGACGAAACTGACGTATTCGCCGCCCGCATCTTTGGTGTAGGCAGGTGCGTAGGCGGTACGATCGGGCAATTGCTCGAAAATCTGCTTGAGGGTGCCGTCCGGTTTCAGGATCGGCGTCTTATACCCGGCCTCCCACAAACTTGTTGCATCCACTCCTTTAACAATAAAGGGATATCCGTCCGGCGTAATAAACCACCATTTTCCGTTGATGGCCTGAAGCCTGAAGTATCCGGTGCTTGCTTGCTTTCCTAAGCTTTTAAGGCCACCATATTGATCATATTTCGTGGTATCCAGAGAAATATTCGCCAAGTCAGCGGCCTCATTGGCATATTCCGTCCGCAACTGCGTTTCGGTTGCGACCTTTCCCGGCCAGGCTTCATTCATCCATTGACCGAACCTGTCCGCCAGCAGGGCCTCTTTCTTCAGTTCGGCTTGCAATCCCTCCTGAATAAGAGCAGGAGCCGGATTTTGCCCCTCAACGCCCGAACCTCTATAAATCTCGACTTCCGTCAGCGGAATATGTTGATAAGCTTGGGTACGCCTAATGTTCAGCACGATGAACCTGGCCGTCACGTTCGACATCGGGACGGTGACCGAATAGTTCAAGTCGGTTCCCGTTCTAACGTGTCTGGTTGCAATGTAATACCCGGTCGCCGACTCGGGACGGTACTTTACGGTAATGTCCTTAAATCCCCAATATTTGTTGGGTGAATTCAACACGATACGAATCTGGCTCAAAGGGTAGTCCTTCAACAAATCAATAACTACATTTACGGTTGAATGCGAGGTTGCGCTACCCATCCAGCCAGCGTAAGCCGGGGTTCCGTCGAACAAGACGCCGTCCGCCGCGGATATAACCCCGGACCCATTCCAGTCGGGAGAGTTCCCTCCGTTCGGAGCAGGGCTATGAAAATAGTTACCTGTCTTAAGCATATTTCCTTCCCCCTCAATTTTACCGATTGGGGCAAAGATGACTGTGGCGACAAATGCCAGCAAGAACGTAAATATACCGCTGCGATTATGCTTAGATCTTCTTTTCATATTATGTTGAGCCTCCGGTTGGTGTCATACTCAAGTTATCGTAATCACCAACGGATATTATTATAGTTATGATTTCTCATTTTTTCGGCTCGCTTGGCACAGGTGTTTCATGTCGTAGCAGCTATAACGATAATCTCCGATAACTTCAATGTAAAAAAGAAAGCCACATGGAGTTGTTACACTCGCATGTGGCTATCTATCCGGGTTGTACCCGCCTTTTCTCGGTAGCAAATCCTCAAAATCGCCAGAAGCTACCGCTTTATATCCAACAGCCGCCTCCTACCTCTAACCTCTAGCTACTATTCCTCCAGCTCCTTCCTATCTTCCCTCGCCAGCTAGCGCGTTTGACGCACGATTGATGTAAACGACGAGAATGCCGTGTAAGTAACGGACATTTTCGACCGTTAGCGGCTCCATTTTGAGGTTTGCGAAACGTAACGGACATTTAAAGCAGTCAGCGGGGTAATTGGAGCTGTATTGTTCCGATTTCGCCAGCTAGTAGCCGAAAATGTCCGTTAAATCGCGAACCCCCGAAAAAAACTGCTCTAATCGTCGAAAATGTCCATTAGACGAGGGAGAAGAGTTACCTCTTAGACGAGATAAGGTGTGACGGAGGGGGATCTGGCGTAAGGCGGGTCTGCGTCAAGGCTCGTGAGGCGCAACTGGGTTTGATTAGTCATTTATTCCCAACGCGTCAGTACGACTGGTCCTTCTTTCGTTATGGCCACCGTATGCTCGAATTGTGCTGACCACGCTCCGTCCCTTGTGCGTGCCGTCCAACCGTCTTGCGCAATGTACACATCGTCGCGCCCCGCCGTTAAGATCGGTTCGATCGTAATGACCATCCCCTCCTCCAGCATCACACCTGTACCCGGTACGCCGCGATGCTCGACGGTCGGGTACTCATGGATATGTCTGCCGATACCGTGTCCGACGAATGATGTAACAACCTGAAAGCCCTCGCGCTGTGCCCTGGACTGAACGGCGTAACCGACGTCTCCGAGACGTTTGCCAGGTAGAGCCTGCTGAATACCGTCCATCAGAGACAGCTTCGCCGCCTTAAGCAGCTTGTCGGCAGCAACTGTTGTTCGCCCAAGGGCGTAAGTCCACGCTGAATCGGCCTTCCAGCCGTCTACATCGGCAACCATATCGATGGTCACAATATCTCCTGCCTCAAGCGGAACGCTATCGGGAAAACCATGGCACACCACATCATTAACGGAGGCGCAAGTGGCAAACGGATATCCTTTATAACCTTTCTGCGCAGGCGTCGCCCCACGATCCAGCATGAACCGTTCAACGAACCGATCAATCTCCTGCGTCGTCACGCCTGGCGCAATACGCCCTGCAATCGCCTTGTGGCATGCGGCGACGATGCGCCCCGCTTTCCGAATGCCTCGAATATGCTCCTTGGACTTCAACTCCAGTGACATGACTGTGCCTCCTTAAAGTTTATAAAAACGAAACGAAGCATGTAAGCGCGTGTATATGTAAACGATATTCGTTGAATCGCTCCCCCATGACGTCTATTCGTGAACATTTCCCGCATCCTCCAAAGGTTATGAGGATGCGACAAATAGCGGGGCAAGTTGAGGAGTAGTAAGCTCATATATGATCTTACAGAGTGGGGTTAGACGGTTGAGTGACCGGGGAAGGTGGAGTGGTGGAAAATTACGACAAACAACAAAAAAGCCTTGCCCGTTCCCAGCAGGAACGGACAAAGCTATATATTCGGGTACGTGTGCTCAACTGACCGAGGAGTTCATTCTGCCTAACTCGTCTTCAACCAATGTCGTCAATTCATCCTCGTAGCCACCTGTGATCCGGTACTTTCGAATGTAATCCTTCACAAATTTCCGCGGGTCCTTGGGTTGAAAAATTCTCGTGAGTTCTTTCAGGCTTTCCTTGACTTCATTCTGGCTATGTTTCGCCATGAAATCTCCTCCCTTATACGATGGATGGTCGTCCTAAACAGCAATGTACGAGAACGCATGCGGCTTATTCACCGCAAGACCCCCCTCGGTGCAGGTAACTCCATGGCCAATGAGTCACAATGTTTTAACTTTTCTTACTATTATAACATTTTGGGAACAATTATGAAAGTGAACAATTATTAATCTATGCGATCGGCTTGTTCGGATATCGGCTCGGCAGCGAGCTCCGTATCCGCCGTACGGGCCGAAATCTTGACAGGAGGTGGGATTTCAGCCGATGATTGGGCAGCCGAAGCGAACTTTTCTTTACGAAACATTCTTAAATAGGCGACAACGCCAATGATAGCAACTGCCAGCCCGAACGCCAGCACCAGCATCGTTACCCAACCTTCAACCATGATCCCGCCTCCCTCCTATATATTATTTATCGGATAAAACGGTCCAAATTATTATTGAATACCCAAATGTTTACGCTTCCATATATTAGGTATTATAACGAATGCCACAATGGTAAGCAAATGATCGTCATTCCCCTATACGAGTCGATAAGCACCGCTTGCCCAAGCGAGCAGCTTGCCGTCTTCATCCTTAACCTGCCCTTGCAGCGTCAGTGTCCGCTTCGTACGATGTAGCATTTCCGCTTCGCATATCAATAGCCCGCCCTTGCTGCTCGATAGGAAATGCGTGTTCATCGTCGCCGTCACCGTTCGTTCATTCGCATGAGCCAGCATAACGACAAGTCCCATCGCATTGTCCATTAACGACATCAGCACGCCGCCATGAACGATGCCGATCAAGTTCAAATGCTGATCTCCCGCATCCAAACAGATCGTCGCTTTTTTGCCGTCCGCTTGCACAACCTCGCAGCCAAGCAAGCCCCAGAAGGTAGCCTGCGCACGCGCGGCCAGCCGCGTCAAGAGACCGGCATCGCCTGCCTGCTGCACGAACCAATCCTCATCCATGACGCTCCCCCTTCATTCCTTCTTGGTTGCCTCTCCCTCTGCCTCTGCCTTCGCTTTCGCTTCCGCTTCCTCCTCCAACAGTCTGCGACGCAATATTTTGCCAACCATCGTCTTCGGCAAACTATCCCGGAACATATACTGATGCGGCACTTTGTAGGCGGCCAACCGTTCGCGGCACCAGCGATCCAGCTGCATCGGCGAAATGTTCCAGCCTTCCTTCAGAACCAAATACGCTCGAACCGTTTCCCCCCTGTACGCATCCTTCACGCCGACGACCGATGCTTCCTTCACTGCAGGATGCTCGAACAGCACCTCCTCCACCTCGCGCGGATAGATGTTGAACCCGCCGGCGATAATGACGTCCTTAATGCGATCCATAATCGTAAAATAGCCCTCTTCGTCCATCGTCGCCAAATCGCCCGTATACAGCCAGCCATCCCGCAGCGTCTGCGCCGTCTCTTCCGGGCGATTCCAATAGCCCTTCATAACCTGCGGTCCGCGTATGACCAGCTCGCCAAGCGAACCGACCGGCAGGTGCGCGCCGGTCGCCGGATTGATGACCGATGCTTCCGTATCGGGAAAAGGCAGTCCGATTGTTCCGATCTTGCGCAGCCCCCAGATCGGATTGGCATGGGTGACGGGCGACGCTTCCGTCAAACCGTAGCCTTCGATGAGGCGCCCGCCGGTCAGCGCCTCGAACTGCTCTTGCACCTCAAGCGGCAAGGCGGCCGAGCCGCTGATGCACACATTGATGGAAGAGAGGTCAGTCCGCGGAGCATCCTTGTGGTGAATGAGGGCGACGTACATCGTCGGCGCGCCGGGAAAGATCGTCGGACGCTGCTCCTTGATCGTCCGAAGCACCGTATCCGGCTCGAAGCGCGGCAGCAGCACGAGCGTGCCAGCTCGCAAGACCGACATATTCATAAGGACGGTCAGGCCGAATACGTGGAAGAGCGGAAGCGCCGCGAGAAAACGCTCCTTGCCGTCCTGTGCCTTATAGCACCAGGCCGACGTCTGCATCGTATTGGCGACCAGATTGCGGTGCGTCAACATAACGCCCTTCGGCGTTCCCGTCGTGCCGCCTGTATATTGAAGCGCGGCAAGCTCATCCCCCTTCGGCAGCTCGGGGAGCAGCACAGTAGAGGACACCGAGCTAAGCAGCTTGCGATAGGCAATGACGCCATCCTTGCCGTACTCGATATGGATGCGAATGCCGTCCTTGCGCTGCTTGAGCGGGTAGAGCAGATTTTTCGGAAAAGGCAGGCCATCCTTAATCGAAGTAATGATGACATGCCGCAGCTGCGGCAGCGGTCCGTTCTCCGGTTGCTCGCCGCGAACGCGGGCAATACGCCCCGCCAGCAGATCGAGCGCAATTAGCGCAACAGCGCCGCTGTCGGCAAGCTGGCTTTCGAGCTCCCGCTCCACGTACAACGGATTCGTCTGTACGACGACGCAGCCTGCGAGCAGGACTCCATAATAAGAGACGACCGCCTGCGGGCAATTGGCCAGCATAATCGCCACGCGTTCGCCCGGCGAGATGCCGAGTCCTACAAGACCTTGCGCAAGCTTAACGGCATCGGCATGCAGCTCACGGTACGTCATCGTTTTGCCCATGAAATGAACGGCTGTATGATTCGGATAATGATTAACGGCGTTTAAGAGAAATTGGACGATGTTTTGGTCCGGATAATCGAGCGAAGCAGGTATTTCCTCGGGATAGTGACGCAGCCATGGACGCGGAAGCGGTTCGGATACGGCGGAGTGGACGGATTCAGCATCTGCCTGATCGACAGTCGGCTGCTCACTTGGTAGTAGCGGGTCCTGCGGTCCGAGCGGTTCCATTGACGCTCTCCCCCTTTATACGACATAGTGCTCACTTCGGATGACGCGTCCCGCTATTCCCCGCTTCAGCGCGATCGTATCGGCAAGCGGCGCACGCATCAGTTTTTTCAAGACCGATAGTTGCATCTGCAGTCCGTCTCCCTGCTCCATTGCTGCAAGGGCAAGCTTCGCAATCGACTCGAGCCTCTCCATTGATTCCTGCACGAACACTTCCGTCATTGCGGCTGCATGCTCGAATTTGTCCGATACGCCAGCGCCTCCCGCCGTGTTCAATTTCTTCGTCCTAAGCATCGCACTCTCCATCGCGAACAGCTCGATCATCATATCGGCCAGCGAGCACAAGATCTCCTGCTCCTCCTCAAGCCGAATGCCAAGCTTCTGTAAAGCCAGCCCTCCAACGGCGAGAAAAGCTTTTTTACCTTGAGCGATGCGGTACGTTTCCTTGCTGAGCGGCTCGTCGAATGTCGGCAGCGGCATTGGCTGTGTCAGCTCGGCTTGCAAGGCGCGCGCTTTGCGCAGGAGCGGAAGCTCGCCTTTGAGCGCTTTTTTCATCAGGGTGCTTGGTATGAGCATGCGGTTAATTTCATTAGTCCCTTCGAAAATACGATTAATTCGCGAGTCGCGGTATATCCGCTCGACCTTGTACTCCTTGATGTAGCCGTAGCCGCCATGAATTTGGACGCCCTCATCCGCCACGAAGTCCAGCGCTTCCGACGCGAACACCTTCACGATCGAGCATTCCAACGCATATTCGCTGATCGCTGCCGCAATCCGGCTGCCCGCGTCAGCAGCGCCTTCTCCAGCAACTTCCTCGGCCGACGCCCCGCTCAGCATACCGTCAATCCAACCCGCCGTCCGGTACACCATGCTCTCCAGCACGTACGTCCGAATGTTCATGTCCGCCAGCTTCGCGCCTATAAGCGGATACGAAGAAATCGGTTTGCCGAACTGCTTGCGCTCATTCGCGTATTTGGACGCCAGCTCAATCGTTTCTTTCGAAGCGCCTAGACAGCCCGCGCCAAGCTTGAAGCGGCCGATGTTCAAAATATTGAACGCGATGCGGTGGCCTTTGCCGATCTCGCCTAGCACGTTTTCAACCGGCACTGGCACATCCTCGAAAAACAGCGGGCAAGTGGAGGAACCTTTGATGCCCATCTTATGTTCCTCCGGCCCGATGCTGAAGCCTTTCATCCCTCGCTCGACGATAAACGCCGTAAAATATTCACCATCTACCTTCGCGTATACGATGAACAAATCAGCGAAGCCGGCGTTCGTAATGTAGAGCTTCGAGCCATTCAGGATGAAATGCTTGCCGTCCTGCGACAACCGAGCCGTCGTCCTAGCGCCTAATGCGTCCGAGCCGGAAGACGGCTCGGTCAAGCAATACGCCGCGATCCGTTCGCCCGTAGCGAGACTAGGAAGATACTTCTGCTTCTGCGCCTCCGTGCCGAAGAACACGATCGGCAGCGTGCCGATGCCCGTATGCGCGCCGACCGACAATGCAAAGGACGAAGCGCGAGACAAAGTCTCGGCGAGCAGCGTCGTGCTTACTTTGTCGAGGCCGAGACCGCCATACGCTTCCGGTATGTCCGCTCCGAGCAAGCCAAGCTCGCCAGCTTTCCGCATGAGCTCTACCGTCAGTTCGTAGTTCAGCGCTTCGATATCCGCATCGCGTGTCAACAGCTCCGCCTCCATGAACTGCCGGGCAGCGTCTCCCATCATGACCTGTTCTTCATTAAAATCCTCGGGCGTCACGACCGATTCCGGCGTGCTATCTTCGACGACGAATCTGCCGCCGAAACGTATCGTTTCCGTCATGCCGATGGCCTCCCCTCAATCGTTTTCTTCCTTATTCCACTTCGCCATACACTTCAATCACGCCAGCGGCACCCATGCCGCCGCCAACACACATCGTTACAACGCCGATTCCTCCGCCGCGCCTTCGCAGCTCATGAATAAGCGAGACGGTCAGCTTCGTTCMCGTACAGCCGAGCGGATGACCGAGCGCAATGGCGCCGCCGTTGACGTTGACCCGTTCTGGGTCGATGCCGAGCTGTTCGATGATCGGCACGCATTGCGCGGCGAAAGCCTCGTTCAGCTCGAACAGATCGACTTGTTCGAGCGTAATGCCCGCTTTCGCCAGCGCCTTCGGCACGGCCTCGATCGGGCCGATGCCCATGACCTCCGGCGCAACGCCGGCAACGCTGTAGCCGCGGAAAGCTGCGAGCGGCGCAAGGCCAAGCTCGGCGGCGCGCGCGCGGCTCATGACGATGACAGCAGCAGCGCCGTCGCTCATCTGCGACGAATTGCCCGCGGTGACCGTTCCTTCGCGGGCAAAGGACGGCTTGAGCGGGGCGAGCGTCGCGACCGTCGTCTCTGCTCTGACGCCTTCGTCCGTATCGAAGGTGAAGCTCTTCTCCCACGGCCGGCCCGCGTCATTGACGCCCGATCTCGTCGCGAAGATCGGGACGATCTCGTCCTTGAACTTGCCGGCCGCGATCGCTGCCGCGGCCTTCGCATGGCTGTTCGCGGCGAATGCGTCCTGCGCTTCGCGCGTCACGCCATAGCGGCGGGCCACCTCCTCGGCGGTGTGGCCCATGCCCATGTATACCTCGGGCATCGAATCCACAATGCCCGGATGCGGCGAGAGCTTGAAGCCGGTCATCGGCACATGGCTCATGGTTTCGACGCCGCCGGCGGCGATGGCATCCGCCTCGCCAAGCCGAATGCGCTCGGCCGCGTAGGCGATAGCCTGCAAGCCGGACGCGCAGAAGCGGTTGACGGTGACAGCAGGCGTCGTCACCGGCAGCCCCGCATACAGCGATAGAACGCGGGCAACGTTAAGTCCCTGCTCTCCTTCCGGCATTGCGCAGCCAATAATGACATCTTCAATCTGCTCCGGCGTTACGCCAGGCGCACGGGCCAGCGCCGCTTGCAGCACCGCACGGCCCATATCCTCGGCCCGCGTCTCGGCAAGGCTGCCTTTCTTCGCCTTGCCGACCGCCGTGCGCACAGCGGACACAATGACCGCATCGCGGTCATGATCGACAAACAACGGTGAATCAGCCGACATCGTTCCCTCCCCCTTCAATTCGTAATTGCTTTAATTGCGAAGCGGCTTGCCTGTTCGCAGCATATGGCTCATCCGCTCCTGCGTCTTCCTCTCGCCGCACAGGCTGAGGAAGGCCTCGCATTCCAAATCGAGCAAATATTGCTCGCTCACCGCAGCGTCTGCCCGAACGTCTCCTCCGGCCAGCACATGGCCAAGCTTACTGGCAATCAGCTCGTCGTGCTCACTAATATGACCGCTTAATCTCATTGCCTGCACACCTACCTTGAGCACCGCCTTGCCCTCCCGCCCGGCAACCCGTATGCTCTGCTCGGCTGGCGCGACGTACCCGGCGCGGTCAAGCTCCAACACCGCCCGCTTCGCTTCGGCGATACGCGCATCCTGCCGCATGATGACCGTATCTTGCGGCCGCATGAAGCCGAGCTTGCCGACCTCGAAGCCGCTCGATGAAGCTTTGGCCAGCGCAATCGTCTCGAACAACGCGTTCAATTGCGGCTGCAAATCTGCTCCGGTTGCCGTTCGCGAAGCTGCAAGCGCCGCCGCTTCCTTGCTGCCTCCGCCAGCGGGAATGAGGCCGACCCCCGTCTCGACGAGTCCGAAGTAGGTCTCCGGAGAGTAAATAATCCGGTCGGCAGGCAAGCACGCCTCCACCCCGCCGCCTAACGTCATCCGATGCGGAGCCGCGACGACAGGACGATCAAGCCGCTTAATCTGCAGCATGCTGCTTTGGAAATAGCGGATGATATCCTCGACCTCATCCCACTCCCCGTTCTGCGCCTCCATGAGCAGCAGCATGAGGTTGGCGCCGACACAGAAGTTGCGGCCTTCATTGGCTATGACCAAGCCGCGCCAATTGCTGGCGACCTCGGCCGCGCTCAGGCGGATCGCCGACAAAATATCGCCGCCGATCGCATTGTTCGGCGAATGGAACTCTAGACAAGCGATATCGTCGCCAAGGTCGATCAAGCTCGCGCCGGACGTAGCGAGAATCGTTCGACCGGACGCTTTTAACGCGGTTAAGGAAATCGAATCCGATTCCCGTTCTTCCAGTTTATAGGATGTACCCGCTGCGTATGACCGAATATTGTCCTCTTCCTTGTAGAAGCTTTCATGTCCGGCTTCCAGCAGCTCCGTCACCCAAGCAGGAACGTCATCCCCCTCCGCCTTCATGCGCGCTACCGACTCGCGCAGTCCGATCGCATCCCATAACTCGAACGGCCCAAGCTCCCAGTTGAAGCCCCAGCGCATCGCCCGATCCACGTCTGCAATGGAGTCGGCGATCGCATGAAGCTGCGCCGCCGAGTATAGCAACGTCCGCTTAACCGTTGACCACGCGAACTTCGCGTAACGGTCGGACGGATTGGTGCGCAGCAGCGCGCGTACCTTCGCCGCAGCCCCCTTGGCCGACTTCGACGCATCAATGATCGGAGAGCTCACCGATCGCTGTGCTCCATACTCCATCGTGCTAAGATTCAGCGATTCAATAACGCTGCCTCCCGCCCCCTTCACTTTGCGGTAGAAGCCCGCTCCCGACTTCTCGCCAAGCCGACCTGCGGCAACCAGCTTCTCCAGCAACGGCGGCCGTGCAAAGACCGCTTGCTCCGCCGCATCCTCGCTCCGCTCCCTCACATTGTCGACGACATGGAGGAGCGTATCGAGTCCGACGAGGTCGAGCATGCGGAACGTCGCCGTCTTCGGCCTCCCCATAGCCGGTCCGGTGAGTGCATCAGCTTCCTCTACCGTCAGCTCAAAGGCGAGTGTATCCTCAAGCGTGACGAGCATGCCATAGGAGCCGATCCGATTGGCAATAAAATTAGGCGTATCCTTCGCAATGACGACGCCTTTGCCCAGCCGTTTCTCGCATATGTCCTTAAGCAGCGCTACTACGCCGGCATCCGTGCTTGCCGTTGGCACAATTTCAACGAGCTTCATATACCGCGGCGGATTGAAGAAGTGCGTCGCCGCGAAGTGACGGCGAAACTCCTCGCTAAGTCCCGCAACCATTGCCCCAGCCGACAACCCGGACGTATTCGTGCTCACCAGAGTGCCAGGCCTCCGTACCGAAGCAATGGCTGCAAGCACTTCACGCTTCACGTCAAGCCGTTCGACAACGGCCTCAATGATCCAATCCGCATCTCCGAGCGCCGCCAGATCATCCTCCAGATTTCCCGGCTTGATCCGTGTCACCCAAGCGGCATCGTAGAGCTGTGCCGGCTGCGCCTTCGCCATGCGGGCAACGGCAGCAGCTGCCAATCGGCTGCGCACCTTAGCATCGGCAAGCGTAAACCCCTGCCGCTCCTCCTCCGCTGTCAGCTGCCGCGGTACGACATCAAGCAGCATGACGCGCATGCCCGCATTCGCCAGATGGGCAGCAATACCTGCCCCCATTACACCTGAACCGATAACGGCCGCGGATCGGATGGATGCGGCGGTTTTTGGCAGCCCTTGCCCTTTTGTAGACATAGATGAATCCTCCCCTCATGCTTCAGAAAGTTGTAACTAGCAGCAGGTCACATTCGCTCCGTGTTCCGTTGCAGATTATGCAACAGAATGGCTTACCATCGCCTCCAGTGATTAACTCCGTTGTACAAAGTGCAACTGATTCTCCGATATCAGCTCGAATGCAGCACTTAACGCATAGGTCAGTTGCAAAAACTGCAACGACGCCGACTAAATCACGCTCCTCCAACCCGTTCTGATGCAGTTTCTGCAACGTGGAACGACAATCAAGCGATCAACAAGTGTCCATCGAGCATCTAACCATAGACGAACTAGCCCACTTTTTTCCGCGGAAGCGCACTTTTCAACAAATGTCCTTTATTCGCCGAACACACTTTCCGCAAGCAGCTCCGCCACGTCCCTTGCTCGCACAATTTCACCGTCATCGTCGTCCGTCAGCGACTTGAGCCCATCCTCCATCATCGTCAAGCAATACGGGCAAGCCGAACTGATGACGGTAGGCTTCACCGCCAGCGCCTGCGCGGTGCGGGCATAGTTGACGCGAGTGCCTGAGCGTTCCTCCATCCACATCATCCCGCCGCCGGCACCGCAGCACATTCCGTTAGCGCGCGAACGCTCCATCTCCTTTAACGCGACGCCCGGTATGGCTCGCAGCACATTTCTCGGCGCTTCATACGTATTGTTATAACGACCGAGGTAGCAGGAGTCATGATAAGTAATCGTCTCATCAAGCTCGTATACGGGCTTAATCGTTCCCTCCTCTACTAGCTGCGCCAGCAGCTCCGTATGATGCTCGACCTTCACATTTGGACTTAAGCCAAAGTCGGGATATTCGTTTTTGAACGTGTTATACGTATGCGGGCACGCCGTTACGATTCGATTAATGCCGTATTTGGCCAGCGTCTCAATATTGCCTTGACACAGCTCTTGGAACAGCAGTTCATTGCCAATCCTTCTTGGCGTATCGCCCGAGTTACGTTCCTCCGCGCCAAGCGTCGCGAAATCTACTTTTGCAGCGTGCAGCAGCCTTACGAGATCGAACAGCACGCGCCTGCTGCGAGAATCGTATGCCCCCATCGAGCCCGCCCATAAAAGCATTTCCGGCATATGACCTTGCCGCTTCAGCTCCTGCATCGTCGGCACGCGAATGCCGGTTTTTCGCTCGCATTCGTCAATCCAAGCAGCGCGCTCGGCGCGAGGCAGTCCCCATGGATTGCTCTGCCGCTCGATATTTTGCAGCGCTCGCTGACCGTCAGACGGCAAGCTTCCTTCCATTAATACAAGATAGCGGCGCATATCGATAATTTTGTCGACATGCTCGTTGCCAACCGGGCATTGCTCCTCGCAATTGCGGCAGGTTGTGCAAGCCCACAACTCCTCCTCGGTCATTACATCCCCGATCAACGCCGCGTCCTCCGGCTTCACTCCGTCGCGCTTCACCCATGCCTGCTCCTGTGCCGCCATCGTCGGCTCAATCGTCGTCGCGCCAACCGACAGAGCAGCATCGTCCCAGGAAGGGAGAACCGCCCCCATCGTATGAGCCGCAGCGGCCGTTTCCCTAGACTGCCACAGCCCAGCAGGCATCCAAGGCGATTTGGACGTAATGGCCGCTCCCTTCTCGGTCAAATGATCTCTTAGCTTTACGATCAAATGCATCGGCGAAAGCAGCTTGCCGGTGCTGGCAGCGGGGCATACGTTCGTACATCTTCCGCATTCGACGCAGGCATACAGATCGAGCAGCTGCTTTTGCGTAAAATGTTCGATTTTGCCCGAGCCGAACGATTCCGCCTCCTCGTCCTCCAGATTGAGCGGCGTCAGCCGTCCATGCGCATCTCCTCTCCGATAAAGCAAATTAACAGGTGCCGTCAACAGGTGAAAATGCTTCGACTGCGGCACATAAACAAGGAAGCCCAGCAGCACTAGAAGATGCGTCCACC
Source organism: Paenibacillus sp. 05T425 (assembly GCF_056396205.1). Taxonomy (NCBI): domain Bacteria; kingdom Bacillati; phylum Bacillota; class Bacilli; order Caryophanales; family Paenibacillaceae; genus Paenibacillus; species Paenibacillus sp. 05T425. Next base: position 53,567 of record NZ_JBFTLA010000009.1, read on the forward strand.
AAAACAGCTCAAACCCCACATCCGCCATCGCGCTGTGCGGCTGAATCCCCATCCATTGCAACGCAATGGATAACGGCTCACTTACAGGCGCATAAACATCGGACACGACGTGTCCCTCGCTCGCCAGCCTCTCGAACGATAAGGAGAGCAGGATCGACAGCATAAGCGACCCGATGAACCACATGACCAGCGACGGCTTCCAGCCCCGCTTCAACCGCGGAAGCTTCTCTCCATACCGCCTGAACGCTCCGTACAAAACAGCGAGCAGAACAAGCGACACCGTCAGCTCCTGCATCCATGAGAATGGACCGTACACCTGCCCTGGGATCGGCAGCGGTTCGCCGCCTCTCAGCCCTTTGGCAATGAGGTCGACAGCTCCGAATTGGAGCAAAATGAAGCCGTAAAAATAAACAAGATGCATCAAGCCGCTCCGCAAGTCCCTCAGCAGCCTGCGATGTCCAAATACGTGAGCAAAGAAGCTGTTGTTGTTGTCGTTGTCTCGTCTCGGACGGTAACGAATGAAATGGTACGGGACGCCCAGCCTCATATAGCCTACGCGCCTTAATACGACGACAGCGAACATCGCAACCGCCAATACGACAAGCGCTGCAAAAAAAATCCATCTCGAGGCGGTCGCAATCTGCTCCCAGCTCCAAGCGCCGTTTAGCGTCATAAGTCGCCCCCTTTCTGTTCCGATACAGCTTAGCGCAATGAAATGGGACAAGTAATAAAGCGCTTACATAAATAGCCGCGGTGCTCCATGTATATGAGCCTCACGGCGCGAACATGCAGGGGAAACGTCAATTGCCTGCGGTCTATTCATCTTCGCGATTACATATGGTAGCAATGATGGGACAATGCCGAGGGCCGATATGGGATAAGCAATGTTCGGCTTTGCCGCTTGCATATGAACGGCTGCTGCCGTCCTCATGCGGCAGCGGCGTGTCTAATACAGGAATAAGCGAGGGGAGCTTCAATGTTAAAGATCGTGGTGCTGCTCAAGCAAACATTCGATACCGAGGAAAAAATCATCGTATCAGGCGGAGGCATCGATGACAGCGCGGCCAAGTTCATTATTAATCCTTACGACGAGTATGCGCTCGAAGAGGCCATTCGGCTGCGGGATCAACATGGAGGACAGGTCATCGCCGTCGCCTGCGGACCAGAACGGACGCAGGATGCGCTGCGTACGGCGCTTGCCGTTGGTGCAGACGAAGCGATCCGCTTAAGCGATGACGGAAGCTTGGGCGATGACGGCTATGCGGCCGCATCCGCGCTAGCTGCGCTTGTACAGCCGCTTGAGCCCGATCTCGTGCTGGCGGGCTTGTTCGCGGTTGACAGCGGTGCCGGCAGCGTAGCGCTGCAGGTCGCAGAGCTTCTTGGCCTGCCGCATGCTTCCGCGGCGGTCAAGGTAAGCATTATCGCCGCGGCGGAGCGTGCGGGCTTACGCGCCGCGCTCAATGAAGTTGACTGCGAGGCCGAGCATTACGCGTTAGTCGAGCGTGACGTCGAGGGCGACACCGAGACGATAACGATTCCGCTGCCGGCACTTATTACAGCCCAGCAAGGACTGAACGAGCCGCGCTATCCATCATTGCCGGGCATTATGAAGGCGAAGCGCAAGCCGCTCCGAACGGTGGCTCTGTCCGAGCTGGCTATAAGCATTGAGGCAAGGACGGTACGCTCCGGGCTATCCGCCCCTCCTCCCCGCGCTGCGGGCAAGACGCTCGCGGGCACTCCCGCCGAGCAAGCCGCAGCGCTGACCGAGCTGCTGCGGACAGAGGCGAAGCTGCTTTAAATTATCGTGCAAAGGAGTTGCCTACCTATGTCTAGAACGATACTCGTTTTTGCCGAGAGCCGCAGCGGCAGCCTGCGCCGCGTCGCGCTTGAGGCGCTCGGCGCCGCAAGGCGCCTGGCAGGCAAGGACGGCGAGGTCCACGCCGTTCTCGCCTGCTTCGGCGGCGCGGCGGAAGAAACCGCCGCGCTCGCTGCGCGGGGGGCGGACGTCGTGCACATTGCCGACGATCCTTCCCTCCGCGCTTACGCGCCCGAGGCGTACATCGCCGCCATCGGCGCCGCCGTTGCCAAGGTAGCGCCGGATGCGGTGCTGCTCGGCCACACCGCCATGGGGCGCGAGCTCGCGCCCCGCGTGGCCGCGGCCCTTGGCGCCGGCCACATCGCCGACGTCACCGCCATCGAGGACTCCGGCGATGATGGCGGCGACGTCGGCTTCATCCGCCCGCTCTACGCCGGCAAGGCGTTCGAGCGGCGCAGCTTCGTGCCGGGCAGACCGTGGGTCATCACGGTCCGCCCGAACAACCTGCCTGCGGCCGAGCCGCTGGATGCGGCCGCTGGCCATACGGCTGCCGTGAAGGAACTCCCCTTCACGGTGCCGCCGCTTTATACCGCCGTGCGCGGACTCGTCCGCCGCACGAGCGGCCAGCTCGATCTCGCCGAAGCCGACGTCGTCGTTTCCGGCGGGCGAGGCGTGCGCAGCGCAGCGGGCTTCGAGCCGCTGCATGCGCTCGCGTCCGTGCTCGGCGGCGCGGTCGGTGCCTCCCGCGGCGCCTGCGACGCAGGTTATTGCGACTATGCCCAGCAAATTGGGCAGACCGGCAAAGTCGTTACGCCGCAGCTCTATATCGCCTGCGGCATCAGCGGCGCCATCCAGCACCTGGCCGGCATGAGCCAGTCGCGCGTCATCGTCGCCATCAACAAAGACCCCGACGCCCCTATCTTCGGCGTCGCCGACTACGGCATCGTAGGCGACCTCTTCGAGGTCGTTCCGCTGCTAACCGCCGAGCTCCAACGCGCTCGCGCATAAACATCAACACCTTTTAACCCCTTTAGCACACTCTCCCCTCTACTCAGGAAATAACAATCTTCCCGAGCTAGAAGGGAGAGCTCTCCCTCTTTCTATCGTACTTCCCTCTTACCATCACCGTTCACACTGCTCCTCCTACTCCCTATGCTTGGTCAACTATACGTTTTTATCCCTTTATCACACTCTCCCCTTTACTCAGAAATCATCCACCAGCCTGCTTCATTCCATCTTCATCGCCCCAGCTAACGCTCGTCCTGATCTAAAGGGAGAGTGAGATAATGCCGATTTCAGCCTTGCCTCCTCTTCTTCCTGACCTAACGGGAGAGTCCGATAAAGCAGATTTTAGAGCTTCCTTCGAATTCACAGCCCTAGACTCTACAAAACAAAAAAACAGCAAAGCTAGGTATTCCCTTGAGATGCCGGCTCGGATTGAGCTCTGGCTTTCATGCAAGGAACAGCTAGATTTGCCGTTTCATATTTCGTATCGTTCGTTCGTTTGTTTATGCGTAATCGATTCGAATTTCCCGGATGCAGTCGGGTGACTCGAAATATTCGTCGTGGACCGCGTTAGTGACGGGGTAAGCGCGCATCAGATAGGTATCCATTGCTTCCAAGTGCTTGCGTAAGCCGGCGAATTCCGTCAGCTTCGGATCGAGCCAATCTTCAATTCCTTCTTCATCTAAAATAACGGGAACGCGGGGCTGCCATACGGACATCGCTCCCGAAGAGGCCGCTGTAATGATGGTGAAGGCGCGAACCTCTTGTCCTCTCGTATCCTTCCACGAATCATATATAGCAGCGACGCCGAATATCGGTTGATTCGGGAGGACAACATGCATCGCCCTTGGGTCGCGCTCCTGCCCGATTTGCTTGCGGCCGAAGAAGCCGCTGCAAGGCAGGACGCAGCGCTGCTTGCGAAGCATCCGATCCAAAAACGGCTTTTGAGACAACGTCGTATGATCGGCATTCACCGAATCCTTCGCCCAAAACGGAAATAGCCCCCATCTTGACTCCTGCATCGTGCGTTGTCCAAAGCGATCGTTCATAACAATCGACACGTTCTGCGTCGGCGACACGTTGAACCGATTCGTATACCCCCGAACTACTTTACTTACTTGAAACATCTCCACCATATCGCCAATTTCTCCCGTTAACGAAAACCGTTCAATCATCGCGCACTCTCCTTCAGCGTTGTTGAAACCAGTTTTTGTTAGCTGAAGGAAAATTATTCATGAACATCGTTAACTACTACATCGTGAATCGCTTGCGGAATTTGAGCGGCGGCATGCCTGTATTGGAGGCGAACAGCCGCGAGAAATGCGGCGTCTGTCGAAAGCCCGTTTCCTCCGCTACGCGAGCGATCGTCCAGTCCGTCTTAATGAGCAGCAGCTTGGCCTGATCCAAGCGATAATACAGCAAATATTGCTGCGGGGTACAGCCGAACACCTCAGTCATCGAGCGTGTAATGTAATTGGTATGAAGCTGCAGCACCTCGCTCAGCATCGTATTGCTGATCGGATTGCGATAATTAAGCTTTAAATATGCGGCAGCCCTCTCCGCGACGGATACAGCAGCCTTCGCCGCATCCGAGCGCCAGCCCTCGTCAAGCATTTGCAGCAAATGCAGAAACCGTTGCTGACGATCCCAGAAAGCGCCATGCGACGAGCTCTTAGCCGCCTCATGCAGCTGAGAGAATATAACCTTGGCCTCATCCGGATACGTAAGCTTCATATGCTTCGGCAGCCGAATCGCATATGTATAATAGTCGCCTCGGAGCGAGCCCGACTGACTGCCCTCCGTCTCTTCCCATGCGCCGACTGTCTGAAAATGAACCCAGTCAAACACCGTATTTTCCGAGCAAGGCTTCGTTGAATAATGCCAACGATCGGGGCGCAAAATGAGCACGTCTCCCGGACCTAGCGTCCATCTGCGATTTTCTTCGGCTACATGAAGCGACCCCTCATTTACAAATAACAAATCAAATACGCCTAAGTTGGAACGATTCGGATGCTCCTCGCCAACTCGATAGGTTAATCGATTCGATTCTATAAAAAATGGCAGCGGCGGCGAACGAAATGTTAGCAATAATTCCTCTGTCAACCTGATCTCTCCCATTAGCTTCTTATATGACCCTTGCAACTACTGCCATGTTACTTGAAATCGGATTCAATTGTCTATAACAAACAACAAATAAGCAGGTTAAGAATTATCCCGTCGGGATTGCTCTTAACCTGCTTATTCTCGTATCCTCAATTAACTTGCCCCGCATCTATCAGCGGCAACAAACTTTTGGCCAGGCTCATATAGTCTAGCGATTGCAAGAGTGTAGCCTTATCGGGATGATACACGTGTTTTTTTCCATTATACAAAGACAGAATCTCAATTGAAACTGGAAGACACTCGAACGCATGCGCACATAACACCGTTGTCATGTGGAAGAACGTGGAGACCGTTGCTTCATTTGCTTCGAAAACGCACTTTTGAACCTTGTAGCCTTTCGCAGCCGAATCACGGCTATTGTCCTCGACAATAAGCTGGATAATTTGCGAGAGCTCCAAGTCTATAGACGGTATATAGACGCTAAACTGCTCGAAGCAAACGATCGGTTCGCAGGCTCGGTTCTCTCCTGTGAGAAACGCTGCTAGTTGCGAAATCACTTGCTGTTTCGTTTGCAAAAAATGCTCATTGGAATGAAACTTATAATTCCGATTACTCCACCGCCGCTCAATAATAGCCGCTATCGACTGCTCTGTTCGAGCTTCTAATGGAAGCGTATAGAACTCGTTCACGCAATGACTGGCCGCATATTGAGCCAACTGCTGCCAGTTAACATCCCGCTCCCGCTCGCTGTTGCGGCGAGGATTGCGAAGCAGCTCCTCCAGCTTGTAATCCTCTAACCGTAATACCTCATGTGTCTGACTCATCGGAACGGCCGCCCTTCTGCCCTAGTTAACCAACAACTGCAACGAGGCCTGCGATCTGGCGTCCGACGCTCTTGCCTGCTTCTAATTCTTCGTTCGAAGGGTTATATTCGAACTTGATGCTTTCAGCGGCGATGTCTGCTCCTAGCTCCTTAAGCTTCTCTTCGATTGTATCGACTGCTCCGCAGTAGATCGGATACGACGTGTCGCCTGAGCCGAAAACGGCAGCCTTCTTACCTGTCAGATCAAGTCCCTCCATTTCTTCATAGAAATCGATGAACTCGTCGGGCAGTTCTCCGTCTCCCCACGTATATGCGCCGATGATAATACCGTCATACTCAAGCAGCTCTGCTGCGGAAGCATCGAATGCGTCCTTCGACACGACCTCTGCTCCCGCCTCGGCAGCCCCAGCGGCAATCGCTTCCGCCATCTCTTCCGTATTGCCCGTCATGCTTGCATATACTACTAATACTTTTGGCACCGTATCAGCCTCCCGTCTTCTTCTATCCTCTATTCAACGTTTGAATCCCCTGGAACAACGTCGCCATATAAATACTGTCACCCTGCAGATCGATGTCCGTAACCGGGCAACCCAGCTTCACCGAAAGCAGCGTCACCTGCTGTCTCATATAAGCAAGTCGGAATAATCCCTTATCGGTACATACAAAAATGTCATTTCCTTTGGCTTGCACGGAGAATATAAACGGCTTACCGAAGCGGATCCGATTGAAACGCCCCTTTTTATCACCGATTAACAGCTCGCCTTTATCGCTTGTTCCGATTAGATGGCCTCTATATACGGCCAAGCTTGTAACGCTCGCCTCCAGCTCGAAATGCGTCCAATCGTCCATAAAGCGATCATATAGCGAAATACCGCTCTCATTGGCAATAACAAGATATTGAGGTAAGTTGATGAAATCGTAGACTCGTTTATCCGAGCAAGCCGCTTTCTCCCAGCCCCCCGCTCCTTTCGCCCACAACCCGTACTCCGTTGCCGCATAGGAAGTTCCGCCGATCAGGCGGTATTGATAGCAGGGGATTGTCAGACCGTCATTCACCCACTCGCTTCCATCCCATTCATACAAGCCGTCGCTGGTGCAAGCATGAAGCAGGTCGTGCTGCAATTGCAGTCGATTAACCGATGTCCCTTCCGGCATCCCGTTCCCCAGCTTCACCCATTTCTCTGAAGCATCAATCGCGTAGATACCATGACCAACCGAAGCCGCGTACAAAAAGTCCGGACCTGCCTTGATCGATGAAAAAGGGAACAGCAGCCAATTCCAGGGCCTGCTCTTTTCCGTTTGCATACGTTTCTCTCCTTTATTCTCAGTTGTTCGCTTGTTGTGCTGATGCTGCTTCACGTTATTTATTCAACCGCGTATACGCTCCGCGTCAATGGATTATTGTTATCTGCCTGTTTATGCTCTAGGGATACTTCTCCCTTTGGCGTCCGTGCAATTGCTGCTTCGTGTCCGGCAATACGGTTCTCCTCATGCAGCAAAACGCTTATTTCCCGTTTATTCGTTACCATCTCATAAAGCAAGCCCACTCATGAAACCTCCTGCCTGGTTAACGCAACAACTTTTGTTGTGTTGATTTATTGATAATGATTATCACTTTCGTATATATGATAACCATTCTCAGTTTTGGTGTCAATACACCTACCTCATCTTCTTCCTATAACTGCCAAACTTTTTCTGCTCTGCGCCGGTATCTGCCCTCCTCCTCCAAATGTACCTAATTGATAGAGTACTTCGACCTCTACTTGACGTACAACGGCCCCCTCTAAACAAGGGAGATAGGCACTTTCTCTACTTTTTCTAGTGAATCTATGGCTAGCAAACAACTAATTTTAAGAAATAAGGCTAATTCTCTTAACATAGCAGACAAATCCCCAAGCCACTGTTAGAAGACACGCATAAGATAGGAGCAAATACTAGGGAGGTGTTTCATCTGGGTAATCTTTATGAGAAAAAACGTAGTGTTAAAATCTCTGGCTGCCATCCAAAAAGAAAAAAAGATGATTGTATCGTCATTAAGAAAAAAATCGTAACGGGTAAAATTCAAGTCAATGCTCCAACGGGACGTAGAGGTCCCCGCGGTTTCACTGGTCCTGTCGGCCCAATCGGGCCTGCTGGAAGCGGTGCAACCGGTGCTCCTGGACCGCAAGGACCTGCCGGACCTGCTGGCGCTACTGGCGCACAAGGCATTCAAGGGATTCAAGGCTTGATCGGACCTACCGGCGGTACGGGCGCTACAGGCGAACCTGGAACAACCGGTTCGATCATTCCGTACGCTTCCGGTATTCCTGTAGTTCTAATTTCTGCTTTAGGATTAGTAGAAACCGTTAGTCTAGTCGGTTTTGGCATAGCCCTTCCGGGAGTATCCTTGATTGGTGGAACAATCGATTTAACAAGCCTTGCCAATATCGCCCTTCTCGGTCCAAATATGGCATTCTCCGTTCCTCGCGATGGCACAATCACTTCGATCTCCGCTACGTTCAGCAACACAGTTTCTATCACGCTCACGGGTGTGGCAACTGTAACTGCGCAGCTCTATAGCAACACGGATTTAACCAATAACGTATTCTCTCCTGTTCCAGGCGCCCTCGTTAATATGACTCTACCTGCTGGTCTGCTTAATATCGGCGACACGTTTAGCGGTATCACTTCTCCTATAGCTGTTCCGGTAACGGCTACTACTCGCTTGCTGATGGTTTACTCTGTTACAGGCGATGCTCTTATCGAACTCTTCACCGCAACTGGCTTCGGCAGCGCGGGCATTACGATCAACTAATTTTACTAGAATAAAAGAAAGACCGACTCTCGGGGGTCGGCCTTTCTTTATTTCCATCATAAATTCAGCTTAAGTTGCAGCTTGAAAAGTATACTTATCTGCTCGCCGCTGAACTGGACATCCTGTACGGTCACAACGTCCTGCTGCGGCAAATCTAGCGGAATGACTTGCGTCTCTAGCATCCGCAGCGGCAAATGGATATCCTTGACGGTCAGCGCCCTAGGCCGCAGCACGATGTTCGGCGCTTGCCACTCCAGCTTATACTCCGCCTGCAATTGTACGGGCAAGCGATCCTTGTAAGTAACGTTCAGCTTTGCAATCAGACGATCGCCGTCCAAATCGAACGCGGCGCCGTCCAGTGTCGTATCCGGAGCGAGCGGCTCGGCGGACGCGGACATATGCATTTTGACCAAGTTGTTAATATCCGCTTCGGTCAGTACAAGCTCCGGCTTCAGCTTCTTGATCATATCGAGCGCCTTGTCCTTCACGCTGATTGCCTCATACGACATCGTGAGCTCCTCATCCGGCTCGACGTAGGATACGAGCCACCAGCCTCCGCAGGCGAGCAGCAGTATAAGGATACCGATTAGGATAGCTAATCTTTTGAGAGCTTTGCGCATGGTTTGCCTCCTATTCGTCAATTTCTTCGATAGAGAATGCGGTCATTCGGCAATGAAGGTGCTATAATAGACCGATAATTATGGATATTCATACAGATCGAGAGGATGGACGCTATGAGTCAACACGTTGAACCTTCACCCCGCATCGGGCTTGAAGATATTGTACATGCCCAAATGCATTTGAAAGATGTCATTACACGTACGCCGCTGCAATACAATCGTGTGCTCTCCGAGCGTTACGGCTGCAACCTACTGCTTAAACGCGAGGATTTGCAGATCGTCCGATCGTTCAAAATACGCGGTGCTTACCATCTTATCCGCTCCCTGTCTCCTGAGACACTGGAGAAAGGCGTTATCTGTGCTAGTGCAGGCAATCACGCTCAGGGTGTGGCTTACTCCTGTCAGGCGCTCGGTATTCCAGGCAAAATCTATATGCCAAGCACGACACCGCGCCAGAAGGTGAGCCAAGTGTCCTTCTTCGGCGGCTCGCAGGTCGAGGTTATATTGACCGGCGATACGTTCGATGACGCTTACGCAGAAGCGGTCGCCGAAAGCGAGCGCAGCGGCATGTCCTTCGTTCATCCGTTCGACGATGCGAAGATAATCGCAGGCAACGGAACGATCGGCCAAGAGATTATGGAAGCCGCCGATTCGGTTCCCGATTATGTCTTCCTAACGGTCGGCGGCGGCGGCTTGGCGGCGGGTGTTGCTTCTTATATTAAGATTGTATCGCCTACGACGAAGCTCATCGGCATCGAGCCCGAAGGCGCCCCTTCTCTTCGCGTCTCGCTTGACCATGGCGAAGTTACGCCGCTCGATCAAATTGACAAGTTCGTAGACGGCGCTGCCGTCAAACGGGTAGGCGATCTCACGTTTGCGATATGCAAGGAACTTCTGGATGACGTCGTTGCTATTCCCGAAGGCAGAGTATGTACAACGATGCTCGACCTTTACAACGAGAATGCAATCGTCGCCGAACCTGCCGGCGCGCTTCCGATTGCGGCGCTTGAAGCGTTCCGCGATCAGATCGCGGGCAAGACGGTTGTATGCATCGTTAGCGGCGGCAATAACGATATCGACAGAATGCAAGAAATTAAGGAGCGTTCGCTCATCTATGAAGGCTTGAAGCATTATTTCATGTTGAGCTTCCCTCAGCGGGCCGGTGCGTTGCGCGAGTTTCTAGACCAAGTGCTTGGACCGAATGACGATATTACCAGGTTCGAGTACACGAAGAAGCATAATAAGGACAATGGTCCCGCTCTCGTCGGTATTGAACTGAAGCATCGCGACGACTACACATCGCTCGTGGAGCGTATGTCGCGCAAAGGCTTCCAGTTCGTCGAGTTGAACAAGGACCCTGTATTGTTTAATCTGTTGATTTGATTGGTTATTTAGCGCCTTCGCCGACTTGCGGCGGAGGCGCTTTTGTTAATAGCGCAAAGTTGTTGCGCTATTCGGCATTCCGGGGCTGCTATCTTACCAGGCGTAGGCGCGAGGCGCGTCGCCGCCAGGGCCAGGGAAGATCTCGTCGATGCGCTTCAACGCCGACTCGTCGAGCTTAATCTCAACCGCGCGCAGCGAGCGCTTGAACTGGTCGAGCGTGCGCACGCCGATGATCGGCGCCGTCACGGCAGGGTTCGCGAGCAGCCACGCGAGCGATACAAGATCCTCGGGCTCGCCGAGCTCGTCGCAGAACTTGGCATACGCGTCCAGCTTCTCGCGGTGCTGGTCCAGGCGCTTCGAGTCGCCGCTGCGGCGGCCGCCGTCCTTGCGGCGATGGTTGCCGGCGAGCAAGCCGCCGTCCAGCGGGCTCCAAGGGATTACGCCGAGGCCAAGCGCCTGCGATGCCGGAAGCACTTCGAGCTCAGGCAATCTGCACAGCAGATTGTACTTGTGCTGCTCGGATACAAGGCCGATATGCCCTCTCGCTTTCGCTTCTCCTTGGGCTACTGCAATATCCCAGCCTGCGAAGTTGCTTGAGCCTACATAGCCAATCTTTCCTTGCGCTTCCGCGTTCTCGAAAGCTCTCCACAGCTCGTTCCAATCTACGCTGCGATCAACGTGATGCATTTGATAAAGCTCTATATGATCGGTCTGTAGACGCTTCAGAGAGCTCTCCAAATGTCTGCGAATCTTGTATGCGGACAGTCCCGCCTCGCGGTTAGGTCCGTCATGGGCGTCATGCATATCGCCATATACTTTCGTTGCAAGCACGGTGCGCTCGCGTCTGCCATCGCCTTGCTTGAACCAGCGTCCGATGATTTCTTCTGTACGCCCCGAGTTTTCACCCCAGCCGTAAATGTTAGCGGTGTCAAAAAAGTTAATGCCCGCCTCCAAAGCGGCATCCATAATTCGGAATGATTCCTTTTCGTCCGTATCTACTCCAAAGTTCATCGTACCGAGACATAAGCGGCTTACGTTTAGACCTGAACGACCTAGCTTCGTATACTCCATCTTCGTTATCGCTCCTTCAAATTTTAGATAGGCGGATATTAAATCCATTATACAAAAATAATATAAAGGAAACCAACCGTAGTTCACGCTGAGATGACAAATGCCCGCTACACTAACGGCAGGAGGTGTGCCTATGCTTCGTTTCGACTATAATCGGCATCCAAAATTGTTGATTCTATACGCTTCTTACGGTGATGGACATTTGCAGGTGTCCCGCGCTATTCAAGGCGCGCTCGAAGAAAGGGGCAATTATCGTTCCGCTATGATTGACCTGATGGCCGAATCGCACCCTTGGCTCAATGAGGTTACACGGCGCTTCTATCAACAAAGCTATACCCGCATGCCTTCTCTTTATGGCTGGATGTACGACGTTACGAAGCCGATTAAGCACAACTCTCTGCTTGGCGGGCTGCTCCATTCGTTCGGCAGTGAGAAAATAAGGCGGATCATCGCCGCCGAGCGGCCCGACGCGGTTATTCATACGTTCCCGTTGCTGGCCGTTCCGCCCATTACGCGCAGGCGTCGGGCGGTATTTCACCCGCCCTCTTATGCCGTCATTACCGACTTCGACCTGCACCGCCGCTGGGTGCATCCGAGCATTGACCGCTATTATGTCGCGACCGATGACTTGAAGCGTGAGCTTGGCCATATCGGCATTCCGGGCAGCCGGGTGCAAGTGAGCGGCATTCCGCTGAGGCGCAGCTTCCGCATGCTGGACGCATCGGATATGCTGTATGCCCGTTACGGTCTCTCCCCTGATCGGCCGGTCATCCTAATGATGCCCGGCGCGCAAGGCACGCTTGCCGATACCTGGGACATCTGCAGCCTGCTGCTGCGGCATCCGCGACTGCAGATCGCGCTCGTCTGCGGACGCAACGAGCAGCTCAGGGCCGCTGCGCTGGAACAGTTCGCCTTCCACCCCGAGGCCAGCCGGCTGCGGGTGTTCGGCTTCATCGATACGATTCACGAGCTGATGTCGCTCGCTTCCTGCATCGTCACGAAGCCTGGCGGCGTCACGCTCTCCGAGGCGATTGCCGCCAGGCTGCCCATATTCGTCTATCGGCCGGTTCCCGGACAAGAGAAACAGAATGCGAAATACTTATCGTCGAAGGGCGCTGCCACTATAGCACGCGACCCTGCCGAGCTTTGCGCGCAAATTATGAAACTGATTGACGATCCGATACGTTTAACTAACAGCAGGATATTAATCGAACAGCTTCAGACGGCGCATACGGCAGCGGACAGCATTGTTTCGGATATTTTGGCGAGACATTCTATAGTGGGCAGAGCTTCTATCTTGTAATATAAGGAGCTTATCCGTGCCGACAAAACAAACCCGCTGGTTTGGAGCCGAGATGACTCTCATCTCCATCATTATGTTCTTCGTCGAATTCGTCCGCGGCGCCGTGCTTGTCAGCCTGCTGCCGATCTACGGCGCGAAGACGCTGGGGCTCTCCCCTGACGTGATTGGCGTCGCCATATCCGCTCACTACATTACCGACACGCTGCTCAAGATTGCAATCGGCTATTTGCTGGACCGATTCTCCATGCGTCTCATCGTGCAAGTCGGACTCTTCATATCGCTTATTGGCGTCTACCTGCTGCAATTCGCCGATCTCCCTTGGATGTTCATTGGCGCGGCCGCCATCTACGGAATCGGCATGTCGCCGATCTGGATCGTCTGCCTGACCAAAGTAACAGAGGGAAATCGCGGCACGCAGATGGGCTTCCTGTATACGATTTGGTTCGTTGGCCTAGGAAGCGGACCGATTGTTTGCAATATTTTGCTCGATTACAGCTCTTCGTTCACGTACACGCTGCTCGTCAGCCTATCGGTGCTCGCCTGCCTGCTCTCCATGTTCATGAGCAAGCAGCGCGCGCAGAAACGCGAATTTCTGCCGATGCGCGAGCAGCTTGGCGTGCTTAAGAGCAGAATGAGCCAAATGAAGCTGCTGCTGCCGGGCATGATCCTGCAGACAATGGGGGCAAGCATGCTAGTTCCGATATTGCCTGCTTTCGCGGAAAACAGGCTCGGCATATCGGGCACGCAATATTCCGTCCTGTTGACAGTCGGCGGCGCATGCGCCGCCGCAGGCCTTATTCCAATGGGCAAGCTGTCGGACAAGCTAGGCGGCAGGAAATGGTTTCTCGTGTTCGGCTTCGGTTTCTTCGCCTTCGCTTTGTACATGCTGGCATGGGGACTATCCTTTTGGTATTGTTTACTTATAGCGATGGCGCTCGGATTGTCCTACGCCACCGTACTCCCTTCCTGGAATGCACTGCTTGCGGCTTATGTGCCGCCGAAGCAGGAGGGGCTTGGTTGGGGAATCCTGTCCACCGTTGAAGGAATCGGCGTCATGATCGGCCCTGTAGCCGGGGGACTGATTGCCACCTGGAATGGCGAAACGTCCGTCGTTTGGTTCAGCGCCGTTCTGTTCGGCCTTATCGGCCTCTTTTACCTATGGTTTCCGTTCCATGGTCTTCGGGCAAGCGGAACTGCTACAAACAAGTAGATCGGAGTTAACTTATGAACGAATGGCAAGAATGGCTGCATTATTTGAAACATATGGATTTGGATCAAATTCAACGAACGCTGGAGAGCTACTCGCAGCTGGGGCCGTTGCCCGGATTGCTCTTGCCGATGCTCGAGTCCTTCCTGCCCTTCTTGCCGCTAATCGTCATCGTAGCTGCCAATGCCAACATTTACGGTTTAGGCTTCGGCTTCTTATTTTCTTGGATCGGCGCGGCGGCCGGTGCATTATGCGTATTCTGGATAAGCCGAAAGATCGGAAGACGATTCAAGGGCTGGGTCATGCGCCGCTTCCCGAAGTCGGAGCGCTTCTTCACTTGGGTCGAGAATCGCGGCTTCACGCCTCTCTTCCTGCTTGCCTGCTTTCCGTTCACGCCTTCCATTATCATTACCGTCGTATCCGGTATAAGCAATGTGCCGTTCAAGACGTTCATGCTCGCAACGCTGCTCGGCAAAGCGGTCATGATCTTCAGCATATCGCTTATCAGCTTCGATATCGGCAATCTAATCGATGAGCCTTGGCGCATATTCGTTACGATTACGGCCGTTCTCGTGATGTGGTTCGGCGGCAAAAAGTTGGAGTCGCGTTATCAAGTTAACTGATGAGTTGAGGTGAACGAAAATGACAACCTTGGCAGCAGCGGCACTGCATACGCAGCTTCTGTTCTCCTGGTTCGGCTTCGGCGCCACGGCAATCGTTCTGCTGGTGGCGTTTCTGCTGCTAGCGGGGATGATCTTCTTCATTCGCATCGCTTCCAGCGGAGAGGACAAGCATGCCGAAATACGCGAGATGGTCGAGACGTTATTCGGCACGCCCGCTCATCTTCGAGCTGCCCCGCCGAGCGACGCCTCAACTTCCGCTTCTTCCTCACCGTCACCTCTCACGAAACCCGCGGCTTCCTTCTCGGAGCCTTGCCCAGCTTGCGGCGAGACCGTTACTCAGAACGACGTCCATTGTCCCTCTTGCGATCTCCGCTTGCTCTAAGCCTTCCTTATTGCACTCATACAATTCCTCCTTTTGTGGCAAACTGTTGATGATCTTCTGTCGAAGGGAGGATACCGCCATGTCCGGTACACAACCGTCCAATCAGCAAGTAGCTGCTAGCAAAGCGCAATCGAAAGCGGATCGCCATCTCGCCAGCAAGCAAGCTGCCAGTGAACAGCAATCGACCGCCGACCGCGCCGCAGTGCCGAAGCACGGACTTTGATCATAGGAAGGTAGGTATTAGGCAATGAGCGACAATGAGAAGCATAATGCAATGGATCCGCTCTCTGGCGAACCGGTCGAGGTAGACGGCGTCTATAAGAACGAATGGGGCCGCGAAGAGAAGATGAAGCGCGGTGACGTATTTCCCGCCGACGAGATGCTTGGCACGACCGAGTGGGAGCTGGTTGAGCTTGACTTTAGCAATCATCATCAAGGCAAGACCGATCCTAGGCTCGTACCGCATGATGATGACGACGACATAGAAGCTCATATGCAGCATCCGCGTCGTCACGAAGGCAGCAATAAGACGGATGAGGAGTAACTAGAAGAAGCAGGCTTTAGAACGTCATCAAGACGCCTGAAGCCTGCTTCATTTTTCTGAGCTTTAGCCTTCCTTCTCCTCCACTGACACCGTGCGCTGCTGCACCTGATCGATCAGCTTCTCCAATCGGCGCAGGTGATACGCGTATTCGAACAACGCGGAAGCGACAAAAACAAGGCGCTTGTTCTCATCCGGATCATCCATAATATACGCGGTCAGGTCCTTCACTAGGCGTCCTTCGCGCTCCTCTTCCGGTTCAATCTGCGCATTCGGTTTTATCTTCTCCTCATGCTTCAATAAGATGTGCTCATGGTATTTGGTCATATCCTCGATCTGACGGTCGAACCGCGCAGCCCATTCGTTCGCGCTCGGCGAGGCGAAGTAATGCTCTTCGACGACATCGAGCAGATCGGCGCCCTTCTGCAGCGTCTTAATCATCTGCTTGGATACGAGCAGCTTACGGGCGTGGCTGGTTTTCGTGCGAGCTAATATTTTGCGTTCCTCTTCAAAGACGAGGTAGCGCTCTTCCAGCTTGCGCAGCGTCCCATGCAGCTTGTCCTTCTCTTGGCGGAACACCTGCTCCTTCATTTCATTCGATATGGCCGTGCGCAGCAGCAACGATAATTGAGTATAGGCCTGACTTACCTGCTCATTGAACTGGCGCTTCGGTCGCGGCGGGAAGACGAGTACGTTCACCGCAAAGGAAGCTCCGATGCCGGTAAGAACCATAAGGAAACGATCGATCGCCACATCCCACCCTTGTCCGGTCGCCTCCATGATTGCCACGACTGTGACGAGCGTCAGGCTGATCGTACTTTCCATTTTGAGCCGAATACTAATGAGAATGACGACGATGCTGACAAGCCCGACCGCAATCGGCGTATGGCCGAACAATCTGACAGCCGCAAGCGCGATAAGCGCGCCAAGCAGGTTCGTCTGCAATTGATCCGCCACTCGCTGCCAGGAGCGATAGATCGACGGTTGAATCGTGAAGATCGCTGCGACGGCGGCAATAAGCGGCGTCACAAAGCCAAAGAGGCTGCTTAAGTAGATCGAGAGCGCGACGGCCATGCCCGTCTTAAGCACTCTTCCTCCAATAGTCACCACTATACTTCCCCTTTCACGAGCAGCTCGCTGCTCGCTGCCTGAACGCCGTTCACCCATAAGGTTAACCGATGAACGCCTTCATAATGCTTTCGTGTCGTCAGATCGGCGAATCGATGCGTCCTCGTCCCTGAAGCGACAGCTCCGCCGGCGTATTCCTTGTCCGACAAAAGAAATCTTTTCTGCGACGTTTTCCCGCCCGACTTCACGAAGTCGATTCCGTACTCTATTCGCACCTTCGTCCGCGCGGTATCGCGAAGCTGCACCTTGTAGCTCAGCTGTACTTCCCCGCCGATCGCCACTTCGGACGGATCTACGTTAAGCGTCGCCGATGTGAATAGCGTCTCTTCATCTGCGGCGGCCGAGTAACCGAACAGTTGCATGACGCGCGGCTCTGCGCGCTTGATCAACGTACGGCAGCCATGTCTGACGATCCAGTCCGTCCATTCATGCTCTCCATGCCATCTCTCCGCCAGCTCTATGACTAGCTCCGGATGGTCCTTGGCGATATCGTTCAGGTTATTGGCCACGCTCTTGCGCACATACAGCGACGGATCCTGCTTCAGCTTCTCCAGGATCGGCAGGATCGGCGATGGATCGCGCTTAAACAGCGGAAGCGCCTGCGCCCATGGCAGACGCGGTCTTATACCTTCGCTTGCCAGCCTTCTTAGATGCTCATTCGAATCGTCTGCCCACGCATGCATTTGGGCAAGCGTACGCTCTTGATCGGTCAGAATGAATGTCCGAATAGCGAACTCCGCGGTCGAACGCCGCGTGAATCTTGCGAGCGCCGCGAACGATAGCTCCCAATCGGGCTGCTCGAGTCCGTACACCTCTACGAAATCAGGGAAGAAAATATAAGGCAAGCCCGAGCATTGCTCATCGATCTGGAACAATACGGCTATCGCTTCTTCATACTTGCTCGGCAGCTCTGCCCCAAGCGCCAGCGTAATCGCTCTTGCCCGCGCCTTCAGCTCGAGACGCTCCCACTCTCCGCCGCGCACCCGTTCTGCGAAGGAGCGCTCGTTGAAAGGCTGCCACGCCTCCTTCACCTTAGCGGCGAATTGTTCAATAAATAATCCGTCGTATAACGCTTTTAACGGTTCGGCCAAATGGTTCTCCTCCCTTATTGCTCTACTATGATGAATTATACCGTTTGTCCGCAGCAAATGACACAAGCCTACGCTGTAAACGAGGCGAACGTGCAAAAAAACTACGACGGCTCGATTAACGAACATACAAGTTTCTTTGTATTGGAATAGAGGGAATTACTCCAGTTATTTATTTGGATTCCAAACGGAAATGTAGAATAACTGGAATTACTCCAGTTAATTTCAGTGATATGACCCCTTCTGATTGAAAATAGATGATTTTAACGGGAGTTATTCCATCTATTTGATAAAAAGTAGTCGGCGAGCTCAGTAATAGCGGGAAAAATTCCAGTTATTTCGTTCAAGGTGTTTTTTTTCGTATGCTGATTGGTCAATCGTAAAAAAAAGCCTGGAAGGCGCTCCAAGCGGAACGTCTTCCAGGCTGCGGCTGCGGTCTCTGATCGCTATTAACGAGCGAAACGAGCAATAATGTCAGCGAGCTGATGCGATACCGTCGCTGCTCCTTGATTCAACTGCTCATTCGTATATTTGACTCGCACGAATGATTCGTCCATGTTCATCGCTTCCGCGAACATGCTTGCAAGCCCGCGCGCGCGGCGGTCGATCTGGAGCACGATCTCGAGCTCGCGATCCGACGGGAAGAACATCACTTCAACCTCATCCAGCTGTCCGCGGAATTGGGTCGTCGGCACGAATTCGATCTCCTGTACGAACGGCATCTTGCCGCCGAGACGGGATGCGTATTCACAGTCCGCTTTGCGCAGCTGGAAGCCGAGGCGGTTCATCGCTTCAAGAACCGTATTCATCTGCGGCGTCGGCACAACCTCGATCTTGTCGTTGTCGCCTGGATCAACGCCTCCGCGCACATCAAGCTCCGTCTTCACCCATACCGGCGTACGCGCGAAAGTAAGCGGCGTTTGATGCGGAAGGTTGAACGAGAAAGGCACCTCGCGATTCTCTCCTGCCTTCAGCAAGAAAGGCGCGCTAACATGATAACGGCCGACTTCGGCATTCTGGTTGTACTTCTGGTCGTTGCTCTCGCGAACATATTGTGTCATAACGGACAGATKAATCGTCTCGATCTGCTGCTCCACATTGCCTCCGCGTATACGGACGACACCGCGAACCTCCTCGCCCGGCATATAGCGCGGCTTCTCCAATACCGTATCGATCGTTGCGTTCCCAATCCCGATGCTGGCTAGAAAACGATTGAACATGTGAACATCCTCCTATAAATTAGCTTTCCAATTTTTATTCCAGGTGCTTCTACTGTGTATGGTGAGGATTTATACGTGCGTCGTTCGGAACAGGTTTCATTCCCGTTCATCCCGTTTATGTAAATTATATTATAAAATCGTCCATGTGAGCACTTCGAACATGAATGACCGCCATATTTAGTGATAAGGTCCTCTAGGGCACTTTTCACTTTCGGACATTTTCGCTAGAATGATAGAATACATTTGCTAGATTCAGGGCAAACTATAGTTAAATAGGAGCAGGAGGAAGCTTACGTGAAAATCGTCAAAGAGTTCAAAGAGTTCGCCATGCGCGGCAACGTTATCGACCTGGCTGTCGGTGTTATTATAGGGGGAGCGTTCGGCAAAATCGTTACGTCGCTTGTCAACGATGTCATTATGCCGCCGATTGGGAGAGTATTGGGCGGGGTTGATTTCAAGCATTTGAAGATTCCGCTGTATACGAAAGAGCAACTCGATGATAAACCTGCCGATTTCGTCGCACCAGTCATCGCCTACGGGCAATTCATCAACGTACTTATCGACTTCCTAATCGTTGCATTCTGTATTTTCATGCTGGTTAAGGTCATTAATGTTCTACGGCGTACGGAGAAGAAAAAGGATGAAGCGCCTGCTGCGCCAACGGAGAAGGAGTGCCCGTACTGCTTGTCCATGGTTCCGATTAAGGCCACTCGCTGCAAGCACTGCACTTCGCAGTTGGAGGCTGTACAGCATGGCTGATGAGCTGTTCGACATCTATGATGAAGAGATGAATCCGCTCGGCACGGCAACACGATCCGAAACGCATGCGAGGGGCTATTGGCATCGCTCGATCCATTGCTGGCTGACTCGCCGCGAAGGCGACAACCGCTTCGTCCGCTTCCAGCTTCGGCAAGCGACGAAGGATACGAACCCAAGCTGCTACGATATAACGGCAGCCGGTCATCTAACGGCAGGAGAGACGCTCGCGGAAGCGGTGCGCGAGCTGGATGAGGAGCTTGGCGTTCAAGCTCCTCTCGAGCAGCTCATCCCGCTCGGTCAGGTACGCGAGCGATGCGAGGGCATCGTGAACGGTGTTCCGTTCATCGACCGTGAGGTCAGCGATGTATTCGGGCTCGTGTGCGAGACGCCTCTGAGCGAACTTCGGCTGCAGCCCGAAGAAGTGGCCGGGGTGTATGAGGCCGACCTGGAGATGCTGCTTGCTTTGTTCGAGGGCTCGCTGACAGAGCTGCCGGCGACTGGCGTGGCGCTGCCTCCGGGCGGCGGTCCGCTGCTGGCTTCCCATGTTGTAGTGAAAGCAGATCAGTTCGTTCCGCGCGAGCTTTCTTATTATACGAACGTCCTTCGCTCGCTCCGCAATTGCACGTAGAGCGAGCTTTCTTCACTTCCGCGCGATTCGAGTCCGAATCGCGCATTCCCCATGCCCGCTCCCAATTCTGAAACCATCCGTCAATCAAAAAATGAATATTATAAAATTCCGTATTGCGCGGCGCCAGATCGAAGTCGTTCAGCTCCGGATTGTTCCACAGCTGCGCTGCCATCGGATGCAGGCAGCCGTGCAGGTTCATCTCGATGAAGCTGCCCAGCTCATCGGCCGATCGGAACGATTGCGGCTGATAGGTAACGCGCTGCTCGGCTGCCGCATCGTAGCATGGCGCACGCCTAATGGCGTCAGGTATTCCGTTCCATCCGGCAATCGCTCTCGTATCGTAGCCCTGGCTGGCATACCAGCCGGCAACCCGATTAATATAGTCGCGGTGAAATCGCAGAAACCGTTCCCCATAACCTGGCGGCGGCATGGAACCGGGCGCCAAATGGTTCGTATGATGCCATATGCGATGCTCCTCCAGCAATGCCGGAGGGAAATTCGGTATGCGCGGCATATTGTCACTCCTCGCTGCTCAGGAAATCGTTTATCCCAGCTCATGTTTGCTGTAATAAGGTATGCGCCCGAAGCGGCGGCCGTGACTGTCGTCATTAGAAAAGCGATACATAGAAGGAGGATACATATGGCAAGAAGAGCAAAAAGAAGGCGCGGGAACTGGCTTGGACCGTTTTTCAATTTCATGACCGAACTTCTCGGATTCCTTGGCGATCTGATCAAAAAATAGTCTAATCGAACGGCATCTGCCGGAAAATAAAAAAAGCCCCCTGCGTTAATCGCAGAAGACTCCTTCGCACTAAGAGGTATGCTGATGAAGGGAATTGAACCCCCGGCCTACGCATTACGAGTGCGTTGCTCTACCCCTGAGCTACATCAGCAAATCATTTGTTTTTCTCAAAATATAAGACTTTATAAGTTTTCCGACTTATAAACAGGCTTATATTTCACCGGAATGAAACGCGCCTAGCCACCAAAGGACGGCGTTATCCGTTTCACCTCGCAATTTCAAGAAACAACTTTATTAGAATAATAATTTTCAGAACAAAAGTCAATAGATTTGCAGCTGGTTTTCGCTTCCTATATTGTGTCGATTTTTCGTCCGAGCTTTCGCTTCCTGTCTGCATGACATGCCGGCCGAGCGCATACTTATATGACAAATCGATTCGAATGGGGGTAATTCCTTGTCCGACAAAAAACAGCAAGCGGCGGCAAGCAATACGATCGTCTACAAGGCCGATAAGGCGCATACCGCGACGGTTAGCGACATTCGAGACAAGGTCATGCGCCTGTGCGGCAGCCATATGCATAAATACGTCTGTGTCAAAATGTCCGATGGCCGTTGCTACGAGGGCGTCATTATACATGTTGACCCGTGCTTCGTTCATTTGCAGTGCACCATGCACGATCCTCGTGTGTTCCACAGTCCATTCAATACCGTCCTTCCACTGCTCCTATTCGACTTGCTCGTTATCGCTTTGAAATAGCTAGACCGCACACCCTCACTCACTGCCATTCGACAATGCGTGTCCTATTTTGTCAGATTGCAGGTCTACGACGACGCCTGCTGTCATACACATGACAAGGAAGGAATACGTAACGGAAAGAGGTGTGCGCTGCCTTGTTCGAGAGGATCAATAAGCTTCAAATCGAGCTGCCTCCCTCCCCCTACGCAGACGCCAATGCGGCGGCAGCCGTACAAGAGCTGCTAGGGGGCAAATTCGGCGAAATGTCGACGCTGAACAACTACATGTATCAATCATTCAACTTCCGTGATCGCAAACGGCTTAAGCCGTTCTACGATCTCGTCTCCAGCATTACGGCGGAAGAGTTTGGCCACGTCGAGCTCGTATCGACGGCTATCAATATGGTGCTGACCGGCTCCACCCAGCCTGGTCCGCCGGACTCTACGCCGCTGAGAGAAGGCGTGCATAAACGCAATACGTATCACTTCATTGCTACGGCGCAGACGTCCCTAGCCGGGGACTCCATGGGCAGAGCATGGACTGGCGACAATGTGTTCAGCAGCGGCAATCTTGTGCTGGACCTGCTGCATAACTTCTTCCTGGAATGCGGTGCCAGGACGCATAAGATGCGGGTATACGAAATGACCGATCACCCGACAGCGCGGGAGATGATCGGATATTTGCTCGTACGAGGCGGGGTTCACGTACTTGCCTATGCGAAGGCGCTGGAGATTGCGACAGGCGTGGATGTGAAGAAGCTCATTCCGATCCCCGATCTAAGCAATAACGCTTTCGATGCGGCACGGAAGTTCGAGGCGATGGGGCTTGGCAACAAGCTGTATACGTTCAGCCCGAACGATTACAAAGATATTGTTCTTATATGGAACGGACAGAACCCGCAAACCGGTGCCCAGCTCGAAGTCATTCAAGGAGCTCCGCAAGGGGCGCCTATGCCTGATCTAGCACCCATCCCAGAAGAATTCGCGCCAGGTATCTCAGCCGAGGACTTCCGGGAAATTGCTAGACGGCTGCAGAAAAACGCCGGGCTGTGAACCTTGTCCGCTCGTTGATCAGATTCCATAGGATTCGCAGCCTCCCGCTTCCAACTGCCGAAGCTGGGGGCTTTTCTAACCCCTCTATTCCGATCAAGGTTATGCTATACTGGGAAAAACCTTAGTTCAAAGGTGGTTTCCATGCAATTTTTAGCTATGCTGACCATGTTAATCGATCATATCGGCATCGTCTGGTTTCCAGACGACTCCAAGTGGCGGATGTTAGGCAGACTAGCGTTGCCCTTCTATGCCTATGCGCTTGTGATTGGCTACTTCCGCACCCGCAGCGTGAATCGTTATTTGCAGCGTACCGGACTTATCGCTCTACTCTCTCAAATTCCTTATATGATGCTGTTCAAGCAAGCGGAAGTCAATACGGTCGGCACGTTATTCATCAGCTTGCTGCTGCTCATGCTTTTGGATCGATGGAAGGGAAAGCTGCCTGCGCAGATCGCCGTCATTGCATCAGCTATCCTGCTCGTTGAGCTATCACCCTTCAGCTATGGCGCTTATTGCCTATTACTAGTAATCCTATATCGCTACTCGTCTCCTTATTGGATGATAGCTTGGCATTTTGCCCTAAATGCGATCTTCGTATTTTATAAGGGCTGGTATATTCAACTATTCAGTCTTGCTTCGACGATGCTGCTCGTCTACTTGCCCGAATTCGTTCAAGCCGCCGATCGGATCAAAATACCGCGTATCGTTTGGCGAAGTTTCTACCCGCTCCACCTTCTGCTGCTTACCGCCGCCTACTACTTGTTAACTTCCGGATGACGTTGCTTGGCCCTCTAAGCGCTGCAATGAGCTGCACTAATTCCTGTTCACACTGCTCCGCTGATAGATAGCCGTCCTCTCCTGACGTAAGCAGCTTGCGAATGAAGGATATGACTTGCGCGGGAAGCGCCAGCTCCTCCTCCCAGCCGCGTTCCTCGAGATCGTCTGTCGCCTCGAAGCCGGCGTACATCAAGAAGAGGAACAGATGACCGAGACCGTACAGGTCGCTCGTTGGGTTCGGCTCACGCATTCGCCGCTTCACGGCCGCCCAACTGCCGGACGCCGCCTTATCTCCCGTCGTTACCTCCTTAAGCTGTTCACGCAGCTCCTGAGGGAGCTCTTCTCCGATGCGGCAGGCTAAGCCGTAGTCGATCAAATACATGACGCCTTGCTTATACAGCACATTCGGTACACGGACGTCACGATGCACGAACCCCATTCGGTGCAGCTCTTTAAGCGGCTGAAGCAGATTTTGCAATACGCACAACGCCTCAAGCGCCGAATAGGTGCGGCCGTGCTCCTGCAACTCGTCCTCCAGGCAACTGCCGTCGATGAGCTCCATAATGAGGCCGTCTTCACCCGCCATTCTCTCGAAGCCGTACCATCGCGGAATTTGGGGATGCAGCAGCTCCTGCAAAATAAAGCTTTCCCGCTCCAGCAACCGCCTGCCCAGCTCCCCTTTGCTCGGCTTGCTGCGCTTCAGCAATACGGATTGACCGCTCTGCAAATCAAGGCAGGCATATGCCTGACCGTAGCTTCCCATTCCGAGGAACCGCTCGATAAGGTAGCGTCCCTTCCACTTCTTCCCTTCGCGGAGCGGATAATCTCGCCAATGATTAAGCATCTCTCTCCATTTGTGAGCGATTGAATGCAGCATGGTGACTCCCTCCTTAAAGGTTTGCGAATGCAAACCTACTTCGTAAGCGTGTGCTTAAGTTTGCGTAGCAAACTTACTTCGTAAGCGTATGCGTTAGCCTATATATATGCCGTAAGCTCAGCTTACATCGCCTATTTTTTGTTGTCGAGGAKAAAACCGCCATTCGCAAGAAACTTCGGAGCAGCCCCGCCGTACTACTTTTCAAATGGATGAACAGGAGGTCATAACGATGATTAGACATTTGCTAAAGCGTTTGTTTTACTCCCTCATCGGCCGAAAAAACCATAGGCATCACCACTACAGCAGCAGCGACCATAGAAGAAGTCATAACCGTCCACCGCACTATCCACCGCCAAGTCAGCGCCATTACGGGCATGGCTATTATAAGAAAAAATATAGCAGCTTTTCCAGCTCGTAAATGTATTAGGAAAGTATGAGCAAAATAAACAAAATCCTCACGGCAGTTTCATAAGGCGCTAAAAATTGTACGTTAGAATGGGAAAAAATGATCGGAGGTGTTCGAGGTTATGATGCGAATCATTAACTTCAAAAAACGTTCTGTTCCCGTCTATTATCCTAACGAACAATCAGCATTGGTAGAACAGCTCAACCATAAATTGCACCAAATGGAGCTCGATTTCGACTTCCGCAAAAAGTGGAGACGGATCAAATCCGTCGAAATGGTACGCGACGTCGCTATCTTCCAATACACGGACGGCACAAAGCTTTATTTGGAAGTTTCTTAACATTTTCACAATACTTTATACCCTTTATAATTAACCGCATTTCATGTCATCATCTCTCTTTCATATCATTCCGAATCCGCGAAAGCCGCCGACGCCAAGGCGGTTTCTTTGCGTTCCGCCCAGCCCATTGAAGCCTGTAAGCACATATGCGCTCTTACACTGACCAATCACACACTTGTTACTCCCCATTAGCGCACATATGCCCTTACAGCACTACTTCGGCGTGTCACAGGACTAGGCGAGTATTTGCCCAGGAACGCAAAAAGCCGTCCAAGCAGGCAAGCAATCGCCGGCTGGACAGCCCTATTGAAACTACTACACTTGGAATCGATTGATTTGAAGCTGCAAATCCTCGGCCATTCGCGCCAGCATCGTTGAGGCAGCCGCGATCTCTTCCATCGAAGCCGTCTGCTCCTGCGCTGCCGCTGCGACCGACTGGGAGCCGGATGCGCCTTCTACAGCGACTCTTGCAACCTCTTTGATGGACTGCATTACCTGCTCTGTCCCGGCCGCAATACTACCAGCCGCTACGGAAACCTCATCGATCTGCTGAGCTACCTGAAGCACCTCTACGCGGATTGAATCGAACATCTCGCCGGCATTTTCGACAACGACGATACCGTGCGTTACTACTTCGCCTGCCTCATCCATCGCTTTGACAACCTGCTCTGTTTCGATGCCAATCGCATGAATCACAGTCGCGATTTGACCGCTGGACGCTTTCGTCTGTTCAGCCAGCTTCCTTACCTCGCCTGCCACAACGGCAAAGCCTTTGCCATGTTCGCCCGCTCTAGCCGCCTCAATGGAAGCATTAAGCGCCAGAAGATTCGTCTGAGCGGATATGTCGGTTATTACTTGAACCATTCTGCCAATTTCATGCGACCTCGCACCTAATCCGCGCACCGCCACGGCAAGACTGTTGAAGGACTGTTGAATCGACTCCATCTGTGTAACCGCCTGCTCCAGCGTATCGTTGCCCGCAGTTGCACGCTCCGACGTGTATTTGGCCGCATGGGAAGCTTGTTCCGTACTGGATGCGATCTGCTGAATGCTAGCCGACATATCGTGAATGACTTGATAGCTTTCCTCTGCGCTTGACGACTGCTTCTCAGCACCCTCAGCAACCTGCTGAACCGTATTAGCGATATGCTCGCTTGCTTGACTCGTCTGCTCACCGCTTGCCATCAGCTCTTCCGACGACGCAGCCACTTGATCGACGCTCCGACCAACCTCGACGACGAGGCCCTTCAGCTGTACGACCATTTCATTGAAGCTGCCTGCGAGCGCTTCAAGCTCATCTCCGCTCTTGCAAACGATAGGCTCTAATTTCAAGTTACCCTTCGCGACTTCAGACGCGCGCTGTGACACTTGCTTGATCGGCTTCGTCAATCTAATCGTAAACAAGCTGGCCGCCGCTACTCCTAGAAGGCTCGTAATGATGAGCGTAATAATCGTTACTTTAATGATCTTGCTTGCACCGCTGTTGAAATCTTGCATATAGGTGCCGGCCGCTATATTCCAGCCCCAGTTCGGATCTTTCTCTATGTATGTAACCTTGGATGCGTACTTATCCGTCTGTCCCGGCAATTGCCAATCGTAATATACGAAACCACCGCCGGATTTTGCCGTCTCAACGAAGGCGTCGGTAACCGGCAGATGGTTCACGGTATCCAGGACGAGCTCGCCTTTGTTATTCTCAAGTCCGTCAAGGCTCGTTCCTTCCATCGAAGGATGCGCCAGCGTCAGGCCGTTATCATCGATAATGAACGGATAGCCGCTTTCGCCAAGATCAATCGCTTTATTAATCGGCCGTTTGCCATCCTCGCCTTTTGGCCCCAGCATCGTCATGCGGACGAATTCTTCGGCGCCTGCCTTCTCCACTACGCCAGCCTTAACTTGCGCGTCCAGCATGGCGATCAACTGTATCGTGCTTTTGACATTATTTTTAAGAATGACCTCGCCGTTGTGGTTCAATGCATCGGTTGCAGCCTGATAGCTTAATACCGATACGATAACGCTTGGTACGAGAAGCAAAGACAAGCATAACATCATGAGCTTGCCMCGAATAGGAAACCTCCCCTTCATAATACCTTTTGTCTTATTTGATAGCCCCTGCTTCAACATGTACATCTCCCTCGCCAAATGGTAGATCTTGTTTGTCATTTGTCTTGATCATCGATAGATCGAGCTGCTCAGGCTCCATAGGCTTGCCGAACAGGAATCCCTGAACGTAGTCGCAGCCCCAAGACTTAAGCAAATCGTATTGCTCTCTGTACTCGACGCCTTCAGCTATCACCTCAAGGCCAAGCTTATGAACAAGCTCAATCAGAGACTCAACGATTAATCTCTCCGCGCTTGGCAGATCGATCGCTTTAATGAATGATTTATCGATTTTCAAGCAATGAATCGGAAGCTGTTTGAGATTGCTGAGGGAAGAATAGCCCGTGCCGAAATCATCCAGCGCGATACGCACGCCTGCGCCGCGCAGCTTACTTAAGGAGGACAGCACCGTATCGGAATGCTTCAGCGTCACGTTCTCCGTAATTTCCAGCTCAATCGAGCTGTATTGGATTTTGTATTCGTCAAGAATATGAAGCACCGTCTGCGGAAACGTTGGATCTTGAAGCTGCACCGGCGATATATTCACGGACATGATGAGCGGTCCCAAGCCGTATTTGTGCATGCCGGCAAGTCTCTTGCACGCTTCGCGCAGCACCCACTCACCAATCGGCACAATAAGCCCGTTATGTTCGGCAATCGGGATAAACTCCGCTGGGCTAATCGTACCAAGCTCGGGATGCTTCCAGCGAATGAGCGTCTCGAAACCTCTCATCTTGCCATCCACTAAACGGAAGATAGGCTGATAGGCCAGGTAAAACTGCCTCATATACAATGCCGGTCTAAGCGACGCTTCAATGTCAATTCTGCGTTGCAATCTATCTGTATTGTCCGAGTTGTAAAATTGTGTGCGATTGCCGCCTTCATTCTTCGACTGATGGAGTGCGGATTCTGCACGGCATACGAGTTGTTCGCTCGCTAGCCCGTCCTCCGGGAATATGGCAGCGCCTATGCTGGAGGTCAGATATAACTCAGTCCCATTCTCCTCGATCGGGAGTTCGACTGCGTGCTTGATTGCTTCCACAGCATGTAGACAAGTATCCGTACCTTGTGCAAGCTGCATAGCTACCATGTACGTATTACCTCCGATTCTGCATACTGTTGTAGGAGCAATTCCTGTTTCTAACAGCCGATTCCCAACAATGCCAAGCACATCGTCGCCAAATTCATGTCCTCTTGTTTCATTTAACCGATAAAACCGATCCAGATCGACAAGTGCAATAAGCAATCTATTGTCTGCCACTCGAGCAAGATGAACAGCTGATTCCAGTTGCGCAAATGCTTCCTTGCGTCCAGATAAGCCGGTTAATGCCTCCATCCAATGGTCACCGCCTCAACATTTTTTTCGTTAAGGCAATCTTGCCATATAACTATTAGGGAAATTTATGGGAAGGGTTTAGAGTTTCGTTAGATATTTTAACAAACGCAGAGGCAGGCCTAACGACTTATTCCAATAGGTCCTCCGCTGCTATCGAATAACCAGCCGCATGCTAATAGCCCTTGAGCAAAAATAACTATGTTGATAAAAAAAAGAAACCACCCGCTTGAATCGCGGTATGGTTTCTTTGCTAATTAAGTTTCGGTGATTAGTAGAAGATGGGAACTTATTCCTTGCCTATGTTCGAGTGATCTGCCGTGTATTTGTAACCAAATCCCCATACGGTTCGAATGAGACGCGGCTCCTTCGGGTTCTGCTCAATCTTCTTCCGAAGATTGACTATGTGTACGTCTATAGCGCGATCGGTAACGAAGGAGTCGAAGCCTCGAATCGTGTTAATCAGTTCTTCCCTGCTGAACACTTTGCCTGGATAAGCCAAAAACAGCTTCATCAGTTCATACTCGGAAAAAGTCGTCTCCACCAATTGTCCTCGCACGAGCAGCAGTCTTCTCTCAAAATCCAATTGAATCGGATCAAGGTCGAGGGCAATCTCGCTCGTTGCAGCTACCTGCATCACAGTCTCGGATATCGTCGTCTGTGAACGCCTGATTAACGCTTCCACCCTTGCCGTCATTTCGTGCATGCTGAAGGGCTTGCACATATAGTCGTCAGCCCCCGCTTTGAGCGCCTGTACACGCTCAGACACCTCGCTCTTCATCGATAGGATCATAATAGGCACATTAGACCGTTTGCGAATAACAGCGCACACTTCCATGCCGTCTAGGTCGGGGAGCATAAGGTCGAGCAGCACTAGATCAGGGTCGAACTCTGCTGCCAGCTTAATCCCATCGTCAGCGCGATACGCCTGCGCAACGGAGTAGCCTTCCTCCGACAAATACATAGACAACATATCACTCATCATGACATCATCTTCAATAACTAGAACTTTATACATGTCGTCACCCTTTTTCAGGATTGAAGATTTCTGTCGAATATATTTTGTAACTCTACTATACAATACCAATTATATCTGGACAATAACTTGTTAGAAAAATGTTAGGCTTTACTGTCGAAGAGCGCCGGAACGTCTTGAAGCTCTTCCAAAAGAGTTGTAAGATCCCTATTAAGTATGGCAATGGAAGCATGTAATTCCCCCGGTTCGGGCTGCCCTTCTTTCAGAATGCGATCAACCTCGGCTGCAGATGCTGACAGTTCCCCCGCCGACAAATAACCAGCCGCTCCCTTCAGCGTATGAACCATTCTCTTCGCGGTGGATAGGTCCTCCTGCAATACCATCAACCGCAACTGTTCACAGAATGATAGGTAATCCCTTCTAAACTGTTCTAACATATGAATAAAGATCGGAAGCTTGCCGTTCACCCGGGCCAAAGCGCTCGGCACATCCATTCCTTTCACTTCCGGCAGCACCAGCTGGGTCTTCTCCTGCTTGCTCTTGCTGTTCTCTGCTTCAATTAAATCTTCTTCCCATATGCCGGGAGGCAGCAGCTTGTCTTTGCCGGCCTGCGCCAGCCAATACGTAATTACATTTTGCAGACGCTCGGCATCAATCGGCTTCGTCACAACCCCGTTCATTCCCAGCTTCAAGTACTGCTCATGGTCTTGTCTGAGCGCATTGGCCGTTACCGCAATGATCGGAAGCTTACTGAATCTAGGCTGTTCGCGTATAATCCGCACCGCCTCGGAACCATCCATGACCGGCATATGAATATCGATCAGAACAAGATCCCAATGCTCTTCGTCCAGCTTATTCAGCGCCTCCTGCCCATTCTCGGCCAAGCCCGCTTCATAGCCGCTGGCCTTCAATATTTCGAGGGCGACGAGCTGATTGATTTTGTTGTCCTCGGCTAGCAATATTCTGGCCCTGCCCACCCTTACTGCCTCGCTTGCAGCCGCGACTTCCCTGCCATACGGCAATAGCTCCGTACCTGGACCGCGCTTCTCATCAAGTCCGCTAAGTGCACGCTGCAAGCTTGCGCGCGTCAACGGCTTAATAAGCAAGGTAACGGGACGCTGCGAATCCGGCAATTGGAGCATTTCATCCCGCCCGTAAGAGGTCGTCATGGCAATGGTTCTTACACCTCTTTCTTCTGCGACACGGTGGAACTCCAGCCAAGTCTCTACCCCATACATATCCGGCATTTCCATATCGAGAATGATGAGCTTAGGAAGCGTGCCCGCCCCTGTTCGAAGAAGCCTTTCCTTCGTCGTTTTCCATGATTTGAAAGCGACAGGCGCCATTCCGAACGCCTCCATCATGCCGCTCCAATGCGCCAGCATCTCTGCGTCATCCTCAACAATCCATACCGGCTGTTCGATCATGTCGGCGCTAAGCTGCCATGAGCTCTGCGCATAATGATGAATGATTGGGAACGACAAAGTGAAGTAGAAGCGGCTGCCAACTGCCGGCGTACTCTCAACCTTCAGCTTGCCGCCCATCAGCTCGATGAAGCTCTTCGAAATGACGAGCCCCAGTCCCGTTCCCCCGAACTTCCGCGTCGTAGATCCGTCTGCTTGCGTGAAGGGCATGAATAGTTTATCTAGCTGCTCCTTCGACATCCCGATACCGGTATCCGATATCGCAAACCTAAGCTGCACGGTATCTCCCGTCGATTGCAGCTGCTCGACCTCAAGCTTCACACGACCCTTGCTTGTGAACTTAATCGCGTTAATACATAGATTAAGCAGCGCTTGCTCAAGTCGCATCGCATCGCCTATGACCGTCTGCGGCATATGCTCGGACGACTCAATAATAAATTCGAACTGCTCCTTGCCGCCCATGAATACGCTAAGCTGGTCCGCCAGTCGGCTAAACAGCTCATCCGGCTGGAAGGGCAGCCGCTCAACCTCGATTTTGCCGGCTTCAATTTTGGAGAAGTCTAGAATATCATTAATGATGCGCAGCAGCGTCTCCGACGACGTCTGCATCTTGTCCATATAATCCTTCTGCGAGGAAGACAGCCCTGTCTTTCTCATGAGATGGGTGAGCCCTACAATGCCGTTAAGCGGGGTTCGAATCTCATGACTCATAAGCGCCAAAAACCGGCTTTTCGATTGATTCGCCTCTTCTGCTTCCTCCGTTGCCCGAATCAATTCATCCTGCACATGTATCTGCTCCGATATATCACGGGCGATACAGGAGAAAAATCTCTCCCCTGTCGTAATATCCTGATGCGCGACAACGACCATCGATACATGAAGCGGTTCGCCGTCTTTCCTTGCCAATTGCGCGCCGCCCTCCCAAAAGCCGTGTTCAGCGGCAAGAGCAGCCCCCCGCGTCAATTCCTCGTATACGGCGGGCTTTACATGCTCCTCTACTAATTCAGGAGAATCATCCTCGATTGTGATCCCGAGTATTTCCTTCCCGGCACGATTCAAGTAAATCACGTTACCTTCCGTATCAACCGAAGCGATCAAGTCCTTAGCCGATTCAACGATTTCCAGCAGCCGATTGCGGGACTTCTCCACTTGCTTCCGCTCCGTAATATTAGATACCATCCCTACGACGCCAGAGAATCGGCCATTGCGGTCGCGCAAGCCGTTCGAGCTATGAAGAGTAGGAATACGCTTGCCGTCCTTGCTGATGAATGTCCACTCTCTTTCATAAGAGAAGTTTTCATTGCGCAGCTCCTTGAATACTTCCATCCCCGGCTGTACCTCTCGTCCCAACCGTTCCGTCAGCTTGGCAGCTTCCCTCTCGATCTCCTCCATATCCATGAACACCAGCGGCGTAGCCCAGCCCATTAACTCCTCCGTCTTGTAACCGAGCATATCCTCTGCCGTCTTGTTGAGATAAGTGACGCGGTATTGATCGTCAAGCACGATAAACGAATACTGATTTTGATTAATAATCGCCTCAAGACGATCGAACATCTCCTGCAGATGCTCCATCATGCCATTAACTGAATGGGCTAACTGACCGACCTCGTCATTCGGCGTTGCGGCCAAATGATTCGATTCGAAATTGCCGCTCGCGGCTTGCTCCGTAACGACAAGAATACGTTCCAGCCGCTTAATAATACGTTCGAAATACATGTAGAACGATACGGCAATAATCGCTTCCGATACAGCAATCGTCATGAAGATGCGCCAGAAGATAGGGCTGAGCATAGCCTCCAGCTTGGATGCCGGCTCGCGAAGCGCTAGCCGCCATGGCGTCTCCTCAACTTTGGTATAGAATAGCGCATACTGCTCCGCCTGCTCGCTTATTTGCACATAGCCCTGATTAGACGAGGTAAGCTCATCCGCAACAGACTCCAAGCTTCCGCCTTTATCATAGAGCGATACATTCTCGGTAACGCCGGAAATTGAATTATATATAAGGCTGCCATTGTCGTTATACAAATAGAGAACGGATTGATCGCTCTTCTTCTCTAGAAAATGATCGATAGCCGAGAATAGGATCGATGCGTAAACAACCCCTTGCACTTCGTTCTGCGTGCCATACACCGGTACGACAATCAATAATTGCTTCAGATCGGAGAAGGAAGGCGTGTACGGATCGGTAATAACTACCTTGCCTCTGATCGCGTCCTGAAAGAAGGGTTCGTTATTAATATTCCGCCGCTCGCCATCGGTACGCAATACTAGACCATCCTTGTCCGCATAACCCATCGAGTAATAAACGAATCCGCTCCTAATCAGCTCACGCTCAAAATAGGGCAGACGCGTGTCGTCCTTGCCGAACCTTACGGCGTCGGTGCGACTCATCACCAGCACTTCGGCCTTGCGGATCGCCATCCACGAAGCCAAGTCATTCGCTTGAGAACTCTGCTGGCTGCTCGCCTTCTCGAACGCCGATGCCATCATTGACTGCTTCACTGCAGAGTAGTTGCCTATCCCTGCCAACAACAACGGAAATAATGAAATCAGAATGATTAAACATAGCCCTTTGGTCCGTAAAGACATTTTATTCAAGTGTCTTTCTCCTCTCAACCCGTCTGCTTATGTATAACGCCCAAAATGCACAATCTCATTATACCTTTAATTAGGATATTGAACTATATAAAGAGTTTTAGAAATGAAAGGATAACAACTACTCCAAAAAAAAACCGAGAAGCTGTCCAATTGATCAGACAGGCCTCCCGGCTTCATATGTTTCTATCTATTCGGCAGCTAATATGGATTCGATGCGATCAAGCTCAGAATCGCTGAAATCCAGTCTATTAAGCGTTGCAACACAATCATCAATCTGCTCGGTACGGCTGGCGCCGATTAAGGCAGTCGTTACCCTTCCGCCTCGAAGCACCCATGCAAGCGACATTTGGGCCAACGTCTGACCGCGCTCTCCAGCAATCTCATTAAGCAGCTTAACCTTCTGCAGCTTGCTCTCCGTAATTTGATCGCTCTTCAGAAAGACGCTTGGACCAGCCGCGCGCGAATCTGAAGGAACACCGTTCAAATAACGATTCGTTAATACGCCGCCGGCAAGCGGCGAGAACACGATCGAGCCGATCCCTTCTTCATCAAGCACATCCTGCAGCCCGTTCTCAATCCAGCGATTAAACATGGAGTACGACGGCTGATGGATGAGGCAAGGCGTTCCGAGCTCTTTCAGTATGGCCGAAGCGCGGGCCGTCTGCTCAGCGCTGTAATTGGAGATGCCGACATACAGTGCTTTACCTTGACGTACCGCATGATCGAGCGCGCCCATTGTTTCTTCGAGCGGCGTATTCGGGTCTGGGCGGTGCGAATAGAAAATATCCACATAATCCAGCTTCATCCGCTTAAGACTTTGATCGAGACTCGACAGCATGTATTTGCGCGATCCCCAATCCCCGTATGGGCCCTCCCACATATGATAGCCGGCTTTTGTCGATATAATGAGCTCATCGCGATAATCAGCCAGGTCATGCTTCAGAATTTGTCCGAAAGTCTCTTCCGCCGAGCCCGGCGGCGGTCCGTAGTTGTTCGCCAGGTCGAAGTGCGTAACGCCGAGGTCGAATGCGCGGCGAACCATCGCCCGTCCATTCTCGTAACGGTCGCCTCCGCCGAAGTTATGCCATAGGCCCAGCGATATTGCCGGAAGCTTCAGGCCGCTCCGCCCTACGCGGTTATATTTCATGTTTTCATATCGGTTACTTGCTGGCACATAAGTCATTTTCCTGTATTCCTCCATCCGCTGATTGGAATATTGATCCTACATGAATAGCATATCTCCCGCGTCCAAGCAGGTCAAATAGGTCTGCGGTATGTAATCTATTATTTCGCCAGCTTGCGATCAAGCTTCAGATGAGGCGTATTGCGAAGCGTTTCTTTGAAAAATTCAGGTTGCTCGGCAACGAGTCTTACCCATGCCTCCACGCATTTTGGATCAAAATGGATGCCGCTCTCCGCTTCAATAATTTTCATTGCCGCCTCATGGGACATTGCCTTCCGGTATGACCTGGAGGACGTTAACGCATCATATACGTCTGCAACAGCTGTCACGCGAGCTAGCAGCGGTATGAGGTCGCCGGCCAATTGATCGGGATAGCCGCTGCCGTCCCACTTCTCATGATGTGACCTAATAATACCCAGCTCCTCGGGCATAAAGCCAAGGCGCCTGCATAAGTCGTACCCCGTGACGGGATGCTGCTCGATAACGAGCCTTTCCTCAGGCGTCAGCTTACCCGGCTTATTCAAGATGCGATCGGATATCCGAAGCTTGCCCACATCATGAACGAGTCCGCCCTGTGCGATAGCTCGCAGCTCAATTCTTGACAGGCCAAGCTCTTCTGCAAGCTTGAGCGCGTAGAGCGCAACGCGATAGTTATGACCTGCTGTATAGGAGTCCTTCGCTTCTGTTGTCATAATCAACTCTTTGACGCTGGGCGACATATGCGTATTGATCCAATCTCTCGGATTTGCCCGAAATAACAGCTTCACCGACGACGTAATAGACTTGGAGCTCATATATTGTCTAACAATACCGCCTACCATTACGATGACGGATGCTAGCAGCATGAAGTGATAGAGCCACCAGCTTGCCTTCCATGTTTCACCGGTCACGATAATGAGCTGCGCAATGATCATCCAACCGGCGCTGTATACAATAGCAAGCTGTAAGGGAAAACGCGAGGATAAGTAGATTTGAAGATAGCGGTACATGGTCCATAGATTCATCACCACAATAAATGCGCTGACAACCCATTTGATGGGGTTCTCCTTCAAGTGGGCAGCGTGGAGCAGATCAGGGTAATTCCATATCGTAAAGCAGATTGCTGCTAGAACAACAACCCATACAGGAAGCAGCCAGCGCTGCCACTTCGCAAACCATTTTATAATGAATAAATCTGCTGACAAGGAGGAGAGCCATAGCCATATTACTGCGATTAAAACACTCAGCTGCGCGGCATTGCCGGCGATGGTGGAATGATGCATAAGAAAGCCGGGTGTAGACATGCCATGCAAGACGAATAGCGCGGCAAGCGAGACATAGGATAAGGATAGGAAGCTTATCTTGATGTTTCTCTGCCTGATTGCGACGATGCCAACTGCAACCGCTAGGAGCAGCGCAAACAAGGATACGAGACTAACCATGTAAAAATGCTCATTCGGCGCCTGAAATAATTTGTCGAGAGCCGTTGATCTCAGCCATAAATAGCCAAGCCACGGTACAAGCATCGACAATAAGAGACCTGCGAATACCCCCGCATTTTTGCGCAAGCTGATACCTCCTACACTTCAATCGTCGTCTATTAAGTGGCAAGGCGCATTTCATTCCAAATCGATAGCTTTCAGCAAATTGCGAACATATTTTACCTAGATATGGTTATCATACCATCCCTGTCGTATTCGATAAACAAAAGATTACACAGCCTCTTGCTTCAAGCTGAACAGCCAGCGATCAAGCTCCTCGCGGGGCATCGGCCTCTTGAAATAGTAGCCCTGCATGACTGTGCATCCTGCCGCCCGTAAGAAGTCGAGCTGCTGCTCCGTTTCGACTCCTTCCGCCACCAGCTCCAAATTCAGTTGATTCGCGAGCGTAATGATTGTATTGACGATCGCCCGCTTAGACGGAGAGTCGCTCTCCTGCATATAATGCTTGTCAATCTTAAGCGTATGGAACGGAATCTGATCGATCGCCCCGAGGAACGAATAACCCGAACCGAAGTTATCCATCGAGATCGTCACGCCCATCTCCTGAAGCGGGAGCAGTTGACGTATAACATCGGGCGCATCCTTCATTACGATCGATTCTGTAATTTCCAGCTCAAGCATTTCCGGCGCAAGCGTCGCACGCTGCAAGGCAGCCGTAATCATGTCCATTAAGTTCTTGCTCTCGAATACGTTGATTGACAGATTAACGGATACGCCCAGTTTATTGTCCGTTCGCATATTCCACTCTTTACAATCGATGCAAGCCCGCTCCAGTACCCACCGTGTCATGCCGACAATAAGGCCCGTTTCCTCCGCAATCGGAATGAACTCATTCGGCGCAATGAGACCATACTTCGGATGATTCCATCGCAGAAGCGCCTCGAAGCCAACCGGGCAATTGCGTTCCGAATTCCACTTCGGCTGGTAATGCAAAGCGAGCTGCTCGGAAGCAAGCGCGCTTCGCAGCCCCTTCTCAATCTCCATTCTGCGGATCAGCTTCTGTTCCAAGTCGATATTGAAGGAGCAGAATTGATTTTTGCCAAGACGCTTAGCCTGGTACATCGCCGTGTCGGCTGCCTTCAGCAGGGTCGAACGATCCTTGCCATGCTGCGGCGCGAAGCTGATACCGATACTGCCTGTGATGTACAGTTCGTTGCCCTCCAGAACATATACTTTTCGTATTTCTTCTAATATAAGCAGCGCCATCGTTTCTATCGCCTCTTGCTTCATCTCATTAACCAACAGTAGAAACTCGTCACCCCCAAGCCTGAACACATATCTGTCCTGTCCAAGAAACTTCTGCAGACGAGAAGCCACCTCTTGGATAAGCAGATCGCCTATGTCATGGCCAAGCGTATCATTAATGAGCTTGAACTGATCGAGATCGAGGAAGAGCACCGCGCTTTGAGATGAATCTCCGAGCTTTTGGTCAAAATGATGATTCATCGCATGCCGATTATGCAAACCCGTAAGCGGATCGCTGAAAGCCATCCGTTCCAGCAGCGTCCGATCCACGTAAAGCGCAATCCAGGTAACCATCATAATCATAAGCATCACAAGGGTAATCGAAATAAGCAATACGAGGTCGACTCCAACTTTCGAAACCCTCATTAACAGCTCATCGTCGCCGCACCAGAACTCAGCCGCGCTCATACCCGTATAGTGCATCCCGCAAACCGCCAAACCCATTAATGCGGATGCCCCCCACTTCGGCCAGCCCCGGTTCGTGTCTCGGCGAAACTTCGTGAAAATATACAGCGCAGCGTACGAAGCAACGACGGCAAACAATGCCGCCACCGCCCATATAAGCGGCTTATAGGTAATTGTTGTGGCTGGCGCGCGCATAGCGGACATACCGATGAAATGCATCGCAACAATGCCAGCCCCCATGATGAGGCTGCCAAGCGCTAGCCGCCGCTTCGTTGCTTGCCTTGTCATCGTCAAATAAAATGCGGCAAACGAACCGATAATACTGGCAAAAACGGAAATACTAGTCTCGCGGACATCATAATGAACAGGAAGCTCCAAATGGAAAGCAAGCATGCCGACGAAATGCATCGCCCAAATGCCGCTGCCCATGACGAAAGAAGCCGCAATAAGCCAACCCAATCGCGATTTCCCTGAGGTGCTCGTTATTTTAAAAGTGAGATTAAGCGCGGAATAAGCTACGAATAGCGCTATCAAAAATGACAATGTTACAATCCAGCCGTCATAATACCCTCGCAGTATGAACAATTGATCCCTCCGTAAAGCTGTTAACTCGTCAACAGCATGTCTTACATACTATACAATTAATATGAAACGACAATTGTTGCAAGCAATATTTTTATTTTAGATTAAGGTATTTTGCTAAACGATTTGTTATAGTAGGTAAATGACAGGAAGATTGAAGGGAGTTTATCCAATGAATAACAATGAATCGCAGTCCAAAAAAGACGAAGAAAAAGTAACGGCTGCGAAGGAAGAGCAATTCACGCAAGAGAACGAACAGCAGGACGAGCTGTTCGAGCAAGCCGAAGGTCAAGAGGAACTCGACCTTGGGAAAGAAGCCGAGGAAGCCTATGAGGATGATGCTGATCAACAAGCCGCAGCAGCTGCAGAGGTTGTGCCGCTGAACGCAGCGGGACAAGTATCCGACGCGCCAAAGACTGGCGGCGGCAAAGGATGGATGATCGTATCCGCCATATTGGCTGTTGCGCTTGTCATTGTTCTTATCAAGCCTCCATTCGGAAGCAATGGCGGCTCTGTTGCAACCGTCAATGGACAAGATATCCCGCAGAGCAGGCTGTATGACGCGCTCGTAGATGCAGGCGGTCCAACTACATTGGACAACCTGATTACAGAAGAGCTGATACAGCAAGAAGCGGATGCAGCCGGCGTGAAAGTAACGGACGCAGAGATTACTGCTGAGATCGAGAAAATCAAAGCCAACTTTGGCACGCCTGAGGAATTCCAATCCGTATTATCGCAATACGGCATGACGGAAGAAAGCCTGACTCGCGATACGAAGTTCCAATTGACGATTTCGAAGATTCTAGAGCCTAAGACAGAAGTAACGGATGAAGAAATATCCCAATACTTCGAAGCGAACAAAGATACGTTCACGGATACGCCAACAACGATTCGCGCATCGCATATCCTAGTAGCGACGCAAGAAGAAGCGGATGCTATCCTTGCTCAATTGAAAGGCGGCGCGGATTTCGCTACCGTTGCCAAGGAAAAATCGACGGATACGGCTTCGGCAGCAAACGGCGGAGACCTTGACTTCTTCAAGAAGGCTGACATGGACCCTGCCTTCGGCGAAGCAGCCTTCGCACTGAAAGTCGGCGAGCTGAGCGGC
The DNA here is from genome assembly GCF_056396205.1 of Paenibacillus sp. 05T425. Lineage (NCBI taxonomy): Bacteria > Bacillati > Bacillota > Bacilli > Caryophanales > Paenibacillaceae > Paenibacillus > Paenibacillus sp. 05T425. The sequence continues at coordinate 93,426 of NZ_JBFTLA010000009.1, forward strand.
GTTGTTCAATCGAGCTTCGGCTTCCACATAATCAAGAAAACGGAAGAGAAATTGGGTACGTACCCAGCACTCGACGAGAAGAAAGAAGAAATTCGTAAGACGCTTGTCGCTCAAGAAGCAAGCGGCCTGTCCCAAGCATGGATGACTGAAATTCGCGAGAAAGCGAAGATCTCGAATACAATGCCGACGCCGCCGCCTGCTCAAGCAGACGCTGGCACAGCTGCTCAATAATAATAAAGACAGCAAGAAAGAAGCTGCAGAACCGCGCATCGGGCGCGTGTCTGCAGCTTCTTTGCTGTCGTTCTGATTATATGGGTTACTCGTAAATAACGGCTCTAACTTCCTCGCTATCGATATTCGTCTTGTCGAACCAGACGAAACCGCTGTCGATCTTCGCCGCCACTGTCTCGCCTTTGGACGCTGCCACGGCTGCTTTGACCGTTTCATAGCCGATGCCGACAGGGTTCTGCGAAATGGCCCCAGCCATCAAACCGCTCTTGATTGCGTCAATTTGCGCTTTGCCGGAATCGTAGCCAATAACGGTAATTTTCCCTTCGGCTTTCATTTCCGTTACGGCGTTGATAACACCGATTGCCGATCCCTCGTTAGCACCGAAGAACCCTTTCAGATTCGGATGCGCCTGCATAATCGCCTTCGCAAGGTCGGTCGACTTCAAATGATCGCCGCCGCCATATTGAATGTCGACGATCTTGATGTTCGGATATTTCTCCTTGATTCGGTTCACGAAGCCGTCGCGGCGGTCGATGCCCGTGCGGCTCGTCTGGTCGTGAACGATAACCGCTATTTCTCCTTCTCCGCCAATCAGCTCAGACATCTTGTCCGCGGCCATGCCCGCTGCGGCAACGTTGTCCGTTGTGACGAGACTGGAAGGAATGTCGCTGTCCACGCCCGAGTCGAATGCGATGACCGGAATACCGGCATCCTTCGCTTTCTGCAGCAGCGGAATGGAAGCTTGGCTGTCGAGGGCAGCGAAACCGATTGCGCTCGGTTTCTTATCCAGCGCGACCTGCAGCATTTCCAGCTGCTTATCGACCTGCGACTCTGTTTCCGGTCCTTCGAACGTGATTTCTACGCCCAGTTCAGCAGCAGCCTTCTCCGCTCCGTTCTTCACCGCTTGCCAGAATTGATGCTGAAAGCCTTTGGATACGATCGGGATGTACATTTTCTCCGCTTGCGCATCCTTGCCGCCGTTATCCGTCTCCGTCTTGGGTGCGGTCGTTGCCGCCGGCTCATTGCCATTATTCCCGCTGTTGCCTCCATTGCCGTTCGAACCGCATGCGCTAATGACCATAACAATCGCGAGTACCAACATAAACAAACCCTTTTTCATTGTTCACTACCCCTTTGTTTGAATGAATGGTTATTGAATGGTTGTTGCCGTTAAGCTTTGCGCCGGCGCAAGTTATCCGCGTAGACAGCGAGCAGGATTACAAAGCCGACAACGACCGTCTGCCACTCCTGCGGTACGGACAGAATGCGAAGCCCATTGGTCAGGACGCTCATAATTAATGCTCCGATGACTGTGCCGATGATCGTGCCCTTCCCGCCGCTAAGCGATGTGCCGCCGATGACAACCGCCGCGATTGCTTCCAGCTCGTAGCCCATGCCGAGCGACGGCTGCGCCGAATTGAGGCGCGAAGCCATTAGAATGCCGGCTATACCTGTGAATGTGCCGGTAATCGTATAGATGGCGATTTTCCAATTGCGCACATTGACACCGGAGAGGCGCGTCGCCTCTTCGTTGCTGCCGATTGCGAAGTTGTAACGGCCCACAATCGTTCGGGAGAGCAGAAGACTTCCGATAATCGCAGCGAGGAAGAAAATAAGAACGGCATTCGGAATATCGAAGCCGGGAATGACGGCTCCCAGCAGTGAGCCTTGCGAGATCTTCATAAATACAGGCGTCTCCGTGAAGTACACCGGCTTCGTGCCCGAGATAACAAGCGCCAGCCCTTTGGCAATCATCATCATCGCCAGCGTGGCAATGAAAGGCGGTATGCCTAACCTCGCAATCACGAGCCCGGACATCATTCCGCATACGGCCCCGGTAAGCAATCCGCCGAGGATGCCGACCCACACCGGCAGCCCCCACATCGTAATGAATACCCCTGTCATGACCGAACAGAGCGTCATTACCGTACCTACCGACAGATCGATGCCGCCTGTAACGATAACGAACGTCGATCCAAGCGCGAGTACACCGATTACCGCAGTCGATAGCAGAATGCCGACCAGGTTAGAGAATACGAAAAAATTGCTCGACGCGATGGAGAAAAAAACAATTAATAGAATTAAGCTGCCGAATGCCAATAATTGCTGCAGTCCGGATTGAATGGCGAACTTTGGTTTGACGCCGCCGGCCATTGTAGCATTTCTCATTGCAAGATATCCCCCTTCTGCCTGGCGCTTAGCTGACTCGATCTGTCGCATACGTCATAATCCTTTCTTGCGAGGCATGTTGATCATTCATAAGCTCTCCCGTAATTCTGCCTTCGCACATCACAACAATACGGTGACTCAGCCGCAGAATCTCAGGCAGCTCCGAGCTGATCATTATAATCGACTTGCCCTCCGCCGCTAGACCTTCCAGCAGCTTATAAATTTCGTTTTTGGCCCCAATATCGATTCCTCGTGTCGGCTCGTCGAAGATGAGAATATCGCAATCCCGCGTCAGCCATTTGCCGATAATAACCTTCTGCTGGTTGCCGCCGGACAGGAACTTCATCTTCTGTGCGATTCCCGGCGTCTTCACGCGCAAATCGTCGATGACTTGATCTGATATTCGAGCCATCCGCCTGTCGCTCATGAAGCCGAGCGCATTCTTGAATCGGCCAAGCGCCGCAAGCGCTATGTTCGTCTTCACATCCATATCCAGCAGGCAGCCGTAGTGCTTCCGATCCTCGGACAAATAACCGATGCCGTGCTTTACCGCTTGATGCGGCCCGGTTATGCGCACCTTGCGGCCGTGCACGTAGATTTCGCCGGCATCGATCGGATCAGCGCCGAAGATCGCGCGTGCGGTCTCCGTTCGACCTGCTCCGACCAGTCCCGCGACGCCCAGAATTTCTCCCTTAGCCAGCGAGAAACTGACATCATGAAGCACGTTCTTTCGCGACAGTCCCCGAACCTCGAGCACTTTCTCAAGCTGCTCTGCGGCTTGCCTGTCTGGCCTCGCAGGTTGATAGATTTCCCTCCCGACCATCATCGCAATGATTCGGTCGATGCTGACAGCGGCTGTATCGACGGTGTCGATATACGTGCCGTCACGCATGACCGTAATCCGGTCCGTAATTCGCTTCAGCTCCGCCATCCGATGGGAGATGTAGACGATGCCGACACCCTTCTCCTTCAGCTGCGCAATCATGCGGAACAGCTCATCGATCTCGGAGTCGCTTAGCGCGGCCGTCGGTTCGTCCATTATAAGCACCTGAGAATCGTAAGAGATCGCTTTGATGATCTCCACCATCTGCTGCTTGGCTACCGTCAGCTTCGACACCGGCGTCGTCGGATCGATGTCCAGCTTCATCTGCTTCAGCAGCAAGGCGGTCTGCCTATTCATCTCCTTGTCATCGAGCCAAAAGCGAAGCTTTCCTCGCGGCTCCTTGCCGATAAAAATGTTCTGGGCTACCGTCAAATCTTGAGCCAGATTAAGCTCCTGATGAATCATTCCGATTCCCAGCTTCTGGGCAGCTCTCGTATCTGCGATTTGCACGTCCTGGCCTTTGTAGACGATGCTTCCTTCATCCATCCGGTAGACGCCGGTCAGCACCTTCATCATCGTCGACTTGCCCGCGCCGTTCTCGCCGACAAGCGCGTGAACCTCGCCGGCACGAAGCTCGAATCGGCAGCTCTTCAAGGCATGAACGCCAGCGAAATGCTTCTCTACGCCTTCCATGCGAACAATCGTCTGCTCCATCCCTGCCCCTCCTTATCGCTAATTGATTCCTGATGTGTCTCTATTTTTGCATATCTTCACCGTCCCCTTACATGTGATTTCTTTCTGTAAAAGTCGAATAATTTTGGGTGTTAAAACAAAAAAACAGAACCCCCAAAAAGGTTCTGCTAGTTCGTAACGAAAGGAAACAGCAGCTTCTGATTTTCCTCCTCGTACATATTCTGTTTCGTAATAACCAAAGAGCCTGTATCGATAGACTTCGGCACCGATTTATTTCTAACTGCGTCAATGGCCGTCTTCATGCTCAAATATCCCATTTGAAAAGGCCGCTGGATAACCGTCGCCTTCATAACGCCTTCGTCCAGCAGCATAATTTCGTTAACCGAACTGTCGAAGCCGACCAATGTAACCTTGTCCTTCCCACCAATTTCCTGGATAGCCCTGCCCGCACCAACCGTCGTCGGCTCGTTCAACCCAATGATGCCGACGACATCCTGCTGCGACTGCAAGATTTCCTTGGCCATGAGGTAAGCGTTCTGCTCCGATCCCTCCACATAATACGTAGGAAGCAATTCAATATTCGAATTGTTCCCCAGTATCGAACGGACACCCTTCTCCCGATCGATGTGCGAGGCGGCATTTTTGACATAACTGATAATAGCGACCTTGGCTTGCCCGTTAATCTGGCTTTGCATCATCTCGCCTGCCTTCTGGCCGGCATTCACGTTGTCCGTCGCAACGCTGCTATGGGCCGCATCGGAATTTATTCCCGAATCGACAATGATGAGCTTGATTCCTTTGCTCCTGACCTTCTCGGCTATAGGGACTAGACGGTCAAAATCATTGGCGGCAAGCACGATCGCATCCGGCTTCTCCCCAATCGCCTGCTCGACGAGCGCAATCTGCTCATCGACATCTGTTTCCGTTTTGGAACCGGTCACCTTCACATTCGCTTCGAATTCCTGGGCAGCCTCCTGAACTCCGTCGATTAGCACTTCCCAGAACTCAATCGAAGCGTCCGTCGACTTAATAATAACCGTAATATCGACCGGATCCCTGCTCGACAACCCTTGCCCCCAGTAAGCCACACCAGCTGCAGCTATCAGCAGCAGCAAGATAATGGCCAATGTTCGTTTATACTTCCAGATCATCTTATGCTGCCTCCTATAACGGGGGATGCTTAGGCAACCGTATCGTTACCGTTGTACCTTCGCCCGGTTTGCTCGTATACGAAAGCCCGTATTGCGCGCCGAAGTAAAGCTTGAGCCGCCCGTGTACATTGCCCACGCCAACGCCTTTGCCCGCTTCTCCCTCGTATTGCTGGGTTAACAGCTTAGCAAGCTTCTCCTCTTCCATCCCGTTCCCGTTGTCCTCAACGATCAGAAGCACATCGGTAGCGGTCTCTTCCGAATATATGGTGATGAGTCCAGGACCGCGCTTCATCTTAATCCCATGATAAATCGCGTTCTCGACAATCGGCTGCAGAATCAGCTTAATCGTCTTGTACTGGCTCACCGATTCATCCGTCTCGATACGATAGTCCAGCTTGTTCTTGTAACGCATCTTCTGGATCTTCAGGTAGTTCGTAATATGCTCAAGCTCCGTCTCGATCGTGACGAGCTCCTCCCCCTTGCTGATCGAAGCCCGGAACAGCTTGGCAAGCGCAGAGGTCATGAGTACGACCTCCTGTGATTTTTTGCTCTCGGCCATCCAAATGATAGAATCCAGCGTGTTATAGAGAAAATGAGGATTGATCTGCGCTTGCAGCGCGTTAATCTCGCTTCTTCGCTTCAGCTCCTGATCCCTGACGACCTGGGACATCAGCTCCTTGATTCGGCCAACCATCATGTTGAACGCCCGCGCCAGCCTGCCGATCTCGATTGTCGTCGGGACGGGGACTTGAATGTCGAAGTTGCCCTTCTCCACTTCTTTCATATAGCCCTGCAGCTGCTTGATCGGCTGGCTTACCCGCTGCGACACGAACAAGGAAATGATGATCGCAATAACGATGCAGACGAGCCCCAGCACAATAATGGACAGCCGCATCTTATTCTGATTGCCGACCAGCTCGCTGACATAGGAGACGCCAACGATTTTCCACCCGAAGTCGGATTCCTGCACCGTGTACATTTTGCGGTTGCCGCCTTCTCCGCTCATGAACGTGCCGTTCTCGATTTGAAGCACCTCTTGAATTTTCTCCGTCTTCAGCTTGCTGTAGATAAGCTGCTGCTGAGGGTGATAGACGATCTGTCCCTCCGAATTAACGATGAACAAATACCCTCGCTGACCCAGTCGAATGTCCTGCAGCATATCGTTCATGACGCTGAAGTTCAGGTCGATCAAGAAGATGCCGAACTTCGTTCCGCTCTCTCTGCTCGTCAGCTCCATGCTCAATGAGACAACCCAAGGATATTTATCCTTGAATACCGGCTGAACGTGCGAAGGAGAAATGACGTATTCGCCTCCCGCTTCCTGAGCGCTGCGGTACCAGGTAAGACTCGGAATATCTATGAATGGGTTGAGCTCCAGCTCCTTGTTGCCAGGCACGAATTGTCCATTGTAGCCGAATAGACTCACCGACGAAATATCGGCGCGCGACACAGCCATCGATTCGAGGAAATCGGCAACAGCCTGCTTGTGCTCCCGTTCCTTCTCAGGGTCGTCCTCTGCCTTCCCCGACATATACTGCTGCACATACGGGTTGCCGTCGACCAGGTCGGAAATATACTTCATGCCGTTCACGTACGATTTAATATTGTTGTTCACTTGCTTCACAAGTTCCGTCGTATAGGTCTTCGCATTCGATTGTACGGCATCCTCCGACAGGAAATAAGAAACAACGCTCATGATAACGATAGTCATCAGAATGAGCAGCACAAACGCGAGCACCATATTCGTCTGCATGCTTCGAAAACGCAAGAAGGACGCGAGCTTCATCCTTCGCCTCCCAACATCTTGCCGCGGAATTCCGTAGGCGTATCCCCCGTATGTTTCTTGAACGCGCTGCTGAAATATTGCGGATCGCTGTAACCTACCGCGTAAGCGATTTCATAGCTTCGCATGGCGGTGAGCTTGAGCAGCTCCTTCGCTTTCTCCATTCGCTCGTGAATGACGTATTCCACGAACGTCTTGCCCATATTTGTTTTGAAAAGGGTGCTGAAGTAGCTCGTGCTCATGGATATATGAGTGCATACCGTCTTTAACGAAAGCTCCGGTTCCGTATAATGCTGCTTCACGTAGGCCATCGCCTTCTCGATCTGCAGCATGCTGTGATCCTCCCGCATACTGCGGATGATCGTTACCGACTTGCCGCACAGCTCCTTCATCCAGCTCTCGAGCTCATTCAATGAAGCAAGCTGCCCCATCTCGGCAATCGGATTTGCCGCTTCCCCGAATATCGTATCGGTATCGGCTCCCATCTCGTAGAGCGTATGCATAAGCGTAAGCACGAAGCGCTGCAAATAAATATAACAAACGTCGAGCGAGAAAATCCGGTTCCGGAACGTCCCGAACAGCCTGCTTATCCACTCGTCCATATCCTGAGGCGTCCCCGTCTTCAGCTTCGTAATGAGCTCATTCTCCCATGCGACGGCAGACAGCATCGCCGGCTTCTCCCGCCGTTCCATGTCCGAGATGCGAATGATTTCGTTCGTCCCGATAACGAAGCGGTAGACGAGCGCGGACAACGCCGATCGATGCGCAAGCGCGATGTTATCCTCTTGCTTGCATATATGGCCGATTCCGATTGACGCTTTAAGCGGCAAATAAGCGGTAATTGCGGCATGAATCTGTTCCGCTGCTGCGCCCGCTTCCTCGCGGAGCGCCTCGGAATCGGAACCCGACAACAAGACAAGCACACGATTTTCGCGGTCGCGAAACACCTCCGCCCCTGCATATCTCTCCATGACTTCCTTCGTAATATTATAGATGGCGAATCGGAACAGCTCATCGTCGGAAGGCGTCGACGGCAGCTTCAATTCAAGCTCGTCGACGTCGACGGCCAGCTCGACCAAGAACGGTCCGCTCCAAGCGATCTGAAAATAGTCATAACTCTCGCTTCTCTGCTTCGCCGTCATCGAGGAGGTGACAAGCCGCTCAAGGAAGCGCTCCTTCAAGAGCGGCATGCTTTCATTCAATTGCTGCTCTAATCTTTCGTAATCTCTTTTTTGCTTATTCTCCATATCCATCTGTCCGGCAATCCTGACGAGTATCTCTTCCATTTCCATAGCGGTAACCGGCTTCATAATATAGTCGGCAACCTTCATCTTAAGCGCCTGCTGGGCGTACTCGAATTCATCGTACCCGGTCAGAATAATAACCTTGATGTCCGGGTAACGAACGGAGAGCTCGCGCGTCAGCTCGATGCCGTTCATGAACGGCATTCCGATATCGGTCATGACGATATCCGGCTTCTCGCGCTCGATGAATTCCAGCGCTTCAATGCCGTCCTCGCAAGTGCCCGCACAGACGAGCCCCATGCTTTCCCAATTCATGCCCTCCTGAATCGCTTCGCGAACGAGCGCCTCGTCATCCACAATCAATAGCTTATACATGGAGCCGTCACCTCAAAGTCTCAGGGGTATCTTCTGCTTATATAGCTCATTATAAGGCCGTCCCCCGCTTCTGCCCATTTGTAATTATCGCTTTTTAGTTGAATTATTTCCTGAGGTCACGATATAGCGTAGCGTCTAAGAGCATACGGGCTCCGCCTGCATACAATACAACAAATGAAAATTGGTATGCGAAATACTCTCACTTGTCTCGTATGCCTTCTTGGGAGGCCTTAAGGTGAGAATATTGCAGTGGGTAAAGCTCGGAAGCACGATACGGGTCTATTTCGGCAAAACGTCGGTAGAAGGAAAATATCAGGGCGTTCGAGACGATACGGTCGTGATCGTAACGGATAAAAACGCAATATTTTATGTACGTGTGGCCTCGATTACCGCCATTAAGGTATGAACGGCGAACAACCGCGCCGTCGCTCGGAGGGGCGACAGCACGGATGCCGTTTTTTTCAGATGCAGGGATCGATTGTTATCATTACGGGATAGAGATAAAGTTAATTTGGCGAAGAGGGATAAAAACGAGAGCACCAGTTGTTGTTGTTAAAAGAACATTTCCGTTCTCAATACCAGCGAATCTGCCTGTAAAGTTGCCGCTGTCTGTTCCAACTGTGATCGTTTGTCCCAAGCTAACATTGCGAAGAATAGCAAGGATCGAGTTAACTTTGGAGTTAGATCCAAAGTTGTTCGAACCAGCGCCGGCGACGTTGTTTCCAAATTGTCTGCAGTTTGACATAATCTTTCACCTGCCCTTCTCTTGAAGCTAATAACATACTATTCTCGTAACTCGGAATGGCGTAGATGAATGATTTAATAGAAACGCCCAATCTCAAACCCGTATTCCATGTGTGAGAGCTATGCAGACTAATAGAGGGGAAGGTTTCCTGTCCATGAAGGCGAAGCCCCCATTCGCTGTATGAGTGATGTGGTGTTCAAGAACAATGCTATGGTATGCTTTGTCTATACGTTTTTTATCACATTTAGCATGTACATATGGAGGTTATGTTAGTGAGCAACTATGGAGTACGCAGCTACGTGGACACCTATACGATCTATGAGCTGACGGAGCAAAGCACGGTATCGCGTATCATTGTATGCCCCGAGCGAGGCGGAATCGTTATCGGCTGTCAATTGAACGGCTATGAATTGTTTTATTTGGACAAACCAACCTTCGAGCATCCGACCGCTAACATTAGGGGCGGCAATCCGATTCTATTCCCGATCTGCGGGCAACTGGAGAATCAATCCTATGAGTGGGATGGACAGGCTTACAGCATGGCCAATCACGGCGTAGCGCGTACGTCCCCTTGGGACGTTATCAGCACGAGCGAGGAAGGCGAAGCCTCCATTACGATCAGGCTGCGCAGCAATGAGCAGACGCTTGTTTCCTTCCCGTTCGAATTCGAGCTGCTGTTCACTTATGCGCTCAAGGACGGCAAGCTGCATACGCGCCAGCAATACCGCAATCTAAGCACGGACAGGACGATGCCGTTCTATGCCGGCTTCCACCCCTACTTTGCAATCGAAGACGGCAAGTCGCTTGTATATGATACGGATGCTACGCAATATCTCGACTATAATGACAATGTCACTAAACCGTTCGAGGGCGAATTCGATCTAGAAGGCTTGGTTGAATCCGTCACGCTGCTCGATGCGAAGCAACGCGAGATCGCCTTCCCGGTTGCCGGCGATGTTCGCGTGAGAATGACGTACGACGATATATTCAAATACGTCGTTCTCTGGTCGGTGAGCGGCAAGCCGTTCATCTGCGTCGAGCCTTGGATGGCGATGACGGGTGAGCTTAACCGCCAAGAGGAGCTTGTGCTGCTGGAGGCCGGACAGGAGCTTCACGCTAATCTGACGATCGCTTGCGAATCGTAATATAACGCAAAAAAGGCAAACCGAGCTCTCTCGAAGCAAGCTTCGAATAGAGACGGTTTGCCTTTTTTGATTATTCGCTTCGCTAATTGGAGTCTTAGTAACCCTCGCCCTTGCCGCCGGTTACAATGGCAATGCTCGAGCTGGCGCCGATTCTTGTTGCTCCTGCCGCGAACATTTGCAATGCAGTTTCCAGGTCTCTTACTCCCCCGGACGCCTTAACGCCTATGTCCGGACCGACCGTACGACGCATAAGCGCAATATCTTCCACCGTCGCTCCGCCCTTGCCGAAGCCCGTCGACGTCTTCACGAAGTCAGCGCCCGCTTGCTTGCACAGCTCGCATGCGGTAACCTTCTCTTCATCCGTCAGCAAGCCCGTCTCCAGAATCACCTTCAGCTTCGCTTTCCCCTTGCATGCCGCGACGACGCCTTCAACGTCGCGTCGCACGCCATCGTTGTCCCCCGACTTTAACAACCCGATATTAAGAACCATATCGACCTCTGTCGCTCCGTCCTCAATCGCTTGTTTCGCTTCGAACGCTTTGGATGCCGTGCTTGTCGCGCCTAACGGAAAACCGACTACCGTCGTAATTCCAACGCCCGATCCGGCTAGCTCGCTAGCCGCAAGCGACACCCAGCCCGCATTTACACATACGGTTGCAAATTGATATTGCTTGGCCTCCTTGCATAGCTGAACCACTTCATTACTAGTCGCGTCCGCCTTCAGCAGCGTATGGTCAATCATTGAAGCTACTTGCTCCGGCGTATAATTCGTTTGTATGCTCATCGTCATTCCTCCGATTCATCTAGCCTGTCCCTATTGGCGGCGTTTCGATACGTCTGCTACTTCTGCTACTTATCATAATACGAACGATTCAGCGAAACAACAACGCGGCTGGCCTGCATCCCTCTGCGGTTTACTTTTACTCGCGCGTTACGCTATGATAATGATGCTGTCAAAGCATTCCAAATCGAGTAAGGAGGCATTATAGCMCTATGGACAATATGTTAGTCAAAATAAAAGAAGCGGCTGCCTACATCCGCGGCAARCTGCAAGCACCGCCTCAGATCGGCATGATTCTTGGTTCCGGCCTAGGCGTAATGGCCGATGAAGTGAAAGACGCCATCGTCATTCCTTATGGTGAAATTCCGCATTTCCCGGTTTCGACGGTTGAGGGGCATTCCGGTGAGCTTATCATCGGAGAGCTGGAAGGCAAGAGCGTTCTCGTCATGAAAGGCCGCTTCCACTATTATGAAGGTTATTCGATGAAAGAAGTCGTCTTCCCTGTCTATGTCATGAAGCAGCTCGGAATCGAAACGCTGCTCGTTACGAATGCGGCCGGCGGCATGAACCGCGCCTTCTCTGCCGGGGATCTCATGTTAATTACCGACCACATTAACAATACAGGCAGTAATCCTTTAATGGGAGCAAATATCGGCGAGCTTGGCCCTCGTTTCCCCGATATGTCGCAAGCGTACAACCGGGAGCTCCGTTCCATCGTTGCTGCTCAAGCCGCCGAGCTGAATATTCCATTGCAGCAGGGCGTATACGTCAGCATATCCGGACCAACATATTGCACCCCTGCTGAACTCGCTATGATGGCTGGATGGGGAGCCGATGCCGTGGGCATGTCGACTGCGCCAGAGGTTATCGCAGCCAACTACTGCGGCATTCGCGCAGTAGGCATTACATGCATAACGGATATGGCGATCAGCGAAGAGCTTGAGCCGCTCACTCATGAGCAAGTCGTTCGTGTAGCCGAGCAAGCCCGCCCTCGCTTCATTTCATTGGTTAGAGCATCCGTGCGCGCGTTCCAAGTGTAGGTTGATCTTGATTGAAAAGCGCTTTGACTGCTCATTCGAGCGGCTGAGGCGCTTTTTTATTGTTGATGCACTTGATGCTTGCCTGTTGGCGCCCCGCTCCCACCACCATCGTCGTTCTCACCATTCATAAGCTGCATTTCACAGCTTATTTTCCCTCAAGTAGCCTATGTTTGTACCAATAAGATGCAATTCACAGCCTACTCTATGTCCAACGCCGTCGGCTCCCTCCACCATYGTCGTTCTCACCATTCWTAAGCTGCATTTCACAGCTTATTACCCCTCAAGTAGCCTATGTTTGTGCCGATAAGCTGTATTTCACAGCCTATTCTTTCTACACCGCCGCCCGCTCCCTCCACCATCGTCGTTCTCACCATTCTTAAGCTGCATTTCACAGCTTRTTRCCCCTCAWGTAGTCTATGTTTGTGCCAATAGACTGCATTTCACAGCCTATTCTGCCTACACCGCCGCGAACTTCGAGTGAGTTTTAGATCAGAATTTTCTGATAATATAAAAGGAATTAGTGGGAAAATGTAGAATATTACTGGTGGGCTTTAACCAAATATATAGATATGGAGGATTGAGCAAATCATGCGTAAAAGGTTCAAATGGTTGACGTCAGCATTGCTCGCCAGCGCCTTGGTGCTTGGACTTATGGGCAGCGCTGCGGCAGAGGATGCGACGGAACAGACAGGGAAACATATCACGCTGCTGCACACGAACGACATGCACGCTCGTGCCGTCGAGGCCACGAGTGGCGAGATGGGTTTCGCCAAGGTGGCCGGCATAATCGATTACTACAAGAGCAAAAATCCGAATACATTGGCCATTGATGCCGGAGATGCCATTCACGGCACGACCTTCGCTACTTTGGTCAACGGCGAAAGTGTCGTAGCCGCGATGAACAAGATGGGCTATGACGCTATGGTGCCAGGCAACCATGAATTCAATTATGGCTCGGCGAGATTGATCGAGCTTGCCGGCAAGCTGAAGTTTCCAATGCTGAGCGCCAATATCAAAGGACTAGGCGCCAAACGGGTCTTCGAGCCGTATATCATCAAAGAAATTGACGGCGTAAAGATCGGCATCTTCGGTCTTTCGACTTCAGAGACGGTGTACAAGACGCATCCGAAGAACGTGGCGGGGCTTCACTTCACCGACTCCGCATCGGAAGCGCAAGCTATTGTCGATGAGCTAAAGGACAAGACCGACGTCATCATTGCGGTCGGCCACCTCGGACAGGACAAGTCCAGCTATGACACGAGTCTTCGGGTCGTCAAAGCCGTAGCGGGCATCGATATCTTTGTCGATGGACACAGTCATACCGTTCTTGAAGACGGCCTTGTAGGCGACAATGGCACACTGATTGTCAGCGCGGGCGAGTATACGAAATACGTCGGCGTCGTTGACTTTTGGGTCGAGAATGGTGCTGTCGTTAAGAAGCAAGCGACGCTTATCAACCAAGCCGAGGCAGCGGAAATCACGCCGAACGCCGAAGTCGCTGAGCTTGTTGCAGCCACGCTGAAGAGCCAAGAGACGATTCTCGCAGAGCAAGTTGGCGAATCGTCCGTTGCTCTTGAAGGCGCAAGGGAGAAAGTACGCGCAAGCGAGACGAACCTTGGCAACCTGGTTGCCGACGCTTTGGCCGACATCTCGGGAGCTGATGTTGCGCTTACGAACGGCGGAGGGATTCGCGCTTCTATCGATGCTGGCCCGATTACGAAAGGCGAAGTCATTACCGTTCTGCCGTTCGGGAATCAGATCGTGACGCTCAAAGTAACCGGCGCAGATATCAAAGCCGCGCTCGAGAACGGCGTCTCTGATTATCCGAATCCGAAGGGCGCTTTCCCGCAAGTGTCCGGCGCCGCTTTCAAAATCGACAAGGAAGCAGTCAAAGGGGAGCGCGTTCATTCCGTCACAATCGGCGGCAAACCATTGGATGAAGCCGCGACATACACCCTTGCCACGAATGACTTCATAGCTGCGGGCGGCGATGAGTACACCATGTTCGGCAAGTATCCGCAAGCCGGCATGTACGGCGCGCTGGATGAAGCGCTCATCGCTTATATTCAGAAGCTTGGCAAAGCAAATCCAACCATTGAGGGACGCATTAAGGAAGGAGTGAAACCCGCCACTCCTTCCCCTGAACCCGAGCCGAAGCCCGAGCCCGAGCAACCTGAACCGAAACCAGAACCTAAGCCTGAACCAAAACCCGAGCCTGCAGCCTCGGCCTACATCGTTGTAAAAGGCGATACGCTATGGGCGATTGCTAAGAAATACGGAACGACATGGCAGGTGCTTCGCGATCTTAATAAGTTAACGAATGCAGACCTCATCTTCCCGGGTCAAAAGATCATATTGCCTTCATAATGTAGCTTATACAAATGCAAAGGGCTGTTCCACGAGCGGATAACCGCTTAAGGAACAGCCCTTTAATTATTAGTCGTTGCTCTTATTTCTTCTGTGCAGAAAAGCGGATCAGAAATCCTAGCATTACGATTACCAATCCAGCCATGTAGAACGGCATGGTGCTGCTATCGCCTGTCTTAGGCAATGTATCAACATCCACTGAACCATCTTCCGGTGTCCCTAAGCCTATTTCTTCATCGTCTACCGTTACTTCTTCGTCATCCGTAGTTTGCTCCTCGCCATCTTCAGGCGCTCCGCCTTCATCCGGTGAGCCTCCCGGCACTTCTTCTTCATCAATAATCACTTCATCGGAAGGCGTCGGCGTTGGATCAGGTGACACTGTAGGCTCAGGAGTAACCGTTGCCTCCGGTATCGGAGTTCCCGTCGGCATCGGCGTCGGCGCCGGTGATGGCGTTACGACTGGTGTCGACGTTGGCGTCGCCGTTGGTGTCGCTGTCGGCATTGCCGTCGGTGTTGCTGTCGGCGTCTCCGATGGAGTTGCCGTCGGTGTCGGTGTTGCCGTCGGCGTCGCTGTCGGTGTCTCCGACGGTGTCGCTGTCGGCGTTGGTGTCGGCGTCTCCGACGGTGTTGCCGTTGGTGTTGCTGTCGGTGTCTCCGACGGTGTTGCCGTCGGCGTCTCCGACGGTGTCGCTGACGGCGTTGGTGTCGGCGTCTCCGACGGTGTTGCTGTCGGCGTTGGTGTCGGCGTTTCCGACGGTGTTGCTGTCGGCGTTGGTGTCGGTGTCTCCGACGGTGTCACTGTCGGTGTCGGTGTTGCCGTCGGTGTTGCTGTCGGTGTCTCCGACGGTGTTGCTGTCGGCGTTGGTGTCGGTGTCTCCGACGGTGTTACTGTCGGTGTCGGTGTTGCTATCGGTGTTGCTGTCGGTGTCTCCGACGGTGTCGCTGTCGGTGTCTCCGACGGTGTCGCTGTCGGCGTTGGTGTCGGAGAAGGCGTCGCCGACGGGCTAGGCGTTGGCGTCGCTAGCGGTATCTCCCCCTCGAAAGGTACCCAATGCGGCTGAATTCTGCCTTTCGTGAGCGAAGCTCCTACTAATATGCCGTCGATATTGCCGCTCGTTGCCGTAATATCAGCCTGCGGGGCTAGTAGACTGCCTTTTACCCCGCTATAGCCGAGCGTCAGCGCCGTAGCATCCGGGAAGTTAAACAATATTTTAGATTGGCGGTCTTTACCGTCAAAGCCAAAATAACCTTGCCACCCCATTGATCGAGTCGCACCCGTAACGTTAATAATCACTGTCGAGCCATTTGGAACGTCCAGCCATACCTCATTCAGATCATACCCTACTGTAAATACATTGAGCTGAGGGTCTGTTCCCTTTAAAGTCGTTTTATTCGAATTGTATTGATCTTTGCTTGTTGTGCCGTTGGTCGGCAAAGCTGCCAGCTCAGCGGACAAATTCAACAAATATTCAGCTTCTGCTTCAAAATCGATAGGTGCCCCTTGATGCTTATTGCCTCTTACGAGCGTGAAGGCCGATGTTGAATGAAGCGTTCCGTAGTAGGCATCGCCATAATCAATTTGACCATTCGTGAACTTCAGTTCTCCGCCCGCCACTAAGCCAATGTCTCCCGATGCATTCGCTCGATTGACGCCAAATCCGGTTATATCAATATCTCCTCCGGCCGCCAGTCCACCTTCGACTTGCTCGTAATACAGCTTAAAGTCACCGAGCATGAACACGTTGTAACTGCCTGCCGTACCGAGCACAGAGCTGTTGCCTCCGCCTGCTCCAAATACAAAAGCGTTGCATAGAATGCCGAAGACGATGACCCCAGTCACGACTAGTGATGCGCTCTTACGAAATGCTTTTCTCATGATATACCCTCCCTATCAAAAAAAATAAAAAAGACCGCACACGAATACGAGATTCATGGCGGTCGGACGATCATAGCGCCTTAGGCGCTGTAGACTCCAGACTTTGCGTCCCACTCTTTCAAATGGTTTGCTATTGGCATAATCGAACAATTCGTTCGTAATCTATGACTCTATCAAAAAGGAACTATACCTATTTTAGCTAATTTTGGTCGCAACCGCAATCCGCTAAATTATCTAACCCTATGTAAAATATACCCATGTATGTACATGGAAATGAACTTCAATTCCGCTCTCCATATGCCGATTGTTAATATAGGTAATAGGAACTATATCATGAAGCTGTGAAAAGAGGAATGATCCCATTGAAGCAACTAGATCCGCACCAACAAACTCCCGCAAGCGTATATCGTGCTTTCCTCCTCCAGCTCGTCTACAACTATGTATTTGGATCGACCGTCGCCGTGCTCGGAGTCGGGGGCATCATCATTTTCTCCACGCTTAAGCTGCCCCAAGGCGAAGGCTTCGTGCTCGGCGTCATCTTATTCGCTTCTTTGCTCATTATGCTTGCCTGCGAGCTGTTCGTATTCTATCGGCATGCAAAGCCGATTCAAGTCGCTTTCCTGTCCGATCAGCCAACAGCGGAGCAGCTTCGCAAAGCTTATATACAAACGCACCGCTTTCCGGTACTGTCGCTGAAGCGGACTTTCGGACCTCATCTGCTCGGCATATCGGTGCCGGCTATTGCAATGAGCTATATTTTCATCCAAATGGAATGGCTCTCGTTCCCTTATTATTATATCGGACTTGCTTCCGTTGGCGCGCTGCTCGTTGCCAGTATGCATGCCATGATTGAATTTTTCMTGACCGCACGGGCTATTCGACCTGTTGTCACCTATATGCGCAACAAACATGTAGCACTCTATGGGCAGGATCTGACCCTCGGCGGCCAAGTATTTGCTTCGATTCGCACGAAGTTTCTGCTAAGCGCTTTTTTAATCGGTACGCTTCCACTGCTCTTGCATAGTCTTGCGGCTCAGATCAGGCTTGAAGGACTGGACGGCGGGGGCACCTCCGCCTATTGGCAATGGGCCGGTATCATTCTTGTTATCGGCGTCTTCTTCTCCTTGTTCGGCGCCTCGCTCCTATCTCGCAATATTGAGGATCCGATCCACAAGCTCCAAGCTGCGATGATTGCCGTGCAGAACGGCCATTACGACACCCGCGCGGAAGATATTCATTCCGATGAATTTTCGAAGCTGGTCGCAGGCTTCAACCATATGATCGAAGGTCTGCAGGAGAGGGATGAGCGTAATAAGCAGCTTCACCAAAGCTACTTCTTCACGCTTGCTGCCGCGCTTGACGCGCGCGACACCTATACCGCGGGTCATTCGGAACGCGTTGCCGAATATTCCGTCGCGATCGGCGAGCAGGCTGGCTGGCCGCAAACCGACATTGAACTGCTGCGCAAGTCGGCTCTGCTTCATGACATCGGCAAAATCGGCATTCGTGACTCGGTGCTGTTGAAGGATGGCAAGCTAACGGACGAGGAGTTTAATCAGATTAAGGCACACCCGGGACTGGGCGAAAATATATTGAAGCAGATTGAGCCTGCGGACGCGATGGCCGATCTGCTTCCGGGCGTACGCTCCCATCATGAGCGCTATGACGGACGCGGTTATCCCGACGGGCTCGCAGGAGAGCACATTCCTCTGCTTGGCCGAGTTATTGCCATTGCCGACGCTTTCGATGCGATGACATCGGATCGGCCGTACCGTAAAGGAATGACTCGCGAGCACGCCCTAGCGATTCTGGAGGAAGGCAAGGGAACACAGTGGGATCCCGCCTTAATCGAGCTGTTCATTAATTCGCTGCGGCAAAACGAATAATAAAAATAAGAGCTTCGCGACCGGGCATTATGCCACGCGCGAAGCTCTTATTTATTGGAGCGAGCCTATTTTTTGATCAGACGGAAATCATCATAGTGGAAGCCTGGCGCAACGACGCAAGATACGAGTACCGGCTCGTCGCCGAGCGCTCTCGCCATCTGCCATTCGTTAGCCGGCACAAGCGCCTGTGGTTGATGTCCTGCGGAAATGTCCGGGCCCACAATAATTTCCTTACGGGTATGCGGGTCAGCTTCTGTTCCGCCAAGCGTGAGCAGCAACGGGCTTCCCGAATGCCAGAACCATACTTCGTCGGAGTAAACCGTATGCCAGTCCGAGAACTCCTCAGGATGCAGCAAGAAATAAATCGACGATGCGGCAAAACGCGGTCCCGAATACGGAGCGCCGAGCACCTGCTGCGGAATTTCAAAATTAGCTTTCCAAATTTCCTTGTACCATCCGCCTTCGACATGCGGCTTAAGATCAAGCGCATGCACAAGCGGCGACAGCTCCTTCACTGTTGCTCCCATCCCAATCAACCTCTCTCTGTTATGCTCTATTCTATTGAAAACTTTCATTCATTCTATCATATCGGAAATGCCGGTTCGCTGATTAATAGCAAAAAAATCGTTGCTAATTGATCCCACGGTTATAAGCCTTGAATTGTTCACCTATTCGACCAACAAAAAAATGGAATTGTCTATGATTTTAATCATTTATAAGATATACTTATAAATATAGCCGCAGGAGGTGAGCAGATGAGATTGACGATAAGCATGAAGCACAACCAAAGACCCGCGTTTCGCAACCGGTTCTTTAACCTGCTTATTATTTTGCCACTGCTGCTCACTGCACTGTTTGCTTACCAAGCAGGCAACAACTTCGAGTTGACGGCCGGCTCCAGCCGGTTCAATCCTGTTGCCCGCGCAACGACCTGCGCTGCTCTGAACGGGCGCTCCCCAAGCAAGCTGCTTCAGCCTATTCGCCGCAAGCCCGCGGCTTATAAGGTATCACTTGCCGTCTTATTTGGACGGCCCGCTTATTTATCCCCCTTAAGTCTGACCATCCTGCAGCGATTGAAGCGTTTACTGCTTAAGCCTATTAAATATACATCGGTCTACATTGGTTAGAACCCATTTTTTTGGTACAAACTACAAAAAAATGAGGAGGCAAACCCAATGAATATTAGAGAATCTGATTTGCCTGGAATCGGACGCAAATACCAGATTATTACGCGCGGAGGCGATAAGTTCGTCATTATCATTCATGATGACGGCCGACGTGAAATGTACCATTTTGACTATGAGGATCCGGATGACAGCATCTCCATGGTAACGCTTGAGGATGAAGAAGCTCGTCAGATTGCCGCTATTATCGGCGGAATGACTTACAAGCCGAAGGCGCTCGAGACGATTGAAGTAGCGCTGGATGATCTAACGATCGAATGGTACAAAATCGAGCCAAACGCCGCTTGCATCGGCAAAACGATCGGCGAGGCGGATATTCGCCAAACGACCGGCGCAACGATTATTGCTGCCGTCGAAAAAGAAGCTAAGCATATTAATCCAGGTCCCGACTATGTTTTCAAAGCAGACTCGACCCTTATTGTGGCTGGTGAACGGCAGAACCTTAAACAGCTTAAGCTCATGCTCCAAAACGGGAGTCGTTAATTATGGACCACATGGTGCTGGAGATCGGTCTCGCCGTTATACTCATCGCCTTGGTCGGGCTGTTAGCTTCAAAAATTCGTTTTTCGGTTATTCCTTTTTATATATTGATCGGTATGGCTGTCGGCCCTCATGCGCCTCACTTCGGCATACTAGACTTCAGATTCATTCACAGCGCTGAATTAATTGAATTCATGGGGCGCCTCGGCGTGCTCTTCCTGTTATTTTATCTAGGTCTCGAGTTCTCGGTTGGTCGACTCATGAAGTCTGGCAAAGCGATCGCGGTTGGCGGAACGATCTATATTTTAATCAACTTTTCACTCGGCTTATTGTTCGGATGGGTTAACGACTTTCCTATCGAGGAAACGATGGTCATTGCAGGTATAACGACCATCTCATCCAGCGCAATCGTAGCAAAGGTGCTCGTCGACTTAAAACGGACGGCGAACCCGGAGACAGAGATGATTCTCGGGATCATTATGTTCGAGGATATTTTCCTCGCGGTGTATATATCCGTATTGTCGGGTCTTGTGCTCAGCGACTCTTCGTCGCTTGGCGGTGTGTTGCTCTCGGCCTCTTATGCGCTTGGATTCATGTTGTTATTCCTCATTATTGGCAGGAAGGCTGCCCCGCTGCTTAACAAGCTGTTCAATATTCGCTCCAACGAATTATTCCTATTGCTCGTCTTCGGCTTCTTGTTCCTTGTCGCCGGTTTCTCCGAGACGATTCATGTCGCAGAAGCGATCGGCGCGTTGCTCGTCGGGTTAGTATTAGCGGAGACGACGCATATGAAACGGATCGAGCATATGATTTTGCCGTTCCGCGACTTCTTCGGCGCTTTGTTCTTCTTCAGCTTCGGTCTCACGATCGACCCGCTCGCACTCGGCGGTGCGGTATGGCTGTCGCTCGGCGCTGTCGGCATTACGCTGCTCGGCAACTTCGTTGCAGGCATGTTCGCAGGCAAGAGCGCTGGACTGTCGCCTAAGGCATCGTCCAACATCGGACTAACGATTGTGTCGCGCGGCGAGTTCTCGATCATTATGGCTAATCTGGGCAAAGCCGGCGGCTTGATGGAGCTGCTGCAGCCGTTCGCTGCGCTATATGTGCTGATCCTAGCCATATTAGGCCCGCTGCTCACGAAGGAGTCTAAGCTCATCTATAAAGGGCTGAACATGATATTCCGCTGGGAGAAGCGGAAGCTCGTGAAAGAGCCCGACCCGCCTGCCCCGCAAGGCGGCAAAGGGTAACTAAAGAGGCAGGCGCGACAGGTCAAGATGACTGCCGCGCCCGCCTCTTCTTTGTGCTTGTGTAGTATGCTCACATTCGCTACCTTCCCTTAGCGATAGAGATACTTTCTATCTCTATCTGCCCCTAACACACCCCGATTTGTTGAATAGAGCTGTTTTCTAGCTCTATTCCGCTCAGCTGACCCGCCGTATGCTCAATTTCGCCACTCTCCCTTACAGATAGAGATACTTTCTATCTCTATCTGCCCCTAACACACCTCGATTTGTTGAATAGAGCTGTTTCTAGCTCTATTCCGCTCAGCTGACCCGCCGTATGCTCACATTCGCCGCAATCCCTTGCCGATAGAGATACTTTCTATCTCTATCTGCCTCTAACACACCCCGGTTTGTTGAATAGAGCTGTTTTCTAGCTCTATTCCGCTCAATAGCCCCGCCGTATGCTCACATTCGCCGCTCTCCCTTGCCGATAGAGATACTTTCTATCTCTATCTGCCTCTAACACACCACAATTTGTTGAATAGAGCTGTTTTCTAGCCCTATTCTGCTCAGCTGACCCGCCGTATGCTCACATTCGCCGCTTTCCCTTAGCGATAGAGATACATTCTATCTCTATCTGTAACCAACACACCACGGTTTGTTGAATAGAGCTATTTATTAGCTCTATTCCGCTCAGTTGCCCACCGTATGCTCATATTGGCCGCCTTCCCTTAGCAATAGAGTTACTTTCTATCTCTATCTGTAACCAACACACCACGGTTTGTTGAATAGAGCTGTTTATTAGCTCTATCTGCTCAGCAGACCCGCCGTATGCTCACATTCGCCGCTCTCCCTTGCAGATAGAGATACTTTCTATCTCTATCTGCCCCTAACACACCCCGATTTTTTGAATAGCGCTGTTTTCTAGCTCTATTCCGCTCAGTTACTCCGCCGTATACTCACAATCAAAAATAGGCAGTTCCGACGTGGTCTATGCCCCGTCGAAACTGCCTTTTATATCGTTACCTGGCGCCTACGCTTGCACCGCCGAACTGCGCTTTGTGGAGGCGGCTGTAGATGCCGCCCGCTTCCACGAGTTCGTCGTGACGGCCTTGCTCGGTGATGCCGTCCTCGGTGACGACGACGATACGATCCGCATTCTTGATTGTTGCCAATCGATGAGCGATAACGAGCGTCGTGCGGCCGACGGACAGCTCAGCCAGCGACTGCTGAATAGCTGCTTCCGTCTCGGTATCTAGTGCTGACGTCGCTTCGTCAAGAATGAGGATTGGCGGATTTTTCAAAAACATCCGCGCAATGGCGAGACGCTGCTTCTGTCCGCCGGACAGCTTCACGCCGCGCTCCCCGACAACCGTATCCAGTCCATCCTTCTGCGAATGAATGAACTCTTCCAGCTTCGCGCGCCGCGCCGCTTCCATGATCAGCTCATCCGATGCGCCGAGCTTGCCGTAAGCGATGTTCTCGCGTATCGTTCCCGCGAACAGGAATACATCCTGCTGCACAATCCCGATCTGCTTGCGCAGCGATTCCAGCTTAATATCCTGAATGTCGTACCCATCGACGGAAATGCTGCCTCCATCGATCTCATAGAACCTCGGCAGCAAGCTGCAAAGCGTCGTCTTGCCTGCGCCAGACGGACCAACGAAAGCAACCGTCTCGCCGGCCCGAATCGTAAGATCGATATGCTCCAGCACCTTCGCTACGCCTTCGTAACCAAACGATACGTTACGGTAGACGATATCTCCCTGCAGCCCATCCACTTCAACCGCATTAGCCTTATCCGCAATATCAGGTTCGGTCTCCATCAGCTCCGTGTAGCGCTTGAAACCGGCGATACCTTTTGGATAGCTCTCGATAACGGCATTGATCTTCTCGATCGGTTTGAAGAAAATATTCGTCAACAGAACGAACGCAACAAAGTCGCCATAATTCAGACTGCCCTTCAACACATACCATGTTCCCGCGATCAAGACGAATACGGAAACTAGACGCATAAGCATATACGTGATGGAGGAGTTCATGCCGATGATTTTGTACGAGATCAGCTTCGCCTCGCGGAAGCGCAAGTTGTTCACTTTGAACAACTTTCTCTCATGCTTCTCGTTCGAGAACGCCTGTACGACGCGAATGCCGCCGACCGTATCCTCGACCCGCGCGTTGAAGTCGGCCATATCCGAGAACAGTCGATTCGCAGCTTTCG
This sequence comes from Paenibacillus sp. 05T425, assembly GCF_056396205.1. Lineage (NCBI taxonomy): Bacteria > Bacillati > Bacillota > Bacilli > Caryophanales > Paenibacillaceae > Paenibacillus > Paenibacillus sp. 05T425. Next base: position 116,843 of record NZ_JBFTLA010000009.1, read on the forward strand.
TCATCTTGCCGTTGAACAGCAGCACGAGCCATATAATGATCGGTACGATGATAAACGTAATGACAGCGAGCTCTGGATTAATGAAGAGCATAATACCGAACGCGCCAATGAGCGTCATAGCGGCAATGAACATGTCCTCCGGACCATGATGCGCAACCTCGCCAATCTCGAACAAGTCGTTCGTCATCCGAGAAATCAAATGACCCGTCTTCGTATTGTCGAAGAAACGGAAGCTAAGCTTCTGAATATGGTCGAACAGCTGCTTCCTCATATCCGTCTCGATGTTGATACCAAGCATATGCCCCCAGTAGGTAACCACATAAGAGAGCAGCGTATTAATCGCATATACAACGAGCAGCACCGCGCAAGCCGTTACGATGAGACCCCAATTCTCGTCGGGCAAAAGCGTGTTGATGACATAGCTGACCGCAAGCGGAAAAATAAGCTCAAGGACAGCCAGCAGCACCGCACAAAAGAAGTCGATGAAGAAGAGCTTCTTATACGGCTTATAATAGGCAAAAAATTTACGAAGCATCGGAAACTCCTTTTCTGTCGAATAAGCATAATCGCTTATGTAATTGATAATGATTTTCACAAGCGTAAACGGCTAACGGCGTCCTCTGGCAGCGTGCAGCATTCGTTTCGCGGTGAAATATAGGCATAAGGATAAGAGTGAAACTTATACTTCCTATATTTTAAAAAATGATATTAAATGATTCCAATACTGTCAACCTATTTACTTCCGGCTTCACTCATCCTACTAAGCTTCACGCTCCCCTTATTATCCCCTACACTCACATAAGTTACCGCTGCCCATCCATAATGAGGTTAAGCTCATTAAGTATGAAGCTAACCTCATATCTTCGGCATCATTTCATGTCTGCATAACAAAATAGTGAGCCAAACCTCACTCCCCATGAACCTAACTTCACGAAGGATGAGGTTTGACTCACTAATTCAGTACAACTGCACCAATCTGCTCTAAACAATGAGTTTTGCCTCATATAACAATGAGTCTCCTCACTCTCGATTCGTATGCATCGTGTATTTCGTATCCCTATACAGGGAGCAGTTGTACCTGCGCTTGCTTGCCGCTGGTTTGAATGCCTGACTGCTTCTTGCCCGATGTCTTCAAATCCGCTACAAGACGCTCCAGCAGCGCTTTCGCCTGCGCGCCCTCTTTGCCTTGTATACGAACGACTAGCTGTACGGCATTGCCTGCTTGCAACATCTTCTCCGCTTGGCGCAGCTTCGTATCGTAATCATGCTCTTCGATATGCGGCGTCAAACGGAGCTCCTTCACCTTGGCAGGCTGCTCCTTCACGCGCTCCGCCCGGGCATCCTTGCTCTGCTGCTGCTTCGCTTGCCCTCTACCGACGAGCTTGCAGGGCGGCGGACTGCTCATAAGCGACGTGCACACAAGATCGACTTTAAGCTCGCGAGCGAGAGCCAGCGCCTCATCTCTCGACATAACGCCGAGATTCTCCCCGTCCAGTCCCGTGAGTTGCACTTCGGATGCTCTTATTTTCTCATTCATTACTAAACCAGTAGCCATAAGCGACGTTCTCCCCTTCGCATCATCGATATCATCTATTAACGTCTATTATACGCCGGGAGCGGCTTGTTTTCTAATCGCAGGCGCGACCGAGGCTGCAGCAGCTTTGTCCGCTTCCCTCTGTTCGGCCATTCGCAAATATTTGCGTCCGCGCCAGCGAAACAGCGAGAAGATGCCGCGAACGTACTCGTCGAGAATCATGCAGCCATAAATGCCGATTAATCCCCAGCCCAGCTCGATGCCCACCCAATAAGCAAGCGCCGTCGCGATCAGCCACATGGAGAAGACGGCCAGCCACATCGTAAAGCGTGTATCCCCTACCGCGTTCAAGGAGTTGCTAAGCGCCATATTCATCATTTTGCCCGGCTGCAGCAGCAGGTTCATCCCAAGCAGCGATGCGCCGATCGCAATAATATCGTCATTCGACGTGAACAGCCCAAGCAAGTGCCTTCCGAACAAATAAATGACGAAAGCATTTACGGTGACAACAACAAGCCCAATCCATAACGCACGATAAGCTGTACCATAAGCCTCTTTGATCTTGCCCGCACCGAACAGATGGGCGATCTGAATCTGTACGGCAAGCGCAATCGAATAACCTAACATGAAGCAAAACGATTCAAGCGTGTTCATATAAGTTCTTGCAGCCAGCTCACTTGTGCCAAGCATCGCTATGAAGGAGAAAATGAGCAGTTGCGTGAACACCCAGCAGAACATATTGATGCCCAGCGGCCAGCCGATGCGCAATATCTCCTGAAACAGCTTGCCGTTGAACGTTTTGAAATCTCTAATCGCTATGCGGCGCTCGAATGTATACAGGAACATAATGAACAACACAATTGACGCAAGCAGTCGGCAGACCACCGTTGATACCGCTACGCCGAGCAAGCCCCATTTCGGTAAACCAAGTGCTCCGAAGATGAATCCATAGTTGAGAATAACATGGACCACATTCATGCCAATCGCAATGTACATCGGCCCTTTGGTGTTGCCCGTGTTGCGAATCGCCGTACTCAGCGAGGACATAAGCGCCACAAGAACCATGCCCCCGCCCACAATCGATATATAAGTCTGAGCAAGCGGAAGCAGCGTGTCAGGCAGCTTCAGCATTGCAGCAATCTCCGTCGGAAAAGTGTATAACATAACACTGAGCAATATTCCGATACCCGCGCTGACCGTTACCGACATGATGCCGATCGTCCTCGCATCGCCGGCTTGGCGGGCGCCAAGTTTCTGAGCGATCAAAATACCCGCCCCGCTTGCTACCGTCACAAGCAGCGTCGTTACCGCTTGAAATAACTGATTGGAGAAACCGACAACAGCTACCGCATCATCCGATATTCGGCTGACCATGAGCGTATCCGCCGCTCCAAGCAAAAACTGTAAAAACAACTCAATAAAAATAGGCCACGCAAGCACCCATAAAGAAATTTTTTTCCCGTGATCCGCCATCCTATAATCCCCCTGCACGAGCCGCCCTTCTGCGGTCTCATCCTCATCAGTCTCAACCATCGTCTTTTCAAATTATAGATGCTATACTGAGCTTGATGTATCAGTTTTACAACCGAAACTATAAAAATTCCAACCTCGATCACGAACAATTACATTCAAGGAGGCTTGCCCCCTTATGCCGCTTATTCAGATGACGATTCCACCGCTTCCCCACTACATTACAGGAGGGCCGGCCGTATCTCCCGTAGGGAGAAAGCACCCTAGCAGACGCAACATTGGCGTGTTCGATTTGCTTATTGTTACTAACGGATGTCTCTATATGGGGGAGGAGGACAACCATTTCGACGTGGAGGCCGGACACGCGCTCATCCTCCGTCCCGATGCCCACCATTATGCGACTAATGCGAATAAGGAGCATACGACGTATTATTGGATTCATTTTCAGACGACAGGAGACTGGAGCGTAGTCGAGCACGCACTCGAAAGACCCGCTGAAGACAGTCCTGCCATGACAGCGCATACAAATAATATTTACACTACAAAAACCTTCATTAAGCAGCTCCCCCAATTCACAAAGCTGCTTCAGCCTACGAAAATGGCAGATTCGCTGCAACGGCTCGTCCAGCTTAATATGAACGATCATATTCCGAGTGTCCGCTGGAAGCAGCAGCTTATTTTCCAAGAAGTAATCGAGCACCTCTCGGCATCGATCGAGCTAAGCGGACCGTCCCCTCAAGCGCTCTGCGCGGAGAAGGCCGCTTCTTATCTGCGCGCCCACTACCGCTCGGACATTACCGCGCAGCAGCTCGGCGAGAGCATCAACTTCCACCCCGTTTATATCGCCCGCTGCATGCAAAAGGAGTTCGGCTGCGCGCCCTTCGACTATTTGCTGCGATTCCGAATCGAGCAAGCAAAGCTGCTGCTGCTGCAAACTGATCTTGCGGTCGCCCGCATTGCCGAGGAAGTCGGCTTCAATCACGCCGCTTACTTCACCTCCTGCTTCGCCAAATACGAGGGCATCTCGCCTCGCAAATACCGTCAGCAGTTCTCGCACGGTTAAATGAACAACAATAAAAGCCGTCCTCTCCAAAGAGAAGGACGGCTTTCCGCTTATTTTTGATTACATGCTTGCCGAAGTCTTGCCTTTCGCAGTGACCGGCGTCTGCTGCTTCTTGCGCGACGTGGTCAACAGCCCGCCAAGCTTAATTGAAGGCAGCTCGACATAATAGTAGCTGGCCGCAGCAGCTCCGAATGAAGCGGCGAATGCGATCATCGCGATAAACGCCGGGTCCATCGTCCCGTTCAGCTTATGCAAGAATGTGAGCAAAATGATCATATGGTATAAGTAGAGACTGTAAGAGATTTTACCAAGGAATAATAGCGGCTTCAGATGCAGCAGCTTCGATGCGCGAACCGATGACATGGCTGCCACGATAAATATCGAAGCGCCCAGCGCAATCAGCCAATCGCCTTGCGGCTCTGTAATATGCTTAGCGAACGACTTGCTGTAAATAACCCATTTGTACGAATAGCTGAATAACGCTGCGACTAAGACTGCGGCTGCAAACCAACCATTCATACGGTTGTACAATTGCTTAAGAGACTCTCTATATTTGGCCAGCATCGCCCCAATGACGAAGAAGGAAGCATAATGCAGCGAAATGACATAGTTTGTTGTGTAGCGCGTCTCGATAGCTCCCAGCAAATACATGCTTACGAGCGAAAGCCCGATCGCGAGCGGCACGCCAGCCTTCCAGCCCCATTTTGCCACAAAGAACATAGCGAATGGGAATATAAGCGAAATCCGCATCTCATGGACAAGCGTCCATATAATCGGATTGTATTTTGTCGTGTTGTAGTTGGTAATGAAACGCAAATGATCCCCAATCGACGCAAAATCCGGCGACCGTGTCCAAAGGCTGTTGAAGTAAGGCGTCAAATCCGACAGCTTCTTCAGGAATACCGCATCACGGAATAAAATAGCGATAAACAAAGCGACCACGAACGGCAAATAAATGCGGCAAATCCGTTTCACGACGTATTTCGGGTAGGATTGCTGTTTGTTGCTATAGAACGGAAGCGACAATACGAAGCCGCTAAGCAGGAAGAACATAATCACTGCTTCATGACCGCCCCAAAAAGCATGCAGCGGCGAATATTTCAGCACATTTAGCGGATACTCCAAATAACTCATACTTGATGTATTCTGAGCCATAGGCATGAATACGAGGAAAAAATGTCCGATCATGACGGCCAATGCGGCCAACCCTCTAAGCGAATCCAATTGGTCATACCTTTGCTGCAAGCGACTGCACCTCAATTTCCAGTTCTTCTTATTATCGACTTAGACGATTATATCGGATTGGCGCGGGTTTGTCCGCATTTTTTTGTTTCCTGCCTTCACTCGATTTGGAAATCCCCGCTGATGTGCGCATTCATGAGCATATCAAAAAAAGACCCAGTCACCCGCAGCAAGCTTCATCCGCTTGCCCGGGTGACCGAGTCTCAGGTCTAACTCATTCCATGGTTAGTTAATAAATCCAATCTGTTTAAGCGTTCGTTGCAGCATCGTTACCGCTTCAGCGCGGGTAGCCTTCGCAGCAGGCGCAAATGTACCTGCAGCTTTGCCTTCCACGATGCCTGCAGCCAGTGCTTCAGCTGCAGCTATCTTCGCCCAGGCCGCTATCGAACCCGCATCCTTAATAGCAGATAATGGGTTCAGCGATTCAGCTTTCGCTGCAATCGTTGCCGCCGTATTGGCATCTGCGTAACGAACGGCTTTCATCAGAATCGAAGCCATTTCTTGTCTTGTTATCGTCAGCTCTGGACGGAATGTTCCGTCGTCGTAGCCGCTGATAACACCTGCTTGCACAGCCGTCTGGATCGCACCCGCGTACCATTTGCTTGCCGATACATCGGAGAAGCTGCTGCCGGCCGCCGCTTCATTTAGACCGAGCGAGCGAACGATGATAGCTGTAAACTCTGCACGCGTAATGGATTTGTTCGGAGCAAAATGATTCTCGTCCACGCCGCTTACGATAAGTTTCGATGCGAGCGAATCAATAGCCGGCTTCGCCCAGTGGGAGGCCGCGTCGTCGAATGTCTTGCTGCCGTTAATGACTGTATATACGCTGTTTCCGTTCCGTTTCATGTTAACGATCGTATCGCCGCCAGCCGCCGTGAACGTTGATGGCACGAATACAAGTCGGCCTGTCGCTTCATCGAAGCGTACAGCTGTTGCCGTACTGCCGTTAACCGAAGTACCGTCTAACGTAATCGTACGGTCGTTATACGTTCCTCCGAAAGAAGCAATCGTATATTTGCTGCCATTAGCGCCTTCAGCAACTACAGTGAACTCCAACGCGCCTGTGAGCAAATCAACTTGTTGACCCACAGCCGCTTGCTCGATCTGCTCGCTAGCACCGCCGCTTGCCGGACGAACGGATACGGTAATCTTCGCCGCATCTCCGCCAAGCTGCTTGCTAACCTCATTCCAATTGATTGCCGAGATCGGAAGCTCATAGCTGACGTTATCGCCTTCAATGACGATCACTAAGTTCGGATTCGCAGTTGCCGCATTCTTCACGCCCGCTGGCAGTACGACCGAGATCCCGTTATCGCCAGGTGTACCCGCATCGAACGTAAGTTCATTCGTGCCCGCCGGAAGCCCAGCAAGTTTATCCGCAAATTGCTCTGCCGTAACGTTCAACTCGCCTGGCTTAACTTCCGGCGTAAGCGTTGGTGTCGGAGTTGGCTCCGGAGTTGGGCTTGGGCTAGGCTCCGGCGTTACCTCCGGCACTGACGGTGTGCTTGGCTGCTTCGGCGCCGTAATCTCGTATACCGCAATCGTGCCGGACACTTCATGTGCCGCCAGCAGCAGCGCCTTGCCCGTTGGGCTCTTCGCGGCAGGTACGAACTTCAAACCCTCCGGCGCAATATCGCCGGCTTCGTTAGCTTCAATGTCGCCATCCACACGGGAAGTCATATAAGTAACGTAAGTCGGTTTCTTTGGATTTGTAATGTCATAAACCATGACGCCGCTTATGCGCTCAAGTCCGATAAACGCATACGTCTTGCCTTCGACTGTGCCGACTTCCACGTATTCCGGCTCAGGTCCTTTTGCCGCGCTTCGTACGTCTTTATCATTGTTCTTCTCATTATCTGCGTTAAAGAAAGGCAAATCCTTCGTCAATTGCTCAAACTGATCGCCGCTATCGAATACGAGCGCCCCTGTCGAAGCATCCCAAACCGAGAACGAACGTGTGCCGTAGCTGTACAATCTGTCATACACGCCATTATTCAGGCCATCCAGCGTGGATACGCTTAATCGACCAAGCACCGTATCCAAACCGAATGCTCCGCTGGTTTTGAAGGCATCCAATTCCTCTTGCGTAAAGCCCTTGTAATAAGCCGCATTAAGCTGAATATTATCCTTAATGGACTTGATTCTTCCCTTTTCGGCAAAATCACCATATTCTCTGTCGTCGCCTTCATTAGCAGTCAAAATATACGACTTGCCGCCATAGCTGGTAATCGCCATTCCATCCGGCAAATACATGCCGAGCACAGGCTGCGGTTTAATATCGATAGTTTTATCTTTATCGGATGCATCTAAGCCATTCCCTGGCAACGAATGATCTTTGAAGCCTAGAGCGTGAACACTTGTAACTTGCTTAGTCGTCAGGTTAACCTCTGCCATTGCATTGTTTTCTTGCAGGGATACGTATGCTTTCTTGCTGTCAGCCGACACAACGATATATTCGGGCTCCAAGTCTTGCGCTGCACTAGATCCTGGTCCGAAAATCCGCACGTCCTCAGGAATTGTAACGCTGCCGAAACCAGCCGTTGCCACATCCTCATCCGTCAATGCTCCAACTTCACCTGTTACGTCGATAATGGATACCGAACCTTCCGGGTCAACCGTATAATCCCCGTTCGGCTCGCCTTCGTTAGCGACCAACAGTTGTTTGCCGTCCGGCGAGAACGTCAGCATATCCGGCAGCGACCCTACCGTCACTGAAGTAATCTGAGTACCGTCCATGTCCATGAATACGACTTTGCCCGGATCAGTCTTAGGGCTTGCCGGCACGGATGCCGCAATATATTTACCTGATGGATGAACAGCTACGCTCGTTACGCCGTCCGGTGTGAAGCCTTCAATATTGAAGCTTTCTACTGTTACACGGTTAAGGCGTTCAATCGTTTCTTCTTGACCGAGTTTGGAGAGATCGATTATATCAATTGCTTTCTCGGCCGAGTTAGTCGAGTATGCMCGTTTGCCTTCCCAATCATATACGACGATTTCCGTACCGGCATTCAGATAGCCGGCTCCGCTATCGTAACCTGCGATTTTCTCCATAGAGAACGTTGCAGCGGCTGCTTCTGCCTTATTCAAGTTAACAGGTCCGATTAAGGTAAATGCCATAAGTCCTGCAGCAGCAACCTGCAGTGCTTTGCGAATGCTTGTGCTGTTAGTATTGCGTACGAAGCTCACAATAGTTCCCCCTACGATCTCCCGATCTGAATGTACCTACCCGATACTCTCAGATTAGAACCGAGCGCATCCTAGGTCGATACCATCGTACAAGCCAACTATTAAGCCTATGTAAGCGATTTTTAGAGTTTTTGTAAAAGACTCATGCCGCGCCGGGAATCCTCAACCCCTTATTTACTGTTTCTTCCTCAGAAACGATTATTTACGAATCAGGGTATTCTTATTTCATCCCAACCCTTGCCATTACGCTCCATTTCAGTTAAATAAGGTTCGCTGAGTTCGTTAGAAAACAAATAACCGTTGAAATTCGCAAATAAGATGTTCTAGATTCGTTAGAAAATGAAACTAAAAAAAGCGACCCGATGGGAATTACTTCCCTCCGAATCGCTTCGCTTCTTATATTATATTACAGAAGTTCCTTACGCAGCTGCGCGCCAGACTTTGGCGACAAGTAGGCGAACGGAATGTCGAATACCGTCTTGGCTCCTGCTTGTCCTTCTGCTGCCAGCTTGTATACTGCCCGTGCATACGCAACGAGCACGCTCGCCGTAAATTCCGGGTTGCTGTCTAGCTTCAAGCCGAATTCGATGATTTGCGTGCTGTTCACGCCTGTTTTGCCGCTGCGCAGCACCATGCCGCCGTGAGGCATAGCCGAATGCTCCGCCTTCATCGTCGCTTCATCGATGAAATGAACCGTCGTGTTATAATCGGCAAAATAGTTCGGCATCGTACGAATCTCTTCGGCAATCGCCGCTTGATCCGCACCTTCCTCCGCAACGATGAAACATTCACGAAGATGCTTCTCGCGTGTTGCGAGCTCCGGATTTTCGCCGCTGCGTACCCGATCTACCGCTTCATCGCTTGGAATCGTGTATTGTACGCCATGCTTAACGCCATTCACGCGGCGAATCGCATCGGAGTGGCCTTGGCTGACGCCTTTGCCCCAGAACGTATATTCATTGCCTTCCGGCAGGATCGACTCCGCAAGCAGACGGTTCAGAGAGAACAAGCCCGGATCCCAGCCAGTCGAGATTACGCTCACCTTACCGTTCGCGCGGGCAACCGAATCGACCTGTTCGAAATATTCCGGAATACGCGCATGCGTATCGAAGCTGTCGACGGTGTGGAACAGCTTGGCAAACTGCGGCCCCTGTTCAGGCAGGTCGGTAGCCGATCCGCCGCATAAAATCATAACGTCGAACTCGCTTGTCAGCTTCTCAGCATCGTCAATATGGAAAGCTTTAACCTCGGAAGGAATCGTTGCAGGGTCGCGGCGTGTAAATATGCCGTCCAGACGCATGTCTGGGTTTTGCTTGATCGCCATCTCTACCCCGCGGCCCAGGTTGCCGTAACCTACAATACCAATACGGATTTGTTGTTTCATGATGCCTTCACCTCTTCATTATGTTCGAGTAAAAAGATGCCTATTGTTAGATCCAGCCGCGAGCTTCCATTGCTGCTGCAATCCGTTTAATCGAAATCATGTATGCTGCCGTACGAAGGTCGGTCTTGTGCTCTGCTGCCAAATCGCGAACAGCTACGTAGGAAAGAATCATATTCGTCTCCAGTTTCTCAAGTACCTCGGCTTCGCTCCAGTAGTAATTCATCAAGTTCTGAACCCACTCGAAGTAAGATACCGTTACACCGCCTGCATTCGCAAGCACGTCAGGAATGACCGTAATGCCTTTAGCATGCAGTACGCGATCCGCTTCAGGCGTCGTTGGTCCGTTAGCAGCCTCTGCAATAATTTTCGCTTGGATACGGTCTGCATTCGCGGATGTAATCACGTTCTCAAGCGCAGCAGGAACGAGAATGTCAACGTCCAGTTCCAAAATCTGTTCATTCGAAATCGCATATTGTTGGCCGTAATCGCTAATCGAAGCCGTATCCTTCAGTTGGCCGATGTACTCTACATCAAGGCCTTCTGCGTTATAAATACCGCCTTTGGAATCACTCACCGCTACGATCTTGCAACCTGCTTCGCTAAGCAGGCGAGCCGCAATACGTCCAGCGTTGCCGAAGCCTTGAATAGCCGCAGTCGCGCCTTCGACAGCAAGACCTTTGTCCTTAAGCGCAGCCAGTATCGTGTAGACACAGCCTTGCGCCGTCGCCTCGTTGCGTCCTTTGGAGCCGCCGATAATAAGCGGTTTGCCCGTAATGACGCCTGGAGAATATTTTCCGCTAAGACGGCTGTAAGTATCCATCATCCATCCCATAATTTGCGGAGTCGTGTATACGTCCGGAGCCGGAATATCTTTGTCCGGACCAACGAAGTCAGCGATCGATTCCATGAATGCGCGGCTTACGCGCTCAAGCTCGCCCTTGCTCATCGTACGCGGATCACAAATAACGCCGCCTTTGCCGCCGCCGTAAGGCAAGCCAACTACGCCGCATTTGAAGCTCATCCACATCGACAGAGCTTTTACTTCGTCAAGCGTCACGTCCGGATGGAACCGAATGCCGCCTTTTGTTGGTCCGATTGCGTCATTATGCTGGGAGCGATAGCCTTCGAATACACGAACCGAACCATCGTCCATGCGTACAGGGAAGCTTACGGACAATACTCTTCTTGGGTGCTTCAAGATGTTAGTAACATGCTCGGGAAGCTGCAACAGAGCAGCAGCCGTATCGACTTGCTGTTGAGCAATTTCGTACGGGTTTAATGTTTCTTTTGTTGTACTTACGGTTGCACTTACAGTCATTGTATATCCGTCCTTTTTTCTTAATGTTCGCTTTAGCACAGCAGTCTATTAGAGCTGCACTGAACGCCGATTTTTTCATTTTACCTGTTTCAAACCCTTTTTGAAACTATTTTTTATCGCAAAAATGCAAATTTTTTACGTTTTAATCCATTGTTAAATAGAGTTTCATTGATTGTTAGATAGAGTGACACCTGACATGAAGAGCGATAATCGCCGCCGTATCAACGTTTTCTTCCCTTCAAACTTCTTAAAAACTTTAAATATTTGGGTATTTTCATCGAAAAACGTACGTAAAAACGATTCTCGTCCATACGTAACAATCCATGTCATGTTTTATGTGCGTATACTATTTTTTATCTTCTACCGCATCCGAATTCTTTTGTTCAAAATAGCGCCGCTACAGTCCGTTACGACTAACTACTAACGCCAGCAGCCTGCTGCAACAAAAAAGACTGCTCCGAGCAAGGTCGTATGACCTCATTMGAAGCAGTCTTTTTGAAACAATCCCCTGCCAACCTATGCCTTCTTACGTTCTACGCTGATCCACACAAGTCCGGCCGCCATAAGCGCCGCCCCGCCTATCTGCAGCATAGCGATCCGCTCGTCGAACAAAATATAACCTGCTATAACCGCTGCTGCCGGCACCGCATAACGGAAAAAGTTCGAGCGCGTCGCGCCTACTTTGAACATGCAAGCGTTCCATACGACAAATGCAAGCACCGTGCAGATAAGTACGTTATACGCAATGGACAACCATTGCTCCGTCCCTAGACTTTGCCAATCGGTCTGCCCCCATGAGCCGATCGTCAGCGGCAGCATGAAGATAGCGCCGAATACAATCGTCCACGTACTCACACGCAGCGCTGAGTACTGTTTCATAAGCGAGACCGAGCTCAAGTTGAACAAAGCGCCGATGATGCTGACGCCGAATGCCATCGCATTGCCAAGCATATTGTCGGACGAAAGCGCGAAGCCTTCATCGCCACCAAGAATAACGAAGCATACGCCGATCATCGCGATGACTCCGCCGACCACAAGCCGCGAAGTAATCGTCTCGCGTGTGAATAGCGGCGCGAACAAGGCGACGAAGATCGGCCATGGCGCCACGTTCAGCAACGACGCGTTCGCAAGCGTCGTATACTTAATGGAGTACATGACGGTAATCTCAAGCAGCGTAATGCCGAGCAATCCGATTAGCATCAGCTTCGGAACGAGACGCCACGGTACGCCGACACTGCCCTCCGTAAGCTTCAAGATAAGGAAGAAGAACGGGATCGCGACGCCGAAACGCAGAAATGAAAATACGATCGGATGGAAGGACTCCATCGCAAGCCGCGAAATACCGAAATTCGCCCCCCATATAACGGCAACAAGCACGAGGCCGGCATAGTTCAGCCACTTCTTATTCATGATGTATGTTTCCCCATTTACTCTTATTTGCTGTGCATCTTGAACTCCAGGAACAGCTCATTATAGTGAGCCAGCATCTTCTTACCCAAGTTGTCGTACACCTCAAGCTTACTCGTCAGCTCTTCGCTCGGGTAGAACCGTTCATCGCCCGATATATCCTCCGGCAGCAGCGCCAGCGCATCCTTGTTCGGCGTCGAGTAGCCAACGTATTCCGTATTCTGCGCAGCGACTTCGGGATCGAGCATAAAGTTAATGAACTGATGCGCCCCTTCAATATTGCGGGCCGTCTTCGGTATGACCATATTGTCGAACCACAGATTCGAGCCCTCTTGCGGCACAACGTAATCCAGCTTCTCGTTCTCACCCATAATTTCCGAAGCATCGCCGGACCATACGAGCCCTACAGCCGCCTCCTCGCCCGCAAGCAGCATCTTGATCTCGTCGCCGACAATCGCCTTCACGTTAGGCGTTAGCGTTCCCAGCTTCGCTTTCGCCTCCTGCAGATGCGCCTCGTCGGTATCGTTCAGCGAGTAATGAAGGCTGTTCAGCCCCATGCCTATAACTTCGCGAGCGCCGTCGAGCAACAGGATCTGATTGCGCAGACGCTCGTCCCAGAGATCGTCCCAGCTCGTAAATGCAATGCCGTCCACCAGCTCCGGGTTGTAGACGATGCCAACCGTTCCCCAGAAATACGGGATCGAATACGCGTTATCCGGATCGAACGATAGATTCAAGAAGTTATCGTCGATATGCTTCAGGTTCGGAATTTTCGAATGATCGAGCGGAATGAGCAGATCTTCTTCTTTCATTTTGCTAATCGCGTATTCGGAAGGAATGCTCACATCGAACGTTGTACCGCCTTGCTCGATCTTCGTCATCATCGCTTCATTGGAATCGAATGTCTGATAGATGACCTTGATGCCCGTCTCCTCTTCAAACCGATCAAGCAGTTCGGGATCGATATAATCGCCCCAGTTATAGATCGTCAGCGTATTGCCGCCCGTATAGCCTTCGCTCGAATTCAGATAGGAAGTCAAGTACATAAGCCCAAGCGCAACAATAATGACGGTCGCGAACATTCTAACCAGCTGTTTCATGCCCGTCCCTCCTTACCGGCCTTGCCAGCCCCGCCATTGCTCCGCCGATTAATGAAGTAGTAGCCGATAACGAGCAGAATGGTGAATAGGAATAGCAGCGTCGACAACGCGTTGATCGATAACGATACGCCTTGACGCGCCCGTGAGTAGATCTCGACAGATAGCGTAGAGAAGCCATTGCCCGTTACGAAGAACGTAACGGCGAAGTCATCGAGCGAATACGTCAGCGCCATGAAGAAACCGGCGAATATGCCCGGCTTAATATATGGCAGCACAACCTTCGTGAGTACATTCCACGAGCTTGCGCCCAGATCGCGCGCCGCATCGATCAGCGTAGAGCTCATCTCCTCTAGCTTCGGCAGCACCATAATAACAACGATCGGGACACTGAAAGCGATATGAGACAACAATACGGACATGAAGCCAAGCTTAATGCCGATAATCGTAAACAGAATTAAAAATGAAGCGCCGATAATAACGTCCGGGCTTACAATCAGCACGTTGTTCAGCGTCAGCAGCGTCTGTTTCGGCCGATTGCGTCTCATCTGGTGGATAGCTATCGCGCCAAAGACGCCAAGGACGGTCGATAGCGCCGCAGACAGCAAGGCAATAACGAACGTATTCAACACGATAATGAGCAGCCGTGTATCTTGAAATACTTCAACATAATAATCGAACGTGAAGCTCTCGAAGTCGCGCATCGAGCCGCCGCTATTGAAGGAATAGAACATCAAGTAAAAGATCGGCGCATAGAGCAGCGCAAATACGATTACGAGATAAATGTTCGACCATTTATTTTTTTCGCGCAACGACCGCACCCCGCTTTCGGTTGCCTGTCAGAAGCATCATTAGAGCCATCGCAATGACGAGGAATACGGCTATGGTCGCGCCCATGCCCCAGTCTTGCGTGACGAGAAAATGCTGCTCAATCGCCGTACCGAGCGTAATAACCCGGTTGCCAGCGATCAGGCGTGTAATCATAAAGAGCGACAGCGCCGGAATAAACACTGCCATGCAGCCCGCCTTCACGCCGCTGATCGTCAGCGGGAATACGACGCGGCGGAACGTCGTCCAAGAGGACGCGCCTAGATCGCGCGCAGCGTATACAAGCGATGGATTCATTTTCTCCAGCGCATTGAAGATCGGCAGCACCATGAACGGGATGAAAATGTACACCGATACGAACAGGAAGCTGAAGTCGGTGAACAAAATTTGTTGCGTGCCGATGCCCAGCACTTCAAGCACCGAGTTGGCGAAGCTGTATGTACCGAACAAGCCGATGAACGCATAGGCCTTCAGCAGCAAATTGATCCAACTCGGCAAAATAATAAGCAGCAGCCATAACTGCTTATGCTTCGCGCGGGTTAAATAATACGCCGTCGGGTACGAGACGAGCAGCGAGAACGCCGTAATTAAGAACGCGTACCAGAACGAGCTTAACGTCATTTTCAAATAGACAGGGGTGAAAAAGTTAACATAGTTGCTGAACGTGAAGTTACCTTCCACGTCGAAAAACGAATAATAAGCAATCAGCACAATAGGCGCAATGACGAACAACACGATCCATGCCGCGTAGGGCACGAAATAGAAGCTTCGTGATCTATTCGACATCGGCAGCCTCGCTGTCGCTGTACGATTCCAGCCGCTTATCGAATTCCTCTTCCGTCTCCCCAAGCCTCATGACGTGAATCGCCTCCGGATCGAAGGTTAAGCCGATCTGCTCGCCAACCGTTGCTTTGCGCGTGGAGTGGACAAGCCATTCATTGCCCGCTTCGTCCAGGCAGCATATCTCGTAATGAACGCCGCGGAATAGCTGCGAGTCGACCTTCACTTGGAGCTTGCCTTGATCCGGCTTCGTAATCTCCAAGTCTTCGGGACGAATGACGATCTCTACTCCCTCGTCTTTGTTAAGCCCTTGGTCAACGCACTCGAATAAGCGGCCGGCGAATTCGACCTCGAAGTCCTGCTTCATGCGGCCCGGCACAATATTCGATTCGCCGATGAAGTCGGCTACGAAACGGTTGATCGGCTCATCGTAAATATCGGTCGGCGAACCGCTCTGTTGGATTTTCCCCTCATTAATAACGAAAATCTCATCCGACATCGCCAGCGCTTCCTCTTGGTCATGCGTAACGAAAATAAACGTAATGCCCAGACGGCGCTGCAGCTCGCGAAGCTCGTACTGCATCTCCGTCCTCAGCTTAAGGTCCAGCGCCGACAACGGCTCGTCCAGCAATATGATTTCCGGCTCGTTCACGATCGCGCGCGCGATCGCGACACGCTGGCGCTGACCGCCGGACATCTCAGTGATCTCGCGCGACTCATAACCGACCAGGTTAACGAACCGAAGCGCGTCCTTTACTTTGGCGGTGACGTCGGCGTTTTTCATTTTTTTGATACGCAGTCCGAAGGCGACGTTCTCGAACACATTCAGATGCGGGAACAGCGCGTAATCCTGGAACACCGTATTCACTTGGCGTTCATTCGCAGGCACGCGGTTAATGACTTTGCCATTGAAGTAAATCTGTCCCTCCGAAGGCTCCGTGAACCCGGCAATCAATCGAAGGATGGTCGTCTTGCCGCAGCCAGACGGTCCTAGCAGCGTATAGAACTTGCCCCGCTCGATGGTGAAGCTAACATCTTTCAGTACTGCGTCATCATTATCGTAACGCTTCGTAACATGTTCAAAGCGAATAATCGTTTGATCCGGCATTCCGCATTCCCCTTTACCTATAAAGAAACACTTGTGATTATACAGTATATCAGTAAATCGGCAATAGCAATCATAAAGTCGGCTATTATCACGCGCCGATTATCCGCTCTATCTCTTCCAGCTTTCTGTAAGCGCATATACGCTCTTACAGCATAATGTGGGCTTACCCTTCTACTCATCCTCCCTCCGTAAGCGCATATACGCTCTTACAGACCAAACACACTAGCTACTCCCCGCGTGTAAGTTCATATATGCTCTTATAGCTCATTTCCTGCCACCGCCGACTAAACAAAATAAAGAGGCAAGCCCCTCACCTATGAACAACCGTTCACGGTGGTCAGGCCTCGCCCCTCTACTTACTCATTGCTTTATGCTAATGTCGTTGTCGCAGTCTCGCTGCCATTCTCGCCTTTCGTCTTGTGATGGCTGTACGTGAAGTAACCATACGAGAGAAGCGCGAACAGCAATGCGATACCAGCAAGAATCAAGCTGTCGCTCCATAACGAGCTGTAGTCGCCGCTTGAAATAATATCTCTAAAGCCCGCTACCGAATAGGTCATCGGCAGCCATGGCGATATCGCTTGGAGCCAATCTGGCACCAGCTCGATCGGGAACGTACCTGCGGAGCTCGTCAATTGGAAGATAAGCAATATGATCGCAATGAAACGGCCCGGGTTGTTCATCGAAGAAGCGAGGAACTGAATAATCATCATATAGGTAATGCTCGTCAGCACAGAGTAACCAACGAATAACGGCACACTCGTCACTTGCAGATCGAGCAGATACAACAGCGCCGCATCGGCGATAAGCGCTTGAATCGTACCAATCGCCACGACTGTCAACGCTTTGCTCAAGAACCAGCTCCAACCGTTAACCGGACGGATCATCGGATCGCGTACCGAATATACAATCGTAAGCATCATCGCGCCAACATATAGACCTAGCGATAAGAAGTACGGCGCTAGTCCAGTGCCGTAATTATCGACCTCGCTTACTTTCTCGACATCAAGCTGGATGGGATCGGCGAACATATCGACCATCGGATCGGTCAGATCCAGATCCGCCGTCTGATCCGATGCCTCGCTCAGCTTACCCGACAACTCTTGCGTGCCGTCCTCCAGCTTGAGCAGCCCGGTCGTCATATCCTTCGCACCGACTTCTAGCTTCACAGATCCGTCAACGAATGGCCCTACGTTCGATTGCAACGTATTCAATCCATTCGCCAGCGTAGCAACACCGCTATTAAGTTTCTCCGCTCCTGCCGCAATATCTTTGCTGCCATCAGCCGCTGCCGACAGCTTCTCGCCGAACTGCTTCATACCACCGCTAAACTGCTCCGCACCGGCAACCAATTGCTTGCCGCCGGCACTAAGCTCATCCGCGCCTTTCGAAGCTGCCGTCGCTTTCTCGTCGAATTGACTTAATCCCGCTGTCAGGTTCGCCAGACCACCATTAAGCTGGTCCACTCCCGAGCTTAATTGCTTCTGTCCCTCTGCAGACTTCGACAGCCCTGCGGCCAGCTCTCTACTCGACGTCAGCAATCCACTGAAGCTTTCATCCTTCGCAAGCTCCGGATCAGCTTGCGCCAGCTGCGCTAGATCGTTCGCGAGCTTCGCCGCGCTTGCTGCCAGCTTCGCCTCACCGGCGGCCGAGTCGCTCAGCCCGCCGGCGATCTGCCCCGCAGCCTGCTTCGCATCTTCGCTGCCTGTGGCAAGCGTGCTGCTAGCATCCGCCAGCTGTGTCAAGCCGCCGGCAAGCTCGCTCGCTCCCGCGCCGAGCTTCGACGCTCCCGCACCGAGCGACGCGCCGCCGCTTGCGAGCTGCTGCTGCGCTGCCGACAGCTGCGCCAGTCCGCCCGACAGACCAGCCGTTCCGGCGCTTAACGAAGCAGCGCCTTCACCGAGCTCAGAGCTGCCGTTCGCCAGCTTCGCCACTCCCTCTTGAAGGGCGACGCTGCCGCTGACCAGCTTGCTTAGATTCTCCTGAATCAGCTTCGCGCCATCTTTCGCCTTCGTCGTGCCGTCCGCAATTTCCGTAGCACCGCCAGCCGCCTTGCCAATTCCGTCGGCCAGCTCTTCCATCTGCTCGAACACCGTTCTCGTATACGCCGACGTCACTTCCTTATTCAGCTCCGCCTTCATCGTATCAACGGCCTTGCTGCCGATTTGCGAAGCAAGGAAGTTAAAGCTCTCATTCGACAAATACGTAATTTGCGCAGGTACGGGTTGGTCGGAATTAAGCGACGTTGTTTTCTCCGAGAAATCCGAAGGAATTTCAATCGCCATGTAATAGTCATGGTCTTCCATGCCTTTCAGCGCGTCTTCCTTGCTTACGAAATGCCATTCGAACTTTTCGTTTTCCTTTAGTTCTTCCGTAAAATCATCGCCGATATGCAGCGTCTCCTCGTTGTACGTATACCCCACATCGGCGTTAACGACCGCCACCGGCATTTTGTCCAAATTCCCGTACGGATCCCAAAAAGCGCTAATAAACATCGACGAATACATCACCGGTATGACCATAACTCCAGCTATCGAAATAAGCAGCATCTTGTTTTTGCCGATGCCGGACAGCTCCTTGCCGAACTGCTTCAATCCGAACCACTTCATAATTATCCACTCTCCCGCATACTTTATGACCATATTTGTCATTCGGTCACTTTTTCTGATGAAAAAAGGCATCCCAGTTATCTAGGAGCCATAACCAAACCTTCTTGCAAATAAAACCGCAGCCGATCGGATACTTCGCCCTTCTCAAGCGGCTTGTAAGCCTTATTCCAATCGACGGTTAATGCCATATATAATTTCAGCATGACGAATGCTGTCATCTCCGGATCACAAGGCTTAATCTCGCCTTTATCAATCGCAATCTGCACTTGCGTCTTAATATATCCTACCACAGCCTGTTCAATCTGCCTTAAACCCTCGATCGCCATTGGCGTTCCAATCTCGCGTACCTCATGCGACAACTTAAGCGCAAGCTCATGCTTTTCGCGGAATTCAAGCAATTGCTCAAGCACTGCGTATAAATTATCGAAGAACCGCTTATTCGGGTCGATAACCGTCTCCGCTACTAACCTCATATGATGAAGCAGTTTCTTCATAATTTCTTGGAACAGCTCTTCCTTATTCGCGAAAAAAGTGTAGATCGTCCCTTTGCCGACATTCGCGATCTTGGCGACCTGGTCCATTGTTGTCGCTTTGTAGCCAAATAACGCGAACGACCTTTCTGCCGCCTCTACGATTTGTTGCCTGCGATCAACAGCCATTTGTCCACCTCCGCACCCTTGTCGTTTTTACATCCTCAAATTTCTGACTGAATGACCAAAAAACCAATTCGGTCATTTTTACTGAAGTCATCATATCACGACCATTAATCAAACGCAATACGCCAATAAGACGATTATTATCGCACCGTGCCGCAAAGATGCTTTTAACAGCAATTAACGTTATACTAGGGAGACAAGTCCTGCATATACAATCATACAAAAAGGAGTGTTACCTATTATGTCTTATAAAGAAATTACGACGATCGAAGAATGGAACAGCGCGCTCGAGGGCTCCGATTCCCGTCCTGTCGTTGTCCTTAAGCACAGCACAACCTGCCCGGTTAGCGCGAATGCGTTTAACGAATTCAATCAGTATTTGAACGACAAGCCGCGCGAAGACGTAGACTACTTGCTCGTTAAGGTAATCGAGTCCCGCCCGGTATCGAACCAAATCGCGGAAGATACTTCGGTCAAGCATGAATCGCCGCAAATCTTGTACATCGACAAGAAGGCTAAAGTATGGACAGCCTCCCACTGGTCGGTAACGAAGGCTCATATCACAGCCGTTCTCGACTAATTTAACTGATCCAAACATGCCATTCATCCCGGATGTTCGCTAACTATTAGCGGATGTTCGGGATTTTTTGTCGTGTCGGCCTATGACGGATATGCTGTCCGACCTAACGGTTATGCGCCCAACTAACCCCATTCGCTATAGTTATAAAGGCAGTTCTCTCCCTTGCTTAAATATGGTTATCTAGAACTCGAGGCATTCGTTTATAAATTAGGAGGAAATGATTTTAATGAAGCGTTATGTTCTGTTATTCTTTACGATTACTTTACTGACATTCGGGTCTGCAGGCGCATTTGGCACCGGCATCGACCACGCCTCCGCAGCAACCGCTCCCTTCAAGGACACACGCGGACACTGGGCCGAACAGACGATTGCCGAGATGGTGAAGCGCGGCGTTCTTGCCGGCTATCCCGACGGCAATTTCAAACCTCAAGCCCCCGTTCAAGTCGATCAATTCATCAAAATGCTCATTTTTTCCTATTCCGATTTGCATTTGAACGGCTCGAGAAGCTGGTCCTCGGGCTTCCTGCAATCGTTAAGCACGGAGAACCAGGCGATTCTTAAGCAGGACTATCGCTACTTTACATTCACTCCGAACACGGTCGGGTACTGGGCCAAGGATTTCATCGAAATCGCCAGCGACCTCCACTTCCTGAACAAAAGCCGCTACAGCGACTTCCAAGCCAACATGACCCGCGAGAACGTCGCCGAGATCATCTACTACACCCTGCAAGAAACAGAGTTTCTGGAGGACGGCATATTCGGTCAAAAGATGGCGCAAGCGTACGGCGACATTATGGGCGCGTCCGAGCGCGAACAGAAGTTTATTGCCGAGTCGCTCGTCAAAGGCATTATGGTCGGCTACCCGAACGGCTTCTTCGGCGTAGGCGATACCGTTACCCGGGCGGAAGCGCTCGTTATCCTGAACAGGCTGACCGATAAAACCAAACGACTCGCCGTTAAGGTATCGCCCGAGAAGCTCGAACGCATCGTCCCAACGGCAGGCGGCGGCAACAAGATCGTTGTATTCCCGGACAAGCGGATGTGGGACGCCTATGAAGCGCTGAGCGCAGCGGGTCAACTCCGCGGCTCGAATCATGATTTATACGAAACGACTCTGCGCCTGTTCAAAGACCAAGCGGAGAAGGACAGCGTTACTAACCATGCTTCAGGCACTTCCGCCGCAACCGAGGAAGCTGCCATATGGCTTGACCCGCAATACAACACCTACGGCGTGACGATCCGTCTGCGCGAAGGGGCATTGGCCCGCAATTCAGAGGTTGTCGATCAGTTCGCCAACCAGCTGTTCGGCTACAACGCCTATGCGTTCCGCGAGCTGTTCGCCGACATTTGCAAACGCGTCGAAAGCGGCAGCAAAGTCGCTTCGCAGCAAACAACGATTGACAATGACAACGTCAATATTCAAGTCGACAGCGCCGCCAAAACGGTCATTTTCTCGATCGCAGCGAAGAAAGCGTAAGCGGCGCAAAGCAAAAATCAATAACATGTTTTCCAGCAATTATTATATAATGTGTGGGTACGTTATTTTTACGTAGAGAGGATTGGTTCGATGTTTGGCAAAATAGCAGCGGATGTGCTTGGCCTGAGCGACGTAGGCTCCGTTATTCATCCCGATAATTACGACAAGGTAGATTCCGATGATTACGTCTTGCACGAGGATAACGAGAAAATTTATTTCCTGATCAAATCGAAGGCCGATGAATACTGCTTCACGAACTTAGCGCTCATCCATCTCGACGGCACAAGCGCAATGAGCAAGAAGCGTACGCTTAGACGTTACCCGTATGCGACCAACCCGATTGCCAACGTATCGATGGAAACAGCCGGAACGGTCGATCTCGACGTGGAGATTAAGTTCACGATCGGTCCCGTCGTTCTCAGTATCGACGTGCACAAGAAGCATATCGAGGAGCTTAAGGATCTGTACAAAGCGCTTATGAAAATTTCCGAAATTACGCACGAAAATAACTTGACGCTCGAATTCGCTAGAAACAGCCTGAACATGGCATCCACGACGATCCAATCGGTCCACAAGGGCGACTTCAACGTCGTATCGCAGTTCGATGCGATTAACAAAGCGGCCTTCACTTGGATGGTAGACACGCATAAGCAATATAAAGTAAAAGATTTTGGTTCAATCTTCGAGCGTTATATCAATCAGTAACGCCAATAGCATACTGCAATAAGCCGGCGCATCAAGCGTCGGCTTATTTTGGTTCACCCTTAACATAGTGCTATGTCATATAAACTAACATAATTGTTGCATAAACCTCACTTTCGCGTTTATATTTAAGACATACACTGCTCTCTTAACTTTGACATAAAGAGGTGAACGGACATGACGAGAGAACTCATCTTAACCGTAGACGACGAAATTAGGATCGGCGAGCTCGTTGGCATGTACTTGACGAAGGATGGATTCCGCCATTTAAGCGCAACAAGCGGCAAGCAGGCTATCGAGCTAGCCGAGAACGAACAGCCTTCATTAATCGTCCTTGACGTACTGCTCCCCGATATGGAGGGCTACGAGCTGTGCGCTAGGCTGAGACAGAAGACTGATGTGCCTATCGTCTTCCTCACCTGCAAAGATACCGAAATCGATAAGGTCGTCGGCCTTAGCGTCGGCGCAGACGACTATGTGAGCAAGCCGTTCAGTCCGATTGAGCTGGTCGCCCGCATTAAGGCGCAGCTACGCAGGAACCGCATCGTCCGCGACAGAGGAACCCCTGTTGTCTCCAACTCCATTACTTCCGACCATGTACAGCTCAGGATCGACGCCCATGAGGTGTACGTAGACGGCGCCAAGGTCGAGTTGTCCGCCAAGGAGTTCCAACTCCTTTCTTATCTCATGCAAAATGCGAGACAAGTGCTGACGACCGAACGTCTGCTAAGCCATATTTGGGGCTACGAGAACAGCCTCGACACGAAGACGCTGCAAGTGCATATCGGTCATCTCCGCAAGAAGATCGAACGCAATCCCGCAGCACCGGAGCGCATCGTCACCATACGCGGAATCGGATACAAGTTCGATGAACCGATTAAAGAGATTTAATTCCACCCTTAAACCGCGCACCTTCGCTTTCCAGATGCTTGCGGCTATGTTGACCGTCTCTCTCGTCCCTCTTCTGCTTCTATCCATATTTGCCGGCAAGACCGTTACTTCGCAGCTCAGTCACTTCAATGCTAGGAATACGGCTATGACCGAAAAAAATTACATAAGCATGTACGAAGCCAATATCGACGGGCAAGTTCGCGCGATCGACACCGAACTCAGGCTCGTCGAAGATGCCGTACTGCTCTCGAAGTCTCTTGCTGAATCAATCTTCTCCGTGAAGAATAATAGCGACAATATCGAACCGATCGTCTTCGGATACGATCCGGTCAAACATCGGTTCATCGAGAAGAACGCCAGCGGCGAAGGTACCGTAGCGCTTCAATCGAACAATCCCGAGAACTATCCGTCCACCGAGCAGGCCCGTGATCTCGCCAAAGCCAAAGCTCTATTCCCTTTATTCAAGTCCGAAACGTCTCGCAAGCCCAATATCGTGAACATCTACTACATCCATCCAAAGGACGGCTCGTTCTTTTATCCCGAGTACACCGGATCGGCGAAGCGAGACCCTAACTTGCCGATTTATGCACTTACCTCCTATCGCTTCTATTCGGACGCACTTAGCGTACGTCCTAACATTAACCGAGTTGCCTGGACGAAACCTTACTACGACATTACGCCGCGTGGCTGGATGTTCACCGCTACGACGCCCGTCTATGATGAGCAGCGCGTGCTGCGAGGCGTAGTTGCCGCGGACGTAACAATCGAGCAATTCGTAGACAATGTGCTCGACACAAGATTCGGCGACGAGAACGGGTACGCCCTTCTGCTCGATCGCGACCACGAGCTGATCGCCGCCCAGCAGCACGGCATGGAGGAGATCGAGCAACTGAAGCTGGATACGCTGTTCAGCAACGATACGGTAGACAGCTATCGAAGCCTCAAAATTAACGGCGAGCAGAAGCTTATATTCAGCCGCTCGATACCAACGACCAACTGGATACTAGGCTACGTTATTCCCGAGCATAAGCTGCTGGAGCCGATTCACAGCGCAACGCAGGAACTCTCGGAGAAGACGCGCGATCAACTCATTATGCAACTGTCATTGCTTGGCGTAGTCGCTTTCTTTCTATGCGTTGCGCTTGCCTTCTACTTGCGCTCCAAAGTATCGCGGCCGGTCAACCTTCTGGCGGACGCTTTCGCCGAGCTCGGCGAAGGACAATTCTCCGCAGCGCCGAACGATACGAGGACGCTGGAATTCAATCAGCTGCTGCGGTCATTTAATCGCATGTCAACGAAAATCCGCGAGCTTATGGAGCAGCAGAACGAACATAATTTGCAGCTCGAGCATAAGGTCGAACAGCGTACGGAGCAGCTCAGTGAAATCAACTCCGAGCTTGCGATGCGGGTTGACGAACTCACGCGCATGGAGCATTGGCGCAAGGAGCTGCTCATGAACATATCGCATGACTTGAAGACGCCGATTACACTCATTCGCGGTTATATCGACGCCATAACGGACGGCACAATAGCTCCGGCCGATACAGGCATCTATCTGAAGCGGATTTATGAGGATATTCAGACCATCAACCAGTTCGTTCGAAATCTGAACGAGCTTAGTTTGCTGGAGACCCGTCAGCTAAGCGCCGAGTTCGACAGCGTGAATGCTGCAGCCTTCTTCGATACGGCAGCCGCGAAATGGACGGCCTACACACGACTGGAGAAGAGGCCATTCACAGCTGTTCGACCGCAACTATCAGCGCCGTTAATTATCAATGGCGATAAGCATCTAATCGCGAGAGTCATCGACAACCTCATCGATAATGCCCTTAAGTATTCCGATGCCGACTGCCCGATCAGTTTCACCATGGAGCATGCAGACGAAGCCGTCATCTTCCGCGTCACCGACGCCGGCGCAGGCATTCCGGAAGATGCCCTGCCGTTCATCTTCAATTCCTTCTACCGCGTCGACAGGTCGCGGAACAGCCGCATTCCCGGCAGCGGCCTCGGCTTGTCGATCGCTAAGKAAATCGCCGATATTCACGGCGGCGAGCTGACCGTAAGCCTTAACGAAATAGACGGCAGCGGCTGCGTCTTCTCGCTGTTAATTCCTTTAGCTACTTCGTAGCCGCAGCCCAATCTCCCCCTCGGTTGGGCTGCCAAATCCCCTTCGCTAATTAGCCAATAATAGACCTAATTGTTTATACTCCCCTTATTGATCGGGCTCCGAGGCTGGGATAGGATGGAAACAACTTATCGAACCTTCCATCCTTTGCATAAGGAGCGTATGTAATGAAACGAATATCAAGACTCATTCCGCTAGCCATTCTTCTGTCGCTTGCATTCGCAGCAATACCGCCTTCGCCTACGTACGCCGCTAACGATCCCGCGCCAAATTKGCAGTTGATCGAACCACTCTACGAAAGCAGCTCCACGCTCATAGCCGCCTATTCCGCTCCAGAACACGGCATCGTCGGCGACGGCATAACCGATGTCACCAGCAAACTCCAGTCCTTGCTTGACGCGTTAGGCAGACTAGGCGGCGGCACGCTGTTCCTGCCGGAAGGGAAATATGTCGTTCAAGGCAATCTGGTATTGCCGAAAGGGGTAACGCTGCGCGGCGAGTGGGCCAAACCGATCAAGGGACAACCCGTTCAAGGGACGGTTCTCATGGCATACGCCGGCAGAAACGACGCCGAAGCGCCCGCCTTCGTAACGATGGAGACCTCCTCCGGCATTCGAGATTTGTCCATTTGGTACCCCGAGCAATTGCCCGACGATATCGTCCCATACCCTCCTTCCGTCTTGCTCGGCAGACCTAACGTATGGGGCAACGAGAACTGCAATGTCACTAACCTAACTTTTGTTAACGCTTACTCGGGGATTGTGTTCTCCCATTCAAACGGAGGAACGAGCCCCGTTATCCAAAATATTTACGGCACACCGCTATCCCAAGGCATAGAGATCGATAATATTGTAGACGTCGGGCGGATCGATTGGGTCGATTTCTCGCCTGCGTATTGGGCAGGCTCCGGGCTGCCAGGCTCGCCCAACAGAGGCCAATCCTATGAACAATGGATCTACGAGAACGGCACCGGCATTATAATGAGGCGCAACGACTGGTCTTATACGAGCTATGTATCTATTGAGGGCTATGGCATAGGCTACCACGCCGCCCATTCCATAGCTACGCCAGGGGCGGTGCCGAACGGCCACCATTACGATCTGCACATCAAAGACGCTAAAACCGGCATCCTGTTCGACGGAGTAAGCGGCGTAGGCATTATGTTCACAAACGTCAAGATCGAACACAGCGTGAACGGCATCGTTGCAAGCTCCGAGCAGGAAGGGGCGCTTCAGCTGTACGGCTGCAGCATCGAGGCCTCGGAGAAAGCGATCTATTCGAGCTCCGCCTCGTTAACGAAGCTGATGATGCGCCAATGCGATATTACAAGCGGAGAAGTCGCAATCGACGGAGGCACTTTGATCGCTTCCGACAATGATTTCAATAACCAATCGCCGCATGTAAGCTTGGGCGAAGAATCCCGAGCCATTCTAACCAGCAATCGGTTCAATGGCGATCCATTGATCGATAATCGATCGAAATATATATCGATCATCAATCATACGCCGGTCACCTACAAGCAGCTCCCACCCTTCCCCGTCATGTCGCCTCAGACTCACAAGCCGAAGCGACAGGCACTTTACGTCGTCACGGATGCGCCGTTCCAGGCGAAGGGTGACGGCAAGACGGACAATACGAAGGCCATCCAGCGGGCGCTGGACACTGCAGGCGATGAGGGCGGCGGCGTTGTATTCTTGCCTCCAGGCAAATACAAAGTGCTCGGCCGCCTCGTCGTTCCAGCCGGCGTCGAGTTGAAGGGTTCACTAGATAACGGTTCGGTACCAACAGGTCCAGGCAGCATTATTCAAGTATATGCCGACCGAGACAATCCGAACGGCGAGCCGTTCCTGAAGCTTGCGCAAGGCAGCGGGGTGCGCGGCCTCGTCTTCGATTACCCCGAGCAGCAAATGCCGAAGGTCTCGTCTTATCCTTATTTGATGCAGTCGCTCGGAAGCGATGTATACATTATCAACATCGGCATGCGAGGCGTCTATAACGGCATCGACTTATTCTCGCATCGTTCGGACCGCCATTATGTCGACTATGCCGCCGGACACGTCTTCCATAACGGCGTTACGGCGGGCGGCGGTTCGCAGGACGGAATTATAAGCAATCTGCAATTCAATCCGCTTCCCTACGCGGCGGGGCAAGAATCGAAATACGGCAGCTGGCCGAGCTCCCCCGCTAAGGACGAAGATTTCCAAGCCATCTACGATTACGGATATAACGAGCTCGATTTCCTGACGCTCGGCAACGTCAGCAATCAAATTCTGTACAATGTGTTTCACTTCGGCTCGGAGAGAGGATTGCTTCTGACCGAGGAGAACGGCATTGGACCATCGGGAATCAGCCTCGGCCTCGGCGTTGACGGAGCCAAACGATCGGTCGTCATCGAGAAGACTGGGGCGCAAGGCTTCGACTTCATAAATACGCAGCTCGTAATCATAGGGGCGGCAGAGGATCGACGCTATATCGAAACGGGGACCGGGTTTGACGGAGAAGTGACCTTCTTCAGCTCCGATCATTGGGGAGCGCCCGTCAACAGCATCGTGCTGGAGAATGGAACGGTGAATATGCTGCTCCCGCATTTCGAAAGCGCGGGCGAGCACGGCTTCTCCAACGTGAAGGACGGCGAGCTTCGGATTAACAACGCCTTCATTCGCGGAGCTCATCCCCTATTTAACGCAGGCAAGGAGGCTCAGGTGACGGTCCAGTCCTCCATCGCCGATTCCCTCGGCATCCAGTGGCGCAACAATCCGTTATGGCAGCATAATCTCGCCAATTTGAAAATTATAGCGCCAAAGCCGCAAGCAACACCCGCAGGGCAGCCGGAGCAGGAACAGAATCCTTTGCCGGAGGAAACAGCAGCAGCCTCGGCAACCGAACCCGAATCCGCCGGGTCCGCCCCGTACGGCATTATCGCCGCCGTTGTCGCAGCTATAGCCGCAGCCGCGCTGGGACTGACGTTATGGCTGCGCAAGCGTAGAAAACAACAAGCCGACAAACCTAATCTATAAATCAGCAATGAAATAGCCCGTTCGCTTGCCTTCTTAGGCTCGCGAACGGGCTATTTCACTTTAGTCTATTAAGCTTGGATAACCTGTGTTATTGGGCAGCCGGATCAATGATCGGCAGGTCAAGCGTTGGCGTCTCGTCGAAGAAGTTCCAAGGCTTGATCATAGCCGTCACCCACTCCGTAGGCATGATCGGGAATTCTTCCGCACGCATGACGTGCGTCGTACCCGTTGTCAGCCATACGACCGAGTCTTCGCTTTCAATATCACGGTTTTGCTGCGTCCAGAGGCCAAGACCCGTGTCCGTATTATGCGTCGTGTATTTACCCTCCGAGTACAGCTCATCCTTTTTGTAAGGCGTAACCCAAATGTGATTATTAATGAATTCCGCACGTTTCAATACATAGTCCGTTTTCGTGAAGAGCGGTTCTTCCATGAACGGGTGCGTGCCGCCCGCGAACGGAATAACTTGGTAACCCGTCGTGTTTCCGAGGATGTTCTTTCTCGATTCGCTCTTAACGAGTACGATTTTGTCGGGATCGAACTTTTGAATCGCTTCTTGCTCCGTTTTGTAAGTTTTCTCTTGCATAATCATTTCGCTGCGGGCAAATTCCGGATTGGATACCGTAATCGCCTTAGGCAAAATTTCGCCAACGGAGTTCGTTTCACCGTCAACGTCCAAGTCCAGACGGTAGCTGAAGATATGCTGATGCGTAGGCGCTACAATGTTCTTATCCACAAGCGTGCCATTGCGCGTATCTTTTGCCGCCGTTGGGTCGGACATCGTTTTCGTGTCGACCGCTTTGGCTTGAGCAAGGCCCGTTGCGCCGGCCATCAGCTTGATTGAACCATTTTGCAGGAATACCCAGTCCAAAATGTAATCGTAGTTGCCGATTGTCGCAATCGCGCGAAGCACAAGCTCACGGCGTTCCCTTGCGTCGCCGTTATGCGACCATTCCGCATCGGCGTAACGTTCGAACAAGGCAAATGCGCTTTTAATTACGTTAGCTTTGCCCGCCGTGTCATTAAGCGCAGCGTCGAACAATGTTGCATTTTTCGGAACATCGGAACCTATATTGAGCGTACGAACCGACAAGCCTACGCCGTATTCGCCTGCGTCCATGAAAATTTTGTACAGCCAAGCCGGATCCGGATCGCCGTAAGGAACCATCATGCCGCCAAGACCGCCTTCGTACATGACCTTACGCTTGTCGCCGTTCTCCGTGTACGTAACAGTCGATACAATCGGACCTACACGCGGATCAAGACGGAAGTGGAACTTCCAGTTCTGCCAATCTACCATCGTGCCCTTAACCGAGAAGCTTGCGCCTTCAGGCTGGCTAATGATGAGCGGCTTGATTTCATCCGTGCGTTTTGTTTTGATTACTTTCGAGTAATCGTTCAGGTCTGTTGGAATAGGGGGCGTTCCTGTTTCATAAATTTTAAGCACTTTTTTCGCATTCAGGTCAACCAGGAAGGAAAGTCCGTCCATCGGGTGAGCCATGTTGTTCACCATACCCTCTACGCTCACTCGAGGTACGGAGATGGCAAGGCGCGATCCCGGAGGCGTCAGTTGCGGGCCGTAATCGCCCAGCGGACCGTCAGCGAACCGTACTTTGGACAGGTCGGTAAGACCGCGTTTCGCAAGCGCGGCGACCGCTTTTTCGTCCGCCTCAACAATGGACTCCGTTTGCCCCCACTCCGTATAGAGCGGCCAGCCGGTTTTGACTTCCTTCCAATAAGTGATTTTGTCGGTATCCAGATTAACCGTACCCTCGTAAGGTTTACTTCCTTTAATCAGCGTGAAAGTCGCTTCCCTCGGCAGCTTCGTGATCGGGTTCGCATCCCAAGCCCAAACCTTCGCTTTTTCCGGCTCTTCGAGCTTAATCTCGGAGAAATACATATCTTTGCTGCCATACTGGGAATCGCGAATAATTTGCGATGCTTTCTCAATCTCCTGCGGAGTTAGCGGATTCAGCGGGTGATAGACCATCTTGTTGATTTCTGCGGCACTCAGTCGATCGATGCCTAACGCTCCTGGCAGGAAGCTAACCGTGGCAAAAGCGACAGACAAAGCGATAACCGATGCAACCATCTTTTTCTTATTCATAGTTTCCCTCCGTTATGAACGTATTCTCGTGCGGTTATAATTGCTAGAATGTATGCCCACCCCTATCTCACACCATCGCATCCCTCTTCTCTTTCGATCTATGTCAATTATCCTAACATGCAAAGGTAATAATTCACGGAGGCCAAGGTAAAGGTTGCATAAGAACTTCCTCTCATTTCGGTAAAATGTTGCTGCCGATCTCTTCACTCCTTGCAGAGAACAAAAAAAGCCCCATCCTCGCATTCGCGAGGATAGAGGCTCGAATCGTTAATGCCGCTACACCTTAATGACGAACGGCACTACGAACGTCTTGCCGTTTCGTTGGAATTGCCCCCATACTTTGTACATGCCGCTTACAGGGAATGCTGCCCCGAACACAGCCTGAGGGCCTGATGACGCCCAGTTAAGCGGGTGAATATGGATGAACTGCTCCGTTGTCTGATCGATCGCAACAACATGGCCGACCGCCCCCAAGTAAAGCTCAAGATCCGTAATCGGATCACCCGTTTTCTCATCAGTAAACGTATAGGTCATGCTCATTTGCGTCTGCGGCGCGAGCTCATCCGAGAACTCGAGCTTCACCTTCATCCCGTCAACACTGGCCTCAAGCATCTCGCTCGGCTTAAGCACCGCTGAACCTGCCGCCGTGCCGCTCACCGTAACCAATCCGGTTCTCGTGAGCTCATTCAGCCCCGTCGGAACAAAGTCGGCATATAGTTTGAACTTGCCGCTAGCAGGGAATGTTACCGGCAGTTCGAATACACCGCCGCCTTTGTACTCCGGATGCACATGCTGGAAATGCTGCAGATCCTCGCTTACTACGATGAGATGCAGCAGCTTCTCATTCGTTATATCGAATGCATCGATCGGCTTACCGCCGCCTCCGGCAATCGATAGCGAAAGCTTGGACGGCATGCCTGCCTGCGGTTCACCCTCCGGCCATTCCAGTCGAATCGCCACGCTTTTCTCCGCCGCTGTCTCCGACCACGCCCCCGCATGGCGATGCGCCAAGGATAACGCGTACGGATCAAGGAACGGATCCGATAAATCACCAGTCGCCCCGGCATCCTTCGTTCCTTGCAAGAGAAATATCACCGCAAGAACGAGCACGAACGCCGTCGATAATAACGTCCACTTGTACTTGACCAATCCGCCACCTCCTGCCTCATTCATGCGCTATGAAGCTATTGTATAGAAGTAGAGTAAAAGTAACGCCCCGCAAAAGTAAAAATAAAGTAAAGCTTTGTTAAAATTCAGCCAAGCAACAACGTAATCTTCCCCACATCGCCATGATGCGGTAGAATAGGAGCTAGACGAAGAACGTCCTGTTGCCATTTTTGGCGAGGGCGTTCTTTTTTTGTTTTCAGAACCAGGGAGCGAGTGGAATGGATCAGTTCGAGTTGGCGCACAAGGCGCTTATCGAGGAGCATTTGGAAAAAAGAAAAGGTGAGCGCAAAGGCCGTTTGCTAAGAGGTCACGGTTTCGGCGAGAGGCTGCTGCTTCAGAATGTATGGTGGCCGCTATTCGGCAGCTTTGAGCATTGTCATCCTGAATATGAAATCTACGATTGGAATCGAAAGTCTCAATTCTTGGACCTGGCTTACATTACCCCATTTGGCAAATTCGGCATTGAATGCGATGGTTTCCAAAGCCACATTAAGGATATGGATAGGGAACGGTTCAACTATACATTGAATCGAGACACCTTCCTTACGGGCTTAGGCTGGAAAATGATCCATTTCTCCTTCGATGATATTGAGCGCCGACCTGAGCTGTGCCGCATGCTTTTGCAGCACGTTATTGGTCCTCATATGCTTCGCAAAGACCCAGATGGGACCAACGCCATCGCAGAGAAAGAACTGCTGCAATTCGCATGGCGTCTGGGGCGGCCGGTTCGCCCCAAGGATGTGTGCAGCCTCTTAAACATTGATTTCCGCACCGCCCGCAAGCTATTGCTCACCCTTGTCCAGAAAGGCTGGATGCGCAATATTTCGCAAGGCAAAACAGCCCGCTACTACGAGCTGACCGGCAACGCGCTTCACATGCTCCGGTAAACCGCAGCATCATCAATGTTACCTTCTTTCAGACCCTCCCCGTCGCCACGTTATTATTGAGCTATGTTGGATTTCTGCAGTAACTTTGGGCTGAATTGGCGGGTGCGGTGAGCTATGTTGAATTTTCGCAGTAACTTCGAGCGCTACACTGCCTTTTGGACACAAAGCAGGGGGCTATGTTGCAAATATCCAACATAGCTGTCTGTAGGCTACGTTTCACGCGCCGCGCCCACCAGCTCGAAGATCGAGCCGGAGTCAGTAGACGTCAAGCATATGCGTTCAATGCCGCTTGCACGGCGCGGCCAGCTTCCAGCTTGTGACCTTGACGCAACAGAGCTGCTTCGAGCGCGCCGAGCGTGAGCAGCACGTTGCGTTTGCTGCAGCTGTAGCCCATCGTGCCAATGCGCCATATTTTACCCTTCAGCACGCCGAAGGAGCTTGCTATCTCAATGCCAAAATCCTGCAGCAGCGTACTTCTAACCGCTTCGCCGTCGATTCCCTCAGGGATTTCGACGCAGGCGACGACCGGCATTTTGCAGCCGGGGTCGCCATACAGCGACAGTCCCATCGCCTCAATTCCGGCGACAAGCGCCGCTTCATGCGCCTTATGCCGCGCATATCGCGGCTCCAGACCTTCCTCCAGCACAAGTCGCAGTCCTTCTCGCAGCGCATACAGCATCGATGTCGCTTCCGTATGATGGTTCAATCGAGCTGAGCTCCAATAATCCTGGAGCATGCTGAGGTCGAAGTAATTGCTCTGCACCGGACGCAGCAGCGACTCCTCTTCGCCGCCCGTCAGCAGGCCGCGCTCAATCTTCTTGCGCCTTGCGATCTTCGCCGCCGCACGGCTGTTGTACGTAATCGGCGCCATGCCCGCCGGCACGGATAAACATTTCTGCGTGCCGCCGATAACCGCGTCAAGCAGCAAGCGGTCCGTCTCCAGCGCCACGCCGCCTATCGTGGCTACCGCGTCGACGACAAGCAAAGCATCGAGCTCGCGGCACACTTGTCCAATGCCTTCAAGCGACTGCATCCGCCCAGTTGACGTCTCGCCATGAACGATCGCAACAAGTCTAGGCCGATGTGTCCGTATTGCCGCGACAAGCTCCTCCGTATCGAAGACGAAGCCCCACTCCTTCTCGATTGTCACAACTTCGGCGCCGCAACGCTCGGCAATCTCCGTCAACAGATGTCCGAACCGGCCATAGATCGGCACAAGCACCTTATCTCCCGGCTCGATTAAGCTGACGAGAACCGCTTCAATACCGGACCGCGACGTGCCGTCCACCGGAAATGCCCATTCATTTTCGGTAACGAACAGCTTCCGCAGCATTTCCATCGTTTCATTCATTATCGAAGTGAACTCGGGATCGAATTGCCCTAATATCGGATACGACATCGCCCGCAGCACGCGCGGGTCAACCTCTACCGGCCCCGGCGTCATTATCGTACGCGGCGATGGCGACAAATCCTTGTATACCTTCATAACGCTTCCTCCCCATACCCTAATCTGTACAACAACTCCGTCAATACCAGCACGCCAACAGCCAGCTCGCTTGGCGCTGTATATTCAAGCGGCGAATGCGAGATGCCGCCGCGGCTTGGAACGAACAGCATTCCAGTAGGGCAGATGTGCTCGAACATTTGGGCGTCATGCCCCGCTCCGCTAACCATCCGCTTCGAAGAAATGCCCATCTCTCGGCTTATTTCGTCCAAATGGCGTATAATACCCGCATCCATCGGGACAGGCTTCTCGCAAAACCATTCCATCCCGCTAATCTCAAGCTGTCTTTCATCGGCGAGTCGCTTAAACGTCTCCATGACCCACTTGCAAAATAAGCCCAACGCCGCCTCGTCCGCATGCCTGGCATCCACCGTGAACGTCACTTTGCCGGGAACGACATTCGGCACGTTCGGCAATACATTCAGCCGTCCTACCGTCGCCACCAGCGGCGCACCTTGCCGAGTCGCTTCGCGACGCAGCTCCAGAATCATCGCGCTGACACCTTCCAGCGCATCTCTTCGCATATGCATCGGGGTCGTGCCGGCATGATTCGATTCGCCGGTTACCTCGAATTTCATTCGTCTCTGACCAGCTATCGCGTCAACAACGCCAACAGCTACGTTCTCCGTCTCAAGCACTGCTCCTTGCTCAATATGAACCTCAATGAATGCGCCGATATCGTGACGACGACTGCTCCGGCCAGAGCCTTCCCCGAAGCCGCACTTCGCCATCGCATCCACGAACGAAACCTCATCTATATCCTGCAAATGAGCAACCTGCTCAAAGTCCCTTTTGCCCGCTATACTGCCAGACCCCCAGTAAGCCGTCGGAAAACGACTGCCTTCCTCCTCGCATAACGCAACGACCTCCATCGTCCGCTTCGGCTTGCCGTACCGGCCATGCAAGTAGCGCAGCGCCAGCAAGCTTGCCGCGATACCGTATGCGCCGTCATACTTGCCGCCTTGCACGACCGTATCAATATGTGAGCCCGTCAATATGGAAGAGGCCTCTGCATGCTCCCCCGGCAGCTTGCCGAATAGATTGCCTACCTCGTCGAACTCCGTCACGAAACCGTAGCTCTTCATCCGCTCAGCCAGCGCATGCTGCGTACTCAGCCACGTATCGCTATACAGCAGACGGGTAACGCCGCCCGCCTCGTCTGGGCTGAATGCGGCCAACCACTCCAGCACTTCTACAATTTGCTCTTCGAAAATTGCGAGCAGTTCTTCCTTCTCTTGCGGGTGTGCTGCAATTCCTTGTCCCATGGCCGCTCCCCCTTTCAAAGCACTGCTGCAATTAGAACCCTCATGGACTATCGAATAAAAGTTCCCCGCTTCTCACTGCCAAGTCCCGTCTCCGAATCATATACCTTACGCCCTCTGCTATACACGGCCATAATKCCGCAATGAAAGGTCTCGCCAATATAAGGACTATGCTTATGACGATGATAGAGCTGCTCCTTCTGCAGTACATAGGTTGTGTTCAAGTCTATTAAAATAAGATCGGCATCCGAGCCTAATCTGATCTCTCCCTTAGCGGGATACAGGCCAAATCGCTTCGCAGGCTCGCCGGATATCATTCGGCTAATTTCCGTAAGCGGAATACCGCGTTTCACATGACCCTCGCCTACAAAGAATGCGACCGAGCTTTGCGCTCCGGCAATCCCTCCCCAAGCATCGAAGAAGTTGTCCGCTTCCTTCATTGAAGTTGGGCTTGGCGAATGATCCGATGCAATCAGATCGATTCGACCTTCCCTTACCGCTTGCCACAGACGCTCTCGTTCCTCGTTGTCCCGCATTGGAGGCGCACACTTGGCGATCGCGCCTTTCTCCACCATTGTTGCCGAGGTAAACGCTAAGTAATGCGGACAAGTTTCTACCGTAACGTCCATGCCGCGCTCGCGCGCTTCATGAATGGCTCGAACCCCCGCCCCACTGCTTATATGCACAAAATGCAAGGCACAACCCGTCTGCTCGGCGTAGAACAAAGCTCGATTGATTGCCTCAAGCTCAGCCACAATCGGACGCGTGGCGACGTAATCAGCAGCACCAAGTCGACCCTCCGCCCGTGCGGCGTCAGCAAGCCTCGAGACGATCGGCTCACTCTCGGCATGCAGCGCAAGCACTTTGTTCAAGCTCTTAATGATTTTCATTCCTTCAAGCAACGTATAGTCGTCAACCTCGCGGAAGATATCCTCCCCTTCTCCCCCAGGCGCTGACATGAACGCTTTATAACCAACTACACCAGCGTCGCTTAGCGGCTTCAACTCATGCAGCTTGCCTGGAACAAGGCCGCCCCATAATGCGTAATCCACATAGGACCGTTCATACGCCGCATCCAGCTTCATCTGCATAGCGGCGACCGTCACCGTAGGAGGCACCCCGTTCAGCGGCATATCGATATAAGTAGTCACGCCGCCGGCAGCAAGCGCAGCCGAGCCGCTCTCGAAGCCTTCCCACGCGCCAAGTCCCGGCTCATTCAGATGCACATGAGCATCGATCATACCGGCCATCACCGTAAGGCCCGATGCATCGATTGTTTCGAGTGCCGGCGCGTCAATGCCATGACCAAGCTGAACGATAAGTCCATCCTTCACGCCAATATCGAGAATGCGAACCTCATCCTTCAGCACGACGGAACTATTTTTGATTAACAAATCCAGCTTCCCTCTGTCACTCAATGCATCCACCCGCCCTCTCCATGTATTTCTATGCCGACTCGCGGCAACTCATTATTCGAGCCAAAACACTTTTCCCGTTAACTTACATGACATCAATTAAAGATAGATAAACTCATCATAAACGCTGCAAAATAAATTGTCATTGTGTACACTGACCAAAAATCAACGACATTCATTGAACAGAATAAACAATCCCGCATTTACATAGCTTCGTATAAATGATATATTCATGTCATATTATCTAACATATATTACGTAGAGGGTGGTTTAACCATGCTGCTCAAAGATTTAATATCGCTTCCTGTCTACGCGAATGCCGTGATCGTAGCCGGCCGTGAAGGAATAAGCAACACCGTTCAATCGATCACCATTATGGACGCGCCCGACATCATTCATTATTTGAAGCCGCAGGAACTGCTTCTGACGACTGGCTACGCGATGAAGGATCATCCCGATGCGCTGCTCTCGCTCGTTACGAATATGGCTAATGTCGGCTGCGCCGGCCTCGCCATTAAGACCAAACGTTTTTTCCGCGAGGTGCCGCCGGAAGTCATTAAGCGAGCCGACGAGCTGCAATTTCCAGTCATCGAGCTGTCGCTCGAGCAATCGCTTGGCGATATATCGAGCCACTCGCTCAGTCATATTCTAGAGAAACGGACGGACGAGCTGAACTACGCGCTGACAACGCATAAGCAATTTTCTCAAATGATCATGCAGGGCAAGTCGACGCAAGACATCATTGAGGAGCTGTCCCTTCTCATCAGCTCGCCCGTTATGCTCATTGATTCGGAAGCTAAGCTGTTATGCAGCTCCGGCGGCGCTGCTTCGCAGCAATACCGCAGCTTGCTTCCTAGCCTGCAAGAGCGAATCGGTTCCTCTCTCGAACCTGGAGGGCAGCTCCCGCAAACGCCTTTTACAATTGCGGCGTCAGTGTTTCACCCGATTATGACCTACCAGCTCGAAGGCTACGTCGTTACAAGCATTGACCGAAGCCATGCGCACTACAACTTGTCCAAGCATGCGATGGAGCAAGCAGCTAACGTGATTGGGCTTGAGCTTATGAAACGGCAAGCTGTGAAGGAGCGGTCGCGTCGTTACAAGAATGAGTTTTTCTCCGACTTTGTGGATGGCCTCATTTCCTCGGAGCAAGAGCTTACCCATCGCATCAAGTATTATAGACTGATGAATCATCCATACTACGTCAGCATCGTTGTCAAACGGGATACGTCCTACGATACCGCAGACGCCTCGAACACACTTGAATCAGACGGCAGATTCATTTCGGAACGCGACCGCCATTACAATGTGCTTAAGAACGAGTTTTCCAAGCTCGATCAACGGTTCGTGCTGTTCACCAAAAACGATTATTTCTGTGTATTAATTGCCCTTCAGCGAAGTATTGACGTGAAGGCAGGCAAGGTAAGCAAGTTTCTCGAGCAAATGCGGCAAGTCGTCGATAGCCTGCACCTGTTGCACGGCATTCCGATATCAATGGGTGTAGGCAACCCCGTCTCTCAGCTCGCAGACATTCCGTTGTCCTACAAGGAGGCAGTGGAAGCTCTGCAGACCGGCTAT
Organism: Paenibacillus sp. 05T425; assembly: GCF_056396205.1. Classification (NCBI taxonomy): domain Bacteria; kingdom Bacillati; phylum Bacillota; class Bacilli; order Caryophanales; family Paenibacillaceae; genus Paenibacillus; species Paenibacillus sp. 05T425. Next base: position 155,243 of record NZ_JBFTLA010000009.1, read on the forward strand.
GATGCGCGCAAGCGACAGTTCGTCCAGCCTTACCGCGCCAAAAACTTCAATAACCTGCTGCGTATGATCCCGAAGGAAGAGCTGAAAGAATATTACGAGGATACGTTCAAGGATCTGCTCCATATTGAAGGCAAGGAACGAAGCGATCTTCTGAAGACACTAAGCACGTTCTACGAGACGCATTGCCAGCTGGCCGAGACTGCCAAGCAGCTATTCGTTCACCGCAACACCGTCACCTATCGCCTCGAAAAATGCGAAAGGCTCACCGGCCGGGACTTGCGCGACCCGGTCGAGAGCCTTCGATTCCGCACTGCCTTCTCAATGGAATCTATCGTCCATTCCGATTGAGGGGCGTGCATTACTGCTATTTACACTTATACGCCGCGCCTAGCCTTGCCGCAATTGAGCGCGTAGGTGCGGCCATATGCCCTCGCGTAACGGATAATTCTGCGCAGCATCGTTTGATTAGGCAGCAGCGTGAATGGACAAGGATCGGGCGCCGTGTTAACCTCCAATATCCATGGCTTCATTTGTTTATCCAGCGCGAGGTCAAGTCCGATCACGCGCAGCCCCGGATATGCAGCACGAAGCTGCTTCGCCGTAACCAGGCCGATATAGTCCATATGCCGCAGCAAACGATTGCGATAACCCGCATCGGAATATTTTTTCAACAGACGCGCAGTCGGGTATATTGATCCGCCCTGACTGCCGTTTGTTACGATTTTACGCGGATGAGCTACTCTTCCGAGTGTACCCGTCGCTTCCCAGCCGCCATACGGCGACCTCTGCACCATTAAGCGAATATCGAACGGTCTGCCTTTATGCTTAAGCAGGTTTATCCCTTTTTGCACGATATAAGTCTTACCCCTCGTCTCCCTGACAAGAGCGTGATAGAGCGCCTCATAACTGCCGAACGATGCCTTCCGAAGCCCATTCTGATACGTAAACTTGCCTCGATACGCTTCCACGCGCATAACGCCGATGCCCATTTGACCGCCCGTCGGCTTCACATATACCATACCGAATTTTTGCAGCATTCCATACAAGGATTGCTTGCCGAACAGTTTTGTCATCGGCACGTGATGACGCAGTTCTCCGTGACGTAGCAGTATCTTCGTCTTGGCCCATTTATCCTTATACGATTTGCTCGCTTTAACGACTGGTTTAGACACCTTGCGCTTCACCGGAGCTTGTTGTACATATTTCCTCTTAGGAGACGCCGCATACCTGCTTCTGACCGGGCGACCGTTCCCAGCCGATAATCCCCGTTTCCTCTTCGCTGTTTTGAATTTCTTCTTAGGCTCTGAATGCCATCTCTTGTACCTAGAATAGCTGTTAATAGATACCTCGGCCTTGGGGCCATCCTCGATACTGCCAGCTTTCCGAACCGTTGCCGCCTTGTTCACATACACGTCCACGCAATCCCTCCGTTATTTTCAGTCTCTTGTTACAATATTAAACTAGTCAAAAAATAGCCCTAGGCCGCTATCGTCATAAACAGAACCGAGCTGTCATCGCGAACATATGCTTAAGTAATTCAGCTTTGAATCTATGCGATAGGAGGTTCATACCTATGACTCTAGCAATGCCGATTCAGCAACAAGTAGAGCTGATAGGCAAGCTTCATCCCTGGTACACCGAATGGCTCGCGCAGTTGGGACTCCATACTTCTGTGCAAAATGTTGCAGAGCTGCCTCTTGTTACATCCGAAGTGCTTGAACAGGGGTATTATGCAGTATCGAGCAGAACGGAACCCGGCTTATCCGTTTATCGGACGTCTGGAACATCATCAGGCAAGCGCAAGTCCATCTATTATTCGGAGTCGGATGATGAGCGCTATATCGATGCCAAGATGACTTCCTTCCAAGAATGGCTGGGCAGTGATCTACCGAGCGTACGCAAAGCGCTTGCCGATATGGGTACTGGGCATGCGGCCAGCACGGCCGTCACTATTTTCGAGAAGATGGGTTTCGTAGCTGACTCCTTGTCMTTCTCTTCTCCCATTGAAGAGCACATTGCCCGCCTTGACACTTTCAAGCCCGACCTCCTCTACACTATGCCTTCCATTCTGGACGGCATCGCCGCAGCCGCTCCCGCACCGTCCGCATTCGGCATCAAAAAAATAATCGTTGTAGGCGAGATCGCTACCTTGGAATGGCAAGCCAATATGGCTGAACGCTTCGGCATTCAGCGGAGCGATATTCTCGACACCTACGGCTCCATCGAGATCGGAGCTATCGCCGCCTACTCGCATGAGCTTGGCAAATACGTTTTATCAGAAGGGTTATTTGCCGAAGCGCTGCCGGCTGAACAGATTGATCCGAGCTTCTCTCCGCTTCAGGAGAATGAAGGCGTACTTGTGCTGACTTCATTCGTTCGTTCTATGTTTCCTGCTATTCGTTTCGTCACTTATGACGTCGTGAGAGATTTTGAGACTCATATAGTTAACGGGGTACCAAGGCAAACCTTCAGGTGCATCTCCAAGCGAATCGGTTCGGAGCTGAAGCATGGCGAGAAGATTAGCCTTTACGACATTGAAGAGGTCGTAAACCGCTACGTGCATGATGCGGAGCTGCGGGTGCGCATTAGCGGCAATAAGCTTGCCGTCCATATTAAGAGCAGATCGCTGGATGAGGCAATGATAGAAACGATTCAGCAAGCCATTGAGGTGAAAATCCCCGAGATTGGCGAAATGATTCAAAACCAAATATTAAGCGGGATTGTCGTAACGAAAGCAAAGGATAATGAGCAGTTGGAACGAGGAGCGGTGAAGGCGAAAAAGATTTATTCGTGAGAGGTGGACCATTGTGGTGAATGACAATATATTGGCCGTTATTGGAGAAACGCCGCTCGTGCGGCTGTCCAAACTATTCGAGGAGCGCCGCGGCATACGAGTATACGCCAAGCTAGAGCTGATGAATCCGAACGGCAGCTCCAAAGACCGGCCTGCGGCACGAATTATCAATCAAGCGATCAAGGACGGACGAATCGGCCCGGGATCGGTCGTCATTGAATCCAGCTCAGGAAATATGGCAATCAGCCTCGCGTCCATTTGCTCCTATTATGGAATGAAATTCATATGCGTCATCGACCCAAAAACATCCGAGCAGAACATCAAAATTATGAAAGCATACGGTGCGGAGATTGAATTCGTGGCGAAGCCCGATGAAGCGACTGGCGAATATTTGCCTGCAAGGCTGCAGCGGGTGCAAGAGCTGCTTACCCGTATACCGGGCAGCTATTGGCCGAACCAATATGCGAATGAAAACAACTACAGCGCTCATTATGAAGGCACGATGCGCGAGATCGTAGACAAGCTTGGGACAGTCGACTATGTTGTCGGAGGCGTCAGCACCTGCGGCACGATGCTTGGATGCTCCATGTATGCGCGCAAGCACTCGCCTGGCACGAAGCTCGTAGCTGTGGATGCCGAAGGCAGCGTCATATTCGGAGGCGCCAAAGGTCCGCGCGTGTTTCCCGGTCTCGGGGCAGGCATCGTCCCCCCTTTTGGCCAGTCGTCCTTTATGGACATTTCTATGAATATACCAGAACGTGAAATGGCAGCCAGCTGCAGAGCGCTCGTACAGAAAGAGTCGATTCTGGCCGGTCCGTCCTCGGGTGCCGTCATTGCGGCTATGACGCGTCTCTACGATCAGATTCCAAGCGACTCCGTCTGTGCCGTTATTCTCCATGATCGCGGCGAGCGCTACTTGGATACCGTCTACTCCGACGCCTGGATCGAACGGCAATTCGGCACTGCTAATTCACCGTTGAAAGGATAATGCGCGTGTTATATTTGAACGATAATCATCTACGCATGGTMGGCTTGCAATGGAATGAGCTTGTGAATAGCGTAGAACATGCCGTCACCGTTATGGACCAAGGCGATTTTGCCCAGCCCTTGAAGCCTTATTTGCGCTACAATGATCCGGCCAACCGCATTATCGCAATGCCCGCTTATATCGGCGGCGACGTGCAAGCGGCCGGCTTGAAGTGGATCGCCAGCTTTCCCGGCAACATTCATCTCGGACTACCTCGCGCGCATAGCGTGACAGTCCTGAACAATGCGGCGAGCGGCGTGCCGTATGCCATCCTTAACGCACCGCTCGCGAGCGCCGCACGGACGGCTGCAGTAAGCGGTCTCGTCATTCGCCATTATTTGAAGGCTCATCCGGGCCGCCGCATGAAGGTAGGCATTATCGGATGGGGTCCGATCGGTCAGCTTCATTTCGATATGTGCGCCGATCTATACGGCGATCTCATCGACTCCGCGCTCGTCTACGACATTAGAGAACCGAAGCTCGATGACATCCACCCCGCCCTTCGCGGCAAGACGCTTGCCGCAGCCACTTGGCAGCAGCTCTACGCCGAATCGGACGTCGTCATTACCTGTACCGTGAGCAGCAATCGCTACATCGATGTGCCTCCTGCGCCGGGAACACTGCTGCTGGACGTGTCGCTGCGCGATTTCAAGACGGACGCCATCGGCAAGGTGAAGGCGGTCATTGTCGACGACTGGAGCGAAGTATGCCGCGAGAATACCGACATCGAGCTGCTGCATAAGGAGTGCGGCCTTGTGAAGGAGCAGACGCATTCGCTCGCCGACGTTGTATGCCGCGAGGCATTAGCCGCTTGGGCCGATGACGAACCGGTCTTGTTCTGCCCAATGGGCATGGCTTCTTTCGATATGACCGTTGCCGCCTATATGGTACGACGAGCGGAAGCGCTTGGAATCGGCGTCAAGCTGGAATAGCTGTTGCCGGTATGCCGACTCATTCTTATTCTAATAGATATACTTTCCATCTCTATTTCTCCCAAACTAGCTAGACTTCGCGGAATAGGTATACTTTCTATACCTATTCCATCACGCGGCGGTTGGTGGGGCACGTTAGTCATATAAAAGGTAACTGAAAAAAGGCCCTCGGCTCACACGATGAACATATCGTGAAGGCGGAGGGCCTTTTTACAATTTACACTCTAGCTCCAGCCCCAGAAGAAGCCGTCCCGTTCCCATGCCGCTTTGCCGCGGTGGAGCTTACGGAACGCCTTCTTCACCTCTTTGTCGATCGACTCGTTGCCGTTGTCGTTCACATAAATGAATGATTCGCCAAAATGGCTTTTAATATATTGGACTGCGGCTTCTTGATGCAAGATACCCGCTGATTTCACTTCATTTAACATCCATTCCGCCACATCTTCTGCGGTATGCGCCATTTCTCTACTCCTCCATTCCACATCAAATAAACGCTGTAACTATAGCATAATCAGCTGGAGATCACAACGAAGTTTCACTGCGTACACCGACCGAGAAGATGGCAATGGATCGCGAATGGAAAAATATTCTTCAATTAGACGGGGAAATAAAAAAAGATAGCCTCATTGGAATATAGTCCAACCTCCCGACGCTGAAGCAAGCAGGGCAGCCTATACCCTGCCTAATGCCTTGTTGACAGCCGGCAGCCGTGTGAACTATATTTTATTTAATACAATTTAATTGGATAATCATCAATGTAAAGGGGCATTTTATTTATGAACAATGCCTATATCTATGGAGGTACTTATGAATATCGACGATACAATAAAGCTAGATAACCAAATCTGCTTCTCCATCTATGCCTGTTCACGGGAAATAACGAAGCTGTACCGCCCTATTCTCGATGTGCTCGGATTAACCTATACACAATACGTCACCATGCTTGCCCTTTGGGAGCAAGATCATATATCGGTAAGTGCGCTCGGCCATCGATTATACCTAGATTCGGGCACGCTTACGCCGTTGTTGAAGAAGCTCGAAGCAGCAGGCTTACTGACGCGCACCCGCGATCGCGAAGATGAGCGCAGCGTCCTCGTCACGCTTACGGAACAAGGTCAGGCTTTGAAGAACAAAGCTTATGAAGTCCCTCCGCAGCTTTACTGTCAGCTGGGCAGCTCGCCGGAAGAGGCGCATTCGCTCCTGCAACAGATGAATGAGCTGTTGGGCAAAATTCAACAAATCACCGGTAAATCCTAGCCTGTCCTATAGAACGATTGTTATTTGTCACAAAAGGAGACCACTGCCATGCCTCAATCCACCTATCGACGATTTGGCAATACTTCTATGAAGTTATCTCCTATCGGACTCGGCTGCTGGCAGCTCAGCAATGGGAATGGCTTGTTCGGCAAGTTCTGGCCCGCTCTTGATCCGAGCACGATCAACGACATCGTCAGAATCAGCTATGAAGGCGGCATCAACTGGTTCGACACCGCCGAAATCTACGGCAACGGGCAGTCGGAGCAGCAGCTTGCCCGGGCTTTGCGCGAGGCGCTGCCTGCAGGCGCTCATAGCCATATCGCAACGAAATGGTGGCCGGTCCTTCGTACCGCAACCAATATCGGACGGACGATCCACGATCGTATGAACGCTCTCGAGGGTCGGAAGATCCATTTGTATCAGATTCATAAGCCGTTCTCCTTCTCCAGCATAAGCAGCGAGATGAGCGAGATGATAAAGCTTGCGGAAGCCGGCATGATCGAGCATATTGGCGTCAGCAACTTCAGTGCTAAGCAGATGGTTGAAGCCGACCGTGTTCTGCGCAGTCATGGCATGCGGCTTGCTTCCAATCAAGTAAAATTCAGCTTGCTTGACCGTGACATAGAGAACAACGGCATCCTGGATACAGCGAAGGAGCTGAACGCCGCTATTATCGCTTTTTCGCCACTCAAGCAAGGCATTCTAACCGGCAAGTTCCATGACAATCCACAGCTGGTCAGATCAATCCATGGCCCTCGCAGATTCGGCGCATCCTTCCGCCCTAACGGACTGCAGCGCTCGAAGCCGCTTATCGATACGATGCGTCAGATCGCTTCCCACTATGATGCCACCGTCGCGCAGATCGCGCTCAATTGGCTCATTCACTTCAATGGCGATACCGTGTTCGCAATTCCCGGCGCATCCAAAGCGCAGCACGCCGAGCAGAACGTCAAGACGCTGCGCTTCAAGCTGACGATTGACGAGATGCACGAGATTAGCGAAGTGTCGAAGTTCGTTATTCGCTAACCTGCACGCAGGAGCAGCGCCTCGTCTAAGCGCGCTCTCCCATCCTTCCCCTTTACGTATATAGCCACCAAACCCCCGCGCATTCCGGCACATGAGCCGCATCGCTGCCAACCCCATCTGCCCTCTCCCTATCTTCTCCGAAAAAGAAATCAGTCAGCTCCTCTGCCTGCTCCGCGCTCTCGAACTCGTAGTCCAAACGAATCCACTTATGCGAAAACCCGTACTTCTCCGTCAATGCAGAATAATAGCTAAGCAGAAAATCCGGCGGGTTCGGCTGCTCAAACCCCGTTCCCATCGTCTCGAAAATAACAATCGTCCCGCCCGGCCGCAGCAACCGCTTCAGCTCCTTCATGACCGCATCCACATCTTGTTCCCAGCTCGGATTATCGCTAGATCCCAGGTAGCATATACTCCAGCCCGCCACGATGAGATCGGCGCTTCTCTCCGCAAGCGGCAGCTTCCTCATATCAGCGGCGATTGTCCGCCAGTTCGCATGCCCTGACGCCGTGAGCTTATCCGCCGCAATGGAGAGCATCGCTTCGGAAACGTCCGTTGCCACGATAGACCGGGCCTCTCCCGCCAGCACCGCAGCGAGTCTGCCCGTACCCGCTCCAACATCAACAATATCCAGTCCGGCATAAGGCTTAATCTCGCGGATGCATGCCTGCAAAGCAGGCTGCTTCGTAATCAACGCGTCGTAACGCGCCGCTTCCTTCCTATAAATCGATTCATGATCCGGCATTCCAGTAATCATCCTTTCGTATTCGATTAGCACTACGAATTCATCGTAAAGCTTTCCCTTACGAGAAGGTCAACCCTCCGTCTTAAGCAATCCGTTCCCTACTCCCACTCGCAATCAAATCCATCGATATGCTATTATACAAAGTGGATCATATACAAGGGGGATGCGTACACATGCTGTTGAATAAAAGATTATTTGCAGGGCTGCTCGCCATACTCGCCGTTATGCTTGTCGTAACGACAGGCTGCGGAGCTAGCAAGGAAAATAACGTAGGCAACACCCAAGGCTCGGGCAACAACGAGAATGCTGCCGCCACCGAACCGCCGCAGGAAGAAGGTCCTGAGCTGCTTGGATCGGACAAGCATCCAGTCGTTACAATAGAGATGAGCAATGACAAGGTCATCAAGGTCGAGCTCTATCCAGAGGTCGCTCCGAATACGGTCAACAACTTCATCTCGCTTGTGCAAAGCGGATTCTATGACGGCGTTATTTTCCACCGTGTTATTCCAGGCTTCATGATTCAAGGCGGAGATCCCGAGGGCACAGGCACTGGCGGTCCAGGCTACAGCATTGCCGGCGAATTCACGTCGAACGGCTTCGAGAACAAGCTGAAGCATACGCGCGGAGTCATTTCCATGGCGCGCACGGGCGATCCAAATTCGGCGGGTTCGCAGTTCTTCATTATGCATGAAGACGCTACTTCGCTTGACGAACAGTATGCATCATTCGGCAAAGTCATTGAAGGCCTTGATGTCGTTGATGAGATCGTTGCCCAAGAACGCGATGGCAGCGACAAGCCGCTCGATCCTCTTTCCATGAAGAAGGTTACGGTGGATACGAAGGGCATGACGTTCGAAGCTCCGAAAAAAACAGAATAACGCTTATATCGATTAACTGCTCAAGAAGAGAGGACCCGGTTCCTCTCTTTTTTTGCGTTCATGAGTAGCAATTCAATCTATGGCTTGTTAAATGGGCAGAAGAATAATATAATAATTTCATTAATCGATTAATGTTTATATGAATTATTATAGGTTTGAACAGGGGGAACACCACTTTGAACAAAAGGACAGCTTTTATCGCGTCCGTATGCGTTCTCGCATTAATGAGCGCTTGCAGCGACAACGGTGGCGGCAACAACGTGCGTAACCAAAATACGAATAGCCCCGCCCCCACGACCGTACCTAAGGCAGAAGCTAACACGAATAGTTTGGAAGCGATTACAGAAGATGAGCCTCAGTTCAAAAATGCATCTGTACACGATCCGTCGATTATTAAAGTCGGAGATACGTTCTATGTGTTCGGCTCTCATCTCGCGGTGGCCAAGTCGAACGATCTAATGAGCTGGGAGCAGTTGAATTCCAGCGTCTACGACGAGAATCCCATTATTCCGAACGTAACGAAGGAAATGAGCGAAGGACTGGAATGGGCCGAGACAGATACGTTCTGGGCTGGCGACGTCATTCAGCTCGCGGACGGCAAGTTCTATATGTATTACAGCATGTGCAAAGGCGATTCGCCCCGCTCCGCGCTCGGCATCGCCGTTGCGGACAACGTCGAAGGTCCTTATACGGACAAAGGCTTAATTCTCAAATCCGGTATGTGGAATGATCTCGGCGCAGACGGCAAGTTATACGATGCTACCGTCCATCCGAACGTCGTTGATCCGAACGCGTTCTTCGACAAGGACGGCATTCTGTGGATGGTATACGGCTCCTATTCCGGAGGAATTTTCATTATGAAGCTTGATCCGGCGACGGGGCTGCCGCTCGAAGGGCAAGGCTACGGCAAGAAGCTGCTCGGCAACAACCATAGCCGCATAGAAGCGCCTTATATTCAGTACGTCGAAGAAACCGGCTACTATTACCTCTACCTATCGTACGGCGGCCTTGATGCGATAGGCGGCTACAATATTCGTGTCGCCCGATCCGAGAATCCAGACGGTCCTTACGTCGATTCGGAAGGTAAAGAGATGATTAACGCCTTCGGCGCATACGGCACTTTGTTCGATGATTTATCCATTGCCCCCTACGGCGCTAAGCTAATCGGCAACTTCCAGTTCGAGAACGTAGAAGGTGAAATTGCGAATATCGGAACGGGATACGTATCTCCCGGCCATAATTCCGTTTATTACGAAGCCAACTTGAATAAAAACTTCATTATCTTCCATACCCGCTTCCCGTCGCGCGGCGAAGCGCATGAGGTTCGCGTTCATCAATTGCTTATGAATACGGAGGGCTGGCCCGTCATAACTCCGCATCGATACACCGGCGAGACGGCGGAGAAGGTTGATGCTGCGGAGATTGTCGGGGCTTACAAGTTCATTAACCACGGTAAAGAAATTACCGCCGATATTAAAGCTGCCGCGATGATCGAGCTGCAGAAGGACGGCAACCTAACAGGCAGCGTCCAGGGAACGTGGAAGAACACCGGGGACTACACGGTCGATATTACGATAGACGGGATCGTCTATCATGGCGTTTTCCTCCGTCAATGGAATGAAGGAACGTTGTCTTACGTCATGACGTTCAGCGCCCTTTCCGATGAAGGTATCGCAATATGGGGAAGCCACGTCTCCAAGGAATAATTTCATACCGTTAATAATTGTTCATCGTTCCTCAGATGCCTCGTTATAGGCATGTTCCAAGATTCTAATCATATGGTGGAATAGAAGCGAATCTGGAAGGACGGTGCAGCAATGTATTCCTTTGGCCCGCCGAACGTGGTCGATATCACCAATCCGTTCATCAAGTCATTGCAAGGAAAGTATTTCATGGGGGAGACGGATCAGCTTCAGCCGACGGATTCCAACCGCGTCTGGGCTGCGCTCGTCAACCCGCCTCATTCCGGCGTTAATCTATTTTTTGACGTATACGTCATTAGCAATTTGTCGCATGAGCCTCTCGTCTCGCAAATCTGCTTCTGCAACGGCCTGCCTACTCGCGGCATGATGTCGCATGAAGTATCGGCAACGAATCTAACGATACATCCGAGACCGGCGCCTTGCGGACAGGTGCAATTCGGCAGCGAGCTCGATCCTAAGACGCTCGGCGCCGTCCCCGTCTCCACCCGGGTCATACCGGGCTACTCGAGTATTACGAGCGAGAAGGACGGCCGCTGGATCTTCGGCCCAGGCCAATCGCTGCTGTTCACGCTGACCGGACCGATGTACCGCTCCGCCCCTGCCGTTGTGTCATTCGGCTGGTGGGAGGAGCCGGTGGGAAGATACTGAGCTGAGTTGCCTGCTGTGAGGAGGCTCATTATTCAATGAGGCTAATCTCATAGAAATCATGCCTGCTCACGCGACCGCTTCCTATTAATGAAGAAAACCTCACTGCTCATGAACCTAGCTTCATGGCGAGTGAGGTTTTCTTCACTATTACTATATTAAGCCCTGATTCGGTCAGATTTAGTGAGATTAGCCTCATTAAACAATGAGGTATGCTCACTTCACTTCACTTCATCATCGTCTCACTGACCCGCAATCGCCACATCGTTGCTGCCAGCGGCAGCAAGCCCGATCGCGCTCGCTTCTCTTTGCTCACCTTGCACCGATGCCCACTTATTGCGGAAATGTCCGATGCCGGGACGCTCAAGCCCTAGATGCTCGCGCAGCGTGCTGCCGGTGTATTCTTCGCGGAACAGACCGCGCTGCTGCAGGATCGGAACGACTTGATCAACGAAGTCGTCGAGTCCGCCCGGCAGCACCGGAGGCATAATGTTGAAGCCGTCGCAGCCGTACTCGTCGAACCAATGCTCCATGAGATCGGCTAGCTGCTCGGGCGTTCCGACGAATTGCATATGTCCCCTCGCGCCAAGTATCCGTCTGCCAAGCTCCAGCATCGACAGCTGCTCGCTGCGCGCCATATCCATAATAAGCTGTACGCGGCTCTTCATGCCGTTCGACTTCTCGACCGGATCCGGAATGTCCGGCAACTGATCGTCAAGCGAGTAACCGCTTAGATCGATGCCAAGGAATGCCGACAGGAAGCCGGTAATCGCCGAACGAGGAATTAGCTCCTGCAGCTGGCGGTAACGAGCTTGCGCTTCTTCCACCGTCGCGCCGAGAATCGGCGACAGGCCCGGCATGATTTTCATGCTGCCGCGTTCCCTGCCATAGTCCGCCAGCTTGCTGTTCACGCTCTCGTAGAACGTTTTGGCCGCTTCCAGCGATTGCTGCGCCGTGAAGATGACCTCTCCCGTGCTTGCCGCGAAATCCTGTCCCGGCCCGGACGAGCCGGCCTGGATCAGAACAGGATAGCCTTGCGGCGAACGCGGTACGTTAAGCGGCCCGCGCGTTTTGTACCAATTGCCCTTGAAGTCGACCGTCCGCACCTTCGAACCGTCCGCGAATTGTCCCGCCTCGCGGTCGAGCACTAACGCATCGTCTTCCCAGCTGTCCCATAAGCGAGTAACCGCATCGACGAATTCACGAGCCATCTCGTAACGAAGGCCGTGCTCGGGATGCTTATCCTTGCCGTAGTTGAACGCCTCGACATCCTGCTGCGACGTCACGATGTTCCAGCCTGCGCGACCGCCGCTAATATGATCGAGCGAAGAGAACTTGCGCGCCACGTTGAACGGTTCGTTGTACGTCGTCGATACCGTTGCCGTCAGACCGATCTTCTCCGTCGCCCCCGATAATGCCGACAGCAGCGTAATCGGCTCCAGCATGCCGGCAACCGCTTCATCGACGCCCATCACATACAGCAGATCCGCGAAAAAGATCATATCGAACTTGCCGCGCTCAGCCGTCTGCGCCAGCTTGCGATAAAAGTTAATGTCGAACATGCCTTCCACGCCGGAATCAGGATGACGCCAGCCCGCATGGTGATGCCCGGTATAGTAGATGAATGCTCCGAGATGAAGCTGCTCTTTTCTCGTTCCCATAGTTGTTACCTGCCCTTCTCGTCTCTTCTGCTTTACTGCCCCTAATAACCAGCTTAACCTTTATACGTATCGCGCCAGCGCAGCCACTTTTTCTCCAATAGCCGTATGGCCGAGTCCGACAGCTTGCCGAATACCGCGAATATAATAATACCCACGAACACGATCTCCGTCTGCGAATACGCTCTTGCGTCCTGAATCATATAACCGATGCCGGCGCTCGTTCCCATCATTTCGGCAACGACGAGCAGCAGCCAAGATACCCCCAGCGATAATCGTACGCCTAGCAAAATGTTCGGCAGCGCCGTAGGGATAATAAGCTTCGTTATTTGCTGCAGCTTCGTGTATTGCAGAATCCGTGTTACCTCGTACAGCTTCGTTTCCGTGCTGCGAATGCCGAGGAATGTATTTACATATACCGGGAAAAACGCCCCAAGTCCAATGAGCAGCACCTTCGAGAACTCGCCGATTCCGAACCAGAGGATGAACAACGGAATGACTGACAATAGCGGTACGGTCCGCAACATTTGCAGCGAAGGATCAAGCGTCTTCTCGACGACTTTGCCAAGTCCGGCAGACAGCCCGAGCAGCAGCCCAAGCCCGCCGCCTAGCAGGAATCCTAATCCAGCGCGATAAGCGCTTATGCCGAGATGCTCGAACAACTCTCCGCTGACGCATAGATCAATGAAGCTTTTCCCGATAAGAACAGGCGATGGCAGCATCGTTCTAGGCAGCAACTCCAAGCCGCTTACTAATTGCCACACCGCTACGATGACAATGGGCACTAACCATGCATGCGTCCATTTCGGAAAAGAATCCAACCAATCGCGGCGTTCCTCTGCCTGATTCGCAGGCTTCGCCTTGTTAGCAACAACCTGCTCAGCCATGATTGCCGCCCCCTTTGTAGCTGTCCTGCCAGCGCAGCAGCCGTTTCTCAAGCAGCTTCACCAGCGAGTCCGTTATTTTACCCACAGCCGCGAAGACGATAATGCCCACGAATACAACCGTTGTAATCGAGAAATATCTAGCATCGTTAATGAGGAAGCCGATACCTGAGCTCGAGCCCATCATTTCCGCAACGACGAGTCCCAGCCAAGCTACCCCGATCGACAGCCTTACGCCTAAGAAAATATTCGGCAGCGACGCCGGCAGCACCAGCTTCGTAATCAACTGCCAGCGGCTGAATTGCAGCACGCGGGCAACGTCGAACAGCTTGCCGTCAACCGAGCGGATGCCAAGAAACGTATTGACGTATAGCGGGAAGAAGGCGCCTTTGGCGATAAGCAATATTTTCGAAGCTTCGCCGAAGCCGAACCATAGAATGAACAACGGCGCGAGCGCCAAATGAGGCAGCGTGCGCAGCATTTGAAGCGACGGATCGATAAGCCGTTCCGTCCGGTACGAGAAGCCTACCCATAAGCCTGCCGCCAAGCCGATCGCTCCGCCTAGCAGGAAACCAAGCAAGGCGCGCCAGAACGAAATGCGCAGATGAAGGAACAGCTCGCCCGATGCCGTCAGGTTAACGAACTCCTCTATAATCTGGCCCGGCGTCGGGAGCAGCGTCGGATTGAGCTTGCCCATCATCCCGGCACTTTGCCAAATGACGAGAATGATGACCGGTACCAGAATACCCAGGAACAGATTAAACGTTTGAATCTGGAGACGGCTGCTCGGCCGTCTCTTCGATTTGCTCTTGTTTGCCGCAATGGATGGCGCCGCCAACTTCTCCGTGCTTGCTTGAGCCATGACTTACGCCTCCTTTCCCTGTATGCTCAGCCGCTTACTTCAGCGGCGATTTCAATGCTTCTTCTATGAAGCTGTTATCGAATACATCAGCTACTTTAATCTCCTTGCGAATCGACTTGATCGAATATTGGAAGTCAGCTGTTTTCTGCTGCTCGGCAATAATGTCGTCGGTTACCGGAATGCTGATCGTCTTGGAGCGCTTGAAGATGCCCTCGATAAGCGCCTCCGGCACTTTGCGTTCCTCCGCATAACGTTTCAACGCTTCGTCCCAGTTGTCATTTTCCCAAGCCAATGCTTTGTTAAGCACTTGCAGATAAAGCGTAACAAGCTCCGGATAGTCCTTCGCGAACTGCTCTCTTACGATATTGAAGGAAGGAGACAAGACGCCAAGCTGCTCGCCGTCAGTCAGCACGCGCGCTTTGTCCGTTAGCGTATTGAGCGTAATGTTCGGATCCCAAGTTGCCCAAGCGTCAACCTTGCCAGTCTCGAACGCCGGTTGCGCTTCATCCGGCTGCAATTGGATAATTTCCAGATCGGAAGCTTTAAGCCCCGCTTCTTCCAAGCCGCGATAAAGGAAGTTGTAGGCGTTGCTGCCCTTTGCTACCGTTACTTTTTTGCCTTTCAAATCTTCAATCGTTTGAATATCGCTATCCTTTGGCACGATGATGGCCACGTTGTTCTTGCCTTCAAGCGCCTGCGAAATGACTTTGAACTTGATGTTCGCCGCTTGCGCCGCGATGATCGGCATATTGCCTAGACCTGCAAAATCAAGTCGGTTCGAAGCCATCGCTTCCGTCATCGGAGGACCGCTTTGGAACTCCGCATATTCAACCTTAACGCCCAGCTTATCGAATTCTTGCTCGAACCATTTCTCTTCTATGATCTTGCCGAATAGTCCGCCGCTGCCTTGATATCCGATCTGAACGGTCAAGCCCTCGTATTTGTTGCCGCCGTTTTCGGATTTACCGCCATTGTTCGTTGCGCAGCCGCTAAGGAACACCGCTACCACGATTATTGCTGCCGTTAACCATTGCAATCTTTTCATAATTGTTTCTCTCCCTTATCCCTTATATTTCTGTATGATGGTTTGCCGAGTTAAAATTTCACCGTGTTAAATGCCTGCGCCTACATCAATCTCCGGTCCTTCGACCTTCTCGAATTCGCTGAGCACCTTCGTCCGCAGCTCTTGGAAGGAGCTACCTGTCCGCTTCCGCGGGAACGGAAGATCGATCGGCAGTATGCTGCGAATATGGCCCGGCCGCGGATTCATGATGACGACCCGTTCTCCGAGGAATACCGCTTCGTCCAGATCATGCGTTACGAACAACATGGTCGTTCGATTTTTCTGCCATATATCGAGCAGAACTTCTTGCATATGCGACCTTGTGAAAGCGTCGAGCGCGCCGAACGGCTCATCCAGCAGCAGCACATCCGGACTGCGAAGCAGAGCTCTTGCTATCGCTACCCGCTGCGCCATCCCGCCGGACAGTTCTCGCGGATACGATTTCTCGAACCCCTTGAGCCTCACCAGCTCGATCAGCTCGTCAACCCGCTTCCTCACTTCCGGCTTCTTCAGCGACAGGTTGGCGGCGATGTTTTTCTCAACCGTGAGCCAAGGGAACAAACGCGGCTCTTGAAAAATAACCCCTTTCTCAATGCTCGGCCCGTCAATCCGTTTCCCGTTCAGCAGTACCGTGCCGTCATAGTGAGTGTCCAGCCCCGCGACGATCTTGAGCAATGTGCTTTTGCCGCAGCCGCTCGGACCGATGATGGTTATGAATTCGCCTTGCTTCACCTTCAGCTCGATTTGATTCAGTGCAATAACATCGCCTGCCGGCGCTTTGAACGTCTTATTCAATTGCTGGACAACGAGTATGTCGGTAGCCATATGTGTTCCCTCCTCAGACGGTTTAAATATTATTCATACCTGAATACTTGGTATTATGTCTAAAATAAAAAGACTTAACGTTTCGCCAGGCTAAAGCTGCCTCCCTGGTTCATAATTCACAAACGTCAAATCTCCAGTTGTCTGGTAGACTCGAGTAATGTAATTGTCGTTTTCACAAATTGAACGTTGATTCGGTTTGTATGTTGATTATTTTTACATGACTTCTCAATCGTTGTCAACAACATTTTTTAGCGGCTTGCGGAAGACTTAGCCTCGAACAATCGGATTATCGCAGCGACATCCATGTCTATCGGCACCTCGTAGCCCGGCATGCGCTGGAGCGTTAACCCTTGGATGAGGCTGACGAAATAAAACGCTAGTTGAAGCGGATCACCCTCGATGATTGTTCCGTCTTCGATTCCGTCGCGCATAATGTTCGCAACCGGCTGCAAATTTGTCGTAAAACGATCCGTTACCGCCCGTCTGATCTCATTCGGCGTTGCATCGGATAAGCGCGCGCTTTGCATCAGAATGGTGAACGCCCAGCTCGTCTGAATGGACAGCCACGAGGAGCAGATCGTAGTCAACTTCGTAAGAGGCGGGAACGTCGTCTTCGAAATGTCCGTCACATGAATCCCGTAATTCGTCTGTCCTCTGCGAAGCACCTCGCTGAATATTTCGTCCTTCGATTCGAAGTAGTGATACACGTTGCCGATACTAACATCGGCCTCCTTCGCAATGTCCTGCATGCTCGTCGGCTGGAAGCCTTTGATCGCCATCACTTTAAGCGCGCTGTCCAATATCTGCTCGATGCGCCGTTCTCTGGCGATGCGATCCTTCTCTGGATTCCTTGGTGACATGACTTAATCCGCCCTTTCTATGTTCCAGTCGTCAGTTATGGAGACATTATACAGAAATTCGGGCAAGCTTCGCCAACAAAATGTTCAGTCAGCCACGTTTGCCCTCTTATCCAGCAGCAGCTTCCTTCATGCTCATCCATTGCACTTTCTGCAATGAGAAGAGATGCTGGACCGCCAGCGAAAAAAAAGATAGAGCCCCTGCCAAAACAACGCAAGGGAACTCTATCTTTATTCAGTTTCTACGCTCGCGCGACGCGCTACAGCTTGAGGCTAACGATAAGCAGCACGGCAATGACTGCCGCCGCTATAATCGCCGACACCGTCAAGTAACTCGACAAGTTCACCGTTTGCGAAGCCGAGGCTTGCGTTGCTCCGGAAGCAGTGCCCGCCAGATTGATCCTCTTCCTCAGCTTACCCCCGAATATCCCCGTTAATATAAGCGATAACAGGGCGATCGTGCCTCCGCCTTTCTCCATTACGTCCAGCCATAGCGGCTTGTCCGAACCCAGCTCCATCTGAATGAGCATGAGTACTCCTGATACGAGAACAAACAGCGCACTCGGGTGCGAGATCAAGCTGAACGCGCGCGTTATTTTGCCAATTAAAATATTCGCTTCAACCGTGCTCACATTCTTCCTTACGAGCGGCAGCACAACCAATATCGTCACCAGTGAACCTATCCATAGCGCGAGACCGGCCAAATGCAGAAACAACAATAATCCAAACATTGCGATCATCCTCCAGTCCGTTCAATTCCCCCTCATTATCGGGAGGAAATATGAACGCACGATGAACGGAGTGTTACAAAACGTCCTGTAGTTGGTGTTTTGGAATCTTTACGGTAATGATCGTTCCGACGCCTAACTCGCTCTCCGCGGTAATTGTTCCTCCGTGCAGCGTTACGATATCCTTCGCTATGGACAGGCCCAGCCCGCTCCCGGAGCGGCTTCGATCCCGCGACCTGTCCGCTTTGTAGAACCGCTCGAACAGATGCTGCACTTGGTCGGCCTCGATGCCGATCCCCGTATCGCTCACCGTAACAACAACTGCCTCCGGTTGTTCGGATTGAATCGCAATTCGGATTGCGTCTTTTTTGCTCGTGAACTTCATGCTGTTAACGATCAGATTCAGCCACACCTGATAGAGCAGCCCCTCATCCGCGGTAATCGTCGTCTCCGGCAGGTCGAGCGTCAGCTCGAGCCCCTTGCTCGTCCACTCCCACTCCAGCAAAATGATGATTTGGCGAAGCTGCTCATCCAGCCTGTACGTCGTTACATCGGGCATGCGCGACTGATTGTCGAGCGCCGCGAGCGTCAGCAACTGCTTGCTTAATGCCGATAAGCGCCTGCTCTCCTCATCGATAATGTGCAAGTATCTTTCCTTCTCCTCAAGCGTCGAACCCTCATCCAGAACGGCTTGCACGAATCCTTGAATCGACGTGAGCGGCGATTGAATTTCATGGGACACGTTAGCGACGAACTGCTGCCTCATCTCGTCCAGCTGCCTCAGCGATAAGGCCATTTCCGTAAAATGCCGCGCCAAATTTCCGAGCTCGTCCTGCCGTGCCACATCGAGCGGCACCTCAACATCGAAGCGGCCGCCGACCAACCGTCTCGTTGCTTCGGTGAGCTTTTTGATAGGCTTGACGATATACGTCGTGAAGATAACGATCAAACAGAGGCTGAATACGAACGTACTGCCCAGCAGCACCGCCATAATAATCCGAATATCGCCAAGCTGCTGCTGCAGATCGGGACGGATGAACAACGCGTAACGCTCACCGTTCACCGTCATCGGAACGCCTACCGTATTACGCAAGCTATCTTCGAACAGATTGGACACCGACAACCAGCCCCAACCTGAGGCTGTGCCGTAATACAGTTCTCCGTTCAGCACGCGTTCCTCGTCAGCTGGATCAAGTCCTCCTCTGCGGAATGACGAGCCGTAAAACGCCCCTTCCTTGCGGTCGTTAACKACATAAATCTGGTATCCGAGATTAGCGATATGAGCCAAATAGCTGTCCATGGCAAGCTGCGGCGTCTTCTCCAGCAGCGTCTTGATTTCATTGCCGATCTGAACGGCCTTCCGTTCATTGCCCGTGAGCAGCTTGGACTGATAATACATACTGGAGCATAACAATCCCGCTATGCTGCTTATTAAACCGATGAAGGCGAAGGTGAGCACGATTCGGACGTAAAGCGACTTCGTCTTTATTTTCATCTGCCGGGCACTTCCAGCTTATAGCCAAGCCCTCTTATCGTTGTTAGGACGAGGTCTTGCTCCCGGCCTTCGAACCTCTCACGCAGCCTCTTTATGTGTACGTCGATCGTGCGGCTATCACCCATGAAGTCCGAACCCCATATAAGCTGCAGTAATTGCTCCCGCGTGAAAATCCGACCCGGGTGACCCGCTAACTGCGCCAGCAGCTGGAACTCCTTCAACGGCAAAGATATTCGCTCCTCGCCGATCCACACTTCGTAACTGCCGCGATCGATGGTAACTTCATTCAGCCGAATGATTTCTGACGACACCATCTGATAGCGGCGAAGCAGTGCCTTGATGCGGAACAGCAGTTCCTTCGGATCGAACGGCTTCACCATGTAATCGTCCGTCCCCGCCAAGAAACCTTGCTCTTTATCCGCCATCTCCGCCTTCGCCGTCAGCATAAGAACGGGAATGTCGTAGTACGACCGAATTTCGCGGCATAGCGCCAACCCGTCCTTCGACGGCATCATCACATCGACGACCGCCAGATGAATTTGCACTTGTTCCATCAGCACCGATGCCCGCTCGCCATCCTCCGCCTCGAACACTTCATACCCTTCCTTGCGCAAAAAAAACCGAAGCAGTTCGCGTATATGCTTATCGTCATCCGCAATCAAGATATGAACTCTCATAATTGCCGCACGCTCGCTTTCCATTCGTTGCCCTGCCCCTGGCAGGTTATTTCTCCTAACTATGCTATAAAAGGACGGGTATTTCAATGCGGACGGATATCGCAACCTTTTTTTGCGATATTGTTCGACTGGAGCATCTGATCTATTGCTAAAAACGATGCTTCGATCTATAATCAAATTAATTAGTTTAATTCCGATAAGGAAAGTTGGTATACACATGAAAGAGATACCTATTCCGTACGTGCGAAGCAATCAGGCCGGTATTGTGATCTTCTTAATAGCGTTTTTCCTTACGCAGGCAACATGGATTATTGCGGCATTGTTCGTTATTCAGGCGATTGGCCTAATATTCGGGGCGAAGGCGAATCTGTTCATTCGGATCGCTCGTCCGTTTCTTACGGAGCTCGTAGCCAAGTCCCAGACGGAAGCAGCCGAGCTGCAACGATTCAACAACTCGCTTGCCGTAGGCTTCCTCACTTTGTCGTTGATCAGCTTGTTATTCGGCTGGACAGCGGCAGGCAACATCTTTGCGGCGATGATGGGCGCTGCGGCGTTCGCCGCGCTGCTCGGCTACTGCATCGGCTGCACCGTGTACTTCCAATACAAGCAATTCCGCGCACGCAGATTGCAACGCGGATAAGACAAAAAGCGCTACCCGCTCACTACGGCGGATAGCGCTTTTTTTATATTTTCACGACCATCCGCTTGCGCGAATCCCCCTCTAGCATGCGCTTCGTATACGCCGCAACCTGTTCCAGCTCGATAACCTCGCTCATGGCATCCAGCTTATCCAGCTTGTAGCGTCCGGCCAGCAACTCCCATACGTGGAGCCGCTTCTCCATCTCCGCCATAACCGAATCGACGCCGATCAAACGCACGCCCCTCAGAATGAACGGATAAACGGAGGTCGGGAGATCGATTCCACCCGTCATGCCGCTCGCCGCTACAGCCCCGCCATAATTCAAGCTCGCGATAATCGATGCCAGCGTTTTGCCGCCGACGCAATCAATGGCTCCCGCCCATAACTGCTTGCCTAGCGGTGCGGATGACTGGGAAACGACTTCTTCCCTCGAAACGACGCGTTTAACGCCAAGCCCGAGCAAATACTCGCCCATGTCCGCCTTCCCCGAGCTTGCCGTCACTTCATAACCTAACCGGGAAGCCATCGCTACCGCTATGCTGCCAACACCGCCGGATGCTCCCGTGACGAGCAAAGGTCCTTTATCCGGCCGGAGTCCGTCCCGTTCCAGCTCGTACAACGATAACGCCGCAGTGAAACCAGCCGTTCCGAGCGCCATCGCATCCTTCATCGTCAAGCCTTCAGGAAGCTTGACCGCCCATTCCGAAGGCACTCGCGCATATTCGCTATAACCGCCATAATGGGAGACTCCAAGTCCATACCCTGTAATAAGCACTTCCTCACCTGCGCGATATCGTCCGTTTTCACATGATACGACAACGCCCGCGAGATCGATGCCCGGAACGAACGGATAGCTGCGAACAATATGGCTCCCTGTCTTGCACGCTAACGCATCTTTATAATTGACGCTGGAGTATGCGACCTTGATAAGCAGATCGCCCTCCGGCAGATCATCGATCCGCAACGTCCTCACCTTCGCCGTTACTTCCTCGTCCTGCTTCTCCAGCACCAGTGCGCGAAAAGAATCCATTTATCCATTCCTCCTGTCGCTCTTCTATTGCGAGTTATACCGTTTCAAAGCCGCCTCTTGGATGGCAATTGCCCGATCAATGCCAAGCGCTTTGACTTGGGAAACCAAATCGCCATAGGCTTCGACCGGCTCGGTCCCCAGAATGATGCGGAGCGACATTTCGTCGACGAGCGTCGTCACGTCCTGCATAATGGCCGACAGCTCCGCGTTCTCCCGCTCGGTTTTCTGAACGGGAGGAAGCATATATTTATCCGCATCCGTGTCTGACCAAACGACCATCGCGTCTTTCTGTTCTTTCATCATATAGTACTGCTCCAAGTATTGCACATCCTGCACGAAGGGTCCGAAGTAGCTGGCCCGGCTGTACATCGCAAGCGCCTGGGCCGGCGCAAGCTTGTCCGGGTTGCGAAGAATAAGGTCTGTATACGTCGGCTTGTCGCCTTCCATCGTATAACTGACGCCTTCGATACCGAAGTTGAAGAGCAGATGCCCTTCAGGTCCGTAACCGTAGTCCAGCATGCGGACGGCTTCCGCCGCCTTGTCGCTCTTGGCCGAGATGGCAACTCCTCCGCTGCTCATATAAGAATAGACGCGCTGGCCGAACTTCGGGCGTTCGCCGTCATGCAGCACCGGATACGGTGCGGGCACGAAGCTTGCCTTCTCATCAAGCTCTCTGACGATCGGCGTCCATGTACCGATGCCCGCGCCCGCATTCCAGATCGTAGCGCCGCTCCGGCCGGTAATCATGCTGGCGTCCAGCGTCTTCGTATCGACGGTGGCCATGTTCTTATCGAGCAGCCCTTCCGCATACCACTGCCGGAACAAAGCTAGAAACTGCATATACCCCGCCTCTATGGGTCCGAACTTTACCTTTCCTTCGCCGTCCAGATAGAACCCTTTCTTAACGCCGAAAGCTCCAACGAACCCGCCGTTCTCGATGCCGAACAACGGGTTAGGCGTACCGAGGAATGACATCGGCGCTTCTATGCCCTTTTTCTCCTTGAACGCGACAAGCATGTCATGCCACTGATCAATCGTTCGCGGCAGCGGAAGCCCCAGCTCGTCCAGCCAATCCTGGCGGACAATCGGACCTTGATACGTGCGCAGCCTAACGTCGCCTTGAATAAAAGGAAAGACGTAATAGCTGCCGTCGGCCGTCTTGATCTGCTTATCAATCTCCGGATGCTCCGCGAGATACTTCTTCAGGTTAGGCGCATACTGCTCGATCAGATCGTTAAGCCGTAAAATATATCCGTCCTTAATCGCCTTCTCCGGTCCGCCGGGGAAGTTCGCCCACTCATACTCGATGACATCCGGCAGTTCCCCCGATGCAAGCAACACATTGATGGCCTGCTTCGCTTGATTGGCGGGCGGCTGAATGAACTGCAGCTTCACCCCCGTACGCTTCTGCCACTCTTGGAAGAAAGGAACGTCCTGGAAGCTCGGCTTCACGCTAGCCGCGTTGCCGTTCAGCTCCGCCCAATATGTAAGGGTGCTTCCGTCGCCCGCAGGCTGTGAAGTAGGCGAAGGCGAAACCGCCGCGTCATCAGTCTGCTTGCATGCTGCAAGCAGCAGAGCAACGACTAGTATTATCAGGATCACACTTCTCGCGCGATATCGTCGTTCCATGTTTCCCTTCACCTCTTTCACGGCGTAATCCGCTTCCCATCATGCATTTCCTTATATTTGCCCGGCGTAATGCCTTCGTATTTCTTAAAAACCCGAATGAACGTCGCCGCATCATTGTAGCCAACCAGCTTCGAAACGTCGCTTACCGATTCTTGATGCAAGACCATCCATTCCTTCGCCCGTACGATGCGATGCTTATGCAAATAATCCAGCAGCCCTTCGCCTGTCTGCGTCTTGAATAGCTTAGACAAGTAACTGCCCTTCAGGTCAAAATGCTCTCCGATCGTATTTACATTCAGATTCGAATCGCCGTAATGCTGCTCAATATGCCGTTGCACGCTGGCTGTAAGCTCGCGGAGCGACTCTGCACGCTCCGTCGTAACATTGGACTCCATCCTCACCGAAGCGAATGCGCATACATTCTTCAGCAGCGTCACCAACTCCTGCCGCATTTCCTGAATCGTGTCGCAAGCGATGATCTTATCCATCCAGAGCGGATTGTCGCTCAGCACGCTTCCCTCTCCGTCGCCCAGCTCATTAATCGCCTTAACCATCGTACCGACCAGGTTGAACATGAAGCACTTGGCGAGCGTAAGCGATAGGATTGGTTTCTGCGTATTTCGATCCATAATATCGTTCATGAAGGCTGAAGCCTGCTCGAAGTCGCCAATTTTAATGAGATTAATTAACTGCTGCTCGGCCTGCAGCGGATAGTAATACCCGAATTGTACCGCTTCCTCGGGATTCAAGCGAATTTCGTCGTACGTAATGATCCCTTTTTTGCCTAGCACCATCTTATACTCCATCGCATCAACAGCCTCGCGATAAGCCGCGGCAATACCGGCCAAGGATGCATGCTTGCCTCCGACGGATACGGTAAGATCCATCTCGTACCGCACCAGGAAGCGCTGCGCATCGGTTGCGATCGCATGCAAATCGTCCTTGTAGGATTCCGCCCTCTCCTCGCATAAGCTCACCAGACAAACCATCATATCATCAATTTCCGCAACGTAGCCGGCATGTCCATGCTCGGATACCAGCTCTTCGACAACGTTGCTAATAATAAACTGGATTAACTTCCGCCGATCGTTCGTATCGATGCCCGGCAGCTTCTCGTATAGGCTTTCATCATTTTCCACAACAAATAAAATAACGGCAAACTCATCCGACAACAGCTTCATATGGAACGACTTGAACGCTTCCTCGTACGGAATCGGCGAATCCAGCTTCCCCTTCATCAGCCGATTGATCATATTCGAGCGCAATACATTCTGATGGGATTGCAGCTGCTGCGCGATGGTTTCCTTCTCGCTTCTCGTCTTGCTGATCGCCCGCTGGATAAAGCTGAGTTCGTTCCACTCGGTACGCTCCTCCGTCCCGTTCTTGTCCGACAACAGCCTGACGAGCTGCTGGATCGGCGAATAGTTGCGGCGCATGAAAAACCACGTCAGCACGCCCGCGCCCATAATGCTGATCAACACGCTGACGAACGTGAACTTGCGCACGTACTCCGCCTTCTCCCAGTAGAGGCTGCTCGGAATGACGAGCGCATACTTCAGATCGGATACCGACGACTGCACGTAAAAGATTTCCGAATCCCCGGCCTTCATCGAGGCAGGCATCGCTTCCCCGCCGCTTTGGACGCTGTCCAGGATGACGTCTTCACCCGACTGCTCCGGCAAGTTGGAGAGCAATACCTCATTGTTGCGGTTCATAATGAGCACGTAACCGCCGCTGAAGCCGGAAATGTTGTCGATCGCATCCAGGAACCGCGACGTGTCGGCCATAACGACGACCGTTCCCGCTTCCTTGCCGTTCAAGTCCTTCGGCAGATGCGTAATATACGCAATCGCCGTCTGCGGCGGCGCGGCATCCAGATGCGGTAGGAGCGTGAATTGGTTATGCTCGGAACGCTCGATGGCGGAAACCCATTGCTCGTAGTCCATTTCACCAGTCCGATGCAGCGTATAGAAGGCTGTTTCCATGTCGCGGATATTACCCGAACGAAGCACGGAACCCTCCCGCTCCCATGTCACATAGAACTCATCGATCGCCGCATAGGAGGTCTGATACATCCGGAACTCCTTCACCAACTGATACGCTTCGAACTGGGCGTCGGCCTCCGAGCGGCTGGAATACATAAGCGTCTGCAGCTTCGCGTTCCACGTCATTTCCATTGTAAGCCGCTTCATCAGATCGATCTGATTATCGATGGTATAGCGGACCTGCTTCAGCAACGAATCGTTGGCCCGGTGAATTTCGCTGCTGAGCGCCGCGCTTGATTGGGAGTAAACGATCAAGCTGATCAGGATGGGAACAAACAGAACAGCGCTATATGAAATGAGCCATGTGACGATAATGCTTTTTCGCTTCTGCCATATCTCTCGAATATTCAAGCTAAGTCTCCTCGCCTGCAAGTTGCCTATTAGACCCCTATTATAACCAAAAGATCGCGGAACGAGGAATGTGCAAAACATTCAAAACGATTGACGAAACGTCCACACGCCCTCCAAATAGCGCCATAACAGCACAAATAACCCGAATGGAAAAGTCCATTCGAGCTATTCGCGCTTCTTCTTCTGCTGCTGCTTAGACTAGAACACCCGCTGCTTCCAGCCGTTCAGCTTCGCAACCGCCTCGACGAAGAAATAGTCGCCGTAAATCAACGACACGTCGACGTTCTGCCCCGCCGGCTTATGCCCCGTTCCGTGCTTCAGAATGGCTTCGTGCTCGGCGTCGTCCCAAGTGCCATAATTCGCATAAAGCGAGCCGATCATCCGCTCCGCCGCTTCGCGGTAGACGCGTCCTTCCTTCTCCGCGAGCAGTCCCGCAAGCTCCAACAGACCGGAAGCCGCGATCGCGCCCGCCGAGCTGTCGCGCGGCTCGCCTTCCAGCGTCTCGCTTGCGCGGAAGTCCCAATGCGGAACATGGTCCTCCGGCAGATTCGCGAGGAAATAGTGGGCTACGCGCTGGGAAGCGCGCAGATAGGCGGCATCGCCCGTATAGCGATACGTATTCGCCATGCCGTACAGCGCCCAAGCCGCTCCCCGGCTCCAGCCGGAATCGGGCGCGGCGCCTTGGCCGCCGAGCGTCTCGTCATATTCGCCCGTGAGCGGATCGAAGCAGACGATATGGCGAACCGAGCCGTCCTCGCGGATGAAGTGCTTCAGCACCGTATTCGCGTGCGCCGTCGCGATCTGCGCGAAGCGAGGATCGCCGCTTTCCAGCGACGCCCAATACAGCAGCGACAGATTCATGCTCGTATCGATAATGGACCAGCCATGCATATTGCCGTTCCAAGCTCTGATGAATTGGCCGTTCAGATTGAATCGGCCGGCCAGGAAGTTCGCCGCGAACAGAGCGCGGCGCTTCGCATCCTCATCGCCAGTGAGACGGTGCTTCACAACCGCGGTAGGCAGGAAGTGAAAACCTACGTCGTGGTCGAACGAGTTCGGCAGAAGCATCTGGCGCTCCAGCCTCTCGTCCCACTCCCATGCCGATTCTTTATAGCGATCTTCGTCAGTCACCTCGTGCATGACCCATAATAGCCCCGGCCAGAAGCCCGACGTCCACCAGTCGATGCGCTGGTCGTCGTATTTGCCGTCCGCCCCCGCCACATGCGGCGACTTCGCGCCGATTAACGCGATCATCCGATCGACCTTGGCCTGAATGTCCTGCCAGATGGACGGAATATCCGTTATATTGCTCGTTGAGTGCAAGTGCATAACCCGTTCAAACTCCCTTCTCCCCGTACAATTTGTTAATGGACTACGTGAATCCCTTTACCCTTTGAGTGAGCCTACCATAACGCCTTTGACGAAGAAACGCTGGACGAACGGATACACGCAAAGGATCGGTACAGTCGCGACCATAATCGTCGCGTATTTAATCGTTTCGCCGATCTGATGGCGGTCTCCTGCCGAAGCCCCCGCCGACATGCTGTCGGTCGAGTTCGCGATCAGTATCTCGCGCAGCACGAGCTGCAGCGGGAACAGCTCCCGGCTCTTAATGAATACCGAAGCGTAGAACCAGCCGTTCCACTTGTCGACCGCATAATACAGGATCATAACGGCGATAACCGGCATGGAGAGCGGAATGATGATCCGGAACAGGATCGTAAAATGGTTCGCTCCGTCGATCTTCGCCGACTCCTCCAGCGTATCGGGAATGCCCATGAACGCCGTACGCATTATGATCAGATTGAATGTGCTGATTGCGAACGGCACGATGGTCGACCATAGCGAGTCGAGCAAGCCGACGCCCTTCACGACGAGATACAGCGGGATCAAGCCGCCGCTGAAAAACATCGTGAACACGATGACGATCATGAACGCGTTGTTCCAAAGCACGTTCTTCCGCGACAGCACGTAAGCGCCAAGCGCCGTCATGAGCAGATTGAGCATGAGGCCGAAGAAGAGAATAAACAGCGTATTTTTGTAGCCGATCATGATGCCTGGATTGTCGAACACGCTCTTATAGGCGGCAATAGAGAACCCTTCCGGCTTCCATAGAATGCCCTTGTGCACGATCAGCTGACCCGCGTCGCTGAACGACGCGAACAGCACGTACAGGAGCGGATACAGCGTAGCGATGACCAGCAAGCTCAGAATGCCGTATATGCCGATGTCGAACGCTCTTTCTTGCAGACTCGTATCTTTTTTCATTTTGCCTCACCTCACCATAAGCTGCTTTTGTTGACTCTGCGGCTAATATAATTCGCGGTAATCAGAAGAATCAGGTTAATAACGGAATTGAACAAGCCGACCGCGGAGCTGTAGCTCCAGCCGAACTCCAGCAAGCCCTTCCGGTAAACGAACGACGAGATGACGTCGGCCGTTTCGTACGTGACCGGATTGTACAGCAAGATGATTTTCTCGAAGCCGACGTTGAGCAGGTTGCCCATGCGAAGAATGAGCATGATTGCAATCGTAGGCATGATGCCTGGCAGCGTAATATAGAAAATTTGCTTGAACCGGCTCGCGCCGTCCATTCTTGCCGCTTCGTATTGCTCCTGGTCGATGCTCATCAGCGCGGCGATATAAATAATCGACTCCCAACCGATGCGCTGCCAGATTTCCGACAAAATGTAGATCGGGCGGAACAGCTCCGGCTTCTGGAGCATCGCCTGCCCGTCATAGCCAAGCGTCATGAGCAGTCTATTGATAATGCCGTCAGCATTCGTAAAGTCGGTAATGATCCCGCAGATGACGACGAGCGATATGAAGTAAGGCATATACGTGATCGTCTGAGCGACGCGCTTGAACGACTTGCTGCGAACCTCGTTGATGAGCAGCGCGAGCAGAATCGGCGCGGGAAACTCGAAGATTAGCGAATATAAGCTGATGACGATTGTATTCTTAAGGATGCGAACAAAGTAATAGCTGTTGAAAAAATCATAGAAATGCTTAAGCCCGACCCAGTCGCTGCCGAGAATGCCCTTCATCGGCGAATATTCCTTGAATGCGATCAGCGCGCCGTACATCGGTGCATAATGAAAGATGACGTAATAGGCAAGAACGGGAATCATCATGATGTACAAATATTTATTAAGCATAAAATCGCGCACAAACCTGCTTTTTACCACTAGCTAGTCACCTCGATTCAAAAAATGGGACGAGGGCGGCGGTCAGCGCCGCCCCGCCCCCTCCTTTACGTCTAACCTTGCCGTTACCGGCTGTTGTAGCGCTCCAGAGCGGCAGTCTGAATTTCGATTGCGCGATCCAGGTTAAGCGACTTCATCTTCTGCACGTAGCTTTCGAACTGGTCCGGGGAATCCGAACCCAAAATAATTTTGAGCGTCATTTCGTCCACGAGCGTGTTCACGTCGTTCATAATCGTCGCGAACTCGGTGCTCTCCTCTGGCGTAGGCGTAATCGGAGGCAGGCTGTATTTGTCCGCGTCCGTCTTCTGCCAGATGTTCACCGCGTCGCGCTGCGTTTGCAGGGCGAAGAACTGCTCGGCGTAACGTTTGTCTTGAATGAACGGACCGTTGTAGCTGCCGCGAGCATAAAGCGAGATCGCTTGCGCCGGAGCGAGCTTGTCCGGATTTTTCATCAATAGATCGGTATAAGTCGGGTAGCCGTCCTGCATTTCGTAGCTGACGCCTTCCTTACCGAAGTTGAAGAACATGCGGCCTTCCTCGCTGTAACCGTAGTCCAGCATACGAACGGCAAGCTCAGGGTTTTGCGCTGCGGTCGTGATGGCAACGGTACCTTCGGACGCGTACGCTTTATGCTTCTGACCGAACTTCGGCGTATCGCCCTTCTTAAGCACCGGATAAGGCGCTGCGACGAGCACGGCCTTTGGATCGTTAGCCGCGACAAGCGGCTGCCACTTGCCGATGCCGCCGCCGGCATTGCCTACCGTTGCGCCCGTTGCGCCGGAGGCGACATTACCGTCAAGCGCCTTCGAATCGGCGGTGGCGATGTTTTTATCGATCAAACCTTTTTTGTACCAGTCACTGAATAGGCTGAGATAATCTTTGTAGCCGCTCTCAGCCGGACCGAACTTGACGGCGCCGTCTTCTAAGTAGAAACCTCTCGTCACGCCGAATGCGCCGAGGAACGCGCCGTTGCCGGATTCGTTGAAGAAACGCGGCTTGCTGACGACCGCGAACGGCGCCGCTGCGCCTTTCTTCTCCTTGAATGCCGTGAGCGTAGCCGTCCAATCGTCGATCGTCTCCGGAACCGGGAGGCCTAGCTCGTCAAGCCAGTCTTGGCGAACGATCGGCCCTTGGAACACGCGAAGATACTCGTCGCCGCGAATGAACGGGAAGGCGTAGTAGCTGCCGTTGTCGGTTTTKACCATTTTGTCGATGTCGGGATTTTCTTGCAGGAACTTCTTCAGGTTAGGCGCATACTTGTCGATCAGATCGTTCAGCTTCAAAATATAGCCGTCGTTGATCGCTTTCTCCGGACCGCCCGGGAAGTCGCCCAGGAAGTTGAATTCGATCATATCCGGAAGATCGCCGGATGCGAGCATGACGTTAAGCGCTTCTTTCACTTGGCCGGTTGGCGGCGCGGTGAAGTCGAGCGATACGCCCGTTTGCTTCTGCCAGTCTTGGAAGAAAGGCACTTCGCTGTGCGATGCTTTCACGCCGATCAAGTTGCCGTTGATTTCTCCCCAGTAGGACAGCTTCTTGTCTGTCTTAATCGGATACGTTGTCGCTTCGGCGGCATTCTGTGTTTGGTTCGCCGAATCATTTGTATTGGTGTTGCCGTTTGCTGCGTTCCCCCCATTAGAAGAACAAGCGATTAACGTCGTTCCCAGCACCGCGATGCCGAGTGTTGTTGCTAACAATCGTTTCATGGCTAAACCTCCGCTTGTGTTTAGTGAGATGCATCTCTCCTACACAGCGTAGCGGATGCCAGCATCCTCCCGATATGTGCAAAACGCGAAAAACGATGTCGATTTCGTCGCACCCCGAGTGACGATTTCGCCAAAACGCTTATCGCGCGCTCGATGGACGAATGACGATTTGTACAATCGCATCGATTATCGAGCCAATTCGCACCTTTCCCCGACGCACCATTTGCATATGGATGGATTTTGTCCAATCAAATGGCCTCTTCCGGCAACAAAGTTACTTTTGAATGGAAAACATCCAACCTAATCCGCCCATTCCCCGCCATTCCACCAAAACCGCTCATTAGCCTGTACAAAATCCATTCAAACCTTAAACCTTGAACGATAAGGCGTATTAGATTGGATGAAATCCACTCAAATGCTTATTCAGGAAAGGAGAAGATCAAGCGTGCCTTCCCTCAGCTCGTAATACAGCACGCCTCGCCCGCTGCTGATCGGATGCAGCCACCCTTTCGCCACCAACGCCTGGAGCCACTTTCTCGCCGTACGGAAATCCACTTCCATCTCCTTGGTAACATCAATCGGTCTAATGGAGCGTCCTAAGTGTCAGGCAAGCCGCAAAACCTCTTTTTCCACAATAACCGCCGGCTTAGCGTGATCTCCCAACATAACCGACTTGCTAACCGCCAACTGCAGCAGCATGCGGCAAACCTCCGGCCGTTCCTTAATGTCATCAAACGAAAAGTGAAGCATCCTCCATCCCATGCCCGTCAGAAAGGAATCTCGGTTCAAGGAGTAGCTGGAGCTCTGCCGATCCATGTCCTTGACATGGGATTGGAAGCCGTCGCATTCCAAGCCGAAACGGCCAAGTGCCGGCAAAAAAGCGAAATCAAGAAATTGCGATTTCCGATTCCAATCGTACACCTCATACTCCGGATGCAAATGTTCGAAGCTTCCGAATAACGGCCACCATACGTTTTGCAAAAACAGCTTTTCGGCGTAACCGTGTCCCCTCTCCAGCCTCCCCTTGCGTTCTCCGCCCCTGCTGGCCAAATGTCCGTCTACGAATGCCTGATGCGCCTTCTCAAAACTCATGCTTATTCCCTCCTCTAATTTGTGAACGCAAAAAAAGAACGTTCCTGTGCCATTGGCATCAAGAACGTTCTTCGTTCGCTTGTGTGTTGACCAAATTATAGCATCCTTGCGACTCTGCTTCCATAGCAATTGTGCTTGATTGGAAATCATCCAATCAAAACGGGCGATTCATGTGGAAAGTTACTTTTAACTGGAAAACATACAGGCAAATGCGTGCGATCGAGCTCATTCGGTTCATTTGGCGACTTTTGACTGTACGAAATCCAGCCAAACGAGATCTGTCGCCAATTAGAGGGTGTTTGAATGGATGAAATCCAACCAAACACCCAATTGTGGACGAAGGTGAGCTAGGTTGAGATTTACGGCTGCAGCAGCATCCGTTTCAAAGCTGCCACTTGCCCATCGCTAAGCCCGATCTTTGCGAAGTAACTTTCCGCGCCGCCGAATGAACCATGCAGATGGTCGAGCATCATCTCCATGTTGCTTGGCGCGCTGCCCAGGAACAGCTCGTACATCTCTGCCGGAATTTGCTCTGGACGGTCCTTGCGCAGCTCATCCATGATCGGCGCGAGATTGACCTCCGTCTCGGCATAATCGGCTACGATGACCGAGCGCTCGACGCCTGCCAGATCAAGCAGCAGGGCTGCGACGACGCCAGTACGGTCTTTGCCCGCCGCGCAATGGAACAACACGCCGTCGCCTTCGGCTTCGGCCATTCGCTCGAACACTTCGCGGAGCAGGTGTCCGCACTCGTCCAGCATATTGACGTACATGTCGCCCAAGCTGCGAATATTCATATTGGTCGATGTCGCCGGATTAATCAAGCTAATGTTGTAATAGTTAGCGCGCTCCGAGCCGTTGAAAACGTTGCGCTTCTGCGCCAGCTCATGAGCATGGCGCAGGTCAATTACGGTGCGTACGCCTATTCCCACAATCGCGTCTTGGTCGTCATCCGTTAATCGATGCAGTCCGTCCGCGCGCAGGAAACGTCCTTTTTGCACCGATAGCCCTTCAGTCGCCGCATAACCGCCGATATCTCTTACATTATAAGCACCTTCCAGCTGGAGAAGCCGTTTGTTGCTGTTGCTGTCTATTGTCGTTGTCATTATTTCAGTCCGCCTTTTACGAAAGAATCGATAATTTGTCGTTGCAGCATAAGATAAATGATGAGTACGGGCAAGCTAGCGATCGTCGTCGCCGCCATAAGCGCTCCCCACATATTGCCGTCGGAGGAGATGAACATTTGCAGACCCTTTTGGATCGTCGTATTTTCCAGCTTCGTCGTCACGAGGAGCGGCCAGAAATAATCGTTCCAAGAGGTGATGAACAGCAGAATGCCGATCGAAGCGACCGAAGCCTTCAGATTCGGCATGATCGTGCGCCACAGCAGGCCCCAATCGGAAGCTCCGTCCAGCCTTGCGGCTTCGATCAGCGTTTTCGGATACGATTTGAACGCGTTGTACAATTGGAGCACGGCGAACGCCGAAGCAATATTAGGTACGATAAGACCCATCAAATGATCGCGCCAACCAAAGCCGCTGATCGCGACATAGTTCGGAATCATAATGACTTGGAAAGGGACGAGCCATGTAAGCGCGATTAATCCGTAGATCAAGCTGCTGCCGCGGAATTCCCAGCGAGTGAACGCATATGCCGCCAATATGCTTGTAAAAAGCTGCATAACTGTCTGAATAATAGCCACGACCATGGAATTTCCCAGCATGCGACCCATCGGAATGGCATTCCATGCTTTGACGTAATTATCGAAAGTAATATGAAGCGGAATTAAGCTTGAGGTAAACACTTCGGTCTCCGGTTTCAAGGAGGTTACGACCATCCAATAGAGCGGAAAAACCGCCAGCAGCGCGAGCGCGATCAATGCAGCATGCTTCACCGTAGCAGCCGTATAAAAACCCGCCTTGCGTCCAGCCTTCTCCATCTTCGTTCCCTCCTCTCTAGTTGTCGAAGAACGACAGCTTTTTCGTTAATTTCATGAACAGCCAAGCAAGCACGCCGAATCCGAGGAAGAAGACGACAGCGGCTGCCGAGCTCGCGCCGATATTGAACGATTGGAAGCCGTACGTCCACAGCAGGTAATATATGTTTGTCGTCGTGTTGAAAGGTCCTCCTTGCGTAAGCACGTTAATATAAGAGAAGCTCATTTCCGATGCGAAAAGCGTGCTCATCATGGCCATGAACAGAATTGTCGGCGAGAGCAGCGGCAAGAGAACATGCCAAATGATTTGGAACCCATTCGCTCTGTCAATCTTGGCCGCTTCAATGTATTCCTTGTTGATACCCGTCATTGCCGCCGAAAATATAAGCGTACTGAAGCCGATCAGCTTCCAGCCTGTGATGAACGTAATCGACCATATCGCCCAATGCTCGTCGGTGAAGAAACGGATCGGTTCAGACAGATGAAACCAGTCGACTAACGCCTTGTTCAATATCCCGTTCGTCGGATGCATGATCCAGCGCCATACGGACGATACGGCAACCGGCGCCATGATCATCGGCAAGAAAATGAGCGCGCGATAGACATTGCTCGCCTTTCTTCCGATATTGTCCGTTGCGATTGCGATAATAAGCGGAATGATAAGCGAGAATGGAATGATGCCCACCGTGTAGATCAGCGTATTCCAAAGCGCGATGCCCATCTCGGGCAGGTTGAACAGATTGGTGAAGTTCTTCAATCCAACGTACTGCTTCGGCGATGTAGGAAGCAAATTCCATTGGTAGACGCTTAGCTGGAACGTCTGCAGCAGCGGCTTATAAATCCAAAAGCCGATCGAAACAAGAGCCGGCAATAGATAGATGTACGGCTTGATTCGGCCAAGCCTCAGCAGGAACGACTTGCGTTCCTTGCTTTGCGGCTTCGCTTCTGCTGCATGACGGGTCATGCTTACAGCATCATAGCTCATTGAATCAGCGATTGGGCGCGTTTCTGCGCATCCTGCATAATGGAGGCCACATCGCCATCGCTCACGATCGCCTTCGATACGGAGTCATTCAGAATCGTTTCGATTTGTTTCCAGTTCGCGCCCGGATACGATACCCAAGGCTTCAGCGAGTCAAGCTGCTCCAGGTTCGGCTTCACGAGCGGATTCGCTTCT
Source organism: Paenibacillus sp. 05T425 (assembly GCF_056396205.1). Taxonomy (NCBI): domain Bacteria; kingdom Bacillati; phylum Bacillota; class Bacilli; order Caryophanales; family Paenibacillaceae; genus Paenibacillus; species Paenibacillus sp. 05T425. The sequence goes on from NZ_JBFTLA010000009.1 coordinate 190,108, forward strand.
ACCCAGCCCTTCAAGTAGTTCGGGTCTTCCACGATAGCCGGACGAAGCGGCAAGTAGCCGATCTCCGAAGTAATGATCGTATAACCGCGCTCGCTTGTCGCGAACTTCAAGAACTCCCATGCCGCTTGCTGCTTCGCTTTGTCATCCGTCAGAATGAACAAGGCGCTGCCCGAGTTGACCGGCGTCGTCGGTTTGTCGCCAAAGGCCGGCATTTTCGCCGTCTTCAGTTCCCAGCCTCCTGCTTGCGATGCGGCAACGAACGAGCTTTGAATCGCGCTTGTGAACAACAGCATGCCGAGCTTTCCTTGGCTGAACGCTTCCATCGCTTCCCCATCGTTCAGCTTGCTGTTGGCACCGCTCTTGATCAGGTCCTGCCACATCTCGATTGCGCCAATCGCTTCAGGCTCACCGAACTTAATCGTCTTGCGGTCGTCGGACAACGCTTGTCCGCCATTGCTTCCAATCAATGCTTGAATGATCCAGTCGCCGCCTGCCGCGCCGCCTACATGCGTGCCGGTAACGCCTGTTTTCTCACCGATCTGCAAACCGTATTCCTTCACTTGCTCCCAAGTCGTTGGAGGTACAGCCGGGTCAAGCCCCGCTTCTTCGAACAGCTTCGCATTGTAGAAAAGAACCGGCGTACTGAACGTGAACGGCAGGCCGTATGTTTTGCCGTTCAACTGGCCCAGCTTCATGCCGTTCGGCGAGAAGCCCTCGAAATTGCTTTGCAGTTCATCGGCCGCCACGATATCTTCAAGCGGCTTGGCATTAAAGTTGTTGACGGCGAAGTCGAGGCCGTCGAACGTCAATTGCGCGATATCGGGCGCCGTGCCCGCTACGATATCGGCTTGCACCTTGGCGTTAATATCCGTCGAAGCTACCGGAATGGCATCGATTTTAATGTTCGGATGCGCCTCTTCGAATTCTTTGATCAGCTTCTCCGTACCCGGAACCTGGCTGGCAATCGCTAGATTGTAGCTGTAGAACTTCAGCGTCACCTGCTCGGTCGATGCTGTATTGTCCGCTTTTTCTGTACTAGCCGAATTCTTATTTGCATTTGCATTTGAGCTCGTATTCGTGTTCGTACCGTTTGTATTGCTCGCATTGCCGCCACAAGCCGTTGCCAGCAAAGATAACGATACTAGCGTAGCAGCAGCTACTTTTTTGTAAGCCATGATTAACTCCATCTCCTTATTAGCCCTATGGGGCTTATATATTTACGGTCAGTTCGAAGTCATAGCGCTTTGGTTACGCATGCGCATGTGAAGCATCTATCTTCCATTCGTAAACGATTCGTTGGTCGCCTGCCATCGGCATCGGATGAACGACCATTTGCCCGTTCTTCACCAGCACGAGGTTATAGCCGCTGTTGTCGATGAATTTCATGCTGTCGTTGCTCGTCGGCTCGATCCCGAACGCGACGCCCGTCGCCGCAGCGCTTGGCACGCCTTGGAATATGCCGATATTGTTGCAGTGAATATGGCCCGACAGTAATCCGATTACATCCGTTCCTTCGATCGCAGCAGCCAAGTCTTGCGGATTGTCGAGCAGATGGCTGTCCATCATCGGCGTCAATGTCGGTACGACGGGATGGTGGTGGACGATAATCGTACCGATCGGAGCTGGCGTTGCAAGCTCCCCGCGAAGCCAAGAAAGCTGTTCTTCATCCAAGCGGCCGCCATGGATGCCTGGAACTTGCGTGTTCAGCACGACGATCCGAAGTCCGTCTTCCATCACGCTATAATAGTAGGACTCTTCCGTCGGCAGCTCTTGCAAATATCCTTCGCGGAAAAACGGACGGGAATCGTGGTTGCCCAGGGCAACATATACCGGTACGCCAAGCTTCGCTTTCTCCTCGTCCAGCACCGCACGAAGATGACGGTAGTCATCGACATCACCGTCCTGCGTCAGATCGCCGCTAATGACGACGAAAGCCGGCTTTTGGCTCAGCTTGCCGAGCTCCGCGAACGTTTCGCGTAATTTTTTCGTCGCGTCCATTTCGAATAACGGATTTTTGCCTGGAACGTTGATATGTGTGTCGGTCAGATGTGCGAAGAATATAGGTTGCATAATAATTAAGCCTCCTCGGAATACGAATGTGCTTGCGGTTTGTAATGGCTGATTTCTTGTACGCCTTCGAGATGAATGACGCGGTACGAAGGTTTGCCGTCACGTACATTGACCCATAAGAACAAGTTGTCGCTCTCCGGTCCGTTGCCATGCGCATGGCCGCCCGTTCTTCCGAGCTGAATACGCTCGCCATTGCCGACTACGGAATATTCCATGGCATGCAGATGTCCGGCGAACACCGTATGCGGTCGTCCGTCCAGCAGCTCCATCAGCTTGGCGTAACGCTTGTCTTCCGACTTCCAGCCTGGCTTATGCATGCTGATGAAGGTCCATTTCACATCTTTGTTCTCTTCGAGCACGCGTTCTGCGAACGCGAGCTGTTCATCGCTGAACGCTAGGTCGATGCGTCCCATTTCCTTGAGCTGCTCTGGCGACATGCGACTTACGATGTCATCGTAAAAGGCTTGCATATGCGCTTCCATATTTTCCGGATCATTTTGAACGTTGTAGGTTGCTTTTTTGATAATATCGATAAATTCATCGGACAGCTCAGTCGGCGGATCCTCTGTGTTGAGTACGAGGAACAACGCGTCTCCCGCCCGGAATGCGTAATATTCGAAGCCCTTGCGATCGCGCCATACATCCAGCATGACTTGATTGCCGTAATCATGATTGCCGACAACGTGGAAGAAAGGCACTTCCGTTGCTTTGATTTTTTCATCGATGTATTCCCACTCGGCTTCTGCATCGGCAGCGTCGCGCCAGTAGCCCTCGATCAAATCGCCGACCGAAACGACGAAATCCGGCTTTAAGTCTGCTACAACCTCGAGCGCTTTCTCGAATACGCCCGCTGTCGCCATGCCGCAACGGTCTCCCAATACCGCGAAAGAGAAATCTCCTGTTGCCAGCTCCGGCAGCTTGCCGAACCACGGACGCTTGTCCGTATTGAATCGTGCATCGTCATACCAAATTTCACCTGCATTGCGGATTGCTTGAACGATTGTCACTAATCTCTCTCCTCTCGGATCTTGCAATGAAAGAATCACTATCCGAGATCAGTATGCAGGTTGTATGTAAGTGGATTGTTATCGCAGTCTAAATGATATGTAAAAGACCATGTTCGCTTTACAAAACAAAAAAGGATGCCTGCGTAGGCATCCTTCACTCTTAAATAACGCCGCTCAGCATAAGCTGCTGCGTCGTATTCATATAATTTTCCTCGATCGCCGCTTTCGCTCCGTCATAGTCTTTGCGCTGCAGCGCTTGATAGATTTTGGCGTTCATGACATTCGCCCATTGTGGCTTTAACTGCGGAAACTGCTTGCGGAACGTGACCATCCGGCAGATGAACTTACCGCGATACGATTCAAGCACTTGAAGCATATAGTCATTGCCCATGGCGCTTAATATCGTCTCGATGCACATCAATGAATTATTGTAGTAGCCTAGAAAGTCGCCTTCCTCGCGGGAAATGTCCTGACGTTTCAAGTAAAGGCCAAGTGCTTCCACGTCGAAATGCAGCTCCCTTTGCTTCGCCATATCCAAGACGAACATCTGCATCGATACAAGCACTTCGAGCATTTGGCAAAACTGGCGGAACGAAATCTCTTTCACGAGCACGCCTCGTCCCTTGAAGCTCTCGACATGCCCTTCCTTCTCCAGCATCGCGATCGCAGCCCGGATCGGCGTCCGGCTCATGCCTAACTCGCTTGCCAGCTCATTCTCGGACAACAGCACGCCCGGCATGACTTCAGCGCGCACGATCCGCTCCTTGATTTGATTGTAAGCTTCCGTTTCCAATGAAGTCGCTCGCATGCTACCCTATCCTTTATTTTCATTTGGGAATTATCCTAACAAATAGGGAGCGCGATAGATAGTTAAGATATTGTAAAAGAATGGGGCATAACGGGAGATGCGTACGGGTGGACCGTGAAAAGCCATGCGGCGAGAAACAGCTCTATTCCATTAGTAGTGTCTTTTCATMGAACTAATTTCAGCTAACAGGTGGTTACATGCTCATTAGTTGCATTTCATCGATCTAATTCGCAGGTTCACGCCAAAAACACCAAATCCGCCTGATTAGTTGCCCGATATCGAACTAAACAGGCGAGGTTCCGCGTACAAGACTAATTAGTTGCCTAGAATGACACTATTGCCCGTTAGCTACCTTTTGGAGGGTAGCGCTTCCTGCCGTGGATGGTGGCTACCACCGGGTATATTGCTCATTAGTTGCATCTCATCGAACTAATTGGCTAATTCACACATAAACACCTAACAGGCCTTGCGGCGGGGAGGCTGGATGGAATAGAGCTGAAAACCAGCTCTATTCCGCCAACATTGGTGTGTTGAGCGCCAATAGATATAGAAACTATATATATTGGCGCGGATGGACGGCGAGAGCGGGCGTGAGGCGCCGCTTACAGCCGGATCTCGAACAGCCTAGCCGTTCGAGCGGCTGGGAGTGTGACCGTGAGCGAGCTATTAGCCGCGCTCCACGTCCAGTCCGTGCCCGCGGCGGGCGCTGCCGGATATGCGCAGCGAATCGCCGGTTCGGCGGAGCTGCCGTGCGGCGGCACGGGCAGCGGCAGCGTCACTTGCGCCGTCTCGCCGGCAACGCGCCAGACGGCTACATAGATGCGGTCGTCTCGGCGCAGCCCGAGACTGACCCACTCATCGCCGTGGCTCGGCAGGCCAAGCGGCCAGAACGGCAGCGCTTCGCGAATGTCGCCGCGAATCGTCTTATAATAATCGAGCGCCTCCTTCACCAGCTCGCGGCGGCGCGGGCTAAGCTCCGCGAGATGTCCGCTCTGATGGACGCGCAGCAGCAGCGCGTTGACCATGTTGAAGATGACCTCTTCATCATCGCCTTCGCGCAGCGGATACGACCAGATCGCCGATTGCTCCGGCGTAAGCGCGGCCGGCGAGCCGGCGGCAATCGCCGCATAATTGACGTAGTCTTCCTGATCGCTCGTCGACTGAATGCTGTGGCGGCTCAGCATCGCGTAATCCATCCGCATGCCGCCGCTCGAACAGTTCTCGATGACCAGCTCGGGATATCGCGCGAATATCGAATCCAGCCATTGCAAGTACGCCCGGTTATGCTGCAGCAATCCATCGCCCATGCTGTCCGAATCCGTCTCCGTCCCGATGCCCGCGTTGATGTTGTAGTCCATCTTAATGTAGCCGACGCCATAGTCCTCCACCAAGCGGCGAATAACCTCATCGGCATGGGCAATAACCGCGGGATTGCGATAGTCGAGCTGATAGCGGCTGCGATCCTTCACCCGTTTGCCATGCCGCATGAAGAACCAGCTGTCGTCCGTCTCCGCCAGCTTCGGCGAGTTAATGCCCATAACCTCAAGCTCCAGCCACAAGCCGGGGATAAGCCCTTTGCTGCGGATATAGTCGAGCACGTACTTGATACCTTCGGGGAAACGCTCCTCGGAAGGCATCCATTCTCCGACGCCATCCCACCATTCGCCCGGCGCGTACCAGCCTGCGTCGATACAGAAATATTCACAGCCGACATCAGCTGCTGCATCAATTAGCGGAAGCAGCTTTTCCGTCGTCGGCGAGCCCCAAAGGCAGTTCATGTAGTCATTGAAGATGACTCGCAGCAGCTTATTATCGTCATTTACACGGCGAATGGCGCGTCGATATTGCGTCAACTCCGCAATCGCCTGCTCGAAGCCGCCTTGCACCGCACCAACGGCTACAGGCACAGACTTGAATGACTCGCCAGGCGCAAGCTTTAGCCACCAATGATTGTCATGCTCCGTCGGACCGCTCAAATACAGATACATATGATCGTTCTGATCGGACATCTCCGCATGCCACGAACCGTTATGCTCAATCTGCCAGAATAGGCTGCTGCCGGCCTCCGTATTCTCCAGCACGCCCATCGGCAAGTTCTCGGCCGCCGACCATGAGCCCGTATTGCTGAAGGCAAGTCGCTTCGATCCGCGATCGGCTAGATGCGACAAGCCGATCTCCGGCAGCTTGTACGTCCGCCATTGCAACTCGCTCTGCCAACCGCTATGCGCCACCGTAAGATTCATCTTCTCATTCCGATCCAATATACCTTCCTTGTCGACACCTGTCAGCGCGAACGAGGACACGTACTCAATCGCAAGCTCTTCACCGCCGCCATTAACGAGCTCTACCCAACAACGAACCGTCTGAATGCCGTCATAGAACTGGTAGTGCTGCACCGCACGCAAGCCCGTCACCTCATCGACGAGCGTAACCGCGATCAGACGCCCATTCTCGTTGCGGTTATCCTCATGTCCGCCGTACACCATGCGCAGCCCCGGATATGAGGCGCGATGCGAGCGGCCATGATATTCGGCCCGATCCTCGCCGGTCAGCTGCAGCTCCAGCATGCGGAAGCCCGGCATTTGCTGGTCCGTAATCGAACCCGCTGTCAGCGGCGCTGATCCAAAATGCATCAGCCTCACATCACCGCTCTCCGTCACATCGAACACAAGGTACAGCCCATTTTCCACAATCGAATGTCTACCCGCCATAGTCCTTTCATCCTCCCATTCCACATCTAATAAAGAAAACCCAGCACTGCGAAAGTGCTGGGCTCTAACCTCATACGCTGCTGCCAATGCGGTCAGCTCTTATTGAGCGGAACCGAATTGTACCCACGCCTTCTGAATTTCGTCGATTGCAGCGTCTTTCTTTTTGCTGCCGCCGATGTAGGCTTGCATAAGCTCGCCGAATTTTTGGTGGAACGTATCGAGCGAGTAGTTGACTGTCAGGTCACCGGATTTTTCTGTTTTCAAAATTTCTTCCATTTGTTTCGGCATAACCAAATCAGGCAATGGAGCGTCCTTGATTGGCGGAATGACTTTCGCTACGTTCGAGAACCATTGTTTGCCGTAATCGGATGTGTACAACCAGTTAAAGAACTCGATTGTTTCTTTCGCTACTTTGGAATCTTTGTTGATGCGAAGCGCTTGGTCGGCGCCTGTAATCAGTTGGTTTTGTTCAGCCTTGTCGCTAACCGGGTAACCTACGATACCGATCTCGATGTCCGGACTGATTTTCTTAATCGCTTCTTCGTCCCATGCGCCCTTACCTGTCATGAATGCTGCTTTGCCCGTTGCAAAGTCGCTCACTTCGGCATTGCTGTCGCGCTCAAGCGGCTTGTTCGTGCCATGCTCAACCGTCGAATCAATGAAGTTGAAGAAGTTATCGTACAGTACAGGGTGATCCTTGAACGTCGTTTCGCCAGCGATGAACTTAGCAACCAATTCCTTCGGAGTTGTGCCTGCGTCTTCAGCAGCCGCGTTCACGAAGTTTTGGAAGATATGCTTCCATACCCACCACTCTTTGTACGCATTGGCGAACGGTGTAATGCCTTTCGCTTCAAGCTTCGCGATAGCGTCATTCATTTGAGCCGTTGTTTTCGGAACTTCTGTAATACCTGCATCAGCAAGCAGCTTCTTGTTGTAGATCATCATCATCAGGTTGCCTTTAACCGGCAATCCGAGTACTTTACCGTCGGAAGAGCTCATGTTGATCTTAACAGCGTCTGTCATTGCAGCCGCAAGCGGCTCGTTCGTCAGGTCGGCGCTGTATTCGGCGAATGTATCGATGTCGCCGCCGGCTGTTGTCTGGAATACGTCAGGCGTGCTGCCAGCCGCAATCTTCGACTTCAATACCGTGTTATAGTCAGCTTGCATAATTTCAAGGTTGATCGTTACATTCGGCTTCACTTTTTTGTATTCTGCAATGTAGGCATTGAATGCATCCGTGTATTCAGGCGATGCCGTGAACATATTAATCGTTACCGCTTTGTCCGAGTTGCCTTCTTCGCCGTTACCAGCGTTCGTGCCGTTATTTGTTTCATTGTTTTTGCCGCCGCAAGCGGCTAATATTCCGACGACCAGTACGAGACTGACCGACAGCGCGAGAAATCTTTTCAACATGGTGTTGCCCCCATTTCCCTCATTTGTTGTGGTCTTCGTAGCCTATTGTAAAGAAATCGCAATAGGATAAGAATGTACATAAGTGAATAGTTAAGGGTAAAAAAGTGTAGTTTGTCAGCGGTTCACTTTTTGCCACCTGCGCAGGCTTTGCTTATTCGTCCTGCTGCGCGGAACGAAATTCCGAGGGCGATAAGTTGTAATAGTTGCGGAACGCCTTGCTGAAATAGTTTTTGTCCTTGTAGCCCAGCATCTCGGAAATATCCTGAATCTTCAATGCCGAGTCGCCAAGCAGCTCCTTCGCCTTGTCCATCCGCACCTTCTGCACGTACTCGTGAATGCCGTAACTGAACTGCCCCTTGAACAGCTTCATTAAGTATTCCCGACTTAAAAAATATTTCTCGGCGAACATCGAAATTTTTATATCCTCGAAGTAATGATCGTCAATATAAGCCTTTATGTCGCCAACATCGAACGGCCCATTGGCACTCTCCGCCTTGCGAATCTGCTCGCTGTAATAATCGAGTATGCTAAACAGCAGTCTCTCGTACGACTCGAATGAATCGTAATCGGATGACAGTCCCATCGATCTGAGCGGATGCTCCTCGCCAATCGGAAGCTGCTCCTCCTTGACTCCAAGCTCCAAAGCCATATCGTTTAGCAAAATGACATATTCGGCCATAACGCGGTCTGAATCGCCGATCGTGAATCGCTCCGCTGCTTTCCACCGCTTCGTAAGCTCGCCTAGTACCGATCTTGCGTGCTGCGTGTTGCCGGCCTCCAGCGCCCCTCGAATAACGGCCATCCGGCTCGTAATCGACACCGATGAGCTGTCCCGCTCGCGCTCTTTGTCACGCTCGCGGATTCCTCCGTCTTTAAGCGAAACGGCGGACGACATCACCATCCCACCCTTCAGACGCAGTAGATCCATGCCGCTAATCGCAGCCTTCGCTCCCTCATAGGAGGAAGCTATATCGAGCGCGTCCGAGCAAGACTCTCCGACTCCGATGACAACGGTAATGCCGAACAGCTCCTGCAACGCAGAGGCTACCTTCTTCATCTGATGGAGGGAATGGTAGGCAATATCCTCGCGATATCCGCCGTTCATCGTTAGAACGGCAAGGATCTCACGCTCCTGCTTCGGATTCGCGAAGCTGAATGACTGGAAGCGGTCGCCCGCAATTTCGTTAAGCACGTTAGAGACGGCGAAGTGAAGCAGATCGGTATCGTTATGAAACCTTCTGCTCCGTACCCGCTCCATATCCAACACGCGCATCACAATAGCCGCGAATCGGTTATTGGGATCATCCGCCCCGATAAGCGGCAGGAACGCTTCATTCGACTGGCTCTTGAAGCTGCGCTCGATGATCGAGAGGTACACTTTCTCCTTGAGCTTCGGCAACGACATATTCAGTGTAATGTTGCGGTTGATGAACTCGCTCTCCCGCTTGCGCTTTGCTTCCAGAAGATCGATCGACTTGCGCAAAGCTTGGTTCAAGTCTTGCCTGTTGATCGGCTTGAGCAGGTAGTCCACAACCTTGGAATGGATGGCTTGTCTCGTATATTCGAAGTCGTTATAGCCGCTGATGACGATCGTAAGCAAGTCGGGATAGTCGCGCTCTACCACTTGCAGAAACTCGATTCCGTTCATCTCGGGCATCTTCATATCGACCATAACGAGGTCGATCCTGCCAGCCTCAAGCAGCTTCAGTGCTCCAAGCCCATCGGAAGCCTCAAGCACCTCGCTTACCTCAAGTCCCTTCCAATCGCCCAAAATCCGAATAGCCTCGCGCAGCGGCTCCTCATCGTCAACAATTAGTACTCTATACATAGCTGCCGCCTCCCCGCGGTAATAACATTTGCATTTCCGTACCTGCGTTATCCTCCGTCACGATCCGCAGCTCGGCTTCCTCGCCATAGAGCAGCTTCAGCCTCGTATGCAAATTTACGAGGCCAATGCTGTCGCCCGCATTATCGCCCTGCCGCTCGTCCCATTCCTTGCGGAACGATTCCCGCACCTGCTCCAGCCGCTCGGGGGTGAAGCCCGGTCCGTCATCATGGACCGATATAACCAAATGCTCGGCGTCCGCCCTCGCCCCGATACTTATCGTAACGGTGCTGGACACCTTCTCGAGCGCGTGCTTGATCGCATTTTCGACTAACGTCTGAATCGACAGCTTCGGAATCTCCAGTTCCATAAGGGAGTCGTCCCAGTCGTAAACGACCTGCAGCCTGCTCCCGAACCGCGCCTTCTGCAGCGCCATATACCGCTCGATATGCTGCAGCTCCTCGCGCGCGCGAACGATATCCTTGCCGCTGATTGCATACCTCAGCGTAAGCGCCAGCGCATCGATCATATCGGCGATGTCGAACCTCTCGCTTTTAAGCGCCTTGGTCGAGATCGCCTGCAGCGCGTTATATAGGAAATGAGGGTTGATTTCCGCCTCCAACGCCTTCAAAATCGCGTTTTTCTCCACAAGCTTCATCTTGTACCGCTCGTTAATAAGCTCGTTCGTCCGCCGTACCATTTGATTGAAATGACGGGATAAATAAGCGAGCTCGTCCTTGCCGACAACCTCCGTCTCGGCCTCGAAGTCACCATGACTGAACCGGTTCATCTGATAAGACAGCTTCTTCAGCGGCCGCGTAATCGCATTCGAGAAAAAAGTCACTAGGATGACCGCGAGCAGCAGGAATAGGAAGCCGATCAAGAAGTTTAAGTTACGCGTCGTTGTTGCTGCCGCATAGATTTGGCGATAAGGTATCGGCTTTACCAGCTGCCATCCATCCTGCTCGCTCGTATTGTAGACGACCAAATATTTTTGATCTCCCTGCGACCATGTAAACCGCCCCGATTTCCCGTCCGCCAGCCGCTCCAATGCTCCGTCCTGCTTCATCCGGTCGTAGAAGGACGGATCGTCCATAGCGAACGGAATATGATCATCCGGGCTAAGGAACATCAGATGCTGCCCCTCGCTGAACGGAATATCTTTGATAATGTCATCCTTCATCGAAGGATTGACATAGAACGACAGCACCGCGAGCGGTTCCCTCGACGCAATCGAACGAAGAACCCGATGATACGCCATGAAGCTGTTCGACGTATCCACCGGATACCCGGGCTTCGCGCCCGCCAGCTCGAATGATTGATAGGCGTGATTATTCGGACTGTCCATCGTATCTTGAAACCACGAGAGCCGTGCAATATTAGGATCGGTTGCCGTTCGCACCGTGACATTGTAGTTTTCCTTCGTAACGGCATAGTACTTGTCCTGTTCCACTACGTACAGGTAGATCGCCTCAAGATCTTTGCGCGAAAAATACAGGTTCCGCAAGTACTCCTCTACAAACATGCGGGACGCGTACTCCTCGGACTCGTGCATGATGGCATAGGACAGCTCGTCATAGTTGATTTGCGGCAGCGACAATTGCTTAATCCCGTTCAAATAATCCTCTAGATTCTGATTCACGAGCAGCAAATTGTTCGACGTACTCGCAATGCTGTTCGCAACCGACTCCTTCTGAAGCATCTGATACGAGATGAAGGTCAGCGATCCGACGACGAGTATAATAATGGTCGTAAATAGCACAATAAGCTTGTTCACAAGCCTTCGAGTCACAAGCTCGATCAGATTGGAAAATGTCTTGGATGCCCGATTGAACAAGGCTCATCCCTCCTTTTCGACAACAATGTCCGCTTTCGCATACCTGTTCACCTTTTTACCCCTAACTGTTTTCATAAATCCATTTTGACGCCCAAAGCGCTGCTTTATAATCGTACTTAGCCAAGCGCAAAAGGCTGTCGCAGTCTTTTATGCGCATCCGCCCAATATCTGCTCCTAATCATACAATAAAAGATTGTTTTGTATAGGCTTTGACTATTTCAGGCCTACATAAACGGTGACGAAAGAGGTGTACTCATGTTCAAATCTCTAGGCAGAAAATGGAGCGAGAAGCTTGAGTTCGGCATATTCACATTGCCCGTATTGATCTGTATCGCTATCGCATTTTATATTCCGTTCGCAATGACGATCCGTTACTCCTTAACGAAATGGAACGGCATTTCCAAGCACCCGACGTTCGTCGGACTGGATAACTTCAAGCAAATTTTCACAGGCGACGCCAACTTCGCCAGCTCCGCTTGGTTCACGATCAAATATGCGGTGCTGTATATCATCATCGTCAACGTGCTGGCGATTCTGTTAGCCGTTATTCTCGACATGAAGCTGAAGTCGTCCACTTGGCTGAGAGCGGCCTTCTTCATTCCGTACATTCTTAGCCTTGTTATCGTCGGTTTCATCTGGAAGTTCATTTTCATGCAAGGCTTCGAGTCGCTGTACAACAGTACAGGCTGGGGCGTCTTCAACTTAAGCTGGCTCGGCGAGCCCGGTCTTGCGTTCGTGTCCATCCTGCTCGTCTCGATATGGCAATCGATCGGCTTCTATCTCGTTATCTACATCGCTGGACTTCAGTCCGTGCCGGATGATCTGAAGGAAGCGGCGACCGTTGACGGCGCCGGACCGGTTAGACGATTCTTCAGCATTACGCTGCCATTGCTTGCACCGTCGATCACGATCTCCGTGTTCATGGCATTAACGAACTCCATCAAAGTATTCGACGTTATTCTGTCGCTGACCGGCGGCGGACCTGGCGGTACGACGTACAGTATCGCTTATGACATCTATCGCGACACGTTCCAGAACAATCTATACGGCTACGGCACGGCCAAAGCGCTTATCCTGTTCGTTGCCGTCCTGCTTGTCACTATCATTCAATTAACGATCTTCAAACGCAGGGAGGTTGAAGCTTAATGAAACGCAGCCGCCAAGGAAAAGCAGGACGGATCGTACTCGAGATCGTCATGGTCCTTCTATCGCTCGTCTTCCTGTATCCGCTATTCTTAGCCATCAACAACTCCTTGAAAAGCTTCGGCGAAGTTATGACCGACGTCGTTGCGCTGCCGAAGAAGCTTGTCTTCGAGAACTACTCGTACGTGTGGTCGTTCATCGACTATCCGAAGCTGTTCCTGAACAACTTCATCATTACGGGCGTCGGGCTGGCGGGTATCGTATTCGTCTCCTCGATCGCCGCTTATAAGCTAGCTCGTACGAAGTCGCGCACAAGCGCACTGCTCTACTTGCTGGTCATTATGCCGATGTTGATCCCGTTCCAATCGATCATGCTGACGGTATTGCAGCTTGCCAAGGACCTTAACTTGTCCGAAAGCACATGGGGACTCGGCTTGCTCTACTGGGGCTTCGGCGCGCCGCTGGCCGTGTTCATCTACCATGGCTTCGTGAAGGGTATTCCAAAAGAAATCGACGAGAGCGCTACGATTGACGGCGCTTCGGGCTTCCGCCTCTTCTTCAGCGTCATCTTCCCGCTGCTGAAGTCGGTAACGGCGACAATCATCATCATCGACGTGATGTGGATCTGGAACGACTTCCTGCTGCCGCTCCTTATGGTGAACGGCTCGCCGGATACGAAGACGCTGACGCTGGCCGCTTACACGTTCGTCGGCCAATACACGTCCGACTGGCAATATGCGATGACGGCTATGGTCATGGCTGTGCTGCCTTCGATCATCGTGTTCATCTTCTTGCAGAAGTACATCGTTAAAGGCGTCGTTGCCGGCGCTGTCAAAGGTTAACCTTAATAAAGAAGGCGTTCAGCCGGAGCTGTCCATAGTGGACTCCTCGCCGGTTGAACGCCTTTTTTTTGCCTTTTCCGCTAGCTTATGCTTTGCAATAACGGGATTTTCTCCAGCTACTTTTCCGCATATCGCCCTTTTATCACCGTTTAACTGGAGTTCCTCCCGTTAATCCTATGCATACGAGCCGATTACCTCTCTATACACCGAATTAGCGGGAGGATTTCCTTTTATTTATTGAAATAAGCTAAATCGGTCATGATTAACGGGATAAACTCCAGTTATTCTCTCCAGCTAGTTATCATCACGCTCCAGCACGACCGTTCGTCCGCCGAATATAACAATCCCTTTTTTCAAATGCGCTCCGAAGTGGTAAACTATTGATATTGTTGTCCATACAGAAAGGCGGAGAACCTATGGTACATACGTTTATTATCGCTCCCGACACATACACAAGCTTCGAGGATGAAGCGGACCTTATTGATCAATGCAAAGCTTGGGGGCTTCTGTCCGACAAGGCCTTGAAGAGCAAGTCCTATGCATACAAAGGAAATGGCAAGAACCTAACTTGCACCATCGCCGGATACGTCGATTCCTATACGGCCGTTATCCAATTCGACGATGGACAGCTCCACTGCGTCCATCCATCATATTTAAAGGAAATGCAGGCTTCCAGCTATGGCCAGAAATCGTCTGCCACAGCAACGACGAGCGACGAGCAACCGGCTGCGGATGAAGCAGCGGCTGAGTTCTCGGAGGCTGTCGAAGCTGCGATCGAGGCAACGCCAGAGCAAGCTGTCCCTGCTGAGCCGGCTGCCGCAGCATTCCCGCCTATCGAGGATATATCCGATGAGCCTAAGCCGAAGGCTAAGGAGAAGACGTCCAAGAGAGCACCTAAGCTTGCACTCCCTGAAGAGAAGGTCAAGATGACCGCGACGGTCCAGGAATTCACGACTGTACCGAACAACTTCTCCGACACCGAGGATGAGGTTATTATTTACGAGGCGGTTGCGATCATCGATCCTGCACTGGAGGTCGGCGTCGCATGGTCCAGCCATAGCAATACGCTTAAGAAGCTGGAGCTTGAGGTCGGGGATACGCTCACTTTCGAATGCAAGATCGTAGCCAAGAAGCTGACGAAACATCCTGTCCCTTACAAAATCAATAATCCTGCCAAAATCCAAAAGGTACAAGCCTAGATACTTATTTACGGCTGCTGCAAAGAGGGATAACGGTCCGCCATCGGCCTCCGTTCCCTCTTTTGCTGCCGCCAGTTACATCCTCTTCCTCAGCTTGCTGTTCGCCGATGCCAGCCTAAGTATACCGTAGCCTATGAATACGAATAACAGCAAGTAAACGATCCATAACCATACGAAAGCCGTCGATCTGAATTGAGGGATATTGATCAGGATAATCGGAAGCTGGAGGAAGCTAACGAGAAACAGCATGCCCATCATGCGATTATTGCGATCGATCCGCGATTGATTGTCGGAATAGATTTCAGGTCTAGCTTCATCGGCCCCGTATGCTTTACGCCAAACATACCAACCGGCTCCCTCATAAGTGAGCTCCCAGCCGGCATCTTCGAAGAGACCTCTATACCCATCATCTTGTGTCGTTTGATAATCGACCCCGTAACGAATCCGTCTTGGCTCCCCTTTTACGAATTCAAAACGGGTCGCATTCCGACTCATCCGCACCAGATGCCAGCCTTCGGCCTCCATTTTCTCAATCCATGATTCAATTTTGTCCGTCTGCCAGCCTGACCACCAGCGGGTAACCAGCTTCCTATTGCTTTCGGTATTACGCATCCAGCTTCCCCTCCACCTTCAACGAATTGTTATACAGTTCGCCTATTCGGGCAATCTCCTGCTTAAGCAGCGCTCTTCCGCTATCGGTAATAAGATAGGACTTCCTCCGATTCTCCTCATGCATAACGGTTATCAAACCGTCCTTCTCCATCCGCGATAAGCTGCCATAAACAGTTCCTGCCCCTAGGCTTATCCGTCCCTTGGTCAGTTCGTCGACATCCTGCATAATGCCGTACCCGTGACGAATCTCCATCAAGGAGAGCAGTATATAGTAAGCCGTCTCTGACATCGGCAAGTAGCTTTTCAACAGCTCTTCCAACTTCACGCTTCTTCACTCCCCTGTATATCACCATCCGTTGTATCACGACGTGATATATCTTGATGTGATTGTATCACGACGTGATACAGTACACAATAGTTTCCGGCACAAAAAAACGAACCACTGCACTGCAGTCGTTCGTCATCATTTTATTTATAAGCTTACCTTCGACTGTATTTCGCTTGAAACCGATCGTTTGGAGTGCACAGATAGATGATGCCTTCAATTAATCCGATAATACCAGGAATGAACGTCCAGCAGAACAGCAAATAGACAATTCCCCAGCCCATGCTGCCCAAATAAAACTTATGTACGCCCAATCCACCAAACAATATCGCAAGTATTCCAGCTAATACTTTATTCTTTTCGTGTACGTATGAATTGTATTGCTACTGGCCCGCCGATTGCTGGGTATACGGCTGTTGGGTATATGGCTGAGGCTGTGATTGTGTATGGGTCGTCTGCACATCGAAGCTCCATTTAATGACTATTCCATCTTGGCTCGCAGTCGTCTGAATGGATTGCGAGGATTGACCACTCTGACCTTCCTCGAAAAATTGCTTAATCTCTCTTTCTACCTGTTCGTTTGTTGCAGCAACCTGCGTGCCGCAATACGCGCAAGCCTCTTGCCCCTGCTCAATCGGCGCCCCGCATGAGTTGCATTTAGCCTATAATTAGCCTCATTGTATAGTAAATACGGACAGACTGACTAGTATTCGTATGAAAATATCTTATTGACGCATCTATGGTCATTCGACTCTATAATCCGATTCCTAACAAATAAGCCTGCTCGCGGAATGAAGCTCCCGTAAGCAGGCTTATTTCAATATGGACTAATATAGCTTGCCGGAGAACGGCATCACATTCGGTTGGTTCGGTTGCTTCGCTTGATGCATCTGATGCATTTGGTTTGCTTGGTGCATCTGATTTGCCTGATGCATTTGATTCGCTTGACCTTGCATCATCTGATTAGCCATTGGCGCATCTGCTGCACTCTCGATGTATGTCTTCTGACAACCCATATGAGAGATACGAGGAATATGAACTTCCGTACCCGCTTGAAGACTTTGGCCAGCAAGATGAGGGTTTGCTTCGTCCAAAATCACTTTAGGAATATTGTACATGTGGGCGATCTTATCCATCGAGTCTCCCGCTTGCACCTGATGCTGAGCGACGAACATATCATTGTCGATAATAGTGCCGTCCTCACGGAAGAACGGGAAGAAGAACGGCGAGAAGAAGAAGAACGGGAACAATGCACGGCCAGGGAAGAACGGGTGGGGGAACGGACGGAAAGGTCTGCGGAATCCACCGCCGAATCCACCGCCGAAACCGCCAGGAACAAAACCACGATCCATAAATGAAACCTCCAATATTCGATATAGTCATCTGTCTATATAACATATGGGCTATTGCTCATGGTGTGCTCCTTGTGATTGAAAATGGGCTTGTTTGGTTCATCCCCCCTGTCCGGCCAGCTAAAGCTTCTGCTCGAGAACGCTGCGCGTGACCTTAGTAACGAACCGTCTTGGAAATAAGCGAGGGGCTTGTGCCAGAAGCCAGTTCTGAAAGCCAGGTATCACGAACGTCTTGCTTCGCATCAACGCACGGTAGCCGATCTCGGCTACTTTATCAGGGCGTCATAAGCGCCTCCTGCTTCGCTACCTTCTGATTCTCCATCTTTGCCCGCCGGAAAAATTCCGTTCCCGTTGCTCCCGGGCATAACGCGGTGACACTTACCCCGGTTCCTTGCAGTTCGCTTGCGACAGCTTCCGTGAGAGACAGTACGAACGCCTTGGACGCCGAATAATTCGCGCTTAACGGACAAGCGTAAAACGAAGTCGTTGATCCAACATTAAGGATGCGGCCGCTTCTGCGCTTCACCATATCCGGCAGGAACAGCATCATAAGATGCGAAAGTGAATGAACATTAAGCTGGATCATATCCAGCTCGGAGCGGACGTCCATTTCATGAAGCAGACCGAATGAGCCGATACCTGCATTGTTTATCAGGATATCAACAGGAATCTGTTGCTGCTTGAGCTCCTTGTACAACCTTTCAGGGCCGCTGCCGTGCGCCAAGTCTACAGCTATGCAGATTTCGCTCAAGCTGTTCGGCAAGCTCACTCCCTTTCTCCGCGTTGCGCGATGCGAGAATCACGCGACAGCCCTTCCTTGCAAACAGCTCGGCGAATGCTTTGCCGATTCCGCTGGACGCTCCTGTAATAAGCACGTTAGACATCATTAAATGACCTCCATTGTTGTTTATTTAACAACCAAATAATTAAATAACTAGATATTTAGTTATTTAAGCGGTGAAAAAAGCTCCGGTTGGAGCTTCGTAAACATATATCCGCCACTTCAATAGCCTAAACCATTAGCAAGTGCCGCTCGCTGTCCTACTCGGATGCCTCTGTCTTGCGCACGATAATTTGCTCTGTCGTACTCAGAAACGCCTTCAGTTGCACAACGGATGCTTCAATATCCAAGCAGTAGTATATTTCAGTCGCTACCTTGTTCGACGAGATGAGCTTCGCTTGGCGCAATATTTTCAAATGATGGGATATAGCTGACCTGGACATTGGCGATCGCTCGACGATTTGGGCGACGTTCAACGAATCATGTTTGGTAAGCATCATAATAATGTCCTGCCGAATCGGGTCGGCAAGAGCAAGAAAAATCGGGCTGCATTCCCTAAGCTGCTGATGTACGATGTTCTCTAACTGTGCAGTATCGGCGGATTCCATTCTGTCTTCTCTCCATATCGGTCATATAACCAAATAATTAGTTATTTAATCGTAATATAACCGCAATCCGATTAAAAGTCAACATATGGAATTTTTCCGTCATTTCGATTACAATCACTTTGCCATTACAAAAGCGAGGAGTGAGTTCATCTTGCTAAAAGCGGTTCTGTTCGATCTCGATCTCACCTTGCTCGACCGCGATGCTTCCGTTAAGCATTTTGTCAGCCATCAATATGATCGGTACTTTGCAGCTCTGCAGCATATACCAAAGGAAGCTTACATAGAGGCTTTCATTGAGCGGGATGCGGGAGGTTATGTCTGGAAGGACGTTGTCTACGCACAGCTAACAAGCCAGTTCAACATAGTAGACATCACGCCGGCGGAGCTGCTGGAGGATTATGTTACGCAGTTTCACCAAAGCTGTATCCCTTACCCCGGTCTTATAACCATGCTGGATACGCTCAAAAAAGAAGGATACTCGCTTGGGCTTATCACGAATGCTATCGGTGATTTCCAGCATCGCAATATACAGGCTATTGGAATCGAGCCTTACTTTGATGCTATATTGATCTCAGGTTGGGAAGGGATTAAGAAGCCCCATCCGGATATTTTCCTACGGGCGCTAGATCGGCTTGGCGTACAGCCAGAAGAAAGCGTCTATATTGGCGACCATCCGTTAAACGATGTTGAAGCCGCTCGCCTTATTGGCATGAAAAGCATCTGGAAAAGCCATGCCCGCTGGGAACAGCCCGCGCAAGCAGATGGTTTCGTTCATGATTTGCTCGATATACCCGCACTCATATCCCGTCTCTAACCATGACGACCCCTGGAAGGAGTCCAGCTATGATGGATTTTCAGAACGCTTATACGACTTACCATTCCTTGCTGCAAGCGATCGCTTACCGCATGACCGGCTCTTTGGCTGATGCCGAGGACCTCGTGCAGGACGTATTCATCGAGTACAGTAAGCTGCAGACGGACGATATCACCCATCCGAAAGCTTACTTAACCCGTATGACGACCAATCGATGCATCAACTATATGCAATCCGCCCGCATTAGGCGCGAGCAATATGTCGGTACATGGCTTCCCGAACCTCTTGTCAGCTTCACCACGGGCGGCAGCGATGATCCATCGGATCTCTATGATCATACGGAGACCGTATCCTACGCCCTGCTCGTCATGCTGGAGCAATTGTCTGCTGTTGAGAGAGCCGTGTTCATCCTTCGCGGTTCATTCGACTTCGATTACAGCGAGATTGCCGATATACTTGGCAAATCGGAAGCCAACTGTCGCAAAATATTTAGCCGCGCTAATGATAAGCTGCATCAACAATCGCCTGTTCTCCCGGATAATACGGCACAGGCAGTACCGCTTGCGACCGCGTTCCTCGCGGCTGCGCGAGGCGGAAGCGTCGATGCGCTCGTCAGCCTGCTCGCTGAAGACGCGCTGCTTACATCCGACGGCGGCGGCAAAGTACGCGCCGCGATCTTCACGATTATCGGCAGAGAACGCGTGCAAGCATTCCTCGAAGGCGTATCCGCAAAAGGTTTCTTCGGGGAATCGCAAAGCATGGCGCTTATTAACGGGCAGCCGGGCATCGTCTTCTATCGGGACGGCCGTCCGCTTAAGGCTATCAGCTTCAAGCTGGATGCTGCCGGGGAACGGATTGAACATCTCTATATCGTACTCAATCCGGATAAATTACAACGGATTGGGTAACCTGTCACAAACGGAGCTCCTGCATTGTCTTATTAGTGAGACAGTCAAAATAACCGGTGCAGAGCCGGAGAGGAGCCTATACGATGGAACAAAGAATGAATTTAGCCGGTGAAATTCCAGCAGGATACAAAGCAATGAGCGGTCTTGAAGCTTATATACAATCAACGGGCATCGAGAAATCGTTATTGGAGCTAATCAAGATCAGAGCGTCGCAAGTTAACGGTTGTGCCTTCTGTATCGATATGCATACAAAGGATGCCCGCAAGGCAGGCGAAACGGAGCAGCGCATCTACATGCTAAACGCTTGGCGCGAAGCGCCGTTCTACAGCGACGCGGAGCGTGCGGTGCTTGCGCTGACCGAAGCGGTTACGCTCGTGACGCAAGGACATGTACCTGACGAGGTATATGCGGAAGCTGCACGCCACTTCGATACGAAGCGTCTAGGCGAGATCATCATGGCAATTGTTACGATCAACGCTTGGAACCGCATCGCGATCTCCACTCGCATGATGCCGCAATAAACATTTCATTGCGTCAGCAAAGCGATCAGGGCTTGACCCCGAACACTTTACAGCCTACTATAGTCAGAGGCATACCGCGATCATGCATTGCGGTATGTCTCTTTTCTACATAATTAGGAGGTGACCTCATGATTCAAGTGAAAGAATTCATCGATACCGATGCCGTGTTCGCCGAGAAACGCGCGAATGAATTTCTAGCCGAGCTGCGTGACGATCAAGTCGTTAATATTTGCTACGGTTCCATGATTAAGACAGCTACGTCCGGCAATGCGTACCAGCGCAGCACGATCCTGATCGTGTACAAGAAAGACGCAGAGTAATGATGCGCCTAGATTGAGAAAAACTCCTATCGGAGCACTTCGAGGAAGTGCGACCGCGTTTAAGCGGAAGTTTTTATCGCCAATCAGAATGATCTCCTTTACGCTTTATCGCTGTAAAGCACTTACACTTCTGATGTGGTATATAAAGGTGTTCGTATGAGCAATTCGCATACAAACACCTTTTTTCGATTTCCTGCTTTATTTCACTCCGAGCCGCAGCCGATAGCTGAACAGCACGTCAAGCTCCTGTCCGGCAAAATAACGCTCGGCAACCTCGCGGAACTCCGCCAGCTCCTCGTCCAGCGCATTCGAGCCTTGCTTCTGTACGACTCGAACGCCGCCTTGGCTAAGCGCAATGCCTACGTAACGGTCCGCATCGCAGCGCTCCATGTTGTGGAAGACGATCTCCCGCGCATACTTAAACTTGCCGCTCGCCCGAATGCGTCCCAAGTGCTGCTCTTTGTCTGCCTTGACTGCCCGATCCTGCTCTGGAATCAGCTCGGCAATAACGGTTTCCGACTTCGCGATCAGCCGCTCGTATGCCGCCTCGACCTCCCAGTGGATGACAGGCGGCCAATCGCAGTCATACACCGCGAACACGCCTCCCTCCTTCAACACGCGCCCCACCTCATTCAGCGTTCCTACCGGCTCCATCCAGTGGAAAGATTGCGAGCAGGTCACGATATCGATGCTCTCATCAGCGAGCTCCAGCTGATCCGAGTACCCTTTTACGAACGAGATAGGCTCTACCTTATCCGAATCCGCAGTCAATGCCAGCTTACTGGTCGCCTTGCCCCGCATATCATCGTTCGGCTCGACGCCGACAATCCTGTCGGCATGTCCCTTCCATATGAATGTGGACAAGCCCGTACCGCAGCCGAGATCGGCAATCGCATGAGGCCTTCTCCCGAGATAAGTAGTCAGCAGTTCGACAACCTTCTGCGGCGCCTCCGGGCGATAACGGTTATAGTCGTCCTCGAAGCCCGAGAACCGGTTGACGTTATTTTGGATAATCGAATTTGAATGCATGGCTAACAGCACCTCCGTCTCTAATTCTTCACCCTTATTATGGATATCTGTTGCCTTCTTTGCAAGAGTCCGTATATGATAAAAACCCGCCAGCACGGCGGGTTCATTCATAACTATTCTACAGAAGCATTCTGTCTTGCTTCCGCATATTGTGGTTGCGGTACACGTAGACAGCCGTGCCTATCCTCGCTACGACAGCCGGCTCCGCCCGATCCGCAAGGACCGATTCTCGGCTTCTCGACGGCAGCGTCATCAAATAATTGAAGTCAGGGTGGTTGACCAAATCGGACAAGAATGCCGACTTTGTGCTGCCCGGATTGCGCGTGCCGTTAAGCGCCTCGATCATATCGGCTTTGGTTTCGATGCCGACGCCGTGACCGAAGTATTGATCGTCGGCCATCTTGATCACATTTTCCCCTTGCCATTCCGGCCTGTCGTCGTCATGATCGGGATTCTCGAAGTAGAGAATATCGCCCGGATAAGCTTCCACGTAGCTATAAAGCGTAATTAACCGCAGATCGTTGTCGTACGTCCAGTCGTACAGCAGCAGGTCGCGGAAGTGGCGGTTGAATGTTGCCTCCCCCAGCGTATCCAGCACCGCCTTGTACAACAAAATGACGATGGCCGTTGCGCATTCGAAAGCATACAGCTCGCCGTTAGCATATATATCTCTTATGCCGTCCGAAGGAAGCACGCCCGGTCTTAGCTTGAAGCCGCCAGCCTCCGTACGGGTCCATAGCCGCTCGTTGCACCTTGATTTTTTGAATACCGCAAAGCTTGCTCCGCTGTCGTTCAAATCTTTGGCTGCCTGCACAATATTAGCCCTCAAATCAAGCTCGAACTGCAACGCTTTAAGCGATGGATACCGATATACCTCAGGACTGTTCTCCTTCTGACGCACGATGCTTCTCTGCAGCTCCGTAAGCGGCAGCTGGCTAATCTGCCCTGCATTGCTGCCCGTAATATTAATCACCGTCATACCTCCATATATCCGCATTCGTGTATAGGTTATTGTACGTGAGGTGAGCGCTTTTGGTGAGACGCAAGGTGAAACGGCTAACGCCGTCCTTTGGCGGTGATGCGCGTTTCATTCCGGAGAAATATAAGCACAGTATAAGCAGCCCATTTTATACTTTCTTATATTTGAATCAAGATAGGCGTCCGCAGCCGCTCTAACGATCATGAAACTGTCACAGACAAGAAGGCCGATTTGTCATACGATAAAGTTAAGAGACTGGAATGAAGTGATGAGGAGCGTGAGATTCCATGAAAAAAGAACATATCGTCCATTTCAAAGTCATTCGCGGCGCTTCGTCCGAACGGATGAGAGGGCTTATATTTTTAGAGGAAAATGAGCAGCCGACTTCCGAGCATTTCGAGCAATGTCTGAAACAATGCGGCTTCGAGGTTCGCCTTGCGAACAAGGAGCAATTCATCTATAAGCCGGTTGATCCGAGCGAGGACTATACGATTGATGTGCTAGAGAATTACGGCAAACAAAACGGCGACCTGCAAAGCGATCATTTGGCGAGAAGCTTCATGAAGCCTAACAGGCCCATCTAATAAATAGCTCATAAAATCGCAGAAATAATGGCAAGCTACCTTTGTCCGTATATCTATTGAACAAAGGTTGGATTGTATGTCGGTAAATAGAAGGCTGAAGCTCGCGCTCATCGGCTTAAGCGTGCTGCTCTGTTCGTCCTCGCAGGCATCGTATGCTTCTCCCTTGATTAAGAAGGACCGCAGCTATTTTGAGAAGAAGGGCGATATGATCTGGGAGGTACAGACCGATCAGAAAGTAATCGCCTTAACATTCGACGACGGGCCGGATCCGGTCGAGACGAATGCCATTTTAGACTTGCTCAATCGTTATGGGGCGAGAAGCACCTTCTTCGTGATTGGGAAGCGCGTCAAACAGTTTCCGGAAGTCGTACAACGAGTCATCGGCGAAGGGCATGAGGTGGCTAACCATACTTACAGCCATGTATTCTTTCACCTGCCTTCTTCGAAGCGGATCGTTCGCGAGGAGATCGAGCGCACAGAGCAAGCGATAATCGAAGCATCCGGCCGAAGAACCTATCTGTTCCGTCCGCCCGGCGGTATCTATGACGAAACCATTATCCAAGTTTCGAATGAAATGGGACTTGTCCCGATTATGTGGTCCTGGCATCAGGACACGGAGGATTGGAACCGGCCCGGTGTGCGGCATATCATCAATAAGGTGCTGAACAATGTCCGCAATGGCGACATTATTTTGTTCCACGACCACGTGGAAGGTAAGACGCAGACGGTCGCTGCGTTAGAGGTTATTTTGCCGGAGCTGCAGAAACGCGGCTACAAAATGGTGCCCGTCTCCGAGCTCCTTCGCTCGGCCGTCCCGATGACGGGTCGCCAGGAGAGCGGCAGCCGCTAACCGGTTAGCTAACAAGCCACAGCCAAGGCATCCCTTCAAGGACAGCCTTGGCTGTGGCTCGTTCTACGCGGCATTTGAGTTCCAAACTCGCTGTTTCTCCCCCTAGCTGTGACAATAGCGAAAGTCCTTTCCCTATTACACACACGCTCGCCGTTTCCGAGCAAATAGCGTAACCTTTTTACGCTATTTGCCCCCTACCGCGCACCCAAGCATGCTTGGGCCTATAACTCCTCGAACTTGAGCGCCTGCTCGAGATCGTTCAGCAAATCTTCGGCGTCCTCGATGCCGACCGATATACGGACGAGCCCGTCTGTGATGCCGAGCGCTTCGCGGCGCTCCTTCGGAATCGAGGCATGCGTCATCTTAGCCGGCACCGAGATGAGACTTTCCACCGCGCCTAGGCTTTCG
The DNA here is from genome assembly GCF_056396205.1 of Paenibacillus sp. 05T425. Taxonomy (NCBI): domain Bacteria; kingdom Bacillati; phylum Bacillota; class Bacilli; order Caryophanales; family Paenibacillaceae; genus Paenibacillus; species Paenibacillus sp. 05T425. The sequence goes on from NZ_JBFTLA010000009.1 coordinate 215,054, forward strand.
GCCAGCGTGAAGTACTGAAGCCGTCCAAGCAACGCCGCTGCCCTCGCCTCGCTCCCGACATCGAAAGAAATAATACCTCCGAAACCGCGCGCCTGCCTCAAAGCCAGCTCATGCTGCGGATGACTCTCCAGTCCTGGATAATAGACCGCGCCCACAACCTCGGGATGACCGTCCAAGTACGAAGCAAGCTGCCGCGCATTATGCTCATGGGCTTCCATTCGCAGCCCCAGCGTCTTCAGTCCGCGCATAAGCAACCAGCTGTCCTGCGGACCAAGCACGCCGCCAGTTGCGTTCTGAATAAAGTGCAGCCTTTCAGCCAGCTCCCCGCTGTTCACTACGGCCAGGCCCGCAACGACATCGCTATGTCCGCCCAAATATTTCGTAGCCGAATGAATGACGATGTCCGCACCAAGCGTAATCGGCGTCTGCCAGTACGGTGTGCCGAACGTATTGTCGACGATAAGCAGCAGCCCTGCAGCCTTTGACCATTGCGCCAACTCGGCGATGTCCGACACCTTGAGCAGCGGATTGGTCGGCGTCTCGACGAACAATGCCTTCGTATTCGGTTTTAGCGCAGCGTCCAGCTCGCCGTAATCGGTCGTGTCCACGAACGTCGATTCGATGCCGAGCCGCTCAAGCACCTTCGTCGCGATACGGTACGTGCCGCCGTACACATCATCCGTAATCAAGATGTGATCGCCCGCGCGCAGCAGTCCGAATACCGCATGAATAGCCGCCATTCCCGATGCGAAGGCGAATCCGGCCGTCCCTTCCTCCAGGTCGGCGATCAGCACCTCCAGCGCATGACGCGTCGGATTGCCTGTACGCGAATATTCATATCCTTTATGAACGCCGACGCTATCCTGCTTATACGTGCTGACCTGATAGATAGGCACGCTTACAGCGCCCGTATGCGGATCGATCGGCTTGCCGCCATGTATGAGCTTCGTCCTCGGTTTCATGTTATGCGCCCCCGCCGTATATATTTTTGCTCAAATAACGTTCGCTGCTATCCGGAAATAAGGTTACTATCCGACTCCCCGCCTTCGCCCCCGCCGCCTCATCCAGCGCCGCATGAAGCGCTGCGCCTGACGAGCTGCCGACAAGCAAACCCTCCAGCAGCGCCAGCTCCTTCACTCTCGCGAACGCATCATCATCTTGCACGGTATGAATCGCATCAAAGTATCCGGGATCCATGAACGGAGCGAGCTTCTCGACGCCGATCCCTTCCGTCCGATGCGAGCCTGCCTCTCCTCCCGCAAGAATCGAGCCCTCCGGCTCTACAATGACCGTCTTGATCCGCGAATCCTGCTCCTTCAAGAAGCGCGCCGTCCCCATGAACGTGCCTCCCGTTCCCGCTCCCGCGACAAATATATCAAGTGCCCCATCCATATCGCGCCAAAGCTCCGGCCCAAGCGTCCGATAATAGGTTAACGGGTTATCCTCATTCGTGAACTGTCCCGGGATATAAGCGCCAGGCAAAGTCGCCGCCAGTTCCTCCGCCTTGCGAATCGCCCCGCTCATTCCTTCAGATGTCGGCGTATGCACAATCTCGCCGCCAAGCGCCCGCATCAGCTGCTGCTTCTCGATACTGAACTTTTCCGGTACAACGAACACCGTCCGGATCCCCCGCCGCACCGCTGCAAGCGCCAAGCCAATGCCCGTGTTGCCGGCCGTCGGCTCGATAATTGTCCCGCCAGGCTTCAGTCTGCCGTTCTCCAGCGCCCGCTCCAGCAGGCTCAATCCAAGCCGATCCTTCACGCTGCCGCCCGGATTCATAAACTCCAGCTTTGCATACAACTCCACACCCTTTGGCAGCTTAAATCCCGTCACCTGTATCAAAGGAGTGTTGCCGATCAGCTCGTGCACGCTTCTATACAACACCATGCGTCACTCCCCTTCTCAGCTTTCGACCGGCTTGACCTTGACCGCTTCCATCAGCCATACATAACGATTCAAGGAATGGAACGAGACATGAAACCCATTCTCCTTGAACAAGCTTTCAAGCACATCTAATGTCGTATAATATTCGGTCCGTAAATCGTTCAGCAGTTCCATATACCCCGCTGCCTCCGCGGCCGTTTCAATGCTGTGCCTTGCAGCCTCGTCCTGAAATGCCGTATCCGCAAAAATAATTTTGCCGCCGTCACCGAGCCAAGCTGCATATTGCGCGATCGCCAGCCCCTTCTCCTCATCCGTCAGATGATGGAACGCATACGTACTGACAATCGTATCGATCGACTCTTCGATAGCCGGATAGTCGAGGAAATCTCCCTCAAGCAGCGCTGCTGCCAACTGACGTTTGCCAAATTGCGCCCGCATCCCAGCAGATGGCTCAATGCCGTATACGCGCAGCCCTTTGGCGAGCAGTTTCTGTGTCAGATTGCCCGTTCCGACACCAAACTCGACGACCGTTCCGCTTGCGCGAGCAGCTACCGCATTCAAAATATCATCATATCTATCGAACACTTCCTTATACTGCACGTCATGTCCCGTCACCGTTTGATCGTAATGCTCCGACCACTCGTCGAATAGCTTATTAAATTCGGTTCCCACTCCGCATCCGCCCTCTCTGGCTCGAACTATGAAAACCAACCTCGTTCATAAGATTAATTGTATATACCGTTAACATATGAGCGTCGAAAGGCCAAGGTGTAAGCGGAAGCAAGCCAATCGCGGTTTTGTGCGGATGCCTACTATCTCGAAAATATATAGGATTAGACTGACCCAAAAATAAAAAAGCGACCGTCTAGGACTCAAAAATAAAGTCTTAGATTGCCGCTGTTTTATTCTGCTTCGATTAAAAGCAACTCGTAAGTGGCAACGACGCCTCCTTGAATGCCATGCTTATCCTCGTATTCCTTATACATGTCGGTAAATAGGCGTCGAGAGCTTAGTCCTCTGGGCGTGGTGGCTTCAGAAGTACTTGCGCCCATCGCTTTAACCGAAAGAAGGAAATCTCTTGGGGAGATGTACGTTTCCTTTTGAATGTCCTGCTTACACTGGATATTTGAAAACCCTGCTTCCTTAAGCAAGTTATTCCACTGGGCAGTTGATAGAAACGATAGTCCGTGCCGTTGAGGCTCCATTCCGTTGGCGCGATAAACGCCATCAAAAGCCTGATGCAGCTCGCGAAACGTATCCGGCCCGAATGTCGTGAACGCCAGTAGGCCGCCAGTGCGAAGAATCCGCTGAATGTGGTTTAGCGTTTGCCACGGATGACTTAGCCATTGGAAGCAGGCATTGGAAACGATAAGGTCGAAGGAATCCGTCGGGGCCTCAGAAGCCCACGTCTCCACATCAGCATGAAGAAAGCATGTATTTGAGTTGACGCGTTGTTCAGCTACTGTGATCATCGCGGGTGCAATGTCTAGTGCAGTAATAGATGCGGCGGGCCACTGGTTCACCAAAATCTCGGTAAGAGCACCTGTGCCGCAGCCAATTTCAAGAATGTTAAGTTCGTCCGCATGACTTTTGCTTTTCCAGTCTAAGAGTGATTTTGCAAGCCGGTCTGCCATCGAACGTTGTACATCGGCGTGAATGTCATACGATCCCTCTGCACTGCGATTAAATTGACGCCGAATTGCGGTAATCCGACTGTTCATCCCACCATCTCCTGAATTGTTCAACAATCTCTTCTTCCCTTCCCAAAAACGGAGCATGCCCGCAAAAAGGTATTGTATGAAGCACGGCGTGAGGCAATGATGATGCAAGCTCCGACGCGGCGCCATAAGGACATATTTTATCCTCAGTCCCATGCACAAGAAAAACCGGACAATCGATTTGTTTAAGTTGAGACAAGAGTTCGTTGCCGCGCAATATCTGAAGGCCCGCGATTAGCGCCGGGATCGTCCAGGAGCAGCTAGGAGGAAGGCTCTTGTCCAGCCCCGCTTCGAATTCGGATTCCGTAAACAGCATTTGGCGAAATTTTGTTTCTACCGCCTCGCGGTCCTTCGAAAGACCTGCAATCATCTGTCTAACATACACATCTGCCCAGCCGCGATCAGCCTCTTCTTTCGGACGAGTAAATCGAGCCGTTGCCGCAAATAAAACAAGGCCATCAGCTAGACCTGCGGCCGCGAGTCTTAGCGCCAATAAACCGCCGAGCGACCAGCCTCCGATTAACAAAGGGCCACATAACCCCTTTGTAGAACGTAGACTCTCTGCCGCCAATTCAGTCTGAAGCAGTATACTCTGCGGAGTATTTGCATCGCTGTAGTCAACGGATATATGGTGAAAGTCTGGCAACAACCCGCGCAGCCTATCGAAAACCGAGTCCTGTATGCTCCATCCGGTCAGCCATAAGACGGTGCCGAAGTTGTCCCGTGCGATCATGGACGCAGCACCCCCATTTGAAGCCCGATAGTGCAGATGCAGTCGGCTGCATCGATTAGTTCTCTATCCGAATGCATTGCCGATAATGAAAAGCGAATTCGTGCTGTACCTTCAGGGACAGTCGGCGGGCGAATTGCAACCGCAGCGATCCCTTCCTTTTCAAGCGCGCTGCTGAAACGTAATGCGGTATCGTTATCGCCAACGATTAACGGTACGATAGGAGAGTCACCGTCACCAATTTTGAAACCCGCGTTGCAAAGCGAGCTGCGAAATACTCTGCTTGCCTTGTATAATCTTTCTCGGCGCCAGTGATCCGCTTTTACCAACTCTAACGCCTTTGAAATACCGGCTACGAGAGAAGGCGGCAACGCAGTTGAATAAATGAGCGGTCTTGCTTTGTTCAACAACCACCGAATCAACGTGCGGCTGCCGCAAATATAAGCTCCGTAAACGCCGAATGATTTACTAAACGTACCCATATGAATATCAACATCGTCTTTCAGTCCGAGCTCATGACACAACCCCTCGCCGCGCCTTCCGTAAATTCCCCCGCTGTGCGCCTCGTCCACCATGAGCATCGCTCCGTACTCGCGTTTGAGAGCGACGAGTTCGTGCAAGCGCGCTTGGTCGCCATCCATAGAGAAGACAGCGTCAGTAACGATCAACTTTCGCCGATTATCGCGATACTTATTCAACAATGTCCGTAAATGCTCCATGTCGTTATGACGGTACCGGGCATGCTCCGAGCGACTGAGTACGACGCCGTCCACTATGCTTGCATGATTCAACTGATCGCTGAAAACGACATCTCCACGGCTAACAAGCGCGCTAATAACACCGGAATTAGCCATATAGCCGTTTGCAATAACTAGTCCGGCCTCGCAGTTCTGCCATTCGGCCAGCGATTCTTCAAGTCGGCCGTAGGGCAACCGGTTGCCTGTGACAAGGCGCGAAGCGCCGGATCCGACTCCTTCGGTTAATAGGGCTTCCCTCATTGCTTCGATAATGGCAGGATGGTCGGCGAGTCCAAGATAGTTATTGGAAGAAAGGTTGAGCAGCACTCGTTCTCCTCGCACCGTGTACCCAGGCGATTCGGAGACGATACTGTGTTCGCGCAATGAACGCTCCAACGAGGCTTCTGCCAATGCTTCGAGTTCTTTTTCCATCCATTTCATGGTGTCACCGCCTTACAGGGCGTTCAATTCAATCTCGAATCCTAAATCTTCGATGATTTGATGATCAGATGATACTTCTTGTCCTACAGTTGTTAAATAATCGCCTACAAAAAGTGAATTTGCGGCGAATAAGGACAGAGGCTGAAGCGTACGGAGGTTCACTTCGCGACCGCCCGCTACGCGAATTTCTTTAGATGGACAAATGAAACGAAACAGGGCAAGCACCTTTAATCCTTTCATCGACGGCGTTCGGCCTGCATGTTCCAAAGGCGTTCCCGGTATCGCGTTCAAGAAATTGATAGGAATCGAATCCGCATCGAGCTCGCGAAGCGCATAGGCCATTTCTACGATTTCTTGATCGGTCTCGCCCATGCCGATAATAACGCCGGAGCAGGGAGACATGCCGTGCGTCTTAACCTTCTCTACGGTTTCAACGCGTTGATCATATGTATGGGTCGTCGTTATAGAGGAGTAGTTGGCTTTGCTCGTATTCAAATTGTGGTTATACCGATGAACGCCCGCTTCGGCAAGCCGTTTGGCTTGATCGTCCTTCAGAATGCCCAGACATGCGCAAATTTTTAGCGGCATCGTTTCACGAATTTCTTTAACCGCATCAACTACTTGATTAAGCTCCTTGTCTGTCGGACCTTTACCCGCCGCTACAATGCAATAGGTTCCGGCCTTGCGTGCCATCGCTTCGCGCGCTCCGTCAAGCAGCGTCTCCTTATCGAGCAAGGTGTATTTTTTCACGGGCGCCGTTGAAACAATAGATTGCGAACAATAACCGCAGTCTTCGGGGCAAAGACCGCTTTTGGCGTTGATGATCATGTTCAGCTTCACTTTTTTGCCGTAAAAATGTTTTCTCACCGTAAACGCGGCATTCATGATAAGCAGCACTTCGTCATTGTCGGCTTCGAGCACGGCGAGTCCTTCCTCTAACGTTAGACGCCCCCCGCTCAATGCTTTCTCGGCAAGAGATTGCCACTCCATTACTGCAATCTTAGTTCCCAACTTATTCATCCTCCCATGGACCCAATAGCAATCGCGTCTCTAATAGGCGCGAGTTGTATGGTTTTTCGTAAGGTATGTATCAACGTTTCTGAATTCGCATCGGCATGCAAACGGGGAAACCGGCCAAGGACCTTAAGTCCGCCGTAACGTTCGATGAGCTCCGCATTCGAAGCGATGCTTGGATCGTCAACCGGCTCCGTTAACTTGATGTCATTCATAATGACGCCTATGATCGGAACTCCGCGTTGCCTAAGATAGGACGCCGTCAGAAGCGTGTGGTTAATCGTGCCCAGACAGGAACGGGCTACGATCAGAGCAGGCATCCGAAGTTCCGAAATAAAGTCAGCCATGAGGGCGTCATCGGTCAACGGTACCGCGACACCGCCGGCGCCTTCGACGATCAGCGCCTCGTAACGTTTAACGAGCGGTGCGCTAGCCTCGATAAGCTCCTTGAGCGAAAGTGTAACCCCAGACTGCTTGGCGGCGAGCATCGGTGTTACAGGAGATTCGAATGTAAATGGTGCCACCGCTTCAGGCCGTTCATCGATTCCCGTGAGTTGCACCAGTTTTTCAGCATCGGTCATTCCGCTGCCAATTCGCGCACCCGATTGAACCGGCTTCCAAACACCAACATTCAACCCTTCGGCTCTAAGCACGGCCGCGATGGCGGCCGTAACCATTGTCTTTCCCACCCCAGTGTCCGTTCCTGTCACAAATAAACCGTTTATCGTTTCGGCGTTCGCTTTGTTCATGTAACCGATGCTCCATCGGTAACGCTTATTATCGAGTCAGCCAAAATATCTGTCATTTCATCCAGCTCAGCTTCAGTACTGGCAAGCGGAGGAATGAAAACAATCACATTGCCTAGCGGCCTCGTTAGCATTCCGAGCTCTCTGGCTCGCAGACTTGCGCGAACGCCGATCCGCTCTGCCCATTCATAGGGCTCTCGCGATGCCTTATCTCGAACGAGTTCGATACCGATCATCAGTCCCTTTTGCCGGATTTCGCCGACATGCGGGCGATCTTTAAGCGGTTCGAGCTTATGCTCAATGAATGATGCCTTTGCTCTTACCCCTTCAACCATCTTGCGTTCTTCCATTAGCTTCAAACTAGCCAAAGCAACGGCACAACCAAGCGGGTTACCCGTGAAGGAATGGCCGTGGAAAAATGTCTTCTGTTCTTCGTAATCGGCATAAAACGCGTTATACACTTCATCCGTCGCTAGCGTCGCTGCCACAGGCAGATAGCCTCCGGTAAGTCCTTTCCCGATCACCATCAAATCCGGAGATACGCCTTCGAGATCGCATGCGAACATAGCGCCCGTCCGACCGAAACCGGTCGCCACCTCGTCGGCGATAAGCAGGACGCCATGCTTGCGGCAAAGCGCAGCCATCTGGCGTAAACAGTTCGGCGGCATGACGATAATGCCGCCGGCGCCTTGCACGATCGGCTCCACGATGAGGGCCGCAATCTCCTCTGCACGCGTCTCGAGCAGATGACTAAGCGCCGTTAGCGTAGCCTCCAATGCTTTCGTCTCACCGCCCTGATGGCGATAAGCGTATGGATATGGGATGACGTGCGAAGGAAATAACATGGGGCGGAACACATCGTGATAGAGAGGAATCGCGCCAACGCTAACCGCGCCGATTGTATCTCCGTGATACGCTTGATTCATCGTTATGAACGACCTTTTACCCCGTATCCCCTGGTTATGCCAGTATTGAAAAGCCATTTTGATCGCGATCTCGACCCCGGTTGCTCCCGAATCCGAATAAAAGACTTTGTTTAATCCTTTCGGAGCGATCCCCGCCAGTTTCTCTGCAAGCTCGATTGCGGGCACGTTAGCCATTCCGAGAAGGGTTGAATGGGCGACGCGTCCTAACTGATCCGTGATCGCCTGATTTAGCTCCGGCACGTTGTGACCATGTACGTTGAGCCAAACGGATGAGAAACCGTCATAATAAGCGCGTCCTTGGACGTCATACAACTTGATTCCCTCACCCCGTTCGATAATAAGGGGATCGGAGTTATTGTAGTCTTTCATCTGAGTGAAAGGATGCCATAAGTGTTCCTTATTCAGGGTAGAAAGTCGTTCAAAATCCGTTATCACAAATGATCACCATCCAATAGTTTATTAATTGTTAACCTAAATCTATTATACTTTGGTTAACAATTAATGTAGCCATATTATCAGATAGAGACGGCACTGTAAAGCACTTACACATGGATCGAAACAAAAAAACAGCGGCAGACTTGGACTCCATATAGAGTCTCAGGCTACCGCTGTTTTCAATCTTACAATTCCGTCGTCTTAAGGGTTGTGCCTAGTGTTGTTAATCGATACAAACCGACAACAACGGGATTAGACTGCACCAATCCTTCACGCAAAAGGCTTTGGAGCGAAGGGTTGATGTCGGTTGGATTCCCCGATTCTTTCGGCAGCTGGCCAGCAATTTGCGCCGGTGACTGCCACTCCGTGGTTAGAGTCAATAATATCGATTGTTGCAGTGGAGTCAAATTCATGTTTCGTTCCTCCATCATTCATCTTTAATGAAAAGCAATACGTTTCCATAGTGCTTCATAAATCGTTTATAATCCGACGTTCCCTTCAGAGCAACTACGGTTGGGTACGCATTTACTTTGCGTTGTTTTAATGAAGTTAACATTTCTTTCTGTTCGACGCAATGAAATTTCCCGTCTTCATACTGAATAAGAAGCGGCAGAAGAGCAGAGGAAAGTTCATCTGCTTCATTAACACAGTCCTTCCCTGACTCAATTCCGTCAAGCTGGATGAGACGCAAAGGAAACTTCACGACGCCAAAGTAGATATGCTCTTCTTGTAGCCAGTCGTGTGAATGAGGAGCAGCCTTTCTGGAAAACAGCTGATAACATTGAATCCATTCCTCAAGCATCCCTATCTCCGCAAATTTAACGGCTGACTGAACGGTTGGAGCATAGGTCAGCTGTCTGTCGTTTTTCTTCGAATAGATGATTTTCTTCATGGAATCCAACGATAAAAAATATTCGTCCGCAAGCTCCGATACGGTCATCCCTTTGGCATACTTATTGCGGATCATCATATTGCGTCTCTGCAATTGATCACGATAGCCGGACATTTCGCCCCAAGCCCTTTTTTCCTCACCGGTAGGAATATAAAGCAGCTTCCCGGCCGCGTATTTTTGGATTTCTTTCAATAGCTTCTCAGGTATGATGTCGCCGGCATTTTCATATTTCATGTCATCACCATCTACAGGGCGTAAATTCGATCCTTCAACTCACTGATTGATTTCATAATAGACTCGCAGGATTCTGTGTCATCAATCGAGGCATGCCAGCGCAAAACATCGATGCCCTTATAGTAAGCCATACACAAATATCTTTCTTTAAAATCCGGGATGACGATATTCCTTTGGTTGCAATACTCAACCAGCAATTCCGGTATGTTTAAGTAAGGCTTATTTAGGTCCATAATTACAAAATCCAAAAGGAAATCGCAAATGCCGGATCTGCTCCAGTCGGGAAATCCGACCGTTGTCTTGCCGTCGGTAATCATATTTTCGAAAAACGTATTATTGTTTACCAAATAACGTTTACCTTCGCAATAATGAATTCTGTCGTTCATTTCCTTCAAGTACGCTTCGACAAAATCACGATCCAAAATCGTCGTATCGAATAGTTCCTTCCAATTAAACCAATAGCCCTCTTTGTCCTCTGCAAAGTTGCCGATTAGATAATCCCTGCAGGTGCTGTACTCTGTTTTACAGTCCTCGTCAAAATCACCGTAACCCGCCAACCCTGCTATATCCGATGCACTAATTTCAAATATTTCATCAAAAAACAACTCGTAGCAATCTGCGAACTGATCCGGGTTTAATAGATCCGCGACAAACCCATTCGGCGTCATGCTCACCCGATCAGAAAGCATGGATTTAATGATATGGTCATTACTCATGTCTCTATCTCCTTTACACCTGCTAATGGTAAACTCATCAGTTGCGCACCTGATATGTGGTAATAATACCATCGGCCATGTACCCGGATATAGGCAATGAATAGGTTTAATCAACTTCACACTCACAGCTGTAATTAAGCGTTTATCGTGACGTAATCGCGCCAACGACAGGATGTGGGACATACGTCTCTTCCATCGATGCAATTTCTTCAGCAGTCAACGTTATGGAAAGAGCTCCTACCGCTTCTTCGAGATGGGACATTTTTGTAGCGCCGAAGATCGGAGCGGTTACCGGTTCTTTTTGCAGCAACCAGGCAAGCGCAATCTGAGCGCGGGGAACGCCGCGTTTTTCCGCGATTGCCGCAACCCGCTCTATAATAGAGAGGTCTGCACTAGCCATTGCGTCATACTTCATTTTCTGGGCTTGGTCGGTTTCGGAACGATAAGTGGTTTCGGACCAATCGCGTGCGAGCCTTCCGGATGCAAGCGGGCTATAAGGAATGACACCGATCTTCTCTTCTTTGCAGAGCGGCATCATCTCCCTCTCTTCCTCACGGTAGATGAGGTTGAGGTGATTTTGCATCGATACGAATCGCGTCCACCCGTTTCTCTCGGCAACATGCAATGCCTTTTGGAACTGCCATGCGAACATTGCTGAAGCGCCTATGTATCTTGCTTTCCCGGCCTTCACAACGTCATGCAGCGCTTCCATCGTTTCTTCGATTGGCGTATCGTAGTCCCAGCGGTGAATCTGATACAGATCTACATAATCCGTTCCCAGTCTCTTAAGGCTCTTATCGATTTCGCTCATGATGGCCTTACGGGAAAGACCGGCACCATTGGGACCCTGATGCATACGGAAATGAACCTTAGTCGCCAGAACAATTTCATCACGATTGGCGTACTCCTTTAATGCGCGGCCAACGATTTCTTCGCTCGTTCCGTCTGAATATACGTTCGCCGTATCAAAAAAATTGATGCCTAGCTCCAAAGCTCTTTTTATAAAAGGACGGCTGTTCTCTTCATTAAGTATCCAAGGGTGGGTCCAACGCTCCGCTACACCAAAGCTCATACAGCCAAGACAAAGCCGTGATACATCCAGGCCTGTATTTCCGAGTTTCATATAATCCATTTCATTGTTCCTCACCTTCATAATAGTTATGGTTTTCCGACTATTATAGTTTACTCCTTGGAGTTAACTCCAAGTCAAGCGATATTGAATATTATCGAACGAAACTGATCACAACAACCGCTGCACCCATTAGCAAAACAATCCCCTCTCCTATTCCTTCACTTCAAAATCAATGTCAGTTTGTATCTTATAGCTTTGTTTATTATCTTCGCCGTCCGTATTTGCTTGAACATAAAAATCTACATAACCATTAACTACATAGTGACCTTCAGGAAATCMGTCTTCCCATAAGCTTTTTATGAAATCAACATAATCCTTTTCATCTTGTTCACCGTAACCGCCGCCTCGTTTGTATTCTTCTCGAAGCGGCTCTCCTCTTTTGAGCGTTGTGTTCAATAACGGCTGATCCATCATATAAGCGATTCCATAGTTCCTTGTTGTCTCCGTTATCGGAAAATAGAACGGTGATGCAGAGTGATAAATAGTCACGGATTCCTTGTCTCCGATGTATTCTAATTCTCCATATACCTTTACGGGTTCACCTTTGAGATACTCTTCCTTCTCAGAGACAAGCCGGTAGACAAAATCCACTTCAGTTGCCTCGGCGCTTGACCTGTTTATTTCTTCAATATTCGACGGAGCAGGGGCCGGATCGTTACTACCTTTATCGATCTTTGCTTGCGAGCCGCAGCTTGCCAATACGATCATAACCGCAACGCATCCTAATAAAATAAAAGCTCTCATTCTATATCACCTCACTGCTCTGACGAAAATTGGAAAAAACTTTGTTGCACAAATGCCATAGCCAACACGCCAAATGCTCGACTTCGCTTTCACCCGTGCTAACTAATCATGGACAATAATAACTGGAAATAGTCCCGTTAATTTTAGGGCTGCTGCCTCTTTTTATACATTAGATGGAAAAACTCCCGTTAAAATCACTGTTTCTCAGCTGAATGGGTGATGTGGGGGCAATTAACATGAGAAATTCCCGTTATTCATCGCTTAATAGGTGATATACCAATAAATAACTGGAGAGATTCCCGTTAAATCTACAAAGGCGACTGGTTGTTCGGTCATGGAGCCTTCGCAGAATTAAAAGAACCTTATCAGCTCTGAACCGCAAGGTTCAACGCAAGTAAGGTTCTCCTCATTCCCCATTATTCATTCCAACCGAGCAGAAGCTGCTCCAGATCGCCGGCCGATAACGGCTTGCTGAACAAGTAGCCCTGCACCTTGTCGCAGCCCCTCTCCTGCAAGTAAGCCAGCTGTCTCTCATTCTCCACGCCCTCGGCGATCACGCACATGCTCATTCTTTTGCCGATCAAAATAATTTGTTCCACAAGCGTCGCTTGATTCGACTCCGCCCCGATCAGATCGATGAACGACTTGTCGATCTTCAGCGTCGAGATCGGCAGATGAGTCAGGTGGCTCAACGAGGAATAGCCGGTGCCGAAGTCGTCCAGCGCGATCTTAATATTTTCGCGTTTCAACTCGTTCAGCTTCACGCTTACGTAATCATACGATTCAAGCAGCACCGACTCCGTAATCTCCAGCTCCAAATGATGCGGCACAAGTCCCGACTGTCCCAGCGTACGAAGCACCATCTCGTTAAAGTCGTTTTGCATCAGCTGCAGCACGGATATGTTGACTGACATCGTCAGGTCAGCGAACCCTTTGCGATGAAGCTCGTTCAGGAATCGGCAAGCGGTCGCCAGCACCCATTCGCCGATCGGCACGATTAGATGGGAATCCTCGGCTACGTTAATGAACTTAAGCGGCGATACGTAACCGAGCTCCGGGCTCTTCCAACGCAGCAGCGCCTCCAGCCCCGATATCCGGTTCGACGCCAAATCGACCTGCGGCTGATAGACCAGCTCGAACTCTTCCTGCTCTAATGCCTTGTACAACTGCTTCTCGATCATCATCCGTTCGGCGAACATCTCGTTCAGCGGATGATCGAAGACGACATAGTTGTCCTTTCCCGCTTCCTTCGCTTTGTACATCGCAATGTCCGCGCGCTTCACCAGCTCCATCATATCGCTGCCATGATCCGGATATAAGCTGACGCCTACGCTAATGCTGATATGAATCATCGTGTTCTCCACATCCACCGCTTCTTTAAAGCAGGATAAAACGCTGCCCGCCGCGACATGAATATACTCCTGCTCCTCTAGTGAATGCCATACGATAATGAACTCATCACCGCCGAACCGGTATACGTCACCCTGACGGCCGACGATTGCCCTTAAACGCTCGCTTGCCTTCAAGATGAGCCGATCGCCGAATCCATGCCCCATCGTATCGTTAATATATTTGAAGTTGTCTATATCGACGAACAGCAGTGCTGCTTGGCCCGGCCTGCCCGCCAGGAAAGAACTCGATACGTTCTCGTACAGCGCCAGCTTATTCGGCAGACCTGTCAACAGATCGTGGTAGGCCAGATGCTGCATCTTCTCTTCGCTTTCCCTCAGCTTCTTCTGATTATCGATGACGAATTCGTATTGCTGCCGCAGCTCGTCCTCGGTCGCCGTAATCTCCTCGTAAGCGGACTCCAGCTCATCGTGGGCCTGCACCATTTCGCGATAAGCAAGCTCCAGCTTCTCTTCCATCCTCTTGATGCGCTTGAGCGTCCGCCATATAAGCCCGAAGACGAGCAGCGCGGTAACGAGGATGAAGAACCACCCTTTAATCATATTAATACTTGCGAGCCAATCCGCATCATCCGTAATAGCCGATACAGCCCGATCCGTAAGTAAGATCCACAAGATCCCTACTATAAAATATATGCCTGCAATCCGCAGTGAGCCTTGCAACGGGCTGAAGGAGCGCTTGTCTCCCCATCCCTCGCCTAGCTTCTCATAAGCTTCATTTCTTATTGGATGGGTACTCTTGTCTTTTTTTCTATGCAGCATGTGGCCCTCTCCCATTCGGTAAACAGTATGTACTGTTAAAATTTTCTACAAAATTACCGAAATTCCTCCATTATTCTCTATTTTACGCAAATAAAAAAGAAGGAACTGTGCCAAATTGGACAAGTCCTTCTCCTGTTCCCTGCTATGACGCTTACGTTAAGCGTTTATAATACGGATAATCCATCGTTTGCTGAATCTCTGCCGCAACAGCCTCGCCCCAGATCGATTCGATGAAAAACAATCCCAAATCGACGGATGCCGTAATTCCTCCACCTGTAAAAACCGTGTCATCCCGCACATATCTCTCCTTCACCGCAGTGTCGCAATAAGGAACGAGCAGTTCGATAGCGTTCGGATTCGTAGTTGCCCGCTTCCCCGCGAGCAAGCCCGCAGCGCCAAGCAGAACTGCTCCCGTACAAACGGACGCTTTATATTCGGCTCCTCCTGCCGTCCGCAGCCACTCGATGAACGAAGCGTCGCCAACAAGTCTCCTCGTCCCCATTCCTCCAGGAATGAACACGACATCGTAATCGCCCAAATGCGGCAAAACAAGATCGGCCTTTACGCGCATGCCGCGATCATCCGTAATCTCTTCCGCAGCCGCGCAATAATCCCAAGTCATATTTTCCACTATGCCGCGTTTCTTTAGCCAAGTCACCGCATTATGGAAGCCGCTGAAGTCAAGCGTCGTCATATCATCGAATAATATAAAAGCAAGCCGCATCTTAATGTTCCTCCTCCCGCACAGCGAATATGGAATCGATAATAACGGGCAGTCCGCCCCGCAAGGATACCGCTCCGAATACGGAGCGAGCATGTACGCCTCTATCCCCGAACACTTCGGCCATCAGATCGGAGAAGCCGTCGAGCACCTTATGATGCTCCTCGAACTCCGCGCTTGCGTTAATGAAGCCCTGCGCCTTCACGACGCGAGCCACCTTGTCCAATGAACCGAGATAAGACTGGACGACGGCCAATATTTCAATCGCCGTCTCTCTCGCATACTTGTAGCCTTCCTCTGTCGTATAATGGATACCCAGATTCCCTCTTGCTCCGCTGCTTGGTCCTTTGCCCGATACGAACAGCAGCCCGCCTTCCAAGACGCAGTTCGCATAACTGGCTGCCGGTTCGCTGGCGGGCGGCAGCTTGATGCCTAACCTCTCCAATCTAGAAAACGTATCCTCCATCGGTACATCATTTTCCATGCCGTTGTCCCCCTTCACCCTTCTCTATTGCCGATTGCTTAGATCACAGTCTATACTACAATTGACCCCTAACAAAGTGTCAGTCAACTACTATTTTTAGTGGTCAGATTGACTGAAGCGGAGGCACTTACCCCCATGGATATAACGCTTCATCCGAACGATACAGGAGCGCTATACTTACAGCTTTACAAGCGTATCAAATCGCTTATTCAGGATGGCATCGTACAAAACGGAACAAAACTTCCCTCGGTGCGGACATTATGCAAGCAATTAGGCGTCAGCAAAACGACCGTCGAGACCGCCTATCAGATGCTCTTGGAGGAAGGTTACGCGGCGAGTAAGCCTCGTTCTGGCCTATATGTGATCCATCACCATTATGGACAGCACCCGCGCGTGAGCTCATCTCCGCAGAATAGTGAACCTGCGAGACAGCAATACGAGCAAGACGCAAAGCCGCAGGACGCGGTGATCGACTTCAGCCTATTGACCGTCGACGGCGAGTCCTTCCCGCTCCGCCTGTGGCGATCCGCCCTAGCCGATTCGCTTGCGGCAAATAGCCGCTTCATTCACGAATACGGAGATCCGAAAGGCGAATACAGCTTGCGCGAGCAGCTTGCCCGCTACTTGACGAATTCGAGGGGAGCAGTCTGTACGGCCGAACAGATCGTCGTCGGCACGGGCATTTCGAACAGCATCCATGTGCTGTCAAGGCTGCTTGGAGAGGGATTGGCCGTTGGCGTAGAGGCGTATGGCATTGCTCAGGTGAGGACCATTTTCGAACAAAATCAATTACAGCTCATTCCGATTCAAGGCGAAGGCGACCATCACGAATTGACCTTCGAGCAATTGGAACGCAGCACGCTACAGGCGCTCTACCTGACCCCGTCGCATCGTCCCGCGGGCAGTCCTCTTCCCTACAAAACGCGGCAACAGCTTCTGCAATGGGCACAAGCAAGCGGCAGTTATATCATCGAAGACGATTATGACGGCGAATTCCGTTATTACGGCAAAACAATCCCTTCTTTGCAAGGGATGGACTGCCATGATTCCGTTATCTATTTAGGCACATTCTCCAAGTCGTTCACACCCGCGCTGCGGATGAGCTACATGGTGCTCCCGCCGAAGCTTATGGAGAAGCTAAACGATCTAACGCATATTCTGACATGCCCGTCGCGAATCGATCAGTGGGCGATGGAGCTGTTCATGGAGAAAGGCCATTGGTATCGTCATATTCGCAAAATGAGGCAGGTGTATCGGAGGAAGCATGAATGGCTGATCGCATGCATCGAACGCTGCTTGCCGGGCAAAGCGCAAGTGACAAGCGATCATGCCGGGCTGCATATTGAGCTGACGCTGGAAGCGAGCTGCAGACCCGAGCGGCTCATCGAGCTTGCGGCAGCCGCAGGAGTTCGCGTCTACGGTCTGCAAAGCCCGGACCTACCCGGACTTAACGACAAGCCTAAGCTGTACCTGGGCTTCGGAGGCATAACAGACAGCGATATGTCGCATGGCATTCAATTATTAAGCGAAGCATGGACGCCTGTATGGCGTCATTAATAAAAAAAAGCGATATGGCCCGAGAGCGCATATCGCTTGCTTCGTATTATTTTTTGCTAATTCTAATAACGAGATAAATGACCTCTACAATAAGGCCAACGGCGAATCCGGCTGCAATCAACTCCATGAACACAAGGATACTGATGAGATCCTCCCAGCCGGTCATATCCCTAGAATAAACGGCCATTCCGATTAGACCCGCCGCGAGTCCGGCAGTCGAGCATAATGCCAGCTTACGCGCGCCCAGCCATCCGAAGAAGCCGAACAGAAACGATAAGCCCGTGCCTAACAGCAGAAACCGGAAAGCATACACTCCCGTGAAGGCTTGCTCCATAAGGACGAACCGTATAAGCCATAGCAGCAAGGTTGCCGTAAGCGACGATATGCCCGCCCATAGCCACCACCGACTGCTTCTTGCAGCAGGAAGCCAACGCATAACTACTGCCCCTCTCTCGAAACGCTTTTTCTTGATGCATCTATAAGACGTATCTCGAGTTGCATTTGTTTCGGGACTAGGCTCGAAGCCCGGCGACCTTGCGGTATTTCATGTAAGAGACCACGCGCCAAGGCAATACGTAGGAGAACGCAACGAGCATGAACAAGGCGCCCAGCGTCGAAGGATTAACGATATCCAGGTACCCTCTTAGGGCAAATCGAATAACAAGAATCGCGAGGAAGGCGAAAATAAATCCCATATTTTTTTTCGCATAGATTTGATTGTCGTCCCGAACCTCATAGTTCGTCGTCCATATGAGCGGCAGCGACATCGCGACGCCTAGAACGACTGCGATAAGCCAATCGTACATCGGTGCATGTACGTCCGCATTCATGAACAAAGTGATGCCCGGCAGCATGAAGAGCATCGGCAGCAATAACCGTTTACCTCCGCGCACCGGCTTGTAGAAGGACCTCGTACGCCTCCAAAGCACCAATGCGGCAATCGCCAAAACCATAATATACATTTCGTTCGTGTTCATTTCCCCACCGCTTTCCGCTCCATTTTTATCCTCAATCAGTATACATCGATAAGCATATTTTGGAAATATTTATGTGCGCAAAAAAATAGAGCATCCTAAGATGCTCCTAACGAATAACGATGATGTTGCTTGCTACATTTGACGGCGTCTTACCGTATTCAGTTCCATCTCGTTCTGATGCCATTCTTTAATGATATGCTGATAAAAATGGCTCTCTTGCGAGCTTAAGCCCCGCTTATTGCTCTTCACGGCAAACTTCTCGATGCGCTTCTTCAAAATCTCGTTGCGACGACCCAACAAATCCGAATAAGTCAAGTAAAATCAGCCTCCAGCAGTCGTATTCTGTCTCGTCTCGATTAAGTATATCGGAATAACCGGGTATTGAAAAACCGCATATGCTCGCTATTATCCGCAAATATCCGCCTCAGCGTCTCTCTTCCAAAGCGAGCAAATCGTATTCGGAAATATCCTTCCCGATACGCAGTCTCGCGATAGGAGGGCAGCCTATTTTCAGCTAATAGAGTAGAATCGTCCAAGCCGTTTGGCAACCTTTTCATAGAATATATGAATCTATTGAAAGGTTGTGAGATTAGATGGCTGTGTTTAAATATTCAACTGGCCCCGTCGAGAACTCCGTTAATGTCGACGATTCGTTCACGCCGCCGGGCGCGTCGAGCTTCGTCTTCGTCAAGGCGCTCAACAACAGTACTTGCAATAACGTAAGGGTACGCGTGAAGCTGTTTCAATTGAACGGAAGAAAGCGGCTCGTGAGTAATCAGTCATTTACATTAAGAAGATTCGAATCCAACTTCGTCATCCTCGACGTTGCAACAATCGCGCAATACGAGGTGCAAATCTTCACCAGCCACAAGAGCGTGCTCGTCTCCGCTTGGGGCAAAGACGCAGACGGCCAGCTCGTCGCCGCTCAGCGCTTCACCCAACAGGAGCTTACCAAAGCAACCTTCAAAGGCTAACAAACTAGGATGAAATGGTTGTGCAGGCTCTCCCTCCTGTGCCGCCATTTTTTTGCGTTTAGTGATATAATCTAGAGTAGCCGAAAGACACTGTTCTTTGGCGGCCTAAGATTTTTCATAGTGAAACAAATGGGAGATTATTCGAACATGGATAACTTGTATAGGATAGATAACAATCAATGGAATATGCTTGTTCAAGACGTAAGCGACAGCTTCGACGATGGGACCATTAAGCGCGGGTATGCTTATTACAGACAGGGGCGGGTGCTTCATATCGCGATGAGCGCGCCGCAGCAAATAGAGGGAATCGTCGAGGGGAACGACAATTATAAGGTCGAGATTAACCTCGATTTTTTCACACTGAGCAACTGCTCGTGTCCGGTAGGCGGCAACTGCAAGCATCAATTCGCGATTCTGCTCGAGTACGCCAGACTGCAGAACCGATCCGTCGAGATGCTTGTGAACGCTGGACAGCATGTTTTCAGCCAGCCTTCGCCGCGATCCGCAACTACATTCGCAGCATCCGTACGCAAACAGCAGCCCGTTGCTAATAAGCCAGCCGTCTTATCGGCAGCAGAACTGACCGGCAAGGGCAGCATGCTTGCACAGATGACGATCGCCCAGTGGCAGGAATGGTTCGCCCTCTGCACGGCAGGACTCGAGGAGAAGACGCGGAACGGACAATATGTGCAGGATTCACTGAAGGCCATTATGGCTCACAAGCCCCCGCTCTCGCCCGTACTGGAGCAGCTTCTTGGTCTGAACGCCCGGCTCTTCGTTCTTCAAGCGCTGACGAAGCCGATAGCGAACTCCTCCATGCCGGGCCACTTCTATATGGGTTTCTTCACGAATTCAGCCGCTATCGATCTAGAAAAAGAAATAATGGGCGTATTGGATTCGAATCTTCCCATCCAAGCCGAACCTGAGCAATGGGATCGCGTCAAGGAAACTCTCGCTATTATTCGCCGCGCCATGCTCGTCCAATCACGCATTCAGCAAGCTGCGGTCAGCTTCTACTTCCAACTGTGGACGGAGTGGCTTACACCCAATATGAACGGCACGGCGCTTTATGAGGATGAGCTTCGGGAGCTGGCGGCTGCTTCCGAAGCGCTGGGAAGCGAACTCCGCCAATATCCGTGGCTGATTGCGCGAAGCTGGATGTCGTTCAGCCTATCCGAGGACGAGAAAGCTTGGGAACTGCTGGGCACGATCAAACGGTCCGATGGCAGTTCCGATGATCTTTTCCGATTCCTGCATGCGCTAATCAAGGATGAACATTGGGACCGCTTGATCCAATGGCTGTCATGGTTCGGTTCGAACATCGTAGGCTTAGTCACCCATGCCGAGCAATTGTATTCGCATCTATGGGACGAGGCACTTCTTCATCGTCCAGACGCCGAGCCGCTCATGTGGCATACGCTGAAGCAGCGACTGCCAGCCAGTCAGGAAGCTTATGAGGACAAGCTGCTCAATTACGGCAAGCTGCGCGAGTGGATGGACTTTCAGATGAGCTCGGGCAGGGAACCGCTCGATTATCGCGTCTCGGAATTCGCGGATATTGAGCGCAACGATCCGAAGCTGCTGCTCCCCTTTTACCACCAAGCCGTTGAGCGGTACGTTCTGCTCAAGAACAGAGCCGATTACAAGCAGGCGGTCAAGCTGCTTAAGAGGCTCGCCAAGCTATATAAGAAGCTGAAACGAGAGGACAGATGGGAGCTGTTCTTGAACTCATTCCTTGAGCGGCATAGCAGGCTGCGCGCCTTATCAGAGGAATTGAGGAAAGGAAAGCTGATACCATGAGTGCGAACATGAACATGAGCATCCAAGTAGACATGATTAAGGTTACCGTTACAATAACGACACAAGGCGACGCCCTCTTATATGGACATAGAGCGAATCGCAACACCGCTATGAGCGGCTTGGCGCTAAAGCACCGATTATTTGCCTGGCATGAGCCGTCCTTCTATGGAACAGAGCTAGAAGTCATGCAGGTACAGCATACAGAGCTCATTCTGCTGCCTGCCGAGCAGGTGCTTCCGTTCTTCGCCGAGCTGGAGCTCCTCTCTTCGATTGAATGGGAATGGGCCGGACATGGTCCCTCGCTCGTTCAGCTGGCGCCAGTGCTGGCGGCATGTCTGGAGGAAAAACAATATATTCCGAGTCTCCCTGCCTTCCAGGAAGGCAAGCTGGAATGGTCGTGGGACAATGCAGACGCGCAAAGGATACTGGATCAATCGCAAGATCATGAGGATCAGGATGAGCAAGCGGAGGATACCCTTGCGGAAGGGCTTCGAGCGTCATTCTCGGCCGCCGTATTCGGTCGTTTCTATTCTACCGAAGCCGAGCAAGCCGATCTGCACCGGGAATTTCCGCTCTTATTCGCGGAAGATCGCTCGGCGGCTGCCGGGATGGACGAGCAGGCTTGGCTCATTGCGGTCGGCTGGAGAGCCGATTCGGCGCCGTTCCGGCCGCTTCTGCAATTGCTTGAGCCGGGCGAGGAGGAGCTGGACTGGCGGCTGCGGCTTGTGCTGCAGGACAAGCTGGACGCTGCGGCGATTACGCCAATCCGCCTGACAGGGAATGGCAGCGCGTTAGGCTCTTGGCCGACGTCATGGACGGGCTTCGTGCAAGAACGCTCGGCTGGCTGGCTGGAGCATCTTCGCGCTTGTCTGCCGGCTGCGCAACTTGCTGACGCGGGCGCACACGACGATGATCTGCTTAGCGCTCCGTTATCGGACGAAGCCGCATGGCAGTTTCTAACGACGGACAGCAAGCGTCTGCTCGAAGCCGGCTGGCAAGTGCTGCTTCCCGCCTGGTGGGAGGCGGCGAGCAAGAAGAAGCCGCGGCTGCGCGCCAAAGTGAAAGACAGCGCGGGCCGAGCAACGAACCGCTCGTTGTTCGGTCTCGATTCCCTCGTCGACTTCGACTGGCGAATCGCAATCGGCGAAGCCGATCTCACCGAGGAAGAGTTCGCCGCGCTCGTCTCTCGTAACGAACGTCTCGTTCGCTTTCGCGGGCAATGGATCTCGCTTGACCCTGCCCTGCTGTCGCAAATTCGCAAGCTGATGGCCAGCGTGGATCGGACGGAAGGACTGTCCTTCCAGGACGTATTGCAGCTGCATCTGCTCGGAAACGGCGGCGCGAGCAGCCCTGAAGAAGAGGCTGCTGCAGCGGCGGACAACGCGGCCCGCATCCAGCTCGAGGTCGAGCTTAACGAACACCTCGTTAAGCTGATCGGTCAGCTCGGCTCGCAATCCGAGCTGCCGCCCCTTGAGCCGCCGGCCGGGCTCCGCGCCGAGCTGCGGACTTATCAGCGGGAAGGCTACGCATGGCTTTCCTTCCTGAGACGCTTCGGTCTCGGCGCCTGTCTCGCCGACGACATGGGCCTGGGCAAGACGGTACAGCTGATCGCGTACTTGCTGCATATGAAGGAAACGGGAGCGCTGCAACACGGCGCTCCCCCGGCCCTTATCATCTGCCCAACATCCGTACTCGGCAACTGGCAGAAGGAAATTACGCGCTTCGCCCCATCGCTCAGCGTCACGTTCCACTACGGCGGCAGACGCAACAGCGGCGACGACTTCCTTGCGCAGACTCAGCAAGCCGACATCGTGCTGACCTCTTATGCGACGGCCACGCTTGATCAAGAGCTGCTGCAGTCCATTAATTGGGCTGCAATCTGTCTTGACGAAGCGCAGAACATTAAGAACGCTCAGACGAAGCAGTCGTCGGCCGTTCGCGGCATGAAGGCCAAGCATCGCATCGCCCTTACAGGCACGCCGATCGAGAACCGGCTGAGCGAGCTATGGTCGATCTACGACTTCATCAATCCCGGCTTCCTCGGCAGCGCGGCCGGCTTCCAGCAGCGGTTCGTCAAGGCGATCGAAACCGAGCGCGACGAGAAACGGATGGCCGACCTGCAGAAGCTCGTTAAGCCGTTCATGCTGCGCCGCAAGAAGAAGGATCCCGCGATCCAGCTCGACTTGCCGGATAAGAACGAAATGAAGACGTACATTCATCTCACGGCCGAGCAAGGCGCGCTTTATGACCAGAGCGTGAATCAGCTCATGGACCGCATGCAGAAGCTTGAGGGCATCGAGCGGAAAGGCGCGATTCTTGCCGCGCTCACCCAGCTGAAGCAGCTATGCGATCACCCGCTACTGCTGACGAAGGAGAAGACGGCGGCAGCAATCGGCGAAGCCGCTGCCGATGCCCCGCTTGATACGGAGGCGCTCATCAGCCGCTCCTCCAAGCTGGAACGCCTGCTCGCGATGGTTCGCGAGCTGCGCGACGAAGGCGAGCGCTGCCTCATCTTTACGCAATACGTCGGCATGGGACAGATGCTGCAGCAGGTGCTCCGGCATGAGCTGCAGGAGCCGGTGCTGTATTTGAACGGCAGTACGTCCAAGGCCGCGCGCGACCGAATGATCGAGCAATTCCAATCGCAGACGCTGCCACCCGAGGAACAGCCGAACGTATTCATTCTGTCGATCAAGGCTGGAGGCGTCGGACTTAATCTGACAGCGGCGAACCATGTCTTCCACTTCGACCGCTGGTGGAATCCGGCCGTGGAGAACCAAGCAACCGACCGCGCATATCGGATGGGTCAGACCCGAGATGTACAGGTGCATAAGTTCATTTCGCTCGGTACGCTCGAGGAGCGGATCGACGAGATGCTCGAGAGCAAGCAGCAGCTTAGCGACACGATCATCACAAGCTCCGAAGGCTGGATTACCGAGCTATCGACCGATGCGCTGCGCGACCTCTTCACGCTGCGGCATGATTTTGCCGATTAAATATGAAAACGGGATGGAGCAGACATTATTCTGCTCCATCCCGTTTCAATTTGGCCTCTTCCCTTCGTTGCAGTTTGTACAACTGATAAGGCTTTGAACCGCCCTTTTGTCGGTCCTCCCGACTAGCTATTAAATTAACTTAAATTAGCCAACTTCCCTGCCAGACTTCGCTCTCCCTGCGAAGCAGAACTGAAACGAGGTTCCCGCCCCTATCCTGCTTTGAATGTCTATCTTGCCGTTCATCTTCTTAATGATGCCGAACGACACCATCGTCCCAAGGCCCGTCCCTTTCTCCTTCGTCGAATAATAAGGCGTGCCGAGCCTCCGTATTTGTTCCTGCGTCATGCCGCAGCCGGTATCGTTAATGCTAATAAGCAATTGATCTTGATATTTTTCCGATCTGATCTCGAGCAGACCGCCGCCCGGCATCGCCTCGATCGCGTTTTTGCCGATGTTGATCATCGCTTGGCGGAACTTGTATCGATCCCCGGCAACAAAGAGCGGCTGTTCGTCCGCTACGTACTCTTTAATCTGAATGTTGTTATAGTTCGCATAAGTGAGCAGCACGTTCGACAAATAATGAACCTCTTCATTCAAGTCGATATTTTCGACCGTCTCGGGATCGGGCTTGGCCAGGGTCAAGTAATCGGTGATGATCAGCTGCGCGCGATCTAATTCTTCCAGACTGATCTTTTTGTAAAACTCTTTCTTCTGCTGGCTTAAGTTCGCCGTCCCGAGCAGCTCGATGAACCCTCTAACGGTCGTGAGCGGGTTGCGAATCTCGTGAGCGACGGAGGCGGCCATGTCGCCGACGATCTTCATTTTCTCGCTGCGAATAACCTCTTCCTGCATGTAAAAATATTTGCCGAGAATCTCGATTAAATAAATGCCGATTCCGATAATGACGCCTTGCAGCAGATAGGTTTCCAATGTCTCTATCGGCTTTTTGTAAAGTAATTCGAAACTTCCAATCATCGAGAGGTAGAGAGAGAATGCAATAAGTTTAATGGAAGTGCACAACAAAATGGCGGCCATGATCTTATGCGGCAGCTTGAGCGCATGATAACGTTTGTTGATCCCATAGACGATAATCAGAGTTGGCAAAAGAGCGCACACATAGATCAGCTCGTTCGGATTGCCTGACAAATACCGAAAGATCAGCAATGTCGCATATAACAACAACGCGACGGGCATCCCCCCATATAACGAGCCAATTGCTAAAGGAATAGAGCGAAAATCGTATGTAAGGCCATGGATATGGATAGGAAAAGACATCGTCGTAATGAGCGCAATCGCAAAAAGAATATAGAGAAGAAACCGATAGAGCGGCAATTTGCCCCTTACTCTGAAAATATACGGATAAAACACGAGCGGGGAAAAAATAAGAAAAATGTTAAGAATAAAATCTTTGAATTGAGCAACCATGACTTCCCCCAGCCCTATACCTATTTGACCTAAATATATCATAAAAGGTCGCTGTTGGATGCATCTTTTCAGCAAGAAAAAAAGCGGTCCGCAGTCTTTGTCCAGACTGTCGGAACCGCTTCATTTATAGAGTCCATCTTGGCCGCCCAGCTAGTGCTTCCGCTTGTAATACGTTATCGCTAGCGCAAGTGCCAGAACGGAGCCTTTCACAATATCCATCGCGTAATAAGGTACAGAGAGCATGACGAGTCCGTTGGACAAAATACCGATAAGCACCGCGCCCGCGAACGTGCCGAACGCGTTAGGTTTGCCGGCTCCGAATACGGAGTAGCCGATGAACGCCGCCGCAACCGCGTCCATTAAGTACGAGCCGCCCGAATTAACCTCTGCATTCATGACGCGCGCGCCGAGTATGATTCCGCCGACTGCCGCGAACAACGCCGATACGAGATAAGCGATCAAGCGGTACTTGCCCACAGCGATGCCTGACAGCTTAGCCGCTTCCGGATTGCCGCCAATCATATACATATAACGGCCATGCTTCGTATACGTCAGGAATAGATGTACGACGATGACTACGAGCAGCATAATAATGATGATCCAAGGCACTTCGCCCAGCTTGCCGAAGGAATCGGGAATGACGCCCGTGGCGAAATCGCCGTTTGGCATAATCATATTTTGCGAGATCGTCGCGCCCTTGGTGTACGTCAGCGCCACGCCTTGGAAGATAAACATCGTCGCCAGCGTCATCAACATATCTTGTATCTTGAAGTTGATCACAAGAAACGCGTTAATCAAGCCGATAACGAGACAGAAGGCGATCGTGATCGCGATGCCGACGCCGATGTTCTGTCCGTGCCAGACGAACATGGAGATGACGAGCGCGTTGGCGACCGAAGCCGTCGAGCCGACCGATAAGTCGAAGCCTCCAACCGACAGCGATACCGTAAGTCCGGTTGCGATAATCGTTACAATAGCAATCGAACGCAAAATGTTAATAATATTAGCGCCGTTCAAGAAGTTGTCCGTCATTGTGCCGAACACGGCTATGAGCAGCAGGATCGTAATCAACGTCCCGTATTTATAGAGAAAGTCAAAGAAATGAAACCCTTTCGCGCTCCGATTGGCATTCGCTTCGGCAGCCTTCATGTCAACAAGCCTCCAGTGCTGTATAGCAAAATCTCTTCCTCGTTCGTATGCTTCGTCTCCAGCTCTTTAATGACGCCTCCGTCATACATGACGTACATGCGGTCGGTGATGCCCATCATCTCGGACATTTCGCTGGAGGCGTATAGGATGCATTTGCCGCGGCTAGCCAGCTCGGCTACCAGCTCGTAGATGTCGCGCTTCGCGCCTACATCCACGCCTTTGGTCGGCTCGTCGAAAATGTAGACGTCAGCGTCGACGAGCAGCCATTTGCCGATGGCGACCTTCTGCTGATTGCCGCCCGACAGATTGCGAACCTTCGCCGCTCCGCTTGGCGTCTTAATGCCAAGATCGGCAATGATCGCCGTCGCGGCTTTCTTCTCCTTCGCCGCGCTCAGCCACGAACCCCATTTGGTGAATCGGGACAGAACCGATGCCGTAATGTTGTCGGACACCGACTCATCGACGAAGACGCCTTCACGCCGACGCTCCTCAGGTACGAGCGCCAGACCGTGCTTCACCGCTTCATGCGGCGAACGAACCCGCAGCTTGCGCCCTTGCAGATAGGTATCGCCCGTCGATGTCGATGACGCTCCGAACAAGGCGCGGCAAAGCTCCGTCTTGCCTGCGCCAACGAGACCCGCGAGACCGACGATCTCGCCTTTGCGGATGAATAGCTCGACGTTCTTCACCTTGTCCGTATCGCTGATCGACTTCGCCTCGAACCACTTCTCCCCTATCTCTCTTTCCGACCTCGGGAATTGTCCGTCCAGCTTCGCGCCTAACATATGCTCAACTACTTGCTGCTGGCTGAGCCGCTTGATTTCGTCTCTTATGACAAGCTTCCCGTCACGCATGATCGTGATGTCGTCGCATATTTCATACAGCTCCGGCAGACGGTGGGAAATGAAGATAATGCCTACGCCTTCCGACTTAAGCTGCCGCACTAAGCGGAACAGCTGCTCCGTCTCGCTATGGCTAAGCGGCGCGGTCGGCTCGTCCAATACGAGGAAGCGGCATTCCATCGACACCGCCCGTGCGATCAAAACCATCTGCTTCTCCGCAAGCGTCAGCTCTTGGACAAGCTTGCGTGTCGGCACCTTCACATTCAGACGGTCCAGCACAGCCTGGGCCGAGCTGTGAAGCTGCTTCCAGTCAATGAGATGGCGTCCCTTCATGTTATGGACGGTTTGTTCCATCATAATATTTTCGCCGACGGTCAAGTTGGGAATTAAGACAGTGTCTACTTCCTGATAAACGATCTGAATGCCGTTATCCTTCGCGTCCTTCGGCGACCGAATAGCCGCTTGCTTGCCGTCCAGCCATATATCGCCCGTGTAGTGATTGTACGCGCCCGAGAGCACCTTCATCAGCGTTGATTTACCCGCCCCGTTCGCGCCGATTAAGGCATGGGCCCGTCCCGCCAACGTGTGGAAGTCAACGTCGGTTAACGCCTTTACACCGGGAAACTCAATCGAGATCCGTTTCATTTCAAGCTTGCTTGCTTGTCGCTCCGTCAACTGCCCTACCTTCCTCTCCAAACAGGATAGAGCGCCCCCATCCGGATGGACAAGGGCGCTTTCCTTAAGCTTCATGCAGCTAGTGCTAGCTGTACCTATTTGCCGTTAGCGGCTTTCAACGATTTGATCCAGTCCTCTTCAAAAGCATCCGTCGTTCCCCAGCCAGGGATGATTTCGGCAAGCGTAACCATGTTGACAGGGTTAGCCGACGTCTTCAATGTTGCTTGGTCAATCAACGCCGCTTCCAAGTTGTACGATGCAGGCGTTTCTTCGCCAGCCAGCTTCTTCGCAAGCAATCTTACGTTCACCGCGCCGATCATCTTCGGATCAACCGCAGCAGTGGATGCCCAAGGGCTGTTCTCTTCTTGCATGATTTGCAGATCGGCGTTCGATACGTCGATGCCGTAAATCTTGATTTCCGTACGTCCCGCTTCGATCAGCGCTCTAGCTGCACCGATTGCGAATGCGTCCCATGTTGCGAAGATCGCGTCGATCTCGCCTTTCGGGTATTTCGTCAGCATTGCCGCTACCGCGTTTTGCGTGTCAACCGATGTGTTCTCATTCGCAACGCCGAAACGGTCAACTTCCTTGATGTTCGTATATTTGGCAAGCGTATCCGTGTATACCTTGTTGCGGCGAACCATTGGAGGGAAGCCGTCTACCCAAAGGTATACGATCTTGGCATCCTCGCCTTGCTCTTTCACGAGATTGTCTAGGGCGAATTGCGCGAGCGCTTCGTCGTCTTGCGAAGTAAGCGTAACGCCGGATACGCCGGACAGCTCTCCCACGGAATCGAAAGCAACGACTTCGATGCCTTTATCTCTTAGCTTTTGTACAGCTTTCACCGTAGCAGGGTCATCGCCGTGCGAAACCACTACGCCGTCTACGTCGCTGTTCGCCGCTTGGTCAAGCGCGTCAAGGAACTTCACCGTGTCGCCGTTCGCCGAGAACGTGTCGACGCTGAATCCAAGCGACTCGCCCTCTTGCTTTGCGCCAGCAAGGAATTGTGCTGTATGATCGTCTCCGCCAATCTTGCGGATTACTTTCAGCTTTATATCGCCTTTATCGGCCAATGCCGCAGGAACGTCTACCTTCTCTACATTTGCAGACTGGTTATTGCCGCCTGCTGCTTCGTTTGCGTTGTTGTTCTTCGCTTGTCCGCAGCCCGTAGCTACGATAACGACGGCCAGCATCAGACCAAGCATAGAACGAAGTTTCTTGTTGTTCATTTTGTTTTCTCCCCTTGTATCTACAAATGAATGTATTAATACAAGTAATCCTATCGGATATTCTATAGCACGTCAATAGATTATGTATTTATTATTTTTAAAAACAGCAAATTTGCTTTGATTTTGTTCGCACAATCCCCATTATACCTCAAAAATGACTCATAAGACGAAAAAAACTTCCCGAATCATGAAGAATGTTCGGGAAGTTTGTAGAATTGAGTCTATTATTTTGCGTTTACAGCCATTCCGATCGTCACGATCTGGTATGGCTGAACCTTCAACGACGGCTGGCCGGAGCTATTCGCTTCAAGCGCGGCACCTTGCGTTTCCAAGATGTCGCTGCTGTATGGCGAGCTAGCGTTATGAAGAGACAACGCCGTCTCGTTCGCACCCATGTTGAACCAGCGCAGCATGACATCGTCGCTGCCCGGCTTCAGCTTCATGGAAGAGAAGGCGAGCTCGCTGCCTGCTTCCCAGCGGATTGGCGCATGCGCCGGCGCAACCGCGCCTTCGTGTACACCCGTCTGGCTGGCTGTCCATGGTACTTGGAACTGGTAAGCAGCTGCGTAAGCGCCGCCGTTCATTCCATTGCCGCTGTGCGGTATTAAGCAAAGCTCTACAGTGCTCTCGCCTAGGCACTGCGCCTCCGGCGTAGGGAAGTAACCCCAGTCGCCAAGCTCTCCGACTGCCCGCAGCAGCGTAACCGCGATCGTGTTGCGACCGTCCCTCAGCACCTCATACTCGTTCAACCCGAGGTTCGCAACGGTCAATCCCGCATCGACGCCGCTTACGTCGACGAATGCTTGCTGATGCTGGGCGTTGCTTGGATTGCTCCACTCCGGCGCAGGTTCGTTGCCGCGCTCGGCGATTTCGAACATCGAATCTACCCGGTGCGTGCTCGCAGCCAGATCGGTAGGGAACAATGCCCGGAGACGGTGATCCTTCGCTTGATTATCAAAGGTAGCTTTGACGTTCAGCCCTTTGCCGCTGCGCTCCAAGGACAGCACCGTACGAATCGTCATCGTCACCATCTCAGTAGAGCGGCCCGACTTGCGCTCCGGATAATAGATCAGCTCGCGCTGCTCCTCATCCAGCTTGCTCTCCGCCGATGCCGGCAGCTGCCAGTCATGCGTAATTTCGAAGGAAGCACGGAACGGCGTATCCTCGATCAGACGGATGCTCGCCTTCGAGTCTTTCGTCGTAAGCGCGGCTTCTCCATTCGGCTGCTTGTACATATACTCGTTGCCGATGTCGCCCGTGTTCTCATATACGCCGAGATCGCGGTACTTGGTGCCGCTCGCCTTATCCGTCAGCGTGTATGAACCGTCTTCCGCAATCGTGACCGCTAGACGGTCATTTTCCATCGAAGCAGCTCCCGTCACCATGGAGGCGCGGTTAGCTTCATTCGTCGGCGCTGTTGCGTCGGTTTTGACCAACGCATACGTCTTCCAGCCGAGCGCCGGCACTTGACCAGCCTCGAACGTCAGCTTCACCCGGCGGCACATGTACGGCTGGCGGAACTTATCGTCCGGCAGATCGTAGCCGAATTGCAGCCCTAGATCCTCCATGGCGTATGCCGTTTCCGTTCCCTCAGCATCGATCAGCACGCGACCAGATAGGTCGGTCTCCTTCACGATTCGAGCAGCTTCCTCTAGGGTATACCCGTCGCGGAAGTAGAGGCGCAGCGCGTCGAGCTCTACGGTCAGCACGCCCGAACGCTCCCAGCCCGTCGTGTTGAATACGACGACAGGCAGCGCGTCTTTGCCGTGTTTGCCGAAGCCCGTTGTATCAATCGCATCGGATAGCGCCGCTTTGCTGCTGTCGATGATCGATTCTGCGACATGGCGGCTTTTGTCAAAGCGGGTAACCATTTCGCGGTGAACCTCATCGACGCTGCATCCGCAGATGCTGTCATGCGGATGGTTCTGCATCAACGTTTTCCAAGCATAGGTGAACAGATGATGCGGATAGGCTTGTCCCGTAAGCTTGGCTAATGCCGCCAGAGGCTCGGCAACCTTCTCCAGCATCGCTTGTCCGAGCTGATTCATCTGCTTCAGATAGACGCGGGCCGACGCCGTGTTGACGAGCGTACCCCAGCCGTCTGTCCGCTGGCTTCTCAGCTCGCCCTTAACCGAGGACAGCGCTTGATCCATCGATTGGTTAACGGCGACTAAATAATCTTCGAACGTTGAATGGATAAACTCCGTGTCCGGGTACAGCTGACGCGCCGTCTCCAGCGCTTCAGGCAGATCAAGTTGAATCGGCTGATGATCGCAGCCGTTCATGTAGAGCAATTGGTTGGTCGATGCGTACTTCTCGGCGTCAGCCAGCTTCCGCTCCCAGTAATCGGCTGCCGCTTGCTTATCGACAGGTACCTCGTTGCCGTTGGAATACCAGTTGGCGAACAGGATGCCGAGCACCTTGGAGCCGTCCGGCCCTTCCCACAGCAGCTCGGAGAACGACGACTCGTAGCCGCCGTCGGATACCGTGTTATTGAAGCCCGTCGGTTTCACGCCGCGTCCGAAGAACGCGTTCGTAATGCCTGCTTGCAGCATTAATTGAGGCGTCTGCCCCGTTAGCCCGAACGTATCGGGGAAATAGCCGATTTTGGACGGCGTGCCGTATTGAAGCGCGTCCTGATGCCCGATCTGCATATTCCGCACGTTCGCTTCGCTACTCGTAAGGAACGCGTCCTGCAAAATATACCAAGGGCCGATGATGATGCGGCCTTCTTGAATGTATTTTTCGAGCCGCTCGCGACGTTCGGGACGGACCTGCAAATAATCTTCCAGAATGATCGTTTGTCCATCCATATAGAAGCTTTTATACGCCGGATCTTCTTCAAGCTTATCCATCAGCGCATCCACCAGCTCGACGAGGCGGACGTGATGTTTCTCGTAAGGCAAATACCATTCTCTATCCCAATGCGTGTGGGAGATGATATGCGCCGTGCGTTTTTTTGCCATGATGTTAATCCCCTCCACCGTTAGGAGCCAGCCGGCTCCCGCTTTATTCTCACTTTGTTAGCTCATATATGCATTTACATTTACATTTACAGTTATCGCTATTCGGTGACTGCCACGTTTACCTCGTTCGGACGATAGACCGACAGCAGCCGTCCCTCGCGATCCGCGAAAAATAACACGCTGCGCTCTTTCTCCAGCTTGAACGTATAGGATACGCCAGTGCTCTCATCCTTCACGGCGATATCGGCGTCCCAAGCATACTCCGATACGAACACATATAAATATCCGCTCTCGTAGCTCAGCTTCCGCCCATACACGCCAGGCAGATCGCCGCCGGACAACCATTCGAGGCCGCCCTTAGCGCCAGCCGCGTCAGCGGCGTAACGGTACAGCTTCACAAGCGGCTCGAGCCGCTCGTTAAGCTCGACCGGGAGCGAGCTCCAGAGGAATTTCCCTTTGCCGAGCGGCATTTCAAACAATTCGTAACCGCCAGCTGCGTTATTCCGCTGTTCCATAGCGCCATCAACGGGCACTTCCTTCGCGATCTCCGCAATGCGGCGATGGCCGTACGATACCGGCAACGCTTCGCCGGCAAGTACGAGTCTCTCCTCGCGCTGTACATTGCGAACATCTGTTGCGCCTAGCTTGTCTTCCACGCGCCCAGTCACATGCCAGTATGCGTCCAAGCTAAGCGGACCTGTTGCAAGCAGCGTAGCTCCGGTTTGCTCTGCAATGGCGAATAGCTGGCGGAGCGCATCGCTGTCTACGTTATGCGCGCTTGGCAGCACGATCAGCTTCGCAGGCTGCGCCGTTAGATCGTCCAGATGATACTCCGATACGCCTCGGAACGGAAGGTTCAGCTCGTAAGACATTGCCCGAGTGAGGAGTGTCGTCCCGTCAAAAGCGAGCTTGCGATTCGAGAAGTCATTCGAATACGGGAATACGACTGCAATATCCTCCAGCTCCCGATCTCCGAGCAGATGGCCGATTTCGCTTATGAACGCGCCGAAATCGTACGATACGTCGGCTTCCGGCTTCTCCGTTCCATCCGCGCGAAGCGCGCCGATCTGCGATTCGTTCGCGTTATCCATGTAGAAGTTCGTATTCCAAATCCATTGGATCGCGCCAGCACCGCCCGTTGCAAAGGCGTATGCGTACTTACGCTCCAGGAAGCCGCGAAGCTCCTCCTCGGAACGTTTCGCCCTGCCGTCCGGCGTCTCCACGTACATAATGCCCGTTTCCTGAATGACGTTCGGCTTATCCGCCGTTTTCGCAAAGATTCCGTCCCATAGCAGGTAATCATTGAACCACCAGGAGTGAACGGTCGTATAATCGACCGCTTCCGCATAGAAGAACGGCGAAGGCCGCTGAGCGCCAAGCGCCTCGTCCTGTCCGACCGTTACAAGATGGTTCGGACAGAGCTCCTTGATCGCGGCTGTCAGCTCCGATGCCCATCTATTGTGCATGTCCATCGAGAACAGCACGTAGTCGAGCCAACGCGTCCCTTTTTTCGCCGAATGAATGTCCTGAATGCTGAAGTTGATCTCCTCGGCCTCGGGAGGCTTAGCGGACGCAAAGTCAGGCAATTGCAGCGGCGTCAAATTCCAGTGCTCTCTCAGCACATCGATGGAGCCGTGACGCTTCTCCAGCCATTCCGCGAATGCGGCCTGCTCGAACGGATCGCGGCAAGATCTCGGTCCGTCGGAAAAAATCTGGGCAGGATCGAACATGGATGGCTCGTTGATAAGATCCCAGTCGATGTTAGTTGTCTCGCGATGCCTGGAGACGATCGAGCGGATGAACCGCTTCTGCGCTTCCACGCTGCGCGGATCGAGGTAAGGATTGAGTCCTTCCCACGGCTCCGGCGTGAATGAGAAGAAGGTGAACGTCAATTGCAGATCATGACGCTTCGCCGTTAGGACGAAAGCATCGATTGCCCGCAACACCTCCTCCGACGCATGACCGTCAACCTGCATAATATTGCGGTAAGCCGTCCATATGCCGGTACGGATCCAGTTGATGCCGGCTTTTTTCATTTGGGCCATATCGCGGTCCCAGACCGCCGCATTCGGCAGGAACAGGAATTTGCGCGCAACGTCGCTCGTCATATACGTCATGCCGACGACCGGCATCGTCTTGCCGTTCTTCACGAAGAAGTCGCGTCCTGTTTGGATGGGTTCCCCTTGCTTCAACAGCTCGTCGTCCCTGCCCCAGAAGCCTTGCTTCAGCACGCGTACTTCTCCGCTCGGCGCTTCGGCGCGGCAAGTAACGCGATAGAAGCCGCTTTCGATATCAAAAGGCAGCGAAATGCGGACGATATTGTGCCAGTCCGTCACTTCCTCCTGCCATGTTTTTGTCCATAAAGCCTCTGCTTCGCCTTCCCGTTGGGCGGTTAGATCGAAGCTCCACGTAGTAGACGCGCTTGCAGCGGAGCGGCTTAGCCGCTGCGTTTGCAGCGTCAGCTGCGCGCGGTCGCCAGCTTCATAAGAAGCATAATTCGGCTTCAACCACAGTTCTGTTACGCCGTGAGCGGCGAATGCCGCCCAGCTTGCCACATGCTCTGCTCCGCCGGCAGACCAGAAGTCGGCCGTAAGCGGCTGGCCGACGAACAGCCAGCGGCCGCCCTTGAACGGTCCGCCGACATGCTCCCAAAGCACAGCCGGAGCCGATACTTCGCGGCCTTCCGCGCTAATGCCTTTCAACAGCGGATAGACGCGCGTGTCCATCGGACCCGACGAGCCCATCTGATGCGGGAGGTCGCTGCTCTTCGTGACATGCGGAACCAGATTCCACGTATCGTGAATCGGCAGCAAAGTCTCGCTGCCTTCGAACAATGGAATCTCGGTCATCGATTCAAGCGTTGTCGCGCGTGCGCCATCTACCCGAAGCGCTTCATGGATATGAAGCTGCTGATGGTAGGCGGTTTGCTCCGCTTCCACGATCCATTCGCCGCCTTCTTGGCGAACGGGATGCTTGAACGGCGCGCCTCCAATACTAAGCAGGCTGCCTCCACGCTGCAGGAAATCGATGATATCCGCCCACGCAGCCTTCGGGAAATACGGCGCGTGCATATTAATGAAGCAGCCGCCTTCAGCCGCGCGAAGCGCGGCGCCAAGACCTTCTGCGTCTACTGCCGTTCCGATCTCCATCAATCCCGTCAATGCCGCAGCCGCTTGCGCTGCATCCATCGCGCCGCTGATCGGGAACGCCGGATCGGCGAATAGGATGAATCGGCTCATCATAGAAGACCGTCCTTCATCGCTTTGTACACCAGCTGCGAGAACAAGCTGTTCGACCAAGCGAACCATTTTCGAGTGAAGATCGTCGGATCGTCGGAATGGAATCCTTCATGCATGAAGCCGGTATCCGCATCGGTCGCTTCCAGCATATCGATCATCGCAAGCTTCTCTTCGTTCGTCGTTGCCGTCAAACCTTGCATGGAAAGCGCCATATGCCAAATGTAGCCTGGAGGCGTATGCGGGCTTCCGATTCCTTTTGCCGCTTTGCCTTCATAATAGAAAGGATTGCTGTGGCTAAGCGCAAATCTTCTTGTGTTCTGATACACCTTATCATCCGCGGTGACGTAACCGAGATACGGAATCGAGACGAGTCCCGGCGTGCCGGCGTCGTCCATCAGGCAGTAATTGCCGAAGCCGTCCGTCTCGTACGCATAGATAGGACCGAATTCGGGATGGCGATAGATGCCGTACAGTTGGATGCCATGATCGATGTCCGCTTCCAGGCGCTTCAACTTCGCAAGCAAATCCATATCGCGGAATACCCACTCGGCGAACTCCTGCATTTGGCGCAGCGTCACAACCGCGAACATATTGCCCGGAATGTTGTAATGGAAGTCGCAAGCGTCGTCGCTCGAACGGAAGCCCGACCAGACCATGCCCGTATAGTTGACCGGCATGCCTATTCCATCATTGCGTATCGAGTCCTCCTTGATGCCGTTATCCCGCGTGAAACGGTACGGCGATTTCTCGAAATGATGCTGCTCTGTTTTGAACAAATCATAGATCGTGATCATCGCTTGCTTGAAGCCGGCGTCGAAAATATCCGTAAGGCCCGTTTCTTTCCAATACTGATAAGCCAATCGGATTACGAAGCAAAGCGAGTCGATTTCGAACTTGCGCTCCCATACCCATGGCGACATTTCCGTCTCGTCGGTCGTATTCCAATGCCAATCGTTCGCCGTTTCATTGAACGCGTTCGCGTAAGGGTCAATGCCGATATAAGCGATATGACGTTTGATAAGGCCGCTGATAATACGTTGCAGGTCGGCGTCATCCTTAGCAAGCGGCACGTAGTGAATCACCTGCTCGACGGAATCACGCAGCCAAAGCGCCGGAATATCGCCGGTAATGACGAAGGTCGTGCCGTCGTCCATCAGCTTCGTCGTCGTTTCCAGCGTATTCGGAAAACAGTTCTTAAACAGCTGAAGCAGCTTAGGGCGATGCGCCAGCTTCTGCTCGGCTTCTTTCAACACGTCTTGAACCGCTCCCGGCAGTTCAAACGTAGGCATTGGTATCTTAGGCAATCTGAATTGTTCCACAGCGAATCTCTCCTCTGTCCAAATGAAGTTAATCTTAGTATTTACTTACTTCTATCCGCCGCGTTGCCTCCGAAAAAGCCTCCTGCAACGGTGTCCGTGACCAAATAGAGCTATAATGTAGCTTTATTTCGCAAACTTTGGTGTGTGTCTAGGAAATAGAGCTAGAAATTAGCTCTATTCACCGCGTTCCCTCCGAAAAAGCCTCCTACGACGGCGCCCCTGACCAAATAGAGCTATAATGTAGCTTTATTTCGCAAACTTTGGTGTGTGTCGGGAAAATAGAGCTAGAAATTAGCTCTATTCGCCGCGTTGCCTCCGAAAAAGCCTCCTGCGACGGTGTTCCTGACCAAATAGAGCTATAATGTAGCTTTATTAAGCAAACTTTGGTGTGTTTCGGGAAAATAGAGCTAGAAATTAGCTCTATTCACCGCGTTCACTCCGAAAAGGCCTCCTACGACGGTGTTCCTGGCCAAATAGAGCTATAATGTAGCTTTATATCGCAAACTTTGGTGTTTGTTGAGAAAATAGAGCTAGAAATTAGCTCTATTCGCCGCGTTGACTCCGAAAAGGCCTCCTACGACGGTGTTCCTGACCAAATAGAGCTATAATGCAGCTTTATTTCACAAACTTTGGTGTGTGTCGGGAAAATAGAGCTAGAAATTAGCTCTATTCGCCGCGTTCACTCCGAAAAGGCCTCMTACGACGGTGTTCCTGACCAAATAGAGCTATAATGCAGCTTTATTTCGCAAACTTTGGTGTGTTTCGGGAAAATAGAGCTAGAAATTAGCTCTATTCGCCGCGGCTAATGCCAATACATCTATTTAGAAAGTCAATTTGATCGTTTTGATTTCATACGGCGCGAAGTGCAGCGTGATCAGACCGTCTTCGGTCACGATCGACTCTAGCTCTTCCTCCAGCGCGTTGGAAACCCGCGCCTGCGAGAAAGCATGCGGCCAGCCGAGCGTGACGCTTTCGCGGCCGCCGGACGATTCGTACAGACGGATGACGATGCCGTCGCCGTCCTCGGCAGGCTTCACCGTGTCGACGACGACATGCTCGCCGTCGAACGAAATATACGACTTCTCCGATACCGCCGGAGATTCCGCAAGGGATACCGAAACGGCTTCGCCGTTAAGCTCCGCCGCCTTGCGCAGCGTATGCGCTTCTCGCCAATCGCCCTCATGCGGATACAGCGAGTAAGTGAACGCGTGCTCGCCAAGGTCTGCCGTAACATCCGGCCACTTTGGCGCGCGCAGCAGCGACAGGCGAATGACGCTGTCTTGGATATCGTATCCATATTTGCTGTCGTTCAACAAACTTACGCCGTAACCGCGCTCGGATACATCGGCGAACCGATKGCCGCAAACCTCGTATTGCGCCTGTTCCCAGCTCGTATTACGATGCGTCACCCGTTCCAAAGCGCCGAACGGAATTTCGTAGGTCGCCTTATCCGTCACGATATCAACCGGGAATGCGACCTTCAGCAGCTTATGCGCCTCGTTCCAGTTCACCTTCGTCACGAAGTCGATCCGCTTGTCATCACGGTACAGAATCATGTCCTGGCTTATGTCGGATTGTCCGATTCGCCAGCGGAAGCGCAATACGTCCATCGTCTCGCCCGTCAATACGACTTCCTTGCCCAGCAGTACAGCGTCTCCGGCTGGTTGTTGCTCATAACGGTCGTCAATATCCCAAGCGTCCCATAACGTCGGGCGGTCATGGAAGAAGTCGAACCGGTTGCCCGTCTCGCCGTTCTTCAACACTTCCCTGCCTGCCTGCTTATCGAACAAGCTTGCGATTTCGCCCCGTTCGTTGAATGTAATCAGGTAAAGCTCGGTTTCCCATCTATCCTCAAGCGGAGCATGAGCAGCAGCGGCCGCAACCGCAGTACCCTCACGCTTCAGCCCTATCGTCTTATATCCAAGAGCCGGAACATTCGGTACTCTGATTACCGCCGAACCATCCTCAGTCATCCGGTCCATCGACAGCTTCACTCCATTGCTATCGTAAGCCTGCAGATCTGATGCAGCGTCCGCCAGCTGCAGCATGACGTCACGACTCCAGCCTAGGCTATTGAATACGGCAAGCGATTCGCCAGCCGCGCCGCCAGCTCCGATTCCGGCAGTCAGCTCCTCAAGCCCCGCTTGTAGACCAGCCCGGCCTTTCGCGAACACTTGCTCATATTCCTTCGTCGAAGTCTCATATGCTTCCGTGATCGCCGAGCCTGGAATAATATCGTGGAACTGGTTAAGCAAAATCAGCTTCCAGCCTTCATGCAGCTGCGACTTAACGGAATCCAGCCGCGCCTTGTTGCCACCTGCATAAGCAAGCGATTGCCACAGCTCGGCTTCCCTGTACAGAATTTCCGCTTTGCGATTGTACAGCTTATTGCGTCCATGCGTCGTATACGTGCCGCGATGAAGCTCCAAATACAAGTCGCCTCGCCACTTCGGAAGCGAAGACGATGCCTCGTCGGTGCCGGCGAAGAAATCGGCCGCCGTACTGTAGCGGCTGGCCGGTTGACCGACCATCAGCTCTGCGCGGTCGATGTACTCCAGCATTTCGCGGGTTGCCCCGCCGCCGCCGTCGCCATGTCCGAACAACAACATCTGCTCCGCATGTTTATCCTTCTCCCGGTAAGACTGCCAGTGATCGTGCACGTCCTTCGGCAGCGTGTTTTCGTTGACGCCGTGATTCAAATACGAGAGCATCGGCGTGCCGTCGATGCCGACCCAATGGAACAGGTCGTAAGGGAAAACGTTCGTATCATTCCATCCAAGCTTCGTCGTCATGAAATAACGAATGCCGCCATGCTTCAATATCTGCGGCAGCGAAGCGCAATAACCGAACGTGTCCGGCAGCCACTCGATCTCCGAGGTTATGCCGAACTCTTCCCGATAGAACCGTTGCCCGTACAGCATTTGACGCATAAACGATTCGCCGCTCGGAATGTTCAGATCGGGCTCGACCCACATGCCTCCGACCAGTTCCCAGCGTCCTTCGCGGATTCTGGCTTTCACCCGCTCATACAATTTCGGGTCGTTCAGCTTCAAGTATTCGAACAATAACGGTTGACTCTGCGTGAACCGATATTGCGGATATTCATTCATTAAGGCATCAACCGTCGAGAACGTACGGCTCGTCTTCCGAACCGTCTCACGCGCCGGCCACAGCCAAGCGATGTCGATATGCGATTGGCCGACCATATGCATCAGACCTTCCGCATTGCCGCCAATCCGCTGAACCTCGGCACGCAGCCGCTCCTCGATGGCTGCGACCGCTCCCGTCACGGGCAGCGACCATTGCCGCTCGTCCAAAGATACGAACGCGTCCATCGCTTCATATAGCGCGGCCATCAACCGGCTGCGCCGTCCATCCTGCTCGGGAATCAGCAGCATGCTGTCCCTCACGACTGTTGCCGTGTACATCAGGCTTTGCACAGGCCGGTTAACCCTCACCAACAAGCTGCGAATAGAAGTCATCGGAGGCTGAATAACAGCCTGCTGATTAAGCGGATCCACCGGTTCGGGAATCGGATCGTACATCTCGATCTCCAGCTCCAACCGACCGTCGCCGCCCGCCATGCTTTCGCTCAGCGTAACGAACGTATGATTCCGATCAATCCCTTGCGCGGAAGCGCCGTTAACGCGCAGCAGCCCCTCGCCGCCGGAATCGAAAATCAAGCCGATACCGCCGCTGCCCGCCCAACCGGCAGGCAGCTCCAAGCTTTTACGGAAAAAATAAGTCGTGCCTTGTTTGCTCGGAAAACGGCTATAGTCGTTTCCCTCCGGATAGGGAGCAATCCCTTCATACTGTCCCGGCAGCACATAAGTCGAGCGGTCGATCGTCCAATCGTTCAGCTCCACCTGCTCGAGCCACTGGTGCTCCGAAAGCTCGCGTATAAATCTTCTAATCCGCTCCATCCTTACTTCGCCTCCCGGACGATGAGGTCTGCGCTTAGCGTATCCTGCACATTGCGCCCCACAAGCACGCGGAACAAGCCAGGTTCTACGACAGGCACCATGTCCTTGCCGATATATTGCAACTGCTCGGCTCCAACCGCGAATGTAACGGTACGTTTCTCGCCAGGAGCAAGCTCAAGCTTCTGGAAGCCCTTAAGCTCGCGCTCCGGACGCGTCACCTTGCTGGCGACATCGGACACGTAAAGCTGCACGACCTCCGCCCCGGAGCGATCACCTGTATTCATAACGTCCACCGTCACCAGCGCTTCCTCGCCCATAGCGAGCTCAGCCGGCTCGACCGACAAATTCGAATATTCAAACGTTGTATAGCTAAGCCCGTATCCGAACGGATAACGCGGCTGCGAATCTTCCTCCAAATACCTCTTGCCTCGCGAGCGCTTGCCGTTGTAGTAAACCGGCAGCTGCCCGGTATGCTTCGGAATCGATACCGTCAGACGACCGGACGGATTCTCGTCGCCGAACAGCACATCGGCTATCGCACTTCCGCCCTCCTGCCCCGGATACCAAGCCTCCACGATCGCATGCGCGTTCTCGTCGATCCACGGCTCCACGATCGGACGGCCGTTAATGTACACGACGACGACCGGCTTGCCGAGCTTATGCACTTCCTGAACCAGTTCCAGCTGCACGCCTGACAAGCCAAGCGAGACGCGGTCGATGCCTTCGCCGCAATCCATGTCGTTCCACGCGTTTTCCGTTACCTTCGAGGCGCCGGTGCGCAGATCGATCGTGCCTTCGCCGAAGTCGCGCGCGCTCGAGCCGCCGACGACCATGACGATCGAATCGGCCGCGGCGGCGCATGCCAGCGCCGATTCGAACCCTTCGCGCGACTCGCCGCGAATGCGGCAGCCCGGCGCGTACAACACTGCTTCCGGATCGTCCTTGTACCGGCTGCGAATCGCTTCCAGCACGGTCACGACTTTATCCTTCGGCTGCGGCGACGTATAATCGCCAAGCTGATTATAGAAAGCGTCGGCATTCGGACCAATGACCGCAATCCGACCCGCGGTACCCTTCTCCAGAGGCAGCGTCCCACCATCATTTTTCAGCAACACGATACCCTCGCTCGCAACGCGGCGTGCCAACGCGATATGCTCCTCGCTGCCGATCAGCTTCTCCGCCCGATCAGGGTCGGCATAAGGCTGCTCGAACAAGCCGAGCTCGAACTTCAGCGCCAACACGCGAGCAGTTGCCGTATCCAATACGGCCGGATCAAGCTTGCCCTCGCTCAAAGCCTGCAGCAAATACTGCCCGAACATAACACCTGACATTTCCATATCGATACCTGCCGTGATGGATTGCACGGATGCGTCCAAGCCGTCCTCGGCTACATCATGTCCGGACGCCAGCATATCGATCGCTCCGCAATCGGTAATGACCATACCGTCGAAGCCCCACTCGTCGCGCAATATATCCTGCAGCAGCTCGCTGCTCGTCGTACACGGCACGCCGTCGATTTCGTTGTAAGCCGTCATAATCGATTTCGCTCCTGCTTCGACCGCCGCCTTGAACGGAAGCATATCAACCTCCAGCAGCTCGCGCTTGCCCATATGAACCGGGCCGGCGTTGCGTCCGCCCTCCGAGCTGCCATACCCGACGAAATGCTTCAACGTCACGGCCACGCTATCTTCATGAGCAAGCGACTCGCCTTGGAAGCCTTCAACGGAAGCTTTCGCATATTCAGCGATCAGATGCGGATCTTCACCGAAGCATTCTTCCGTCCGTCCCCAGCGCGGATCGCGCACGACGTCGAGCACCGGCGAATACGTGACGGCACCGCCTTGGCTGCGCGTCTCCTTCGCCACGGCGCGGCACATCTCGCGATACAGCTCGACGTTCCACGCGCTGCCTAGCGACAGCGGCACCGGGAATACCGTCGCCCCGATCGCCATATGGCCGTGCGAGCATTCCTCGCCGATCAGAATCGGAATGCCAAGCCGCGAATGCTCCATCGCGTACCGCTGAATCGCATTGACCGCTTCCGCGCCCTCGCGCGGCGACAAGCCCGACTCCAGCGTCACGCCCGTCCATGGATCGGCGCGAAGCGCGCCGTACAAGGAGCCGACGCCCCCGGCCGCGACTTGCTGCTTGAACGATTCGGCAAGCTCCACCTTGCCGTCCTTATGCTCGTAAGTCTGCCAGCCGAACGGCTGCAGCAGCTGTCCGACCTTCTCATCTAGCGTCATTCGGCCAAGCAGATCGGCTACCCGTTCCGCTATCGGACGATGGCTCTCTTTATAGATCACGTAAGATCGCTCCTCTCTCCTATTCCTTAACCGCTCCGACCGTCAAACCTTGAATGAAATAACGCTGGAAGAACGGATAAGCGAAGATGATTGGTCCCGTCGCCAATACAACCATCGCCATACGCGACGTATCCTGCGGCATATTGCGCAGCGCCTCAAGTCCAAGCGAGCTGTTCTGCGAATTTTGCATAATGAATTGCAGATTCGTCTCGATACGCATCAGCATCGATTGCAGCGGTACGAGATTCGGATTGTCGATATAGAGCAAAGCGTTGAACCAGTCGTTCCAATAACCGAGCGTGCTGAACAGGGCGATCGTAGCCAGACCCGGCAGCGACAGCGGCAGAACGAGCTTAATGAATGTGCCGAACTCGCCGGCGCCGTCGATTTTACCCGATTCGATGACTGCATCAGGCACGCTCGTGCTGTAGAACGTCCGAAGAATCATAATATAGAACGCATTGACGGCCAGCGGCAAAATAAGCGCCCAAACCGTATCTTTAAGACCGAGCAATTGCGTCGTCACGATGTAAGAAGGCACAAGACCGCCGTTGAACAGCATCGTGAAGAAAGCGAAGAAAGCGAAGAAATTGCGGTATTTGAAGCTTTTGCGCGATAGCGCATAGGCATATAGGGCAATGAACAGCAGGCTGACGATCGTGCCTACGACGGTGACGAAGATCGTTACCCCATAGGAACGAAGCAGCGTATCGCCTGTTTGGAATACATATTTATAGGCCTC
This sequence comes from Paenibacillus sp. 05T425, assembly GCF_056396205.1. Classification (NCBI taxonomy): domain Bacteria; kingdom Bacillati; phylum Bacillota; class Bacilli; order Caryophanales; family Paenibacillaceae; genus Paenibacillus; species Paenibacillus sp. 05T425. The sequence goes on from NZ_JBFTLA010000009.1 coordinate 258,898, forward strand.
GAGGCTCCACTCCGTCGGAATGAGTCGGTATCCGTCCCTTGCCAGAGCGTTCTCATCCGTAAACGAAATAATGACGACGAACAAAAATGGAAATACGCATATAAAAGAGAATAGGCCGGCGAACAAATTAAAGGCCGCGTTCCATGGCGTAGACAGCTTATGGAAATCTCGTTGTTTTTTCTTAACTAGTGACATTTGGCGTCCACTCCCTTCCGAAGTTTAGAACAAGGCGTTATCTTTATTGAATCTGCGTACGATATAGTTCGACGTAATGACCAAAGCGAATCCGACTACCGATTGATACAAGCCGGCCGCCGTGCTCATGCCGATCTCGCCTGTCGTTTTCAGACCGCGGTATACATACGTGTCGATAACGTTCGTGACCGAATACAACGTTCCCGAATCCCTCGGCACTTGATAGAACAAGCCAAAGTCTGCGTAAAACACTTTACCTACGGCTAGCAACGTCATGATCGTAATGATCGGCGACAGCAGCGGAAGCGTAATGTTGCGAATTTGCTGCCATTTGTTAGCTCCGTCGATCATCGCCGCTTCATAAAGCGATTTGTCGATGCCCATAATGGCCGCCAAATAGACGACGCTGTTATAGCCGACGGCTTTCCATAGATAGATGAACACGATGATATAAGGCCAGTACTTCGGATCGGAGTACCATTGCATCGATTCCCAGCCGAAATATTCGAACACATAATTCAATAGACCGCGCTCGGAACTTAGGAAGCTGAACGCAAAATATCCGACGATTACCCATGACAAAAAGTACGGAAGGAACATGCCGGTCTGATATAGCTTCGACAGCTTCTTATTCGTAATCTCGGACAATACGACGGCCATAAGCACCGCCAGCGCAAGACCGACTACGATGAACACCGCGTTATACAAAATCGTGTTGCGGGTAATGATATAAGCATCATCCGTGCTGAATAGAAACTTGAAATTATCAATACCTACCCATTTGCTGTTGACGATACTGGCCCAGAACCCGTCTCTGTCGAACCGGTATTCCTTGAACGCGATAACCGTCCCGAGCATCGGGATATAGGAGAAGAACAGAAACCATAGGGCACCCGGAAGCACCATGAGCAGCATTACTTTATTTTTAACGACGTCTTTGAAAATAGCGCCGAGCGTTTTCATAATCATCCCTCCAGACTCCTGATAGCTTAAAAAAGAAAAGAATCGGGCGAAGATTCTTCACCCGCCCGATTCGCGTTGCCTACTATTTGTTGTTCGCTGCTTTCCAAGCGTCAAGCTGCGATTGTACTTCCGCTATTACCTTATCAAGGCCAGCAGCCTTGAATTTCTCGTTCGCTTTCGGCAGGAACTCGTTAGGATCAACGGCTCCCGTCATCAATGCAGACCAGAACTCTTCTTTAACGTTTTGTACAGCTGCAATTTCTTTGGATACTTTTGTTGCGTCGAAGTTAAAGCCAAGCAGCGGAGCGTCGATGCCCGATGCGTTGAATTCTTTGAACAGCTCCCATTTGTTCTCAGGGTCGTTCTCATTCAAGTACGTAATAAGCAGGTTGCCGAGGGAGAACGTCGGCATATCGTAGTTTTTCGAGTCAGGCAGGTTCTTCATTACGTTTTCGCTGACTTTCTCGTAGTGAACGCCTTCGATACCGGAGTCGATCATGTTGCGAAGCACCGGATCGGTGTTAAGCAGGTTCAAGAACTCCATTGCTTTCTCTGGGTGCTCCGAGTTAGCCGAGATCGCTTGCATCGAGCCCATAACCGACCAGTTGAACGTGTACGCTTTGCCGGCAGGTGTCGATGTAACCGGGTAGCCGTAGCTTGCCGTCCATAGATTTTCTGCAAGCGGTTGAGTCGAAGCGCGGTCCGTGAACCATTTGCCCGATTTGTACAGGTCTTCAACCGATGTTGTCGTCGCTGCTTCAGGCGAAATGTAACCTGCTTCGTAGAACTTGTGCATCGTATCCAGAGCAGCCTTCAGCTCAGGCGTGTCGAAGATGTTAAGCACTTTGTAATCTGTTGTGTCCAAGTAAACGGCCATTGGCAGCTTCTCGATAATGTAATCGAAAGGCATGAGTGGCACGAAGTCTTTCGTAAGGGAAAGCGGCGTCACTTGCGGCTCGTTATCCTTGATTGTTTTCAGAAGCGGCTCTAGGCTTTCCATCGTCGTAACGCTCTTGATGTCCAGGTTGTATTTCTTCACGAGCTCATCGTTGAAGCGCCATACCTCTTGAGCAGGAAGCTCTTTGTTGGCAGGCACGCCATAGTTATGGCCGTCAACCTTGGAGCCTTCGAGGAACGCCGGATCAAGCGTTTCTTTGATGCCTTTGCCGCTTGTCTCGAGCAGATCGTCGATCGCCGTGAATGCGCCTTTACGCGCGTTTTGCACGTAATCGAACGCCCACGAGCTTGTGAACAAGATGTCCATCGGCTCGCCCGAGGAAACCATTACCTGCATTTTTTGTGTATAGTCACCAAAGTCGATCATTTTCATGTTAACCGTTGCATTGATTTTTTCTTTCGTATATTCGTTGATTTTTTCATTGACCTTAGCCAAATCTTTCTGCGGTACACCAATCGTGTACCAGATAAGCTCAACCGGCTTCTCCGACGATCCGCCGTTGCCGTTGCTCTCCGTTTTGTTGTCACTGCCGCATGCGCTTACAACTAGCGCGAACGCCAGCAGTGCCGTTAACAGCACAGAAAATCGGGTTTTCTTGTTACTCATGTATGTTACCCTCCCCTTCGAATATCGCCCTCGGGACAAGCTTCGCATGGTTACATCCTTCCGCGCAGCATGATCGTTTATACGTGCTGTCGTTGCGTGAAAGCCTTTTCCCTGTTACTTAACGCTTGTCCTTCGAACTCCCTTAACTTTATAAAATGAAAACATTTTCAAATAGAATAGAAACTAAATAAATCATGCTCAAAATAAAGAAAGCTGCTTCGCGACGAGAAATCGCTATAGCAGCCCTCTATATTCCGACGGCGAGATGCCGACATGTTTTTTGAATTGCTTATAGAAGTAACCCGTCTCCCAATAACCGACGTTCGTGGCGATATCATGCACCTTAAGCGTCGTATTCTTCAGCAGCTCCTTCGCCTTCTCGACCCTATACTTATTCATGTACTCGGTGAACGTCTCGTTCACTTCCTTATGAAATAGCTGGCCCAAGTAAACGGGATGGATGTTGTACATGGCGCCCAGCTTCTTCAGCGAAAGGTCCTCGTTGAAGGCGTCCTTAATATGGTTCAGCACCTGCTGCACGATCGGACTCTTCACATCGCGAATGAGCGCATCGACCGTCAGTCCCGCCGCTTCCTTCAGCATCTCCACCACTTGCTCGAGCGATGCCGCCTGCCGCAGCTGATCGAAGCTTCCTTGGAACAGCTGCGTTTCCTCGTCATGGCGAATTTCCTCGAGCTGCATCTTCAAGCGCACCGCCAGCTCCATGCCCGTATCGCGAATATCGGCCGGAGTGAGTCCTTCCCGTTTCTGAAGCTGCGCAAAATCATCCTCGAGGCGGTGCAAGAGCTCCTCCTTCTCCTTCGCCATAATGAGCTGCGCATACTCCGCCCAATCAAGCGGAAACCGCTGCTGATTGTCGCCTTGCCCGCTCGGCAGCTCGTCATAACGTACGATTTCCCGGTCAGGGTAGATCATGTAGTATTCCTGAGCCTTGCGGGCATGAGCATAACTTTGCGCTGCATCCTCCAGCTTCTCCACGCTTCCGAGCGAAAGTCTCGGCTGCTCCTTGCCCGGCCACTCGGCTCTAAAGCTGCGCAGCAATTGCACTGCTTGCTCCAAGCCTTCTTCTCGTTCGTTCAGCTTGAACACAACGACGACATCGCCCTCCATATCGCGGAATGCGATGATGGAAGTGCCATAGTCGCTTTCGTTACGGGTCGCCATCCAATCGAGCGTCTCCCTCTGCAGGTGCGCCATGCTAATGATGGCGATCGCGACATAAGGCGTATCGAGTCTTATGCCGAGCAGCTCCGCGCGTTCGCCGAACTGCGCCGGATCGATCTGATTCATCAGCCAGCGGTACATGACATTGTCCCGCAAAATCCGTATGCTCTGCTTATTGAAATCGATGCTCGTCTTGGCTTCGTTAAGCTTGCTGATCGTATTGGCCAGCGTCGCCTTCAGCTCCTCCAGATTGATCGGCTTCAGCAAATAGTTCTCGATGCCAAGCCGCATGCCTTCTTTCAAATAATCGAACTCGTTGAAGCCGCTCAGCACGATAACCTTCAGGTCGGCATTCAGCGTCTCCCTCGCRCTTCGAATAAGAGCCAGCCCGTTCATGACCGGCATCGAGATGTCGGTAATCAGAATGTCGGCCGGACGCCCCGTGAGAGCCTCCAGCGCATCCTTCCCGTTCTCCGCATGGCCGACAATCTCCAGATCCATGCCGCCCCAATCGATAATATCGTAAAGCCCTTCGATGATGAACGGCTCGTCGTCCACAATAAACACCTTGTACATATCCGCATCAAACCTCCCCTTCATCCGGAAAATAAACGGACACCGTCGTCCCTTCGCCCAGCTTGCTCTCGATCGCGATACCGTATTCGTCGCCGTAGAGCAGCTGCAGCCGTTCATGAATGCTGCGCAGCCCGAACGATTCGCCGACGTTCTCCGGCGCGGACAGCGCCGACTTTATTTCACCGAGCCTTTCCGGCTTTATGCCCTTGCCGTTATCGGAAACCGTTACGCTAATCAACTCGCCTTGCTTCGCCACTTCAATATCGATGCGGTTGTCGCTGCTGTCCGAGCGAAGACCGTGCAAAATGTAATTTTCAATAATCGGCTGCAGCGACATCTTCAGCGCCTTCTTGTTCTTCAGCTCAGGGCTGCAATCGAAAGCGTAGGCGAACCGGTCCTTGTAGCGTATGCGGAACAACTCGAGGTAAAGGCGGCATGCCTCCAGCTCGTCCTGCAGCGTATAGTTCGGCTTCTGGTGCACGTAGCTTTTGAACAGCACCGACAGACTGTAGATCATTTCGCCGACATCGCTTGCCCCTTGGGAGATAGCCCTCATCCGGATGACCTCGAGCGTATTGTACAGGAAGTGCGGATTGACGCGCGCCTCGAGCGCCGCCAGCTCCGTATGCTTCTGCTTGATCTCGGCCTTGTACACCCGGTCGATGTATTGATTCAGCTCTTCGAGCATATCGTTGAAGCTCTTCGAGATTTGGCCCAGCTCGTCTTCCTTGCCGTCCACGATCCGGACCGTCAGATCTCCTTGCTTCACCTTGCGGGTAACGCGAATGATGTTATGCGTCCGCTTGGCGAAATTCGAGATGAAGATGGACGGGATGAGAATCGCGAACAAAATACAGATCGAGCTGATCGTCAGGATCGTGCTGCGAACGCCGCGATACGACGCTTCTATCTCTTTCTTCGGCACGACGCTAAGCACAGTGAAGCCGCCTTTCGTGCGCTGAAGCTTCGACACGATCATCCCTTGGCTCGTTTCACCGTCCGAATCGTATACCGATTCGATCTGCTCCAAGTACGGATAGGGCTTGCCATAATAGACGTCCGAAGTATCAAACACCACGTCCCCTTCCTCAGACAGCACGAGGATGGAGCCCATCAGCTTGTCCTCCATCGAAGCGTAGCTGGCTTTGACTTTGTCCGCATCGAAGAAAACGAGCAGTTGGCCGATATTGCGCAGCGTCTGATTGTTGTTAATCGGCACTTTCACGCCGTACAGCTTGAGCTCAGGATTCAGCTTAACGGCTTTTTTCACCCAAATGTTCGGAAGCGATACGTTCGAGCCCTCCTCCAAGTACATGGCATCAKGCACGTACGAATTTGCAGCGTTCGTCGAAACGATTTTGAACTGCCTGTTCACGTTATACGTATAGAGCTGCTGCTGCTCCGCGCTGTACATCATGAGGCTCGTAATGTCTGCATCGTCGTCCAGCATATTGCGAAAATATTGCACGGCATCCACGGAGGAGCTGTTGTTGTTGTAATATTGGTCGAGCCCGAACCTCACGTAGTCCGGGTAAGGCTTTTCCATCAAATAAGACATATTGAACGCCAACTGATTGTCTCGATACACGTCGACCATCATCGTCTGCACGGAATCGTATTTGTTCCCGATATAATTGCCTACGCTTTCGATCGCCCGCTTCTGCACGTCAAGCTGCCTTTGGAGCGCCGATTGCGACATGGATAAGTACATCAGATAGGAGAACGTGATGATCGTGACGATCGTGATGCCGGCGAACAACAGAATCATTTTGACGAATAAGTTATTTTTCATATATTTGCGGTACAAGTTGCCCGTCCCCACGTTTTAGCCTCCCCTCCTTCTCTTCGCAAACCATTATACCGAACGCACTTCATTTCTCATAAGCAGACGATTCAATTGTTCATAGCTTGACGCGATATGATGCGGCATATGCTCCGACTCGGGCTTCGCGCCGCGGTGATTGAACCAAATGACGCTCCAGCCCGCCTCAATCGCACCAATGACGTCGTTGCGCCACGAATCGCCGACATAGATGCAGTTCGCCGGCTTCGTTCCCGTCTGTTCATTCACGTATTCGAAAATACGGCGATCCGGCTTGTCGTGGCCAACCTTGCCCGAAACGAATTGACGTTCCGGCGGGATAAGCGCATCGAGCTCCATCGCTTTGATCTTGCTCATCTGATGCGCTTCCGCCCCGTTCGTGATGAGTCCGACAACGAAGCCGGCCCCGCTCAGCCGCTTCAGCAATTCGCGCGCGCCGTCGAACATCTGAATGTCGAACTGGCAGCCGATATAAGCAGCCTGAATGTCGGCCGACTGCTGCTCGCTAACCTCGATGCCGAACTCGGCAAGCGTGAGCTGGAAACGCCGACGGCGCATCATTTCCGTCGCTTGCCCTTCCTCCATTTTGCCCGCTCCGCCCATCTCCAGAGATAGTATGTCGCTATAGTAGCGCATCCGATGATACGCCTCTTCGTACGGGAACGCTTCAGTAGTCGCTGCGACCGTCTTCAACGCTTTCCGAAACGGCGTCAAATGATCGTATAATGTATCGTCCACGTCAAAAAATACGGCTGTATGAGTAACATTGGTGTCCAATTTCATTACTTCTCCTGTCTATCACTCGTTTTTTTGTACTTATTCTACCACTAGACGGGGGCAGATAGCTTCTACGATTGCAAAAAGGCTAAAAGTGCCGTGTTCGTGCGAGGCTGTAAGTGCGTATGCGCTCTTACAGCGAAGGAGTAACCCGTTTGTGTCACGGGTAAGGTCATATATGCTCTTACAGCGCTAGGCTTGGCGGTTTCGGGACTGTTGTGTGGGTCCACGCCTAACACAAAAAAGCTCTGCCCGCTCCTATTGGAACGGACAAAGCTTTGGTTAAACTTAATTCCTATTGCTTCTTCACCACGACCGTTATCGTATCGCTCCAAGTAACGCCAGCCGCATTCACAAGCTCGCATCGATACGTATAGGTGCCCTTAGCCTTACCCGTGATTGTTGTCACTGCGTTTTGCGCGCCAGGCGTAGATTCGCTGAGCGGCTTCACATCGATGAGCTGACCGTTCTCGTAGAGACGATACTCCGTGGCATTCGTTCCCCACCACATATTCATCGTTACCTTGAACTGGCCGTCTCCATCCCAGTTGTCGCTGGACAATACGGGTTTGCCCGGGTTTGCATCCTTAACGACGACGACGAGCGGCGTGCACGAAGTTGTGCCGAAAACATTCGTCAGCTCGCATGTATACGTGTACGTACCGTTTGCTTTGCCTGCAATCGCAGTCGCGACGGTTTGCGCAGATGGCGATACGTCCGTCAGCTTCTTCGTGTTAACGAGTACGCCATTCTCATACAACTTGAACTCCGTACCGTTGTTGCCGTGCCACAGGTTCATCGTAACGGTATAGCTGCCATCCTTCAATCCGGTGTCATAACCATTGTTGTCGCTTAACACCGGCTTGCCAGGAGCGCCTTTCGCCAGCGGCTTCACAACTCCAAAGGTAACACTGCCTGCTTGTTCATTGCCCGCTTTGTCCGTAATGGTAAACTGAACCGTATGCGATCCCGCCGAAAGAGCCGATGAGTTGATAGCCTTACCGCTGACAATCGCTGTTCCGTCAAGCAACAATTGCTCGGCTGCAACGCCGGATGCCGCATCCGTACTTGTCAGATCGAATCGCAGCGGCTCTCCTTGCGTAATATCATGGACAGCACTGCCCGACTGCAACAGCTGCGCCGACGGCGCTGTTTTGTCCAGCTTCACCTGAACCGTCTTGACCGATTCCGCTGCACCTGCGGCATCAACCGAATAATACGAAATCGTCGTCTCGCCTTCGAAAGAAATCTCCATAGGCTCTGCATATACCCCGTAAGCGCCATCGTTGACCGCATAATACGTGGTTAGCGAATCTCCTTCACCAGAAGGGCCGGCGGTTAAAGTCACCGTAACATCCTCGTTAAACCATCCATTCGCATTCGGCGATGCTGATAAGGAAGCCGACGTATCCGGCAGTCCGTAGCTGTATATATGGTCAGGCAGCTCATCCAGCGTAATGACATAATCACTGTTAAATACTTTATCCAAATGTTCTGCGGTGTTAGTGACGCCGTCCGTAATGAAGCTGCCTGCCCATGTGCTGAACCAGCTCCAGTCGGCGTTATAAATTTGTAGCAAATCCGGATCCGGAATCGGTCCGTTCTCTGGCAGCGTAACCAGCTTCTTATCGTTCACAAGCGATACAAGGCTGTCGTATTTATTGCTGCTCGGGCTGTAATCACCCGCCGGATTGTAAATGTCGGTACTAATAATATCTACTACATCATCGCCTGGATACCAGTCCGCTGAAGGAGAGTTCCAAATCCAGATCAGGTTGTTCAAGCCATGGTAGTTTGTCATCCGGTCGTACATCATACGATAAAGCTCTTTCGCTGCTTCTGGACCGCTCGCTCCCCACCAGAACCAGCCGCCTTCTGCCTCATGCAGCGGTCTCCATAGCACGGGAATGTTCGCATCTTGCAGTCGCTTCAACTGCACCGATATCGCATCGATGTCGCGAATCAGCAGCTCATAATCCTCCGAATCCTTGTTATCTAGCGCATACTGAAGATTAAAAGTTGTGAATTCTGTATAGAAGCCTCTCCACCATTCCTTGCCCACTTCATTGCCGAACAGCCCCTTCGGAGCGTTCCAATGCCAGCACAAGGAAATTAGTCCGCCTCTCTCCGCCCAGTCCATCATCTTCTCGACCTCTTGCGAAGTCGACCCGTACTCGACGCGGGAAGGCGAATACTCAATCAGGTCAGTTGAGAAAATAGCCGGATATTTGCCCGTTTGCTCATAAATCCATTCTGTGTTTTCCAACGTTTGCTGGCCGGAAATAATCTTTTTGCCGTAGTTGTCCACGAGATAGTTCATGACCGCTTGCGCCTCTGGCGAAGCGTTCGGATTCACAAGCGTCTTCGGCACATTATGCGTCTTCGGCGGAGCCGTAGGCGTCAACGAAACGTAGTCGATATTGTACCAGCCCCAGAACGGCTCGAACGTAATCGTATTTTCACCTGCTTGAAGCAGCAGCTTACCTGCCTGCTTCTCCGAGAACTCGGTCGTCTGCTCAAGCGGAACGCTTGCGACAGGAGAACCGTTCAGCAGCACGGATGTCTCTTTGTAACCATACGGAGCTTGGTAGCCGATAGCAAAATCATACAGCCCCTCAGAAGCCGCGTTGTACGTCAGTGTAATAGTACCGCTCCCCGACATGAACACGTAGCCCGTGCCCGAATACCCCGGCGCGTCCATCAGCACGGATGCCCCTTCGCCTATGACGCCGTTCTCCGCCTCGACGCGGTCGGCTACCGGTTTGTCGGATTCAAGCGTAATGTACTCAATGCCGTAGTATCCCCAGTTTCTCGCAAAACCGATTGTGTTTGCCCCCTCTTGCAGAAGTACTTTACCGGCCGCGTACTCACCAGTTACTTCACCCGCGGGCAATATCGGCAGCTTTGAGTTGCCGTTTGACTGTCCGTTAATGAGAATCGACGTTTCCTTGTCGCCATAGGGCGCGTAATAGCCGACTATTAACTTGTATAGCCCTGTCTCCGGAACGTTCACATTGAACGTAGCCGTTCCAGGACTCGCTTCGTCATGCTCATAGAAGAAGGAGACGTAGCCTTCGCCTTCATAGAGAGCATCGCCTCCAACTGGAACGGTTCTGAATTCAGGTCCAATGCCAGCCAGCAACGCATCGACAGCCTTGTACGTACCGACGACTTGCGTAGGCGGCTCCGGATCGACAGGGACATCAGTCCGTGCAGACAATCGGATATTATCTACATAGATTGCACCGTTGTAGACGAGATCCATGTTCTTCTGCATTTGAATAACGAGCTCGCCTTGCGCTGAGCCTGTCGGTATGACGACGCTTTTATGGATCGGCACATAGGAGATGCCATTGATCGTCTGAGCACCCGAGGCAAGCGCGGTTATATCATGATTGCTGTAGTCTAACCCCTGCCAACTGCCGTTCAGATCAGTGCTGACCCCGAGAACGCCGGGGAAAGACTGCGGGACATAGAGATCATAATCGACCTTGCCGTATTTCGTTAGATCAAGGCCGTGATATACACGAATGGCAGCGGTCTGCCATGTCGCAGTGTTCGAATAGCTCGTATTTACTTTTAGCGCATAGCTATTGCCTTCAGCAGCGAGATCGCCGCTTGCTTCTACCGATACTAGCGCATCCCCCCAGCCGCCCTGCCAGCCGCTTATCGTGCCATCCTCGAAGTCATAATTCACATCCTCTGTCTGCGCATATGCAATGCCTGCAACCGGTACTAACAAATAAATCAGCATCGATAAAGCTATGAGACTGGACAACCATTTTTTCCTTGCTATGAACAAACCGCATCCCTCCGCACCATATATTGGATAACATCATTATAATTACACCAATATTATACATGGAAGCGATTACATAAAACATGGCGTGATCATTGTTTTTTGTATCTTTTTTGATATGTTAGCTAACAAAAATAACAAAATAAAAATAGCTCTGGACAAGAGTTTCCTCTTGATCAGAGCTATTACCTCATGGCATCACGCTAGATTGACCCGCATATTGCAGTATTGCAATAGCCGCACGTTCCCTCCGATCCGCATTGTCGCTATGCAGCGCAGCTTCCAATACCGTCAGCGCCTCTGCGATGAGATAAGCAGGTACTGCAGAAGAAGGCCCTTCATCGCTCGTTTGATTAACGTTCGGCTTCTTTACTGCCCACTCGTTCTCCAATTCCGTCCTGGAGACGGGCTTCTCGAATCGTGATACCGCAGCCTCATCCGTTAGAAAAGCGTGCAGCTCCTCTCTAAGGTCGGCACGAGCATACCGTTTCAACCATGTAACCCCGCGTCGATGACAGCTGCCGTCTTCCTCATTATCGAAGCGATCGACATAATAGTAGTCGCCTAGATCTCCTAGATGAACATCGTCCCCGTCAGCCACAAGCACGTAGTCGCCATCTTGCATATGGAGCACGAAGCGGCTGAGCTCCTCGATATTTTTGCTAAGCGCCGCAGCTTCCGCCCCGTATTGCCGAGTTACCCGCGCAACGAGCTCCGTCTCACTGACACACTCCAAATCCCCTAATCCAGCAGAACCTGTGCAAACGTAGTTATCCTCCAGAAAAGAAACCATACGATGCTGCCCATTCTGTATAGGCTTCATTTGAAACAAGGTCATTGCCCATCCCCTCCTTTACCAACGAATTTGGGTGATTACATGCAAAATACGTTCCCCTTCACCCGAGTCGATATCCCATCCTCCGATTTCTTCTTTTAAACGCGACAGGTTGGTGTACCCTTTGGCTAAACCATTCAAACGCGCAGCTAGCGTAGAACTCAGCAGCTCATCACGCGAGGAATACAGACCATTAAGCGCATCAACCGCTTGTGGATATCTGTGCAAATAATATTTCTGATGCCTATCCTCAGCTTCCCAGAACATTGTATACGGTTGTATTTCCGTATCGGGTGCTGTCTCCCGCTCCTTCAGCACCTTTTGTATAGCGTCTAGCTGCGATTCATGATGATAGATCAATAAGGACTGATATTGTCTTCCCTTGTAACCATTAATATTGTAGGGGTTATGGTTATCCCAGAAAAGCCGCAACAGCTCTTCAAGGGAAACAACGGCGGTATTGTACTCTAGCTCTACCGTCTCCGAATGGTCGCCCATCTGGCGATAGGTTGGAGCTGGCGTTGTGCCTCCGGCATAACCTGTCCGCGTACGAACGACGCCCGGGACGCTGCCGAACAATGCATCCGGACTCCAGAAGCAGCCCATACCAAGTATAATCGTATCGCTCATCTGCGCGCCTCCTTCTCTAAGAATAATTACCGGAACGCCGACCTTTGGCCGCTGTTTTGCTGGTGGGTATTGCTATAATGGATTTCTGCAGGATAGAAGCCCCATTTGAAGCTTGACTGAGTGCTATATTGGATTTTCGCATCAACTCCATGCTTGAACAGCCGAAAAGTTAATGCAATTATCCAACATAGACGCAAATAAAGTTTGAGCACAGTTGAGATGATTCCGATCGAATCGAATAAGCCATGTATCTTTATTTTAGCCGAAAGCTGTCTATCTGACGAAATAGTTGGTAAAAAAAGAATCATAACCCCAATCGGTTATGATCCTTATCGCCTTACTTATGAGTATGGAACCGCATACTGGGCATGATGATACTCCATCGACATCGTATCGCCCGCTTCCTCTTGGGCCGAGAACGAGACGACGTAGTCGCCGTATGCATACTCCAAATACCACCCGCTGCCCTCTTCGTCCCCATAACGATAGCCCTCTCCCATAACGGCCTCGATCTCGTCGAACGTATCACCGACAACGACACCGCCGATTGAAGCGCCCCTCGGAAGCGCTATGGATATGATTTTGCCATGCTCGATCGTTCCGTCCTCCGCCCTCGCGGCGCTAGTCAGAAAAACAACATCGGAGTAGGAAAAATAAAGACCGCCTTCATAATAATCAGCCTCAACCGGCTCGCCGTAATGCTCGGCAATCAGCTCTGTGGAGTCGCCCAAAACGAGCGAAATTACTTCTAGCTGCCCTGCGTACATACCCTCAATATTTTCGTTCGCATCTGTCATTGGCGCTTGAGTAGACTCGGCAATTTCCTCAATTCCCTCAACGGGTTGCCCCTCTGTTCCGGAAGCGGCCGAGCCGTCTTCGAATACTTTGGTCAGCACGGACAGCTTAATCAGCTCCGTCTGCGGGACATCATTGAAGGACAATGCACCTACCTCGAACGTATCCGACTCGTCGTCCACAATAAATTGCAAACGTGCTTTAACTTCTGTATCCATATACATCATCATACCTGTAAACTCAACGACATGCTCATCCGTATCTGACAAGAAATAGGTCCATGTAGGTCCCGCAAAAAACTGCTCGAATGTATCTCCGTACAATTGATCCGGGTTATCCTCCTGGTAGCCACCCTTAACTGCCAACACATAAGGATTCGCGCTATCCGTGACATTCTCGATCTGATCCTCGATCATCTGTGCAGTCTGCTTCGTTTCGACCGAGCACCCGCTTAGAATAACAAACAGCAAAGCTAATCCCGCAATACCCTTAACTATCTTTCTAGTACGATTATGACCCCTCATGATTCCGTTCCCCTTCTGTATGTATGCTAGGTGTGCCAGAACCGTCACGGGGCTTCCAAATATCCCCTAGTTCCAAAGTCCATCATACTCACATCATCAAAATCATACAAGCATGAAATGAAGATAAGTCCTTCGATGCATAAAAAAGAAGCGGATCCGGCTGCTTATTGCCGAATCCGCTTCATCCCTTATATTTTGCGCTTCTGCTTCACCGTAGATCCGCTCATCAGCTCGAGGCTTTCCTTATATTCGACTGCGCCGATCTCACAGCCGGGCCCAATCGTCACACGTTTACCGCGAACAATACCCGCCTTCGTATACTCGATATAGATTTGATCGCCTTCAATGACGTTCGTTGTCAACGACGCCTTGGCGTCCGGCCTGAAGAAAAACAGGTTGAACGGATTGAGCAGGCTTGCCTTCTTGATCGTGATCTTCTCCCCGCCAATCTCATCAGCCGAGCAGTCCTGATACAGCTTAATGTCCAGCCGTCCCGCATTCAGGAGGCCTCCAATGTGGAACATGCCTCTCACCGTGAACTGATCAACCTCGCAGGCTCCCTTCGCTTTCAGTTCACCTTTCAGTATGAACCGCTCGCTGCGCACGTTGCCCGCAACCTCCATCGCCCCCGAGCAGCGAAGCTCCTGTATTTGCACATTTCCTGCAACTGTCGCCGTTCCTGTCACCTTCGCGGTTGCTGCTTGCACATGATCCGAGAAGACGGCTGTGCCGACAACATGAATGTCCTTCGTCTGCAATCGCCCGTTCATCTCCAGCGTGCCCATAACTTTGAGCTTATTGCTCTGCACATCGCCCTCTATCGAGCCTTCTCCGACAATTTTCACCCGATCATAATGGCCGCCAAGCGCAACGGAGCTACCCGTAATCGTTAAGCCACCGCTCGTTAATCCGCCTTGTGACATACTGCTCATTCCTTTAGCCTCCCTCCGTCTTCTCCTTTATTGCTTAACCTTGCTGCCGACATGCGCGCTCTTATCCTGAACGAACTTCTCCTTATACTCCACAAGCTCAATCTCGCAGCCCGCACCAATCGTAACGTTATTCCCGCGCACGACCTTTGCCTTCGTATATTCCACATGAATGTCGTCGCCTTCAATTGTATGAACACTCAGCTTATCGCTGAATGGAACAGGAAGCGTCTTCAGCCATTTAAGTAGACCTTTGCTCGATCCCTTCCGAATACTAATGCGCTCGCCGCCGATTTCTCCAATGCTGCAGTTCCCGTGGATCTTCAGTTCGACCGTCCCTGCGTTTAGCAACCCTACATGCAGCCTGCCGCTCCCGCGGAACGTTTCCATCTCGCACTTGCCCTTGACCGTCAACATCCCGTTAATCTCCATAAAGTCGCCTATCAAATCGCCATCTATTGTTACTTTACCGTTCAGCTCAAGCTGCTTCGCGAGCATATTGCCCTCGATGTGAGACGTTCCATACAATCGGGCTTTTACAGATTCCAGACTGCCAGAGATCGTCGCTATACCATCCAGCACAAAGTCCGTGCAGCGTATGCTGCCCTTCACTCGCCCGATTCCTTCAATCTTCGCCATGCCGACTTCGCCGCCCTGCGTAGAACCTATGCCCACTATCTTAAGATCAGGCTTACGTATCGCCTCCATTGACATATCCCCCTTCACCTCTTGTTAATAAGACGACAGCTTCAGCTTCAATTCCTCGATACACTTGGCAATAGGAATATGCAGGGCAATTCTAACGCCGCTTTCCATGTAAAGCTCGCTTCCCGATGCCATAAGAAAAAACGTCGATACGCCCATTTTGCGAATCAAATATAGATCACAAGGTTTGCCCTCGAATTTCGGGTAATGCTCCGTCAACGTTCGAAGCAAGTTTTTGACCTCGTCCAGGCTCATCTCGCCCGTCAACAAGCTTTGGTCCAATATGTAAAAGTACATCGTCTGCTCGAAGGTGTAGAGAGGCAATCTGCCCATTTGCTCTTCCGCAAAATCCGCTGTAACATTCGTAACAATGTTTCGTTCAATTAATTGCTGCACACTGAGTGCCAGTCCGGCAGGCGTTGGCGAAAACACTTCAGCCAGCTCATCGAGCGACAAATCATCCTTCATGTTAATGATTTTATCGATTCTGGCCAGCATTCGTTGCTTCGGAAAAAACGTCTCTTGTCCCGTAAATGCGGACTTCCGGATAAACCAATCCTCCGGCAGGAGGTTTTTGCGCTTCCATCGGTACAACTGTCCGTATGAAATACCCGTCAGCTCAAGCAGCTCTTTCTTGGATATGAGTTCATCGTCCATCCATCATAACGCCCCTTTCTGCTATCAATGTAACATAACATTGTTACGCAGTAAAGAGGCGGATATTGCTTTGAATTCTACCGCTGGTTGCAAACCTTAATTCTACCAACAATTGATAGGCTGCCGATCGCCCGCATGCTATGCTGTTATTGACAGTGCGCGCTGTACGTAACCTTTTAGGAGGAATCAAAATGCTTGATTTACGATTAATAGGAGCCTACATCTCGAAGCTTAGGAAAGAGAAGGACCTGACGCAAATGGAGGTGGCCGATCAACTGAACGTGAGCCACCAAGCCGTCTCGAAGTGGGAACGCGGAGAGTCAATGCCTGATATCGGAACGTTGCCCGGGCTGGCGAAGTTCTACGACACAACCGTCGACGACATTATCAATGGCGGAGTCGCTGGAGTTGGGCATAGTCACCATACCGGGACGATTATTGAGAAAATAGCTGTCAACGAAACCGATCAAGTAGCCGATATGGTGAACGACGGCAGCATAGAAGCGGATGAGCTCGTGGAGGTTGCTCCGCTTATGAGGGCAAGCACGCTTAAGCAGGTCACCGATAAAGTCGATCATACAAGGTTCAGTATGAATGTCATTCAGCAGTTAGCGCCGTTCCTGCCCGCAGAGACGATCGATGCGCTCGTGCTCCAGGCAGCGGATAATGAAATACCTTGGGAAACGGTTGGTTCGCTCGCTCCGTTCATTAGCAGGGAAGCGCTCGGCAAGCTGGTCGATCGGACAATCGCCGGTACCGTAGATTTATCGCAAATCGTCGGGCTCGCCCCTTTCCTCCACCGGGAGAATATCGACAAACTCGTCACCCAAGCGGCAATCGGCAACATGAACTGGAACGCCGTGCAAGGTCTCGCACCGTTCATCAGCCAAGGCACGCTCGGCCGGCTCGTCGATCAAGTGGCCGACGGCAGCCTGGATGCGAGCCGCGTTATCGGTMTCGCCCCTTTCCTCGGCAAGGCTCATATCGAAAAGCTGCTGGAAGGAATGAACGAGGACAACTACAATCCCGACCTGCTAGCAAGCCTCGCCCCCTTCATCGGGAGGGAGTCGCTGAGCAGACTAGTGACGGGGCTTGTGAACGGGATAAAATAATGCGAAAACCCGCGAAGCTGCACAGCTTCGCGGGTTTTCGCATTTAACGCCCTATTTTACTTGCCGCTTAATCGGCGTTCCAGCTTACAATCGTGCTTCTTGCCTTCATACATCGCGAATTGCAACCAGCTTAATGCCCTCCAGAAGCAATTTCAACGTCCGCATGGCTTCTTCAAGCGCATCCGGCCGCGCATCCGCATGCGCCAGCCAAAGCGAGGCTTCGTTCAGCGCGCCCGATAACAAATGCGTCATCGCGTCGATGGATGCACGGTTTAAATAACCTTGCTCCTTCATAAGCCGCAATTGGCCTCGCAGCAAGCTCATCGCATGCTGTTCGTCCATTTCGCGCCACACGTTCCAACCGAGGATTGCCGGGCCGTCGATCAGCATAATGCGCTTGCGGTTCTCTTCTACCGCCGCCATCACGAATGCGCGGCAACCCAGATAGAGCTGCTCCCAGACGTCTTCCGATGCCGAAGCGTCCCGTTCAACGCGCTGGGCCACTTCGCGCTGTACCGATTCCAGCACGCTGCGGAACAGCTCTTTTTTGCTGCGAAAATGATGATAAACGGCACCGCGCGTCAGATTCGCTTCCTGTACGATCATCTCCAGCGCCGCATCCGCATAACCGTATTCCGTGAAATGCCGCCTGGCTATTGCCGTAAGCGTATGAATCGTCTCGTTCGTCTCTGCTTTCGTTCTTCTGGCCATAAGGAAGCTCCAATCGTCTGCTTGTCAACCGTTCTAGCCGGTCCGTCTCGTTGTCATACATTGTAGCGGACGATTCAGGGTCTTACAAGTATTGTTCGCTATAAGCTTCAGAAGGCGGAATGACTTGAATCATATCGATCAGTACGCCGTTCGGATCGGCTGTAATAAAGTGTCGCTGACCGAACTCCTCATCCCGAATATCTTGCAGTAGCGGCAGCTTGGCGATCTGAATAAGACGCTCGTACTCGGCATCCGCATCCTCTATCTCCAGGTTCAAGATAAGTCCATTTACGCTCGCCCCATGTCCCTCAGGAACGGTAGAATGCGCCGGATCCAAAATCGCCAGCTCGAACGGAATTTCACTGTTAGCAAGCTTCAAGCTCACGTACCAATCTGCCTCGAATACCTTTTCAAAGCCGAAATATGCCGTGTAAAACGCTGCGGTCTCCGATACTTTCCCCGACTGAATGACCGGATAAAAACTCGTTACTTTCATTGGAACAGCCTCCTTGATTTCGTCATTTGATGTGTTGATTGCATTCATATTAACATACATACTGTATGTATGTAAAATGCGCGCTATAAACCAAACAATAAAATAACACACGATCATCGTAGGAATAGCTATTCAGTAATGAAGGGAACTGCTTTATGCTAGGCTCATACGACCAATCCGAACCTTGCCTCATGAAACGACCCTTTCATCCTCCACTATCTTTGCACGATGCATGTTGCACGATGCATGTTGCACGCTGCGACCTCAACTCTGCACACTCTACTTCTGTCAAATTGTGAAAACAAATGAAAACAACATAACCTATCTCTCTATTAAGGAGGTGATCGTCAAAAGTCCACTCGTTTTGCGCAATAATGTAAGCGCATTATTTTCCTTAAGAAAGATATAACTAGGAGGTTATTTATGTTCTCTATGAGCAAACGGCTTACGAAAAATCCGTCCTTCATCCTGTTCCTGTCCTTCGTGGTATTGCTGTCGCAGTTCACCCTCTACCCTTCCGACTCGTCCGCCGCTGGCGGGCCTAACCTCGCCGCGGGCAAAAACGTAACCGCAAGCGGTCATGCCGACGTGTACGTTGCGGGCAACGTCGTCGACAGCAACGCAAGCACGTATTGGGAAAGCGTGAACAACGCATTCCCGCAGTGGATTCAAGTCGATCTCGGCGCTAGCGCCAGCATMGATCAAGTCGTGCTGAAGCTGCCGGCAGGCTGGGAGACGCGCACGCAAACGTTGGCCGTGCAGGGCAGCTCGAACGGCTCATCGTTTACCGACATCGTTGGCTCTGCAAGCTATGTGTTCAACCCTTCCGTTAGCGGCAACTCCGTAACGATTAACTTTGCCGCTGTCAGCACGCGTTATGTTCGCCTGAGCATCTCCGCCAACACGGGCTGGCAAGCTGGACAAATTTCCGAATTCGAAATTTACGGATCAACCGTCACACCTACACCAACGCCTCCAGTTACTCCTACTCCTACAACAGCACCTACAGGCACTTATCAAGCCGAAAGCGCCGCACTCGCTTCCGGAGCCAAAGTAAATACCGATCATACCGGATACTCCGGCACAGGTTTCGTAGACGGTTACTGGACACAAGGCGCGACAACTACGTTTACGGTTAGCGCAGCGTCAGCCGGCAACTACGATGTTGCCTTGAAATACGGCAACGCCCAAGGCGGTTCGCGCACGATCAGCGTTTACGTCAACGGCACGAAAATTCGCCAGACAACGCTATCTAACCTCGCGAACTGGGATACATGGGGCACGAAATCGGAAACGCTGGCTTTGAATGCCGGCAGCAATACGATCGCGTACAAATATGATGCGGGCGATTCCGGCAATGTTAATCTGGACCAGATTACGTTGACATTCACGAATACGACGCCTACACCTACACCAACAGCTTCGCCAACGCCTACACCAACACCGACTCCTACACCAACTGCATCTCCTACTCCGACACCTACGATTACGCCTACACCTACACCTACGACGCCAACTGGAAATAATGTCGCATTGAACAAAAGCATTACCTCTTCCTCTACCGTCCACACTTTTGTAGCAGCTAACGGCAACGATGGCAGTACGGCTACATACTGGGAAGGCAGCAGTAACCCGAGTAGCCTCACAGTCGATCTCGGCTCCAACCATAACATCACATCAATCGTCTTGAAGCTGAACCCGGCTACGGAATGGGGCACTCGCACCCAAACGATTCAAGTATTAGGCAACAACCAAGAAACGGCAACCTTCAACAATATCGTATCCGCCGCGTCGTATACGTTCAATCCGGCTACAGGCAACTCTGTCACGATTCCGGTCACCGCTGTAGTCAAACAGGTACGCTTGAACATTACAGCCAACACCGGTTCTTCTGCGGGTCAAGTAGCGGAGTTCGAAATATACGGCACACCAGCTCCGAATCCGGATCTGACGATTACCGGCATGACCTCCGCGCCGGCATCACCAGTCGAGACCGATGCCATTACATTGAGCGCAACCGTCAAAAATAACGGCAACGCGAACGCACCGTCAACTTCGGTCAACTTCTATCTGGCTGGCGAGCTTGTCGGTTCTGCACCGGTCAGCGCTTTGGCGGCCGGCGCCTCAGCAACGGTTACACTGAATGCCGGAACGAGAAATGCCGGCACTTACGCAGTAAGCGCCAAAGTCGATGAGAGCAATGCCATCATCGAGCAGAACGACAGCAACAACAGCTTTACGAGTGCGTCCTCGCTGACAGTCGTTCCCGTGCCGAGCTCCGACCTCATTACAACGGCTTCCTGGAATCCAAGCAATCCGAGCGCAGGTAACACCGTAACGTTCACGGTTAATTTGAAAAACCAAGGCAACGTTGCATCAGCAGGCGGCGCCCATGCGATTACGCTTCTGCTGAAGAACGCGGCAGGCACGACGATTCAGACGCTGAACGGCTCATATAGCGGAGCGCTCACGGCTGGCCAATCTGTCAACGTCAATATGGGAACTTGGACCGCTGCGAATGGCAGCTACTCCGCGACAGCAACGGTTGCCAATGATGCGAACGAAGTAAGCATCAAGCAAGCAAACAACACAAGCACATCAAGCCTTTATGTAGGCCGCGGCGCGAATATGCCGTTCACCATCATTGAGGCGGAAGCTCCCTCCAACACGACGAACGGAACGAAGCTTGCCCCTAACTTCAAGCCTGGCGACTTCGCCGGCGAAGCTTCCGGACGTTCTGCCGTCCATCTCGATGCAACGGGTGAATATGTCGAATTTACGCTTACCGCCCCAGCGAACGCATTCGTTCTTCGCAACGCGGTAGCCGAAAGTACGACCGGAACGGTCAGCATTTACGCTAACGGTGTCGATAAAGGCAACTTCAACGTCACCTCCAAGTTCTCTTACGTGTACGCAACGCCTAGCACGCTCGGCCGACTCGGCTACGACAACGCTCCTGGGGCAGGCTTAACTGCATACTGGCTCTATGAAGATTCGCAGCTCATGCTCGATCAAGTGTATCCGGCAGGCACGAAAATCAAGATTCAGAAGGATGCCGGCGACGTATCCTGGATTTATGTCGACATGATCGAAACGGAAAACGTCGCGGCGGCTGCCTCCAACCCGGATCCAAGCAAATACGTACAAGTTTCGGCTACCAAATCCATTGAGCAGGCGCTTAACGAATTCAGGCAAGACAACACGAAGAAGGGCATCTTCATCCCTGCCGGCGAGTGGACGATCAACAGCAAAATCTTCCTCTACGGCCGTGCAACGGAGATCATCGGCGCAGGCCCATGGCATACGAAGCTCGTCGCTCCGCAGAGCCAATCCAATACGGATGTGGGCTTCAATATCGGATCGACCGCGAACGGTTCGACGATCAAAGATCTGTCCGCATGGGGCAACTATGTTTACCGGACAGACGGTCCAGGCAAGTTCATTGACGGCAACGGCATGCAGGACGTTACGGTTCAGAACATTTGGGTCGAGCACTTCATCTGCTTGTACTGGGGCGTCAACTCCTCCTACAATACGTTCCAAGACAACCGAATCAAAAACACGTTCGCGGACGGCATCAACATGACGAACGGCTCGTCCTATAACGTCATCGACAACAACTACTCGCGCGGAGCCGGCGACGACGCTTTCGCCTTGTTCAGCGCGGTGGATGCAGGCGGGTCTTACAACGTAGGCAACGTATACTCCAATCTGACCGCTACTTGCGTTAGACGCGCAGCCGCATTCGCCGTATACGGCGGTTCCGGCAACCTGTACCAAAACCTGTACGGCGCAGATACGCTTACGTATCCGGGCCTCACGATCAGCAGCCTCAGCTTCGGCTACAACACGCTCGGATTCGGGGATCAAGATACGGTCATCGACGGCGTAACGCTCGACCGTACCGGCGGCGACTTCTGGACCAGCGTTGGCGCGGACGACAAAATCAACGAATACCAGAACTTCGGCGCGATCTGGTTCTTCGGCGGCGACCGGACGTTCAAGAACATCCTCGTCAAGAACGTCGACATCAATAATCCGGTCTACTTCGGCCTAATGTTCCAGACGAAGTCGCCGGAAAATCTTGCGATGCAAAACGTTCGCGTCGAGAACGTCAACATCAACAACCCTACCCGCTACGGCATCAAACTCGTCGTCAGAGCGGAGCAAGGGCAAGGCCCGGCGGTCGGCGGGGCGAGCTTCACGAACGTGAAGATCAACAACCCAGGCGTAGCCGCCATTTACGGCGAGAGCGGCAGCCCGAACTTCACCGTCACGAGAGTGTCCGGTAACAACTGGTGATCATACGCTGCAACGCAAAAAAAGAGCTTACTCGGGCAACCGAGTAAGCTCTTTTTCTATTAACTGGACTTTTCCATATATAGGTTCCTTTCGTCAGTCGTATAGAGTATCTTTAAAATATGTCTAAAAAGTACACCGATGGTTAAAGGAGCACAACTATGCCGGACTGGTCGTATCAGACCTTATTTCGACCTTTGTTATTTATACTGCCATCACGATTAAGCAGAGCAATAACGTTAAAAGCCATAGGAACCCTAAGCAAGTTGCCTAGCGGTCCCTTTGTCATACGGACGCTTGGCCATATGGAGCCGTCGCCGCTGCTGGAGCAAGAGCTGGCGGGACTGTCATTAAGTACGCCAGTAGGCTTGTCTGGCAGCTTGGACCCGCAGGGAACGGCTCATAAAGCGTTCGCTCAGTTCGGCATCGGCTTCATTGAGCATGGGCCCATTACGGTTCGCCCTGTCCGCATTCAAGCGCCGATTGAGAACGACCAAGCGAACGAAACGATACGCTACCCCTCCTATTACGAAAACGAAGGCGTTGAACGTACGGCTATCCGCATGGCCAAGCCTGGGCATCGATTGCCTCAAATGGCGCGGATTACGCCGCTTCCCAGCTCCTCCCCGGAGGAGGCTGTTCATGAGCTTTGCAACATGATGGCAAGGCTAAGCCGTTCTGGCGCTTCGGCCTTTTATGTGGATATCATAAACGGAACTCGCTCTTTGGAGGAAACGGTAGAGATCGCCAAGCGCTTTACAGCAGTAGCAGCGTCCTATAACCCGAATCAAGTGCCGCTATTTCTTTATGTACCGCCCGACTTCCCTAATGACAGATTATGCAACCTGCTGGACATGGAAGGGGCTTCTTTCTGGAAAGGGGTTGTTATTGGAGAAGCCATTCACGAATGCGAGGATGACCCTAGCAGTCACAATTACCCGATTAAGGTTGGAAGAGAAGCAAAAGCAGCTTCCCTGCAAAAAATAAAACATCTTCGCGACCGTTACCACTCCTCCTGCGACTCGTTCGTGATCAAAGCGGGAGGCGGCGTTCATGAGCCGCAGGATGCGCTCGACCTCATGAATGCCGGCGCGAATGCCGTCATGCTGCATAGCGGACTCGTCTATGCCGGCCCGGGTCTTCCGAAGCGGATCAACGAAGCCGTCATTTATGAACGGGTTCGGCATACAACTAAACCCAAGACGCCTTCCTTTTGGAAGCATTGGGGCTGGATGTGCTTGCTTGGGGTCGGAATGATCATTGGCGGCATCCTTTCATGGATCATTGCCGCGACGACTGTACTATTGCCTTACGATTTGGATTTTATAGGCATGTCCGTGGAAGAGCTTCATGGCATTAACCATCATCTGCTCCATTTCATGTCGCATGATCGGATTACGCTGGCCGGGACCATGATTTCTATCGGCATTCTTTATTACCAGCTGGCGAGGTATGGACTGAAGGACGGCCTGCACTGGGCCAAGACGGCTTTAATAACCTCCGGCCTGGTTGGCTTTGCTAGCTTTTTTCTGTATCTGGGCTACGGCTATTTCGATCCGCTCCATGCGGTCGCTGCCGCTTTGCTGTTTCCTATGTTCCTTCTCTCCATGCGCGGCAACCCCGACCAGCCCTATCGGAAGCCAGTCAATTTGCGCAATACTCGACTATGGCGTACGGCGATGTGGGGGCAATTATGCTTTGTTGTACTCGGCTTTGCGTTAGCGATCGGGGGTCTAACGATTGCGACGGTCGGCGTCACGGAGGTATTCGTACCGGAGGATCTTGCCTATTTGAAGGTAACGCCCGCCGAGCTGGACGCAGCCAACCCGCGGTTAATGCCATTAATCGCCCATGATCGGGCCGGCTTTGGCGGCGCGCTGCTTTGCGATGCATTGGCTATTCTCATCATCGCTTTGTGGGGCATTCAACAAGGAGCGCGCTGGTTATGGTGGACGCTGCTGCTTGGCGGAGCTCCGGGCTTCTATGCCGGTTTCAGCGTGCATTTCTCGATTGGCTATACCGATTTTTGGCACTTGCTGCCAGCGTTATTCGCACTGCTCCTATACGTTTTCGGAATCATTCTTTTATATCCTTACCTGATGCGGAGCGAGCCGGCTAAGTAATTACGCGAGTGGCGACGTTTAACTTGACGGCTTCCCCTTCCGCTGCGACAGAATTTCCGGAATGTGCAGCTCTCGCAATGCGGGCACGATTTCCTGCACGCTGTTTTTATTGAATTTTTTCAAAATGCTGTTGATTTGCGATTTGAGGGTCGAAGGCTCTACATGCCTCAGCTTACATATTTCCTGACGCGTGTAATCCTTCATCAGCAGCTCCAGCACCTCAAGCTCCGTAGGCGTCAGCTGCGTCAAAATATAGAAGTTGTGCAGCAAGCTGTCTTCCGTCGTTTTGATCCGTTTGAACTCGCGCGTAATCTTACCCGCGATATTGGCATGCAGAGACGGCTGGTCGTAATAGGCATCCTTGATAGCCTCCAACACGGCATCCGCTTGCATGTTTTTCAGCAAATAATTCGTAGCGCCGAGTTCAAAGGCGCGAAACACGGTTTCGTCCGTTTCGCAGACGGTCAGCATCACGATTTTCACATCGGGCATATAGTTCAATATTTCGGACGTTGCCCGCAGCCCCGCCTGTTTATCCTCCAGCTCCACGTCCATCAATATAATATCCGGCTTGTTCAAAGCGGCCAGCATCGTGCATTCGTAGCCGCTGGACGCCCTCCCCACGAATTCGATCTGATCGTCCTTGGAGAGAATCATTTGGTACCGCTTCGCGATTAAGTGATCGTCTTCCACGATAAGTACCTTAATCTTCGGCTCGCTCATGCTGCTCATCTCCTTTCGCTCATGTCCGTCGACAATAAAGGCATGACAATGTGGAAGGCGCTGCCTTCGCCCTTCTTGCTCTCGGCGCTAATCTTGCCCCCATGCGTCGTAATGATCGTGTGACAGATAGATAGTCCCATGCCCCAGTTGGTCGCGGTCGGCTTAGAGGAATAGAACGGCTGAAAAATATGCACAAGAGCCTCTTCCTCCATACCGATGCCGTTATCCCGAATGACTACCTCTACCCACTTGTTCTTCACGTTGATCTCAATGGTCAGCTGCCGCGATTTTTCCGGAACGAATTCGAGCGCATCGACGGCGTTCGAAATAATATTTTCAAGCGCTTGCGCGAAATAATAAGGGTCGGCCATAATGACCAGCTGCCGCGGCGGCATCGCATAATGAACCTTGATCGGCTTCAATTCCATTCTTTTATCGTCCAGAAGCTTGTTGAGCAGCTCATTCAGCATAACAGGCTGCAGCTCGATTTTGGACTTCAGGTTTTTCTGATGGACAGCGTCGAGCCGATCATATACCTTCTTGCAGCGCTGTTCAATGACCCGAATCTCCTCGACGACCTCCGGCGACTTCTCGCACATGTTTTCCAAAAACTCTGTTTGCGCCATTATGGCAAGCAGTTCGTTCTTCATATAATGGCTGAACACGCGCGACGTTAAGATAGCGGAATCGATATTATGCGAAATAACCGATTCTTGATTGCGAATGCTGTTCTGGATGCGCGCGTATTTGTAAATGCTGTACAAGCTGACGAACAGACAAACCCCCGCAATGTACGGCAGCATTGTATAAATAGAAGGGTTGCCGACGAGGTTAATCGGCTTGAACCTTATAAAACGGGCGGCTTTGGATACTTTAATCAATATATCGGGCGCCCAATAATTCATGTAATAATACGTAATTTGAACCGAAATGTAAGAGATTAAGATCATTAATATATTGCTTCGAATTTGACGAACTTTAGGCGCATCATACAAAGCGTATACAAGCAGCACTACCCCCGCAACAATATACAGCGTATTGACGACGAACGTAACCGTGTGGATGGATTCATACAGCGAGACGAACCCTTTCGCCGTCATGTAGTCCGGGTACATCCGATAGTACATATGCGCGTAGAAGAAAGGATCGTACAGCATGATCTGAACGATGCAGGGAATGGCTAGCAGCGATAATAGCAAGGTTCTACGTCTGGACGAAATGTTGAAAGCGAAATAAATGGCGGAGCACAGCCCCGTATACAGAAACATCATTGTAAACACGTTAAATACGCGAATGAGCGCAAAGCGCGAGATCGGCAGAAACATCAATTGATTTTGCAGCGACTGCCTGATCCCGAAATAATCGTCGAGGCTGAAGTAGTAGTAAGCATCCTTGGACATGTACGTAATGATGCAGGAAACGACGATCAAATAAGCAAACCCCATCAGCAGCATGAAGAGAGTCGCTTTCGTATATTTCTGCTGTGTCAGACAAAATACCGCTATCGCAATAAACAAGATAAACACGAAGAAAATGAACACCAGCGACCCTCCCGCTCTCTTTCCATGCAAATAAAATAGATTTTATTTGATCCGCACGCCGCTGTATAGGTTGAAGTTTTGTACACCTAGCTAGCCGCATAACCCGCGTAAAGCGCAATTATTCCCCTATAATCCCCTACCATTATCCAATTTACCCTGTCTCGCCCCTTGAAAGCGATGATAAAACTTCAACCTTACGTTCACGGCCGGTTGCCATTACGATGGAAGCACGACAAAGATACAGGAGGGGTTTTCATGAATCAACGTTTTAGATACCTCAGTATAACGCTTATGGCGGGGCTTGCGGCGACGATCGTAGGTTGCGGCTCGAACAACGCGAACGAACCAAGCAGCACGAACGGCAACGACAAGGTGGTATTGGAATATTACACTTGGACCGATGAAGAAGCCTATATGAAGAAGGTCGTTGAGGCGTTTAACGCCCAGAACAGCGACATCGAAGTGAAGATGAACACGATTAGCAACAACTCGAATGAGTATAACACCAAAATCATGACCAACCTATCCGGCGGCTCCAAAATGGACGTATACAGCATTAACGGCACGACGAGCCTAGGCACGTACTCTTCCAAAAACCAGCTTCTCGATATAACCGATCGAATCAAAGAAGCGAACCTAGACGTTGGCGCTTATGGACCTAGCTTCCAAGATATTACCGAGGTGCTGACGAAAGGCAAGTATTACGCGCTTCCTTACCGCACATCGCAATATGCTTTGTTCTACAACAAAGCGATCTTCGACCGTGAAGGCATTAACTACCCTACGCAACTGACATGGGACCAATATGCCGAGCTGGCGAAGGCTCTCACGAAGGGCGACGGGGCTAGCAAGCAATGGGGCGGCTACTATGCGGACTGGATGACCGCGCCGCTTGGCGCGCTTCAGAAGGGCACGACTATTCTTGACGACAGCTTGGACGATGTAGCGGACTGGTTCGATTATCTCGACCGCATCTACTACAAGGATCAATCTCATATGAGCTATAAGCAAATGAAGTCGCAGAGCACCGACTGGATCAAACAATTCGAAAGCGGCAATGTCGCGATGCTCGTTAACGGCGAATGGACGATTAATATGCTGAAAGCGGATATCGAAGCCGGCAAAACGAACATCGAATTCGATATGGCGCCGCTTCCGCTGCCAGACGGAACGAGCGATCCGATTACGGTCGGCGGCGTAAGCACATTTATGGGCATTAATCCTGACAGCAAAAACATCGATGCGGCGTTCAAGTTCGTCCAGTTCGTAACGGGCGAAGCAGGCGAAGCGATCATTGCCGAATCCAGCGTATTGCCGGCTTATGCCAGCGACAAAACGAAGGAATCATTCCTTAACGCAACCGGCATTAAAGGAAGCAGCTACTTCTTCGAAGCGAACACCGTTGTGGAAAACCAGCCGATTGCCCAGATCGACGAAGTCAATCGCGTCTATAGCGAACAACGGGATCTCTATCTGTTCCAGGAGCTGGATGCCGCGAAAGCCATGAAAAACTTCATGGAACAGCGCGCTTCCGTTCTTAAACCGTAACTATAGCTAAGCAGTCGGCTTCCGTATCCTAGGACGGAGGCCGATCTTGTTTCACGAGCTATACCATTCTATCAGGAGGTTGTTTCTATGACGGACAAACGTCTTCTCAACTACAAGTCATACCTAACAGGGACGTTATTCATTCTACCGGCCTTCGTCTTATTCGCCGTATTCATATTCATTCCGTTAGTCTATGGCATCGTCATGAGCTTCACGGATTACGGCGGCTTCAATATTACGCCTAATTTCGTTGGTTTGGATAATTACGCGAGGCTGCTGCAGGACGATTATTTCCGTGTTTCTCTGAAAAACAATTTTATATACACGCTATTATTCGTGCCATTAACGATGCTGCTAGCTTTGCTGTCTGCTATAGCGCTGAACAGCATTCTGCATCTGCGCAAATATTTGCGCATGGCCTTTTATTTTCCGCAAATTACGTCGATGGTATCCGTTGCGATCGTCTGGGGACTATTGTTCAACCCGATGTCCGGCCCGATCAATCATATGCTGGAAGCGATCGGCATATCGAATCCGCCGGAGTGGCTTATGTCCTCGCAGTGGGCGCTTCTTGCCGTCGTCATTGTCGCGGTGTGGAAGAGCTTCGGCTACTACATGATTATTCTGCTCGCGGGCATTCAAGGCATTCCCGAGCATTTGTATGAATCCGCTAGGCTGGACGGCGCAGGCAAGCTGCAGCAGTTTTTCTATATTACGCTGCCAAGTCTGTCGCCAACGTTATTTATGGTGTTAATCCTAACGATTATTAACTCTTTCCAAGTGTTCGATCTCGTATCCGTCATGACCGACGGCGGGCCGGGCCGATCAACGAACGTATTGGTATTCCGTATCTACCAAGAAGCGTTTATCAACTACAAGATGGGGTATGCCGCAGCGATGTCTACCGTCCTGTTCCTCATCATTATGGTCATATCGCTCATCCAATTCAGGCTCGAGAAAAAATGGGTGACTTACTAAGATGGGAGGTACGCATAATGGAAGCCGTCACTAAATCGAAGACTAGCAAGCTCTTGTATTATGTGCTGCTGCTTATTCTGGTTGCCTTCTCAGTCGCCACTCTGTTTCCGTTCTTATGGATGATCTCGACTTCGCTGCGCACGGATATCGACCTTTTCCAGAACCCGAATAACTGGATTCCATCGTCGTTATATCTCAATAACTTCAAAGAGGTATGGACGATCATTCCTTTCGGCAAATATTTTATGAACACCGTCATGCTGTCCGTCATCATTACCGTACTTCAAGTGCTGATCTGCTCGATGGCCGCTTATGCGTTCGCCAAGCTCAAGGTGCCGTTCAAGAGTACGCTGTTCATCCTGTTTATGGCGAACTTAATGATGCCTTGGCACTCCATTATGGTTCCGCAATTCGCCGTCGTCAGCAGCTTGGGTCTCTACAACACGCATAGCGGCTATATTTTAATTCAATTGTTCAGCGGATTCGGCATCTTCCTGATGCGCCAGTTTTTCATGAGCTTGCCCGGCGAGCTGAACGAAGCCGCACGGGTTGACGGGTTTAGCGAGTGGAAAATATTTTGGCGGATCATTATGCCGCTGTCGGCCGCGAGCTTGTCCACGTTCTCGATCTTTACTTTTACGTTTATGTGGAACGACTATTTGGCGCCGATGATTTACCTGAACGACGAGTCGTTGAAGACGCTCCAGCTCGGATTGCAGGCGTTCCAAACCGAACACACGATGGACTACGGCTTGCTGATGGCGGGTACGGTGCTGGCCACCATTCCGATGGTAATCGTCTTCCTGATCGGCGAGCGATTCTTCATTCAAAGCGTTGCGACGACAGGCATGAAAAACTAACTACTATATTAAAGAAAAGAGGACTTCTATATGACTATTCAACTGGATCAATTCGTTCAAGTTCGCGGCGAGGATTTTACCGTTAACGGGGAAAAAATCGTATTTCGAGGCTTCGGTCTCGGCTCATGGATGAACCTGGAGCATTTCATGATCGGCTTGCCCGGCACGGACACGATGATTAAGCAAGCATTCGCGGAGGTGTACGGCGAGGAACGCAGCACCGCCTTCTTCGACCGCTTCCTGCTCGAGTTCGTCGGCGAGAAGGACTTTGAATTTTTGAAAAAAATCGGCCTTAACCATCTGCGCATTCCGTTTAACTATAAATACTTCATCGATGACCAAAATCCCGGCGTGTACAAAAAAGAAGGTTTCGTTTACCTCGACCATATCATCGCTCTATGCGAGAAATACGAAATCTACGCGATGCTCGACCTGCACTCCGTTCCCGGCGGGCAAAATCCGGATTGGCATTGCGACACGAACTCCGGCCTGCCGCTATTCTGGGAATACAGCGCGCTGCGTGATACGGTAATCGGGTTATGGGGCCATATCGCGGACTACTACAAGGATCAGCCTTGGATTGCCGCTTACGATATCGTCAACGAGCCGTCGATGGTGACGAACGCGAAGGTATTCAACGAGTTCTATGAAAAGGTCATCGCGGAGATCCGCAAGTACGACGAGCATCACATTATTTTTATCGAGGGCAATGCGTTCACGACCGACTTCACGATGCTCGATCCGGTCGACGATCCGCAGGTCGCTTATGAGTTCCACTTCTA
Organism: Paenibacillus sp. 05T425; assembly: GCF_056396205.1. Taxonomy (NCBI): domain Bacteria; kingdom Bacillati; phylum Bacillota; class Bacilli; order Caryophanales; family Paenibacillaceae; genus Paenibacillus; species Paenibacillus sp. 05T425. The sequence continues at coordinate 290,027 of NZ_JBFTLA010000009.1, forward strand.
CCCATTCGTCGACGAGCCGGCCGTTCTGACGCCGGAGATGGACCGTACGAGACGCCGCGAAATTTTCAAAGAAGCTTTCGACAAGCTGGTGAGCATTCGGGAGAAATACAAGCGTCCGCTTTGGTGCGGCGAGCTTGGCTTGGTGTTCGAGAAGGAGCAGATCGACTTCCAGATGACGATCATTGAGGATATGCTCGACCTTTGCGAAGCCAACGATGTCTCTTGGGCGCTATGGACTTACAAAGACACCGCCACGATGGGAATTGTGTATCCGCGCGAAGACACGCCTTGGCGTCAATTGACCGAAGAGATCAAGCTGGTCTGGAATCAGCATAAGGAGCAAGAGAAAGGCGAGGCGCTTGTCGATTATATGGCGGCGACCTACTTTAATCCGATCTCGGTAGAGGAGCGCTATCCGCTGCAGTTCCGGATGAGAACGATCATGCAGGTCATCACCGTGGAGCAGATCTTGAAGCCTCATCTGCAGAAGCGTTCATGGGAAGAGATGTACGAGCTGCCGGCATCGTTCCACTGGGAGCAATGCGAGCAATGGGATGAGCTTGCCGTTTTGGTTGGGAAGTATACGAAGTAAATAAGAAGAAGGTCATTCTTTGCAATGATGCAAGGGATGACCTTCCTTTATTAATTGGCAAAACGTTTAATCAGGTTTATCGAGTTGAAGTGCAAACCCTCATGGTAGAGTGTGTAGTTCAGAAACTCCCCTATTGTGCTTATCGTCAATCCCGACCCTGTCGTATACGAATCTTTGACCGGCTCATCCAAGCGACCAATCAAAGTGTGCTCGATACGCTTCGGCTGCTCGGCCAACATTGCAAGCAACGTATCCAAGCTCGGAAGGTCTCCTTCCCAATCAGCCGGTTTCGTCCCTCTTCCGAACCTGCGTTCGAAACTCTCCGGCAATTGCACGGTCTCCCCKGAAAAATAAAAAGCAAACTTCTCTTGAACCAAATAAATATGCCCTAAATTCCATCTTAAATTGTTATTGAACCCTTTCGGAACGATGTCCAGTGTGCTCTCGGAAATCCCCTCTACTGCCTTAATAGTCTGCTGGCGGATGAATTCAAGCTGTTTGAATAATGGTTGATTCATACGATCCCTCATTTAATTTTAGAATTTTAATTCCTCAAGACCAAATGACATTAATTTCCTATAGCTTACCATATGATCTTCATTTTATCGAGTTGGCTATTTCAAGCAGTATATGAACGGTTACTTTGTCTTCTACCCGGCTATCAATAGACAGTAGGTATTGCCATCCGTCCTTTTCAAATACGAGTATATTGAATCCTCTCTTAGACATCGGAATGGGCATTTCCATGTAGAGTGCTCGATTACCGTCCTGGAGCGTGTAGCTTTGTTTTATTCTTCTCGATTTTTCAAAGTTTAATTTTTGCGAGCTTGGTCTTACATCAATCTTGTAATGATTTTCGCCTTTCTTTTCATGAAGATACTCGATACCCAATTCATCGTTTTTATGGTATTCCTTGTCGTTATAGCAGCTGCCAAAGTGATGGGTAAACGCGATCGGAGGCAATTTATAGGGCAGTTTAAGTTCTTTATGATGTAGCGTTTCGCATTCTTGCAAAGCTTCTTCAACCGATTTAAAGCCCCCATCTAAAAAAGGTTTCTCAAACGGAGGAACATCGCCGCGTGGTTCTGCACCGACTGTATGGATCTGGATTACTATCACACCGCACACAAACAATAATCCCCTTATGACAGCTCTGCACTTCATAGACGTTTCACCACCTTAACTTTTTACCGGTAGTGTACGCTATTAAGAAACTAGTTATTAATCCTATTAAGAATTCATTTCTGCCGCCGCGATTCGGCTGCAAGGCCGCAGGAGCAGCGCCGCTCTCCGAACAGCATGCTGTAGCTTGCCGGAAAAGCTTGGTTCACGCGCTGAACCTCCTTCGCGAACTGTTGCTTCTCCATCGGCAATAGGCTAAGACCATCGGCTTTCGATTGCATGTCGATCACAGCCCCAGGTGGAACGAACCGATTATCTGCGACACGGACACCGCCGGTTACGACGGCGTGATTGGAAACAAATACGCCGCTGCCCAGCTCCGCATCGAACACGAGCGCATGGAAGCCGACAAACGAGCCMACCCCGAGCAGCGCAGGTCCGTGGATGATCGCGCCATGTCCGCACGTAACCTCCGAATCAATATAGATTGAATAGCGACTGCCTCCGACCGTTACGTATTCATCCTTCAACCCGTGTAAAATAACGCCGTCCTGCAGATTCGTGCGATCGCCAATGTAGAACGGTGTCCCTTCGTCTGCGCGTATGCTTGCGCTAGGCGCCACGAACACCCCTCCCTTAATCGTCACGTCCCCGATAATGCTTACAAACGGACTAATGAACGCTTCCTTGCTTATGACAGGCACACGCGATACCGGTACGGTAGGCGTAACCGGGTTCGGACTTATGAACCGAACGAACAGATTATACGGACCCTCCGGCTTCAGGAAATGAACCATCGAACGAAACCCTTTTCCCATACCTGTCATCTCCCCTACTCACTAATAGCAGTAGTTAACTATATGTGTATAGAACGATAGCTTTCCCTAGTCGAAGTAACAATTTGGCAGATAAGTCCGTCTGATACCATATAACAGGAACTCATGCTACAATAAGTAATCCTGCGACGATGTTGTTCGCAGATTGTTTATAACAAGAAAGGTAGTGTTTCACCATGTTAACCAAATGGCGGTCATTCACTAGCTGCCACGCCCTTGTCCTAATCGTATCGTTCGTCGTCATCATAAGCACGTACATTACATTCAGCCAAGGCCATGACATGTATCTCGGAAGCTTCACCGAATATAACAACGATGACGTAAAATACATCCGCAGTGCAGAGACGCTTCTGCAGCATGGAATATTCACCTACCATGAGCCGGACGTATCTACCGTATTCATCATGCCGGGTCTTCCGTTCGTTCTCGCCTTTTGTATGAAGCTGTTCGGATATTGGGGAGGTATACAAGCTTTCCGCGTCGTGCAAATATTGTTTTTGGCGGGCACGATCGTTCTATTCTATTTATTCAGCCGTCGTCTGCTTAATGAACGGTTCGGACTTATTGCAGCGCTCTTATTCGCGCTCTATATACCGAACTATGTCGCTGCCAACCTCATTCTTACGGAGGTGCTCGGCCAGTTCTTCCTTTGGCTGTTTCTTTACGCCGGCTACTTGGCTGTCACACGGCATAGCTTGCCGTTATTCGCATTAGCTGCTGCAAGCTTGAGCCTAGGCATCTATGAGCGGCCTAACTTTGCCCTGCTTCCGCTCGTCTTCTTGGTGTACATGCTTATTCACGGCTACCGGGTGAAGCAGCTCATTAAGCCCGCCCTTGTCGTATCCGGCATCGTTCTACTGTGCATGTCTCCTTGGTGGATCCGCAACGCGATTGTTTTCCATGAGTTTATTCCGCTCACGTTGTCATCGGGTAATCCTTCGCTGCTTGGCTCTCAGCTTGAATGGCAGTATCCGCCGGGTGCAGTCGAGAAATTCAAGGACGACTTCGATAAGATCGCATCCGCGACCAATCGCATCGATTCGGATCGATTCCAGAAGGAGCTCGCCGTGAAAATTCGAAATTACGGCTTCCGAACACAGCCTATGGCTTACCTTTGGCAATACACGGGGGATCGCGTCAATGATATGTTCAAAGTTCCTTATTACTGGAAAGAGATTTTCGGACTAAAGCCGCATTTCGTCAAATCAACGCATTTCGTTATGATCGGCATAGGAATCTTAGGCTTCATTATGACGTTAGTGATGAAAGTTCGACGCAAGGATTTGTCGCTCTTATGGTTAACGGCGCTGTATTTTATCGTAACGGCGCTTCCGTTCATCACCTTTTCGAGGTATGGGTATTTCCTCATGTCGTTCTTCATTATGTATGCCGCATTTGCCATTCATGCGTTCATACCGAAAGCGCAGTTGCACCCGAGTCGTGCCAAAAGCTCAAGCAGCTTGCACGGTTAAGCATACGAAGGTTGCCAATGCCAATACCATACCTAAATAACTGGAATTACTCCTTTTATTTTCGAGGCTGTAGGCCATTTCGGAGTAATAACTGGAAAAATTCCCGTTAATATCAGGCCTATCTGCAAATCGTCGCCATAGTGGAAAAATTAACGCCGGAAAACGGAGCTATTTCGTTCTCAAACCTAATAATTCTGAAATTAACGGGAGGAATTCCCGTTATTGATAACCCCACAATAAAGAGGCTGCCCATAAGTACGCTTATGGTGCAGCCTCTCCCTTTAAACCAACCTATTATTTTTTCAAATGATACGGAACGGTCGTTACGATCACGTCTTTGCGATGAAGCAGATTGGCTCGAATCATGAAGCTGGTCTGGTTGTGCAAAATATTATGCCAGCCCTTCTTCGGAATGAACTGCGGGATGACAACCGTCACCTGATAGTTCGACTCGCTTGCCTTACGCTGAACGGTATCGACGAACTTGAGCAGCGGATGGATGATCGTTCGATATGGCGAGTGGAGCGTCACCAACCTTACGTCAGGCATAAACTTCTCCCACTTCTCCTCGAATGCCGCTTCATCCTCCCGCTCGAAAGGAATGTACACCGCAATAATCTGTTCGGCTTTCAGCGACTTCGCGTAGTTGATCGAGTTCTCGACGACATGCGTAATGCCGGCTACCGGCAAAATAATGACGTTGCCCTCTATCGCAACTGGAGGCTCGCAGGTCGCCAGACGCAGCTGCTCCCCTACCGCTTCATAATGCTTCTTAATCCGCATGAACAAATAAATGATTAGCGGCAAGAATATGAGAATCGACCATACTTGCTCGAACTTCGTTAGGAAGAACATCATCGTGACAACGAAGCTAATGAGTGCGCCCGTCGCATTAATGATAAGCTTCGTTACCCAACCCTTCGGCTTCTCGCGAATCCACTTCACGATCATGCCCGTCTGCGACAGCGTGAACGGGATGAACACGCCTACCGCATATAGCGGGATGAGATGCTCCGTCTGCCCGTGGAACGTAATAATGAGGATGATGGACAGTACGCCCAAAATAATAATGCCGTTCGAGTAACCGAGCCGATCGCCCCTCACCGTGAACATGCGCGGAATGAACTTATCCTTCGCCAAATTCACCGCAAGCAGCGGGAAAGCCGAATAGCCCGTATTAGCCGCAAGAATGAGAATTAGTGCCGTCGTGCCTTGAATGAAATAATACATAATGTTGCGTCCGAACGTCTCTTCGGCGATCTGCGATACGACCGTCACTTCCACCTTTGGCGAAATCCCGTAATAATAAGCGAGCCATACGATACCGGAAAATAACACCGCAAGCAGCGCTCCCATCGCAACCAACGTCTTCGCCGCATTGTTCGGAGCAGGATCCTTGAAGTTCGGAATCGCGTTCGATATCGCCTCAACGCCCGTCAGTGCCGAGCTGCCCGATGCGAAAGCACGCAGCAGCAAGAACAAGCTAATACCCGCAACCGGCGTGCCAAGCGGCGGATGCAGCTCCGGCGATACGTGACCGGTAGCGATGTTGTAGATACCGACGCCGATCATGATGAACAGCGCCAGCACGAACAAGTACACCGGATAAGAGAGAATCGAAGCCGATTCCGTCACGCCCCGTAAGTTCAATATCGTGATGAAGATGACGAAGATCACCGCGATCAGAACTGTGTATTCGTGCAGGCTGGGAAAAGCCGACGTAATCGCGTCGGTTCCAGCCGATACGCTTACCGCAACGGTCAATATATAATCGACCAGCAGCGCGCCGCCTGATATGAGCCCCGGGAACAGGCCGAGATTTTGTTTCGATACAACATAAGCGCCGCCGCCATGCGGATAAGCGAAAATAATTTGTCGATACGATAAAATTAATGCCGTCAATAAAATCAATACGCCAATTGCAATCGGAACAGAATACCAGAACGCCGCTACGCCAATCGTCATTAGCACAAGCAGAATTTGTTCCGGACCATAAGCAACCGAAGATAATGCGTCCGAAGACAGAATAGCGAGCGCCTTCGTCTTAGCGAGCTTCTGCTCGCCTAGTTCCTTCGACTTGAGCGGTCGACCGATTAATAATCTTTTGATTGAAGCTAACATGCTGTCACCGCCGTCAATGAATGGTTTTCCTTAAAAAAGAGCACAACAAAAAAAGCCGCAGGGAAATCCCCGCGGCTATAAGACGAGCCGTAGTTGATTCACCTCTCCATACACGCTTACAAGGTTAGCTGACGGATTCGGGCGTTTAGAGTCGCCCTACCTCGAGCGCGCCTTCATAAAGGCAGCGACTCTCGGATTCACCCCGGCGACGTAGCAAGCTTTCGCTTATGCTGCGCGTCGCGATTGGTTCCCCTGCTTTCCGCTTCGAGAGCGGAAACTCAGCGATCGTGAATATATATTTTAGTGCATTACGATCATAGTCCTCTGGGAATGGAATGTAAACCAACGTTTTCGCTCAAATAACGTTAAAAAAGCGATAGAAAATCCATGAATGCGCATACATGACCGCAAGACGTGGCGCACGTCCCTGCTTTGCGCATTTTAATCGTTCAATCGCCACAATATCCGCTACACCCTTGATAATAATTAATTTATTAGACAACCGGGAAAGCAAGCGAGAATTCCGCTCCGCCATCTTTGCGGTTAGACGCTGTAATATGGCCGCCGCAGCGCTCGACAATCGCACGGGCAATCGCGAGCCCAAGCCCGCTTTCGCCGTCCTTGCCCTTCACGAAGCGATGGAATAAATACGGCAACAATTCCTCGGGAATGCCATTTCCGTCGTCGGATATCGACAATTCGACATGTCCCTTGCTGACGGCTGCGTGAATATAAATATGCTTGTTTGCATGGCGAACCGCATTGGACGAAATATTAAGCAGCGCCTGGAGCAGCTTATCCCGATCAGCCCTCACGAGCAGCTCTTCATGCTCATCGACCGATGGATGTAGGGACAGCTCTTTCTTAACCAACATCGGGTTCACGCGTTCGATCGTTTCGATAAGCAGTTCCTTGAGGCTGACCACTTCCGGTTCATAAATATCTTCCTCGCTGTCGAGCTTGGCGAGCAGCGTCATTTCCGTTACGATGTTTTTCAATCTTGCGCTCTCGCTTAATATGATGTCCAGTCCCTTATTAATGGATTCACCCTCGAATATGCCGTCCCGAATACCTTCCGTATATCCCGCAATGGACATTAACGGCGACTTCAGCTCATGCGAGGCGTTCTGGAAAAACTGCTTCTGCGCTCGGCTGAATCGATTCAGCTCTCCGGCCATTTCATGCACCGTACGCGCTACCGAGCCAATCTCGCCGCTTGCCTTCACAAGCTGCACGTCGGCGAACTGTCTGCCTTTCACCTTCGTCAGCTCTTCCTTCAGCCTCATTAACGGCTTAATAAGCTTTCTCGTAATGAGATGGCTGAGCACAAGCATAAGTACGCCGCCAATCGCGAATACGAGGAGCAGCCGTCCGAGCAGCGCCCGCTCGATTTCTTCGATTTTGCTGACGGAGGTCAGAAGCGTAAGCTTCCCTTGAGGGACGCTGGTGACGCTGGAAATATAACGGCTGTCGGTTCCGTCCCATATTTTTTGCAAGCTTACGGAATCAAGGTTCTCTACGGTCACCGCGCCTGCCACCGTTGCCTCCAGCTTGGCTGACGGCTGCAGTTGAAAGGAAACGGAAGGTGTAAATTCTCCTGCTTTCACATCTACATAATTGCCTTCCGCATCCGTCACAATGGCAGCTATGCCAGCCGCGGTCACAGGCGTAAGCGTCACGGATTCCGAAGCTACCGTCCCTTTATCGATCGATGAAACGGCCGACAACGTCGTAAAATGCTCAAGCGATTTCGTTATTTCGGCACTGACCTGAGCCATGTCCTGCTTCTGAGCGACCATGAAGTGATCCAGCAGCACATAATGAATAAGCACCGCAGTGATGGACAACACAATGACGAGCGCGACTCCAAAGGCAATATTGATTTGGTGGACAAGCTTCATCTATTCATTCACGCTCCGTTCCGTTCGCATGCGGTAACCGTGTCCCCACACGGATTCAATGGGGAGATGCTCGATTTTTTTGCGGATGCGTTTGATTAAATGATCGACAGCACGGTCGCTGCCGAAATAATCGTCGCCCCATACAAGCATTAACAGGTCGGATCTAGTGAAGGCGCGATTGGGCTGCTCGATGAACACTCTCAACATCGTAAACTCCTTGCTGGTCATCTCGACCTCCTCCTCTTGCCAGAACACGCGCCTCTCCTCCGGAAGCAGCGCCAACTCGCCTAGCTCCAGTCGCGATTTGGACTGTGCTGCGGTTAAAGCTCCTGACGGATTGCCGTCCTCGACTTGATTCCGTTTATACCAACGCTTCAATTGACGATTAACCCGGGCCACCAGCTCGCGCGGGCTGAACGGCTTCACCATATAATCGTCGCCGCCAAGCTCCAAACCTAATATTTTATCGACCTCCGTGTCCTTGGCCGAAATCATAATAATAGGCACCTCCGCTTCGTTGCGGATTCGTCTGCACAGCTCGTAGCCATCCATGCCCGGAAGCATAATATCGAGCACCCATAGATCGGGCGGGCTTGTCCGCCATAGCTCCAACGCGTCCTCGGCCGTTTCAAGACCAACCGTCTCATACCCTTCCTTGCGCAAATACATTTCCACCAGATGGCGTATATGTTGATCGTCGTCCACGACGGCGATGCGATATTCGGTGATTGAAGCGTTCAATTTCATACCCCTCCACACAAGCCTTAGATGTAACAAGTATACCAAGCAGGCCTGGCCAATGGGGGCGTGCCATCGTTTTTCCACAAATACACCAACGTTATGCCACACTCGTCCTTTACTGTTAGAGCTGTAAGACAAACCGATTAGGAGAGTGAACCGATATGAACCACAAATTAGTTATTTCAAGAGCCGTCCTGTCATCCGCCTTGCTGCTGAGCGCCATTGCCGCTCCAACCTTGTCGAGCGCAGCCAGCGCCGGCGACAACCAAACAACGGTTTACGACACGAAGCACCAGCTGGCCACGCTGACCAAGGCAAGCTCGGTTGAAGCCGCTTCCGTCGTGTACAGCTTCAATAACCCCGTAGAGCTCGCCGAGCAATATGCGCCGGAGACGGTGCGGGCTTGGAAGAAAGCGCTGGAGCAATATGAGAAGCATGTCGGGACAACGGCTTCGTTCAAGAGCTCTACGCTCTCCGTTGAGGCTTTACCTGCACCTGCGGGGGAAGTAGCCACATTTAACATCAAAGACGGCATCCAGCTCACCAATATCGAAGAAGGCACGGTTGCGCTGCAATCCGTGAACGCTTCGGGGTCTGCTACAGAGGTTGAGCCTCTCGAACTTGCGAAGGCTGATAGCACTCCGATTAAGTTGGAAGCCGTGCAATTGAACGAGGGTGTTGCAAATATGAGCTTCACCGTCGGCGAAGCCGTTGAAGTCGCGGGAACTACGGCTGCTATTACAGCGGCGGGCGATGCTGACATGTCGTTCATTCGTGCCGAGATCGGTCTGGCGAAGGCCGTTCAGGCCGATGACGCAGAGGAAATCAAGCTGGCGTTGAGCAAGCTGCTGGAGCAATACGAAATTCAAATCGCAGAGTGGGAAGCGGCTGTTACGAAGTAACGCCGGGATTGCGAGCATGTCGATAAAAAGGTTAGAAKAACATACAGAGAGAAAACATTCGGACGTGAAGAGGCTGCCCATCGGGCAGCCTCTTCTTCCTACCAATACAATCGCCAATCCGTCATTAGCCTCGCAAGCGCCTCGAAGTAAAAGTAATCGCCCCAGATCGTGCACTCGTCGATGCCCATCCCTCTTGGCTTATTGTAGACCGCGTGCATCAAGACGCCATTCGAATGCGGATAATCCTTCGTCGTATAGCGTTTGGCCAACGACGACAGCATGCTTAGAGCGGCGTTATAATAGTGCTGTTTGTCAGGATCGTCTACCGGGAGCTGCTTCGCAAGCTCCAGCAAACCGCAGCATGCGATGGCCGCCGCGGAGCTGTCCCGCTCCTGCTCTATGCCTTCCGTGAAGATCAAATCCCAATAGACGATTCCGTCCTCGGGCAGTCGCGAAAGGAAGTAATCAGCCAGCGACTTCGACACTCCGATCAGCGACTCATCCTTCGTATACGCATAGCTCAGCATGAACCCGTATATACCCCAAGCCTGACCGCGCGCCCAGCAGGAGTCGTCGGCATAGCCTTGATGCGTATTGCCGTACTTCGGCGCTCCGGACAACACGTCCATATAGTACGTATGGTAAGATGTATGATCGGGACGGACGAGATAAGCGGCTGATTGCTTCACATGGGATCGCGCCATATCCGCATAACGCGCATCGTCCGTCTCTTCCGACGCCCAATACAGCAACGGCAAGTTCATCAAGCAATCAATGATCATTCTGCCGCACTGCTCGGGATCGTCCAGATCGCCCCATGCTTGAATGATTCCGGCCGCTGGAAAATACCGTTCCGCCAGCAGCTCGGCAGCTTTAAGCGCCATATCTCTAGCTTCCTTGCCGCCGGTTACCCGATAGCTCGCGACGGCAGACAAACTGTACAGAAATCCGAGATCATGGGTCTGGATCGCGATCCGCTCTTCGACCCGGCGCTTATAGCTCGGAAGCTGGCACTCGGCCGCCTYGCGATACCGGACTTCGCCGGTCAGCTCATACGCCAGCCATAGCATGCCCGTGTAGAAGCTGGCCGTCCAATCCTCGTTCACTATGGCGGGATAGACCAGTCCCTCGCTTGCCGGAGCAGGGAACAGTTCCGTGAACCGGGAAAGATTCTGATCCAGCTTCGCCAGCACGAACTTCGCCGCTTCCTGAAGCCTTTCTAGGTCTGATGCCGTCAACGAATGCGTCTGCGTCACGCTCCCTCGCCTCCCTTCTTCTTCACGAGCGACAGCTCGATCCGCAACGGGCTTCCCGACAGATGAAACCGCAGAAACGCCAGCTGCTCCTGGATCAGCTTTACTTGCACGCCTTCCGAGCTGCCGCTTAATTCGTAACCATTCAAGTCATCCCAATAGGCCAATCCGAACGGAATCGGCTTCCAATGGCCGATCTCGAACACGAGCCGAATATGATCTTCCATCTTCTCGTATTCGGTTACGAATACTTGCGGAAGGTCCTCCTGGAACTCGTCGTTCATATTCCCTTTGCCGATATAGCTGCGCAGCCTGTGCGGCCTGCTCTCCCCTTGAACGAACGACATTTGGCACTCATGGTCGTAGTAGAGGAAGGTCGTCGGCCAAGGCCCGCTCGCCGTACCGCCAAGCGTCATCGTATATTCGTTGACCGCGGGTCGAATCTCCGTATCGTGGGTCAGCATATACGCAGGGGCAGTCACTTCGTTATGCGCATGGTACAGCTCAATGGCTTTAGGGAGCGTCGTAAGCGTGACCGGATAGCTGGCAACATGCGAGAAGAACAGGTCGAGCATGCCCGCGCAGCCTTCGACGTCCGCAGCGGGAAATACCTTGAATCGGTCGGTATATTCCATCTCGTGAGCCTCCTGCTGCTGCAGAAAAAACACCTGATCATTATGCGCCGTATTGTCGAGGTAATCCTGGAATAGCTTTTTCCAATATTCTATATCGTTGCCCGTGCACAGGCCTGCGCGTAACACATCGTTCGGATCGGTGGAGTAGACGACGGGACTGCCCGAATGATACGTCGCGTTCAAGTCGCGCGCCGTCCACTCGCAGGCCACGATCTTCCCTTTGCCCGGATGCGGCGCTTTATATCGGCTGCCGTCGACGTACCAGGATCCCCATGGAATCCCTTTATGGGTAATGCCGTCCCACCAGACCTGCTCCCAGCAGTAGCCCCACATGCCTTTGAAATCCATCTCCTCCAACACTTGAATGAGCTCGTTGTATATTTTTCCCCGCGCCGCGACCTTCGTCTTCGCCCATGGGAAAGCTTCCTCCACGATCCGCCAGTCCCGCTCGAGTGCTTGCTTGAACTTCTCCTTCGACATGCCGGTATCCTCGATGAAAAAAGGACATTGCAGGATGACATCGTCGCCGAAGCGCTCGTGCCAATCCGTGATTCGCTCCGCAAGAACAGGCACGGAACTGCCGTTCACGATCCACGTGACGGGAATGCCGTGCTTGTGCGCAAGCTCGGCCGTCAGTTCGATGCCATCGACGGCTGTGCCCTTCCCCCAAGGCGTATCGTAATGCGACGCATAGCTGACGAACGTATAGATCAAATTTTCCGGTCTCAAGCCCTGCTCCCCCTTCATGTTGTCTGGCAAACAGAAGGGCGGCCGGAAGCCTTCGTTATAAGGAACGAAGCTCCCTGCCGCCCCATACCGACTGCTTACTTCTTGTTCTCCGCCCACCAGGCGTCGATTTGCGCTTGCAGCTCCGTTTGAATCTTCTCGATGCCTGCCGCTTTCAGCTTGGTATTGCGTTCTTCGAGTAGCTTAGCCGGATTTTTCACCGCGCCGGTGAAGATCGATTTGTACTCGGTTACGACGGCCGTAATTTGCGTAATTTCGTTTTTCACTTTCGCGTCGTCGAATACAAAGCCCATAAGCGGGAAACGCTTCGCCTCGTTATTGAAATTCTCCCAGTTAATATACAGATCGTCCGGCTGGCCGGGCTTCAGGTAGTTCAGCATTTGGTTGCCGATGACCCAGAACAAGCCGCTTGTGCCGTAGCCGGAATCGGCAATCGGTTCGATACGGTTGTCGCTGACCTTGTTGTAGTGCTTTCCTTCGATGCCGTTGACGATCAGGTTGATTACGTAAGGATCGGTGTGCAGGTAGTTAAGCACCATCATTGCACGGTCCGGATCCTTCGACGTTCTCGAGATGCCGAACATCGAGCCTGCGGCAAGATCCGTCGTGACGATCGGCTCTTCGACCACATGCGATACGTATTCGTTGCCGTTGTTATCGGCGTTCTGAAGATCGATGTCCGCGCCCGGCTTCCACGTCGCCGACTGCATCCATACTTTGTTCTGCTTCCGAAGCTCGCCGACTTCCGACGTGCTCGTGCCCGAGTCGGAGTTGACGTAGCCCTTCTCGTAAAAGTCCCGGTACAACTCGATTTCGGCTTTGTTGATGTCGACGATTTCTTGATCGAGAACCGACTTGACCTTCATGTCGGTCGACGTGTAGTCGAGCAGAAACATCGGCGTTTTGCCCGGAGTCGGACCGATCGGGCGGTAGTTGGAGCGCGTCTCGTACATCATGAAGCCGCTCGAGAAGTTGCCGGAGCCGCCGTTCAGGAACAAGTTCGTCATCTCCGGATTGTCTTGCTTCACCTTCTGGAACCAAGGCTCAAGGTCCGCTACCGTTTGGATCGTGTCGATCGGAATATTGTATTTCTCCACGAAGTCTTTGCGGTACGTGAACGCTTTGCCTTGCGTAATTTCTTTGTTCGTCGGAATCGCGTACAGCTTGCCTTTGAAGCGAGGCGCTTCGAGATACAGCGGATTGAGACGCTCCTTGATGCCTTGACCGTACTTCTCGAGAAGATCGTCGAGCTCGAGGTACGCGCCTTTCGTCACGTTGCCGAAGAAGTTCAGCCAGGAGGCCGCGAACACGAGGTCCATTTTCTCGCCCGTATTCATCATCAGCTCCGTGCGGTTTTTGTAATCGCTGGAAGCGATCGGCTGCAGCTTGACGGTTGCGTTGATTTTCTCTTTGAAAAACTTGTTGAGCTCCTCTTCGACGAGCGCGTCGTCCTTCTGCGGCGTGCCGAAGTACGTAATGGACACCTCATACGGCTCGAGCTTAGGCTCCTCAGATTCGGCGGGCTTCGCCGTCTCGGCCGGTTTGTCGGTGCCGTCGGCAGGAGCCGCGGTCGGATCGTTCTTCGACCCGTTGCCCGAGCAAGCCGATAGCACCATCGATAAAGCGATTACAATTGCGAGCATTAACATAAGCGGTTTTTTTTGCGTCATTGCTGTTAACCCTCCTATATTTGTTATTATAGCAATCGTTCGGCAGCTCCGGTTAGAGCTGCGGAACGCGAGTGCCCGATTCGTTGAGCCGGCGCTGCGCGGTTAGCCTTTGATCGCGCCGACCGTAAGCCCCTTGACGAAATATTTTTGAAAAAAAGGATACACAAGCAGGATCGGCCCCATGCCCACGACGGCCATCGCCATCTGAAGCGATTCGTTCGGCAGGTTGTTCATCAGCTCCGGATTTTGCGCGGCCATCTGCACGTTCGATCGCAAGTACTGCACATCGTTCAGCACGCGCATCATTAAATATTGCAGCGGGTACTGCTCCTCGGTGCGGATGAACAGCAGCGCGTTGAACCAATCGTTCCAGAATGCGATCGTGCCGAGCAGCGCCATCGTCGCCATGACGGGCAGCGACAGCGGCAGCACGATGCGGAAGAAGATCAGCAGCTCGCCCGCGCCGTCGATTCTGGCCGATTCGATGAGCGCGGGATGAATCGTGCTTTGGAAGAACGTGCGCATGATGATAACGTTGAACGGAATAATCAGCAGCGGCAGGACGAGCGCCGCATACGAATCGAGCAAACCGATACCCTGCGTGAAAACGATGTATTTGCTCACCACTCCGCCGCTGAACAGCATCGTGAAGAACAGGAAAAAAGTGAAGAAGCCGCGAAACGGATAGTCGGCCCGGGAAATCGGGTAGGCGTAGAGCGCCATCAGCATAACGCTGAGCGTCGTGCCGATCGCCGTGACGCCGATGCTGATCGCATACGCGCGGGCTATCGTCGAATAATCTTTGAATAAGCTCTCGTAAGCGATGGCCGACCATTCGCTCGGCCAGAAGCTGTAGCCGATGTTAACGAGCGAATCGTTATGGGTCAGCGACACGATGACGACCAGCACGACCGGCAGCACACAGGCGAGAGACAGTAGGATGAAGCCGACGTTCAGCAGAACGTTCGTGAACGAACTGATCGTATTTTCGCGGCGGCTTGTTGTAGTGCTCATCGGAATCACCTCAAGTTAATGCCCTAGAAGAGGGCCTGCTCTTTATTGATTTTGCGCACGGCCGAATTTGTAGCAATGACCATGATAAAGCCCAGTACGGATTGAACGAGTGCGGCCGCGGAAGACATCCCGATATCGTTCAGCTCGATCAGCACGCGGTATACGTAAGTGTCGACCGTGTCGGTTACGGGGTACAGCGCCCCTGAATCCATCGGGACCTGATAGAACAAGCCGAAGTCGCTGTTGAACACATGCCCCATCGAAAGAATCGTCATGATGATGATGATCGGTTGGATCGAAGGAAGCGTGATATGAATCGTTTGCTGCCATTTCGTCGCGCCGTCGATGACCGCCGCCTCGTAATATTCGGGGTCGATGCCGGCGATGGCCGCGATATAGATGACGGCTCCGATGCCAACGCCCTTCCATGCATTCACGATCGTCAGGATAAACGGCCAATATGCCTGCTCGGAGTACCAGGACACTTTATCCTGACCGAACAGCTCGAGAATCGAGGCGTTCAGGAAACCTTTGTCGGGATTAAGAAACGCGTACGCCAGGTAGCTGATGACGATCATCGACAGAAAGTAAGGCATGATGAGAAACGTCTGATAGCCTTTGGCCAGCAGCTTTCCTCTCAGCTCGTTGATGGCGACGGCAATTCCGACCGATAGGATGAGATTGACGACCATGAAGGCCAAGCTGTACGTTACCGTATTTCTGGCGATCCTCCACAGCGAATCGGACGTGAACAGAAACGTGAAGTTATCGAAGCCGACCCACGGGCTCCTCCAAATGCCGTCGATGTAGTTGATGTTCTTAAAGGCGATGAACACGCCGAACATCGGCAAATAGTTGTTGAGGATAAGCACGATTACGGTAGGAATCATCATGAGCGTCAAATATCTGAACTTCCACAGCGAGTGGAAAAACAGTGCCGGTCCCGTCTTTCGTTGTCTTAGCAAACCCGCTCCCCGGGTTTCCGTTATGCGGTTCATTAGGACCACCTCCTCTCTGTTGATCTCAGTATAGAGCGGCGCCCTTACCAAGACGATGATCTATTCCTGACAGAGTGTGATGTAAAATAAACTTGGTTTGCAAACGCAAAAAAACTCCGGACGGTTGCCGGAGCTTCTCTTCAATCGCCATTATTGCTGGGCAGGAAAACGGATAACGGCTTTGATTCCGCCGCCCTCCCGCTTCTCGTAGCGCAAGCCGTAAGCCTCGCCGAAGTGAAGCCGGATTCGCTGATGGACGTTACGAATGCCATAGCCCTTGTCGTCGAGTGCGCCATGGACAATGTTGTCCAGCCGTTCCATATCAACGGGCAAGAAGCCGTTGTCTTCTACGATCATCTCGATCTCATGGTCCGCTTGCCGAATGCGGATCCATATTTCCCCTTCCCCATCCATGCTGCTTACCCCGTGAAAAATCGCGTTCTCGATCAAAGGCTGCAGGATCACTTTAGGCGTCTTATACGTTCTCGCCGCCTCGTCAATATCCCAGTGAACCTCGAACTTGTCGGGGTACCGCTTCATTTGAAGTCTGCTGTAAGCCATCACATGCTCGATTTCCTCGTCGATCGTAATAACGGTTTTGCCCTTGCTCAGACCGATTCGAAGCAGCTTGGACAGATCCTTGACCATGTCCCCGACATCCTTGTTGCCGCTGTCCAGCGCATACCAATAAATCGAGTCGAGCGTGTTGTACAGCAGATGAGGCGTGATCTGGGAATGAAGCGTCGCAAGCTCATTTTCCTTCTGCTTGATCTTAATGCCGTAGTTTTCTTCGATGGAATGATCCAATCTTGTCGTCATGCGGACGAAGGCGCCGTACAGAATGCCGAATTCGTCGGCGCGCATCAGATCGCCATCGGCGTTCAGCTTTTTGCCCGGCTCGTATAGCTTCGTAATGGATACGAGCCGCGCGAGAGGCTTAACGATCAAACGCAGCAGATACAGCACGAAGAAAAGCACAATGGCCAAGTAAATGGCCGATACGACCATGATCAACCACTGGAACGCCGTCTGATTCCCCGTAATCGATGCCAGCGGAATGCGGTAGACGAGCCTCGTGTCGAAAGCGGTGCGGTGTGAGTAGGCGTATAGCCACTTCTGTCCGTCCTCGCTCGCGAAGTAATAGCCCTCTACGTCGTTATGCGCTTGCGCCGGTATGTGCGTCATTTGCTCGCTTTCCGAGGAATCCGACTGCATGAGCAGCTCGTCGTCGCCGTTGAACAAATAAATGCCGGCATTGTCCTGCAGCTGCACCGATACAAGATCTCTGGTCAGCAGAACCTCTAGCTTCGAAACGACGAGAAACCCGATCGCATCCGTGTACGCCTCGGGGTTCAATATGCTTCTTACGAAAACAACGGACGGCGTTCCGCTCTCCGTCTTGACGGACTGAAGCGTGCCGCCCCCTCCTTCTCTCTGGGAGCGCTCCGCCCACGCCAGCTGCTCGGTGCCGTTTCTGGCTACGTACTTGAATCCCCGTGTTTTGTACGACAAATCGAACGGAGGATTTCGTCCCGCCGTATTTTTCATATAAAGCGAATATTCGGTTCCGTCCGAGGACCACGTCTCCAGAATGTCGTCCGCTTTCCGAATATCGCCTAGCGTCTCGATTCTCGTCCAGAAGCGGTATTGTTCCGGATCGCTGAAGAAGTGGTTGTCGAGCAAGGTCACCGTCTTGTCGTTGACGGAGGACAACGTCTTCTCGATCGTGACGTGATTCTGCTTCACGAGCTGCAGCGTCGTCCTGCCTACCTCGTCCCTCATCGAATCGGAAGCTTTGTATGCCGAAATCCAGCCGATGATCAGGAACGGCCCGACGATGAACAGGACGAATGCAAGTGTCACTTTAAATTTAAGTCTCAGCCCGCTCCCCCCTGACCTTCCTTGCGGTATTCAGCCGGGCTTACGCCGGCGTAACGCTTGAACATGCGGCCGAAATGCTCCGGCGATTCGTATCCGACCTCGTACGCGACCTCGTACCGCTTCTTGTCCGTCGTAGCGAGCAGCCGTTTTGCCTCCTCGATCCTAAGCTCGGTTACATAATCCCATACGTTCTTCTTCATTTCCTGCTTGAACAGGTAGCTGAGGTACGCCGTACTGAAATGCACCTCGCTCGCGATATCCTGTATCTTCAGTGCCGGATTGCGGAAATGCAAGCGGATATAGCCGGCGATCCTTGCCAATATGGACTGATCCCGCTCCTTGACGAGCTGCTTGACGACGATTGCCGTCTCCTGAATGTATTCATGCAGCATTTGCAGCTTCTGCTCGCCGTCCGCGCCGCGAAAGTACGTATCCGGATCGAAACGCTGCAGCGAAATCCCGTTCGAATGTCCGTATTCCAGCACCAAGCCGTACAGTCTATAGACCAGCATGCCGAAATAGCTGTTGAACAGCTCCTCTTTCTTGGCCAACTCCTTCAGCGGACTGATCACCGAGTCCGAACCGACAGGCATCGTCTGATCGAAGCTCGCTTTCAGCAGCGCGATAAAATCGTCAACCTTAGCCATCCATTCGACGATGGTCACGTTCTCCCGAGCGATTACGTCTTCGTAATAGAACACCTTATGGTTCGGATGAATGTTTTTCCACTCTGCGGCTGTATTCGCCTCTTCCATCAGCTTGGGCAGCATGAACACGTCTGGGTGTAGGGTGCTCATCCCGACTGACGCTTCCACATTCAAAAATTGCTTCAAATTCATCGGCACCATCTGCCCGATCAGATGCAGCTGCGATCTCAAGTCGAATCGCTGGCTCTCGTTCTCTCGTTCATTTAACTGAATGATGCCGATAAGCTCATTGCCGAAGCCGTTGAACGCCAGACCGTTCCATTCCGACAGGCTCTCTTCGACAATGTTGACAGACGCGTACTTTAGCAGCTTGCGATCCTGCAGCGATATTTCACGATTGCTGAACCCGCCGCGGTTCAGATCGAGCCGGATCGACACGACGCCGAAATAATGACCGCTTAGCTGTCCCCCAGCTCGACCATCAGCTCGGCATAATCCTTCTTCGTCAAGCTGCGCTCCGTTACCAGCTCCATCAGCAGCTCGTTGCGGCTGACGCTGTTCGACTTCTCCTTGTCGGCCTGCCTCTGCCTCTTGGACAGCTCCAGCGATTGCTTGCCGATTTCCTCCCGCTCGTTCAGCACTTTGCGAACGACGCGCAGCAGATCCTCCTGCTCGACCGGCTTCACCAAGTAATCCCTCGCCCCTAAGCGCAACGACTTCTTTGCAAAATCGAACTTCTCGTGAGCGGAAATGACGATGACGGGAAGATGGGGCTGCTCCATATAGATCGTCTCCATCAGTTCAATCCCGCTCATTCTGCTCATCTGAATGTCAGTCAATACGAGATCGAAGCTGTCCATGCGCAAATAGTCGATCGCTTCGAATCCGTTGAGCGCCGTCTCGACGCATGTTATATGAAGATCTGAGCCGAGCAGGAAATTTTTGATTCCCGTGCTTACGCGCGGCTCGTCGTCTACGACCAATATTTTGTACATAGTAGCGCCTCCGCCCCCAGCAGATTCTCTTCGCTGCTTCGTTACTTACAGTCTAATGAGAGCGCTTTGCTTTAGCAATGATCTATACTAGCGGAAATGTGATGTATATGCATCCGTGTCTGTCAACTTTTATGAAAATATTTAAGCGATCTTAATAGTTCTTAATGTTTTCTTTCCGGATTATTTAATTCCGCTCCCTATAATCAAGGGCAAGCTCGGAATTCGAGAGGAGAGAAAATAATTAATGACCATTCAACATATAGCCGTTCTGTTCGGAGGAAAGTCTACGGAGTACGGGGTGTCGCTGCAATCGGCCGCGTCGGTGATCGACCATTTGGACCGCTCCAAATACGCTGTCATTATGCTTGGAATTACGCGTGAAGGCGCTTGGTATCGATATAACGGAAGCACCGATGAGATCAGGAACGATCGCTGGCATTACCATGCAAGCTGTATCCCTGCCTTCCTATCGCCTAGTCGTTCTATAGCTGGAATCGTCGAACTGACTGGCACTGAATATCGAACCGTATCTGTTGACGCCGTCATTCCTGTTCTTCATGGGCGCAATGGCGAGGACGGAACCGTGCAAGGGCTGCTAGAGCTGTCAGGCATACCTTTCATCGGGTGCGATACAATGTCATCAGCAATAAGTATGGACAAGGCGATAGCGAGTACGCTCGTTCGCGCTGCGGGCATTCAGACAGCCGCCTCGGTTACTGTATGGGAGAGTGAGGATTGGGAGGCGGCAGCGGGCGAAGCGATGAAGCTTGGTTTTCCTTTGTACGTGAAGCCTTCCAGATCCGGTTCGTCGTTCGGCATTACGAAAGCTTATGATCTTGCAGCTCTGCTTCAAGGCATTCGGGAGGCATTCTCCCATGATGGCAAGGTTATTATCGAGCAAAATATCGACGGTTTCGAGGTTGGCTGCGCGGTGCTTGGCAGCGGAGAAGAACCGTTCATCGCCGAGATCGACGAGATCGAGCTGGCGGGCGAGTTTTTCGATTATGACGAGAAGTATTCGCTGCGCACCTCGCAGATTCGCCTTCCTGCCCGATTGGAGGCAGGAATCGCCGAACAAGTGAGGGCCGCGGCGCAAATCATCTACAAGACGCTTGGCTGCTCGGGTCTCTCCAGAGTGGACATGTTCGTCACGAACGATGGCCGTATCGTGTTCAACGAGGTCAATACGATGCCCGGCTTCACCGCGTCCAGCCGATACCCGAACATGATGCGGCATAGCGGCGTATCGTATCCGCAGCTGATGGACCGGCTTATCGAGCAAGCCATCGCCGGAAAGGAGCGCGCACGATGACACCTGCGACTATGTTCAACCTGGACAACAGTCTGATTCATACCGGACACCTCGTGCTCGTGAATAGAGAGCATCCGGTCGCCTCGCCGCCGTACGCCGATCAGCTTGCTCCTGTCGTGTCGGTGCTTAGAGCGAGCTCAGAGGAGCGAAAGCCGCAGCTGGAACGGACATGCCTGCGGCAACTGGAGCTATGGCTATCGGCAAGCGGCTTATCAGACCGCATCGGGATCGTCAGCGGCTATCGCACCCGTGAACAGCAGCAGCAAATCTACGACCGTTCCTTGGTGGAGAACGGTTATGACTTTACGGCAAGCTACGTCGCATTGCCGGACCGAAGCGAGCATCAGACTGGACTTGCCGTCGATCTTGGCGAGCTGAGCGGCGAGGTCGATTACATTCGCCCTTCGCTGCCCGACCATGGCGAATTCGCTGCCTTCAAGAGCATGGCGGCCGCCTTCGGCTTCATACAGCGCTATAAGAAAGGCTTCGAAGCGGTGACAGGCATTGCAAGCGAGCCATGGCATTATCGGTATATCGGTGTTCCGCATTCATTGATTATGGAGCGGCATGATTGGTGCTTGGAGCAATATCTTGCGTATATGAAACGATTCACGGCGGACAATCCTTACGAGCATTGGAGCGAGGGGAAGCTAACAGCAGAGGTGTTCTACGTGAAAGGCAGCCATTCGAGGAGTATTGAAATTCCGATGAGAAGCGATGCCTCCGGATATGAATGGTCGGGCAACAACAGGGATGGCTTCATCGTTACCATCATGCATGAACGGGAACGGATTCCGTCGTGATCACCGCGCAGCGCAGCCGCTCGGGCGGGGCTGGAATCAACATCGATTGGTTCAAAATCGTAGCCGCCTTGCTCGTCATAGCTGTCCACACCGGTCCGCTTATGACGTACAGTCCGGATGCCGACTTTCTGCTGACCGGCATCGCGGCGCGTATCGCCGTCCCTTTCTTTTTCATCGCTTCCGGTTATTTCTTTTTCCTCAAAAAGATGAACGATGAGAGCAATCGAAATTCCAAATCGTTGCATCGATATGCGCTGAGAACGGGTAAACTTTATGTAATTGCAATTATAATCTATATCCCGATTAATGTTTATGCGGGCTATTTTTCAGCGGCGGAAGCCGGATTCAGCTGGGCGGGATTGACCAGCGATCTGATTTTTAACGGAACGTTTTATCATCTATGGTATTTGCCCGCTTCGATCTTGGGAATGTACATCACTTATGCGCTCTATAATCATCTGTCGCTGAAGGGAATGCTGATTGCAGCTGCCGGTCTATATGCGATCGGACTGCTCGGCGATAGCTACTACGGTCTAACGGCTACCAATGATACGTTGTTGAAGTTGTACGATGTCATGTTCACTTTGTTCGATTACACGCGTAACGGGATCTTTTTCACTCCATTGTACTTCGCTTTGGGCGCCTTGGCGGCGTCTCGTCGGACAGCAGCGGATACGCAGACTGCTGGTTGGCGAAAGCCCCTTTCGTTTAGGGCTAATGCCGCTTGGTTTACGGTGTCTATCGTCTTGATGTTTGCCGAAGGCATTATACTAAGAGGTCTAGAATGGCCGCGCCATGACAGCATGTACCTGACTCTCGCTCCCGCCGTCTACTTCCTGTTCCAATGCCTGCTAACGGGTAAAAACTGGCTTGGGATCGGCAAGAGCGCCGGATTGTATATGAGACAGCTCAGCACTTGGATTTATATATTGCATCCTGCGATCATCGTCATCGTTCGGTTCGGGGCAAAAACAGCGGGGCAAACCGAACTGCTCGTTACGAACAGCTTGGTTCATTATTTGACTGTCGCTCTGTTGTCCATCTTGGCTTCGATGATCGCAGTTTACGCGGAGGAGAGGTTGCCTCTTATTCGCGGACGCAATAAAGAAGCTGTTAACGGGCATGCTGTTCACCGCGCCTGGGCGGAGATCAGCCTTCCGAACTTACGGCATAACTTGTCCGAGTTAAAAGGAGTTCTTCCCGATTCTTGTGCAGTTATCGCCGTTGTGAAGGCGAATGCCTATGGACACGGCAGCGTCCGTATCGCCCGGCACTTGAATGCGCTCGGCATCAAGCAGCTCGCGGTCGCCGAGATCGAGGAAGCGATCGAATTAAGGAAGCATGGCGTGAAAGGCGATATTCTCATATTGGGATACACTTCCCCTCGTCGGGCGGGCGATCTTAAGCGGTACAAGCTGACCCAGACGCTCGTAAGCGAGGAATACGGCAAGCAGCTGGACGCGTGCGGCAAGGCGCTGAACGTGCATGTGAAGATCGATTCCGGCATGAATCGGCTCGGCGTACCGCATGACGATACAGAAAGCTTGCTCGCCTGCTACAAGTTCAAGCGTCTTAACGTGACCGGCACGTTCAGCCATCTGTCCGTATCGGACAGCCGGAAGCCGGAGCATGTGACCTTCACGCACCGTCAATTGCAGCGGTTCGATCATGCGATGAGCCTCATTCGCGCCGCCGGCTTCGACCCCGGAATCGCTCATATTCAGAGCAGCTATGGGCTATTGAACTATTCGTCCTGCCTGTATGAGGCGGCTCGTCCCGGCATTGCCCTATATGGACTTATGAGCAACGAAGACGATACGCCGCTGGCGCGGGTCGACTTGCGGCCCGTCCTTTCCTTGCGAGCGACGGTAACGCAGGTCAAGGCTGTCGAAGCGTACAGCCCCGTCGGCTACGGTCATTCATATGTCCCTAATCGCGACGTACGGATCGCAACGATCTCGATCGGTTATGCGGATGGCATCCCACGGGAGTTATCCGAACGCGGCGGTTATGTACTAATCCGCGGTCAGCGGGCCCCGATCAAGGGGATCATCTGCATGGATCAGATGATCGTTGACGTCACCGGCATCGAGGAGGCGCAGCAAGGCGACACCGCAACGTTGATCGGGCATGACGGCGACGAGCTGATCACGGCCGGCCAGCTCGCGAAACGCTGCGCAACGCTGACCAACGAAATCGTGAGCCGCCTCGGCAGCCGAATCACCCGCGTATATGCACACGAGGGCTGAGGTTGACGGTTAGTTGTGGAAGCTTGCTATCCGAGTAATGCTTGCTGATTAGGCCCTTCTCGCTCTGCCTATGTTGGATATTTGCATCATAATGCTGCAAATATCCAATATAGCTCGTCCGATACAACCATATGTTGAAAAGTTACTGCCATTATCCAACATAGCGCCGAATGACCTGCCATGCCCAAAACTAGTCAAAAAAAAGCCCGAGCCGCATGCAGCTCGAGCTTCTTGGTATAGGGAGTTAATCGTTAAACGGACTGACGGCAATGCTTTCTACAACAATTGCGCCTTTGCCGCCCGTCAGGCGTATCGTATTGTCACTGCCCGCTTCCAGCTTAACCGTAATCGTAACCGCTTCGCTGAACGTTTCCTCGCTGCCCGTGGACAACGCGTTAAGCAGCGAATAATCGTTACCGTTAACAGTGAGATGCAGCTTGGAGAGTCTTTCCGCTGTCGCATACCGAACATGAATAGCCGCGCGACCGCCAGAGCCGCCGTCTACCTGTTCAAACTCGAAATATGAGCCTTCCGCCTGCAACTGCGAGATCACATTCACACCCTGCTTATTGCGCTCCAGTGCAGCGCCGCCGCCTAGCTTGCTCGTTTCCGCCGCATACACCTTACGGTTCGGATTCGGAAGCGGCGCAGGACCGACAGGCGTAATATCGCCTTTCGTCTGGATTACCGTTTGAATCGTACCGTCTTCATTAAAGTACAAGCAGTCGATGCACATGCTGCGCAACGTGCCTTGGCCCGATATTTCTTGATTGTGATAGAACAGATACCATTGGCCTTTGTACTCGGCAATCGATCCGTGAGTCGTCGAGCAGCCCGTAGGCTCCAGGAATATTCCCCGGTACGACCAAGGACCAAGCGGCTTATCGCTTGTGGCATAGCGCATGCAGTTGTTGCCTTCTAGATTGTCGGCGTACATCATGTAATAAAGGCCTTCGCGCTTGAATACCCATACCGCCTCATGAAAATCCTCAAGCCCTTCCATATCGCGCATGCCGTCCTTAAGCGACATCATATCGTCGTTAAGCTCTCCGCCTGCGCATCTGCTTCCGCCGCCATAGTACATATATGCGCGTCCATCGTCATCGACCAGCACGCTTGGATCAATCATGGCGAAGCCGCCCATGCCTTCGATATATCCGCGATCGACGAAGCCGCTCGCCGGCTTGTCGCTGGTTGCGACGCCCATTTTCCAAGTCTGATTCCATTCGGAGCCGCTAGGATGCGGGTAATAGAAGTAATAGGTGCCGTTCTTATAAGCCGCGTCAGGCGCCCACATGAAGCCGCCTTCCGGCCGTCCCCATGCAACGTCATCAGCCCGCAATATCTCGCCCTCGTCCGTCCAGTTCACCATATCCTCCGAGGAGAAGACGTGGTAACGGTCCATCAGATCGCAGCCTCTCGCCGGATCCATGTCATGGGATGCATAAATATAT
This sequence comes from Paenibacillus sp. 05T425, assembly GCF_056396205.1. NCBI lineage: Bacteria > Bacillati > Bacillota > Bacilli > Caryophanales > Paenibacillaceae > Paenibacillus > Paenibacillus sp. 05T425. The sequence continues at coordinate 315,372 of NZ_JBFTLA010000009.1, forward strand.
ACTTTGCCGTCTTCCCATACATGGGCGGACGGATCTGCCGTAAAAATCGATGTAACAATCGGGTTCGACGATACCGTCTTCACGTTCGTTTCTGTGTAGCTACTGCTCATTTCATGATCCTCCCTGCAGCTCGAATAACAACATGTTTACTCCAGCATAACGCGCAAGGCCCAAACGCCGCCATGAGACGATCTTAAATTAAATAGTCGATTTAAAAAGGATCTGTCACGCACACTCATGTCAGAATAGTTGACAACAACTCTGCTGCTGATTACTATGTAATTAATCTATTTCATTTAAACTCTCACTCATATGCAGTTCGTATAACCTCGATAATCGGTTCGGGGGCTCTACTGGGATCCGTAAAAATCCTAACTACGAACGTAATGCCCTCTGCTGGGTATTGCGCTCGCGGTTAGGATTTTTTTCATTTAAAAGGAGGTTTGTAAGATGGCAACGCTATTAATCCGCAATGCGCGCAACATCATTACGATGGATGCCGATCGCAACACCTATCCTGGCGGCAGTCTGTACGCAGACGGGCATGAAATCAAAGCAATCGGTCTCGATATCCCTTACGATACGGCCGATACCGTCATCGATGCTGCGGGGAAGATTGTATACCCCGGCCTTATTAATACCCATCATCATTTATACCAAACGTTCACTCGCAATATACCGTGGGCGCAGGACGTCGAACTATTCGACTGGCTGCTAACGCTCTACGATATTTGGCGCCATATGCGCCCGGAGGACGTTTATTTGAGCGCGATGGTCGGCCTCGGTGAATTGCTCAAGACCGGCTGCACGACGGCTTCCGACCACTTCTACTGCTTTCCTAACGGAATATCCGGAGAGCTGATCGACGAGGAAATCAGAGCTGCCGCCGAGCTTGGCATCCGTTTCTTCCCTACGAGAGGCTCCATGAATCTTGGCCGCTCGCAAGGTGGTCTTCCGCCCGACGAGGTGACGCAGTCGATGGTCGTTATTCTGAAGGATACGCAACGCGTTATCGAGTCGTATCATGATGCATCGAAGTTCGGCATGGTGCGCGTCGGGGTCGCGCCTTGCTCCCCGTTCTCCGTTTCCGAAGATTTATTGCGGGAATCAGCTGTATTGGCGCGGAGCTATAAGGTGCGCATGCATACCCATTTGGCGGAAACAAAGGATGAAGAGAACTTCTGCCTCGCGACGAAGGGACTTCGCCCGCTCGACTATATGGAGCGAGCAGGCTGGCTCGGCAACGACGTCTGGTATGCGCACGGCATACACTTCAACGATGGCGAGATTCACCGCATGGGCGCATGCGGCTGCGGGGTCGCACATTGCCCAAGCAGCAATATGAAGCTGGCATCGGGCATCTTCCCGCTCGCGGATATGCTGAAAGTAGGCGTCCATGTCGGGCTCGGCGTCGACGGCTCGGCGTCCAACGATGCTTCCAATCTGCTTGGCGAGGTGCGCCAAGCTTACTTGCTGCACAAGCTTAGCGCAGGCAAGCAAAGTCCAACCGCCGCCGAGAGCCTATGGCTCGGGACGGTCGGCTCCTCCCGCGTGCTCGGCTGGGAGGATGCCATCGGCTCTCTCGAAGTCGGCAAGGCTGCCGATCTCTTCATGATCGATACCCGCAAGCTCGAATACGCCGGCGCGTTGTTCGACGATACCGCCTTGCCCGTCGTCACAGGCATTAGCCAGAACGTCGATATGACCGTCGTCGGCGGCAAAGTCGTCGTGAAGGACGGACAGCTCGTCCATGTGAACGAGCAGCGTCTAGCCGTATCGGCGCAAGCAGCCGCGCTCCGCATGCTGGAAACGGCAGCGAAGCATACAGGCGCTAACTATTATAAGCAGCGCGGCCGCGGGTGATTGGATTTTATACAGGCTAATAAGCGCTTTGTTGCGGAATGGTGGGAATGGGTGGATTAGAGGACGGAATAGGCCATTTGATTGGACAGAATCCACTCAAATGCGAAGGTTGCGAGACATGGCAGTATCCCGGTCAATATAGGAAAACGGATTGGCCATATAATACGAAGGGCCCCAAGCTCCACTGTAAAATGGAGGCTGAGGCCCTTTTTCTCGGAAGTATTAAACATGAATTAGTGCTTTTCTTTCAACAGCTCCGGATAGCCGTATGAACCATGCTCGCTGACATCCAGTCCGATAATCTCTTGTTCTTCCGTTACGCGCAGTCCCATCGTTTTCTTCATTACGAATAGAATGATGTACGATACCGCGAAAGCAAACGCACCGCAAGCTGCAATACCCAGTGCTTGTACACCAAGCTGCTCCAAGCCGCCGCCATAGAATAGGCCTGCTTTGCCGACTCCTATTTTCTCAGCCAGCTCCGGCGTAGCGAACAAGCCATTGGACAATGTGCCCCAGACGCCCGCGGCGCCATGTGCGGACAATGCGTAGATCGGATCGTCGATGCCCATTTTTTCGAAGAAACGCATGCTCAGGACGACAACGATACCGGCAATCAAGCCAATCACAATCGCAGCCCACGGCTCTACGAATGCGCAGGAAGCCGTTATCGCAACGAGGCCAGCCAGCGCGCCATTCAGCATCGCGCCAATATCCGACTTGCCAACGAACATCCAGCTTACGATAAGCGCGGCAATCGCTCCGCCCGCAGCGCCAAGCTGCGTATTGACGGCGATAAAGCCGAAGAAGCTGCCGTCGCCAGCCGTGATCGAGCTGCCGGCGTTGAAGCCGAACCAGCCGATCCATAGAATCATAACGCCAAGCGTCGTGAATACTTGGTTATGTCCCGGCATGTCGTTCGCTTTGCCGTTTTTGCTGAACTTGCCGATACGCGGCTTAAGCAGCAGCGTAGCTGCCAGCGCCGCCATTGCGCCCGTTAAGTGAACGACCGTCGAACCGGCAAAGTCCTGTTTGCCATGCTCGGCAAGCCAGCCGCCGCCCCAAATCCAATGCGCAACGACGGGATAGACAAGAGCCGAGAATAACACCGCGAATATTAAGTAAACGGATAGTTTCGCCCGCTCAGCGAACCCGCCCCAAGCGACGGACATCGAGATCGCCGCGAACGCCATTTGGAAGAGGAACATGATCATTGGAGCAACCGTTGCTCCCTCCGGCACGTCCATTACATTGAAACCGAAGTAATCGCCCCAGCCAAGCAATGAGTTTCCTTCCGAGCCGAAAATAAAAGCATAACCTACCGCCCAAAATACAATCGACACGATACCTACCGTAAATACCGTTTTGCCGGCGATATGTCCCGCATTTTTCATCCGGGTCGAGCCTGCCTCCAGCAAAATGAATCCGCATTGCATGAACAGCACCAATATAGCGCCAAGCATCGTCCAAATTCCGTTTATGCCAAGTTCCATAAAGCTTCAATCCCCTCTGCCTAGATTCGTAGTTGTCGTTTGCTCTCATATATGTCTGCCATGCCGTCCAAAATGCCGGCCAACATCGCATGCGAAACCTCGCTTCTTCCCGACTGTTCCAAGATCGCTTCAGCCGTCTGAATATAAGGCGCATCAATCAGCTCACTGTGCCACACATCAAGCATCGTTGCGATACATGCCGGTGTTGTCTCCAGATGGAACTGCAGCGCTAAGGCGAGATCGCCGTAAGCAAACGCCTGCTCTCCGCAAGCTTCCGAATATGCCAGCCGCCTTGCTCCAGCCGGAAGCGTAAATGTATCGCCATGCCACTGGAAACTGGTGAACGTCTGCGGCATGTGACTAAAGCTTGGATGCTGTTCCTCCGTACGGGAAACCGCATGCCAGCCGATTTCCTTCTGCGCGTTCCGGCTAACCTTGCCGCCGAGAACCTCGGACAGCATTTGCGCGCCGAGGCAAATGCCAAGCACGGCCTTCCCGGCATCTATCGTTTCGCGAACGAACCGTTTCTCCATGGCCAGCCACGGATACTGTTCATCCTCATAAACACTCATCGGCCCTCCTAATATGACGAGCATATCGAATGATGCAGAAGAGGGATACTCGTACTCGGTTAAATGGGAGGGTGTCAGCATACGCAGCGTATGGCCTCGCTGCGCCGCCCAAGCTTTCAAAGCGTACTCGTCATCGAAGTCAAAATGCTTGAATGCGATAATATTCATTGTATCCCTCCTCGTAAGCGCCGTTCGTGATCCGAGAAGTTGCTTACGGCTTCATTTATATTTACGGCTGATTAAAGGCTATGACCGTATATTAATAAAAAAACACCCTCATGTCAACTAACCTGACAAACTTTTTGCCCCTTGCCTCCTTTTTACACAAAAAAACACACCTACAGCGCTAAAACGCCTGATTCGGTGTGCTTCACTGTGTAAGATTGAAACCTTGTTAACTTGATAGCTTTTTTGTATTAGCCTATTGGCTGTCCCGACGCAGTGCCACTTTGTACATTTTCAGCGGCCTGCCGCGGGTACTGGTCGTTTCCTCGCCGATGACGGAAGCATATCCGCTCGATTCGAGTTGGATGAGTATACGCCGCGCGCTTCGCGGCATAATGCCCATTTGCTGAGCCAGCTCGTTAGAATGGATGACGTCTGTTTGCAATTTACGCAGGATCGCTTCGATCTTGCCTAACGTTAACGAGCTTAATCCCGTATCATCGCTAACCTCTTGCAGACCTTCCGCCGAATAGGAGTAAGAAATACGCTCAGCGCGTCCCAAAGGACCGGACACCGTCTTGTCGTTGAAGACGACCATCCAAACTCCTTTACCGTATTGCCTCGTCTGCATGAGCGCGTTGCCTGCCATCATCTCGGCCTCGTAAGCCGTGCGGCCAATGCCAATGCCGCACGTCAGCTCTGCGCCCAAGCCGCTAAGCTCGGGACAGTCCGGCATTTGCGTGAAATGCTCCGTTATATTTTTCAATATGCCGCGCGTCGTGAAGATTGCATATCTCCCTGGCGATACCGTCTTCAGCGAGCCTTGCACCCGCCTGGAATAATCGAGCAGCGCCTCGCTTACCGCGAGCTCCATACGGAACAGCTCATCCGACACGTACGAATCCTTCGTAATGCCCGAATACGGATCGGTCTCAATGAACTGAACAGCAATCTGGGTATCCTTGTAGCGCAACGTTTCCCATGTCCGCCACGCTTCCGTCAGCGCCGCCTGTACGGACGATTCCGTCGGAATTACCCGCAGCACCGGCACGCCGAGCGCCTTCAGCTTGTCCTGCACGTACCAAACGCAGGTAACCGCGTAATCGATTCGCCCTTGCCGCCACATATCCAGGTGGAAGTCGATCAGCGCTTGGTACGAGCCCTCGAACGGCTTTCCGTTCAGCACGCTGCCGCCGAGTTCCAGCTCTTCCGCGACCTTAGCCAGTTCCTCTGCGCTGTACATATCGAAGCTAAGCCTTGATATGTCGATCCGCTGCCGATAGAACAGCTGGCATAACGTACGGTACAACCCCGTTCCGCTATAGGAGATATAGAACATCGGCTGCTGGATATGAGACGCCTGCTCCTTAGCCGCTTGATAAGGAAGCGGTCCCGAGAACAGCCACATATCGACTTTATGCGCATGAGCCGACACGATCGGCCCAATGTCCTCGAACCGCTCATGCGTGAAGGAGTAACATTCGAATTCGGCGCTTTGCCTTATAATATCGGTGACAAATCCCATCGTATCTTCAACGCCTACGTAACCGAGCTTGATTTTCAACCGGGCACCCTCCTCATTCGGGCTCGTTCCTCATATTTCCTCTATGTTACCACTGTAGCACGCCCCTAATAAAGTTCAACCTAATTGACCATTTTCACGCGCTAAAAAGGCTCAACGACAAAGAGAGCGCCCGGAGGCACTCTCTTTAACTTAAGCTTCGTTAATTCCGGCTGCCCGGCTCTATTCGACTTCGACTTCCAGCGGCTCTACGAAAACATCCTTGAATTTGTCGTAATCCGCTTGTCTGCATTCCATAACGAGACGCGTACCGTTCGGTTCATAGCTCGTTTCTTGAATGTTCGCATTCGTATTGAAATAAGCCACGACACGCCCTTCCGCGAACGGGATAATGACCTCGCACTTCACGTAGTCCTGGAAGATCCGCTTCTTCGTGAGCGTCACTAACTCATCCAGTCCCGCGCCTTCCTTGACCGACATATACACCTTATCGCCATTCACTTGCGGATACGGCTCGCTCGTCATATCCGTTTTGTTGTAGGCGAAGATCATCGGAATATGGTCGGCGCCAAGCTCCTTCAATGTCGAGTTAGTCACATCGATAAGCCGCTCGTACTCCTCATTCGAGTAATCGACGACCTGAATGAGAAGATCCGCTTCAGCTACTTCCTCGAGCGTTGAACGGAACGCTTTCACCAAATAATGCGGCAGCTGGCTGACGAAGCCGACCGTATCGGTAAGCAGAAACGACTTATTGTCCGGCAGCTCGATGTTGCGAACCGAGGTCTCCAGCGTGGCGAACAGCATGTCTTTGGCGAATACCTGCTTATTCGATTCCGGCATGAAAGCATCCAGCAGCGCATTCATCAGGCTCGACTTGCCCGCATTCGTATAACCGACGAGACAGACAACGGGAATGCCCGTCTTCTGCCGCTGCTTGCGCTGCACCTGGCGCTGCGCGACCAGCTTCTCAAGCTCGGACTGAAGCGCGTGGATTCTGTCCTCGATACGGCGGCGATCAAGCTCCAGCTTCGTCTCGCCCGTTCCTTTATTTTTCATGCCGGAGCCGCCGCCTCCGCCTTGGCGTCCAAGCGATTCGCGCAAACCTACGAGCCTAGGCAGCATATATTGCAGCTGCGCCACCTCAACCTGCAACTGCGCCTCGCGCGTCTTAGCCCGTTCCGCGAAGATGTCGAGGATAAGGATCGTACGGTCGATGACCTTTTTCTCCAACGAGCTCTCCAGATTACGAATTTGCGACGGGGACAGCTCGTCGTTAAAGATGACGGTAGATGCATCGACGCCCGCGACGAGCGCGGACAACTCATCGATTTTGCCGCTGCCAATATAATGCGAGCTATTGATCTTGGCTAGATTCTGGGTCAGCTCCCCCGCCACCTCAATGTTGCACGCCTCCGCAAGATTGCGAAGCTCCTCCATGGAGTAAAGAAAATCAGGCCGATCCTGTAAGTTAACGCCGACGATAACGGCTTTGTTGTTCGGTTGTTCCATATAGTAGTTCCTCCTTCAAATATCCTTGATTTGATCAATGTGGCAACAAAAAAACACACGGACGCTGCGGCCTGTGTGTTCGCTTGACGAAATAGAGAAGCACGGAGTAGATACTGCCTGGAATGGAGCAAGCCGAAGCTTGCTTGCCATCGCACAAGTCAGCGAGGTCATTCCGGTCAGCGCTAGAAAAGAGACCCGTCACTACACGCGAGTACCTTCCATGCGCTTTACGAAAGCATCATTTGGTTAAAGGCGGCAGAGAGTTATCCGATCATTCCATTACTCTCCAGCCAATCATAATTGCTATGGGTTACCTTTAATGAGGCAGACCTATCCCGAGTTCTCTGCACACAGGCAGAGTATTGGCGCTATTCAATTAGCCGCGCGAACTTCTAACTCGGATAAAGTCTATCACACGTAACCCTCCGTTCCCAATTAAAGTAAAGCCATTCTAACATAGGACAATAACAGAAAGCAAACAGGTGTTTACTTTGCTGGATTGAATTTCTGCTTCAATGATGCTGGTCTGTTTGATTCGATGCTAGAAGCTGTCGCAATTCCAGTCTATGGGTGAACATAAGCAGGAGCAAATTAATGATCCCGAATAGCAGGATCGCACGGGAATAGCTGCCGCTAACAGCTATATATACGGTAAGCAGCAGCATACCCAGGACGACCTGAAGAGCGTCGATCCGGGGCGTTATCCGTTTGTCTTTTAACAGCAGCCTCGTCACTGCCAGCAATATCGCCAGAATAACGGCATAAGCAAGAGCTGCCTTGAACGCTGTTAGCGCGCTCCATACGCCGAACGTTGTCGCAATGGCCTTGCCCCCTTTGCCTCTCAAGAAGGGAGAGAATACATGGCCGAGCAGCGCCGCCGCAGATGGAAGGATGAGTGGGTAGCCGGATATAGCATCCGTGTGGACAATCCACAAGAGGGGGACATACCCTTTGGCAAAATCTAGCGCGATGCCGGTCAGCCCATACCCGTAGCCGGCCGTTCGCCATAAATTAAGCGCACCAGGATTGCCGTCACCGTGCGATCGCAAGTTGTGCTTCGCTATAAGACCAAGCCAGTAGGAGAACATAAGAGAGCCGGAAAGAAACGACAGCAGCGTCCACAAGGTGATCGTCACCGCCACTACTTCCGACCTCCTACCTCAATGCGCCGCCCCTTCCACGCTACCCGTCCGAARAACACGACCTGATACAACGAATAAAGCATAATATAGAGGAAAAATACGGTGCTCAGCATATGAATGGCAGGCAGCCACCAGCCGAATCGGCCCGTGTAATGGATGAAATAGTAGATTTGCGCCGTGTAGAGCAAGTAGCCGATGAATAGCGGCCACGCCCATGCCGTACCGATCGCGAAAGGCGCAGCCTCTGCGGCGATCAGTCCAATGAGCCATATCGCGACGAGCAGCGTCGTGAAGCCGCTAAGCTTACTCGTGCTCATTACCGCTCCTTTGCTGAAGCCTTCAATCTCGCTGCGAATACCGCCCGGGTACATACGAAAAGAAACAATGCCGTAACCGATATAGTTCGTTACCGGAACGCCGGCTTCAATGAACTTGGCGCCTAGATTGAGATCGTCCAGCAGTTCAGCCTTAATGCCCTCATGCCCTTTGGCCCGCTCATAGTCTGTCCGTGTCGTCAGGATACAAGATCCGTACAGCCCTTTGAGCTTGTTCGCCCGCTCCATCGGCGAGGTGAAGGCATATAAGCCAAGCAGATTCGGAATGAGCGCCAATCGCTCGTAAARTCTCTCCGCCTCGTGATAGGGCACAACAGAGATTGCTCCTCTCGTTTCCTCTCTTGCGGCAATCAGTGATTGCAGCGCATGCGGAGCGAGACGGACATCGGCATCAAGGAAAGCAAGCAAATCGCCCGTCGCCTGCATGTAGCCGTTCCACACGGCCCAGTTCTTGCCTGTCCATCCGGGCGGGGGCGGCGAGCCGGCAATAACCGTTACCCCATAACTCTCCGCGATCGCTCGCGTCCGATCCTCGGAGCAATCATCGATGACGATAATTTCGAACGGCTTATATGTCTGGGCCATAAGTGATCCTAGAAGATGCGGTAAGTTTTTTTCCTCATTCCTCGCGGGAATAATAATGGACAGCTTGCCCGAAGTGGCCGCCAGATCTTCAGCACTAGCATGCTGCTTAGGGATAGGAACCGTATTTTTATGGAACAAAACAAACCCGGCAGCGCAAGCCATCAGCAATAGAACGATGATCCACAGTATCATCTCACTACCCCCTGCTATCGATATGGACAAGCCTTCTGGCGACGATGGATTCCCATTGGAAAGTCTCTAGTTTAACTATATTGCGCCGATGCCGCGCCTATGAAGATTATCTTGAACAACAAAMAAGGCCAACCGTCCCTGAACTGCACCCCGTCAAGTAGACAGTACAAAAAATAAAGATCTATGAAGCGGCCTTAGCCCTAAATTCAAGGGGACTGAGGCCGTTTAGTTTTTTCTGCAATCGTTCGTAATTGTAAAAGTGGATGTAATCATCAATATCGTTCTTTA